>NZ_CP113060.1:2412225-3088338 GCF_026625725.1 Pseudomonas sp. SL4(2022)
ATGATGAACCTCGCGCTGTGGCTCAAGGGCAACGGCTTCCGTGCCGACCAGGTGCAGGCTTTCTATCCGTCGCCGATGGCCACCGCCACAGCCATGTACCACTCGGGCAAGAACCCGCTGCGCAAGGTCAGTTACAAAAGCGACGGCGTGACCATCGTCAAGAGCGAAGCACAGCGCCGTCTGCACAAGGCGTTCCTGCGTTACCACGACCCGAAAGGCTGGCCGATGCTGCGCGAAGCGCTGCTGCGCATGGGACGTAGCGACCTGATCGGCAATGGCAAGCATCAGCTGATTCCGGCCGTGCAGCCCAAGGTGGATGAGTACCACAGCGCGCGCCGGAAGAACTCCACGCCCGCTGGCAGCAAGAAAGTCGCCGGGGCGAGCAAGGCCAAACCGATGTTGACCCAGCACACCGGTTTGCCACCGCGTGATACCGGCGCAGCGGGTGGCAACCCGTGGGACAAGCGTGAACAGGCCAAGGCGGCGGCGCAGGCGCGTAACCAGCAGGCGGCCAAAGAGCGTGCCGATGCCGCCAAAGGCAAAGGTAAAAAGCCGGTGAAGAAACCGCCTGTGCCGCGCTGATTGTGCAGCCACAAAAAACGCCAGCTTCGTGCTGGCGTTTTTTATTCCGGCGTTTGCGGGTTTGTCGCGGCTAACGCGGAACGCCGCCCGGCCCCTTCCACAATCACGGCAAATCAGGTGGGAGGGGGCTTTAGCCGCGAGCTGTTGCAGTGTTTAGCCGTAGCGCTTGTATGCCTCGATGGCCAAGCCGCTGCCGATGCTGCCGAAGGTGTTGCCTTCTACATGCTGGGCGTTGGGCAACATGGCCGCCACGCTCTGGCGCAGCGCCGGGATGCCGCTGGAACCGCCGGTAAAGAACACCGTATCGACCTGCTCAACACGGACGCCGGCATCGCTCAGCAGCTGGGTGACGCTGGCGCGTACGCGCTCCAGCAGCGGCTCGATGGCCCCTTCAAACAGCGTGCGGGTCAGCTCGGCGACCAGACCGTTTTCCAGGCGGCTGAGGTCGATGGGCCGGGCATCCTGTTCGGTGAGGGCGATTTTGCTGTCTTCCACTTGCATGGCCAGCCAGTGGCCGTCACGCCGTTCGATCAGTTTGAACAGGCGATCAATGCCGGTCGGGTCGACGATGTCGTAGCGCATGCTCTGCAGCTGGCGCTGCGACTGTGCCGAGTACACCGCGTTAATGGTGTGCCAGGTGGCTAGGTTGAGGTGGGTGCTGGTCGGCATCGGTGCGTCACTCTTCATCCGGCTGCCATAGCCGAATAGCGGCATGACGCCGGCCAGCGAGAGCTGCTTGTCGAAGTCGGTGCCCCCGATGTGCACGCCGCCGGTGGCAAGAATGTCGCTGTGGCGGTCGGCGATCTGGCGTCGTTCGGGGGCCAGGCGCACCAGCGAGAAGTCTGAGGTACCACCGCCAATATCGACGATCAGCACCAGTTCTTCGCGCGCGATACCGGACTCATAGTCGAAGGCCGCCGCAATCGGCTCGTACTGGAACGACACGTCCTTGAAGCCAAGCTTGTGCGCCACGGCCACCAGGGTGTTTTGTGCCTCCAGGTCAGCCACCGGGTCGTCATCGACGAAGAACACCGGGCGACCCAGTACCACTTCCTCGAAGGGCCGGCCGGCAGTGGCTTCGGCGCGGTTTTTCAGTTCGCCGATAAAAAAGCCGAGCAGGTCTTTAAACGGCAGGGCGCTGCCCAACACCGTGGTTTCGCTTTTCAGCAATTTGCTGCCCAGCAGGCTTTTCAGCGAGCGCATAAGACGCCCTTCATAGCCTTCCAGGTACTCATGCAGGGCCAGGCGGCCGTAGACCGGGCGGCGCTCTTCGAGGTTGAAGAACACCACGGAGGGCAGGGTGATCTTGCCGTCTTCCAGTGGGATCAGCGTCTCGGCGTCGGGGCGCAGCCAGCCGACGGTGGAGTTGGAGGTGCCAAAATCGATGCCGCAGGCGCGGGCGGGGGCTGATACGGTCATGTACGGTGTTGATCCAGAAAAATTCGCGAGGGTGTTGATGCGTCCGAGCACAACGGCATGGCCAGAGGCGGGTCACGCGTGATGACCCTGAGTGTTGTGCTGGCTTGAACGGAGTGCTGGGTAACCATCCCCGTGTGGTCTGCAAAAAACGGCCGCGCATTCTATGCGAGTGGCGCGCGTAATGCTGCCCCTGATGATCTGAGCGATGGATGGATCAGGGCTGTTCCGGATTGTCGGCTTGTGTGCGGCGGGTTTTCCACTGCGACCATTCAAAGCCCACAACCACCAGGAGTGATAAGGCGAAGGGCAGCAGCAGGTAGAACGCGCGGAATACGATCAACGCGGCCAATACATCTGGGGCGGGCAGTTCCGGCATTGCAGCAAGAAATGTCACTTCGAGAACGCCCAGGCCTCCTGGTGCGTGTGACAGCAGGGCCAGGGAAAATGACGCGAGGAAGACGCCGAATACCACCAAGTAGCCAGGGTTGTTTTCGGCTGGTAAGGCGAAGTAGATGATGGCGGCCGCGCAGGCCAGTTCCAGTGGACCGGCCAGCAGTTGGCGGCCGACAATCCCCAAGCGCGGGTATTCAACATGCAGTTTGCCCCAGTGCCATGGCTTGAAGTGTCGCCAGGAACCGAGCACGTAGAGGGCCACCAGCGACAGCAGCAGCACGCCGATGATCTCGGACACCAGGGGGGTCACTTTGGCCACGCGGTGAATCAGGTCGGGTTCAAGCACCAGTACACAGCCGCCCGCCAGGACAGTACCCAGGGCAAAGGTAAAGGAGCAAAAGACAATCAGGATGCCGATTTCCTGGGGTGTCATGCCTTTGGTGCGATAGGCGCGATAGCGCACCAGTGCGCCAGAGAACACCGAGGCGCCGATGTTGTGGGCCAGGGCATAGGTGGTAAAGGAGCACAGGCTGATAAAGCGCCAGGGGATCTGTTTGCCCAGGTGGGCCAGCGCGATGCGGTCGTACCAGGCCAGGGCACAATAGGCCCCGAACGTTGCGCCAGCGGCCAGTAGCCAGTTCATGCGCGGGATAGCGTGCAGGCTGTCGGCAATTTCATGCAGGGAAATGTTGCGCACTTCGTGATAGAGCAGATAACACGACAGCAGAACGGCGCCGAGACCCACCAGGGTCCAGATCAGATCGCTCCTTTTCATCACGGACGTAGCTCCTTCACCTTACAACGACCACTTGGGCAAAAGGTTAATTAACCTGCAGGGCGCATGCTTTTATTGGCGGTCTGAACTGCAGTTGATCGTCGACACAGCCGTTGTTGACGCTTAATCAGTATGCGCCGAGTTGGCGCAAGGCGCGCAGTATCACGGAGTCGTGCCGGATGCTCAACCACTCAGCCAGTCTGGGCCGTTACCGAGTATGTCTTGCATTGCACCATCATGCTCAGGCCAGCCCAAGTGTCAGGAGTGTCAGCGCGGCGTAGCGGCCGGTTTTCGCCAGGCTGACGATCAGCAGGAATATCCACAATCGTTCGCGCATTACCCCGGCGATCAAGGTCAGTGGGTCACCAATGATCGGCAACCAGCTGAGCAGCAGTGACCAGCGACCATAGCGGGCATACCAGTGCTGGGCCTGTTGCAGGCGTGTATCGCTGACGGGAAACCAGCGGCGTTGGCGAAAGTGTTCCAGGTAGCGGCCGAGCAGCCAGTTGAGCAGTGAACCGATGATATTACCGACGCTGGCTACCGCCAGCAGGGCCCAGGGTGAGTAGGCCGTGCTGAGCAGCAGGGCCACCAGTACGCTTTCCGATTGCAGTGGCAATAGGGTGGCGGCGCCTAGGGCCGAAGCGAACAGGCCAAGGTAAGCCGAGAGGCTCAGCATGGTTCAGTTCTGGCCTGTCTCGCGGGTGCACCGTTCAGCCTGGCTCAGGATTGCTTTTCCTGATCGGCATTGGCCATCACGTCTTCCAGTTTAAGGCCGGTCAGGCCGTGAATGGTTCGCCACAGGTAGTAGAAGATGGCCATCAGCATGATCATCGAGGGGATCGCGATCATCGGATAGCTGAGCAGGTTCATCCGCCCCAGTTCCGCGTTGAAGGCTTCGCTGCCGGCTGGACTGATGACTATCCACTTGGCCAGCGCGTAGTTCATCGCCGAGGAAAAGAAGAAGGTGCCACTCAGCCAATAGGTGGCCTTGAGCAGGCGGCTTTCGAATTGTTCGGTGTTGCCGGCCTGTTCCAGGCGCTCGTGGATCTTGTCGACGTTGAGCACATTCTTGTTGAACAACATGGTGCGAATCAGCGGGAAGCGCGTGTGGGTCGATATCAGCACGGCAATACCGATAATGCCGGGGATCGCCGCTTCCTTGATGGCCAGCCATTGGTTGTCCAGCTTGAGCAGGCCGATGCCGCCGGTCAGCAGCACGCTGACCAGGCCGAGCAGGGCAATGAAGTTGAATTTGCGGTACTTGATCAGCTCGAAGCTGCCCCAGCCAAAAGGGAAGGCCAGTGCCAGCATCAGCGCACCGTCAGCGCCGAGTCGGCTCTCGCCACTGAGTTTCATCAGAATCAGTGAGGGGATCAGGATGCTGACCAGCAAATCGATCAGTGGGCGTGGCTTATGGCTGGCGTGATGGTTCTGGGTGATATCGGTCATGTCGTTCAAATGGCGTGGATGAGTGCTGATCATCGCCTGCCTGGGGCCTTGCTACCAGCCCGGCGCTCATCTTGTGTGTGAAAAAGTGTGAGGGCGCGAGTGGTTCTGGTCCGATTCGAGTCTGCGACCGGTGACACGGCCAGGCCGCCGATACTCATCGGATATCAGTTGCGCTGCGGTGCTTTTTTCATCGGCATCTGACCGGTTTCGTTTGTTGGGGGGGCACCGCATTGCCGATGGCGCTTTAAACCTGCTCTGATGGTGGTCGCCCTCTGCTGCTCAGGCGCTCTATCTCAGGCGGCAATAGATGATTGCATCGGCGTGGTGATGGCCAGTACACGGCCTATTGGGCGCTGGTTGAGAGGGGTCGCCAAGCCGCACTGACAGTGGCCAGGCGATGCACTTTCACGGCGCGCCCCGCGAATGCCGCACGGTTCTCGATTGTTCGCACCCCAGGTCGTGAAGAGTTATTCCAGTGGGGGGGGATTGCGCGGGGTCAGACGGGCATCTACTCATTGCGTGGTGCCGGGCTGAATGTTCGTACGCTGGCCGATGTCGAGCGTTTCGCGACCTGGCCGTACCGAAGCAGTGGTACTCCTACGAGTACCTTGGCGAGCAGGGCTTGAAGAGCCTCTATGGCGTGCCCACCCCGCAGCACATGACCACGATGTTCAAGCAGGGTCGGATTGAATTGCGAGTGGCCAACTCGCTGGCCCTGGATGAAATGCTGGCTGAAGCAGGCACGAAGCGCGAAGAGGTTGAGCTGCCGTTCACCCTGATGCAAACCAACGCCTAGATTGTTTTTCCAACACGATCAATCCGGAGCGGGTCCCGTGCTGGCTATACGCACTGGACGAGTTGACGCGCGATGACCGTTTGCAGCGCATCCATCATCGCGGGTTTCCAGGGGCTGACAGCGTGCCGGCGGTGCTCCCTGCTCTTTGATGCAATCCGTGGGTGCTGAGCTAGTCTGAGGGAAAGCGGCGGAGATTTTATCTTGCGTAAATGTAGTTGCCTGCTGGTGATCTGGCTTGTGTGCTGTATGGCAGGCAGTGCGCAGGCTGAACTGCGTTTGCTGACTGAAGAGGCACCGCCAACCAGCTACAGTCAGGATGGTGAGTTGCGCGGGCTGGCAGTGGATATTGTGCGCCAACTGATCGCGCGAACCGGCGATGCGGCGCGCCTGGAACTGTTGCCCTGGACGCGGGCATACGCGCTGGCACAGCATCAGGCCGATACGGCGATCTTTTCCACCGTACGTACGCCGGAGCGTGAGGCTCGTTTCCAGTGGGTAGGGCCCCTGCTGATTGGCACTACCAGTTTCTATTCGCTGAAATCGCGCAATTTGCGATTCGACAGCCTGCAGCAGGCGGCCGAGAGCGGCCCGCTGGCCGTGCCGAAGCAGTGGTACACCTATGAAACGCTGGAGGCGCGTGGGTTCAAGAACCTCTACGGGGTTACCAGTTCGAAGAGTATGGTGACCATGCTCAAGCACGGGCGCGTTCAACTGATTGCCACCGAGGACTTGACCCTCGATGCCGAACTGGCGCGAGGAGGATTGCGTGCCGATCAGGTGCAGGCGCACCTGCCGTTTATGCGCTCGGCCTATTACATTGCCTTTTCCCCGCAGACCGACGCCGCCGTGGTGCAGCGCTGGCGCCGTGCGTTGGATGCCATGCATAAGGACGGCAGCTTTGCTGAGATCTTTCGCCGCTGGATGCCGCACGCACAGTTACCCACCGCCACTGAATAGCCTGAGCCATCTCCGTTATCACCTGCAGAGCCTGCCGATGCCCCGCTCCCGTCCCGTAATGTTGGATTTTGCTGCCCGTGCCCAACTGTTCAGCCACTTGGCCGCCATGGAAAAGGCCGGCGTGCCCGTGGAGCAGGCGCTGCTCGGTGTGGCGTTGCCTGCGCATGCCAGGGCAGCACTGCAGGGTGTGCAGGCGCAGGTTGCCGGCGGTCGCGATATGGCCTGCGCCGGTTTACGCAGCGGCCTGTTGACGCCATTGGACAGCAGCCTGCTGGGCGCAGCGCAGGCCAGTGGTTGTCTGGCTGCGACCTATCAGCGTCTGGCCGAGCGTTACAACCACCGGGCGCAGCAGGTCGCTGCGCTGCAGTCACGCTTGCTGATGCCGGCGGCTGTGTTGGTGCTGGCGCTGTTTATCCAGCCGCTGCCAGCGCTGGTGGGGGGGCAGTTGAGCATCGCCGGTTATCTGTGGGGCGTGCTCTGGCCGTTGCTGGTGCTGGGGGCGCTCTATGGCCTGGGCCGTCGGTTATACGTGCGTCATGAGCACGCGCCTGCAGGGGGCGGCTTCGCCGTTCGATAGCCTGTTGGCGAGTATGCCGATTCTCGGTCCCGCGTTGCTGCGGCGTAACCTGCGCGATTTTTTCGACAGCCTGGGGCTGATGCTGGAGGCCGGCATGCCCATGCTGGATGCCCTGGCCAAGGCCTGCGCGGTGATCCGCCATGCGCCACTGCGCAAACGCTTCAGCGGTGTGCAGTTGGCTGTGCAGCGTGGCCAGAGCCTGGCGCAGGCGTTGGCCAATCTGGACTTCCCCGGCCAGGGGTTGGCCCTTGGCCTGATTCGTACGGGGGAGGCCAGCGGCACCTTGCCAGCCAGCCTGCTCAACTACGCCGGGGTGGAAACACAGAAACTGGATAGCCTGACCGAACAGCTGGCGACCTGGTTGCCGCGTGCGCTGTATGCCGGGGTGATGCTGTGGATGGCCTATGGGCTGCTGACAGGCGCAGGCTTTGGGCCGCGTTTGCCGGTAGAGCTGCTTTAGGGCCTGGTTGTTCGCCGCCTGAAAGGCGGGTGCAAGGTTACTGGTCGACTATGTAGTTTTACTACATGACGGTTTTTGTAGTTTTACTACATAATCCTCGTTCAGAATTGACTATGACCGATGGTGCACCCCATGCAACGAGCCTCACACCATGACCTTCGCGCACAGTTTCGTGCGCTACTGGCTTCAAATAGCTGTTATCACACGGCTTCAGTGTTTGACCCGATGGCCGCGCGCATTGCCGCCGACCTGGGGTTTGAGGTGGGTATCCTGGGTGGTTCTGTAGCATCACTACAAGTTCTGGCAGCCCCCGATTTCGCCCTGATTAGCCTCAGCGAGTTTGTCGAGCAGGCCACGCGCATTGGCCGTGTCAGCCGCCTGCCGGTCATCGCCGATGCGGATCATGGCTACGGCAATGCGCTCAACGTCATGCGCACCGTGGTTGAATTGGAGCGCGCCGGCATCGCCGCGTTGACCCTTGAAGATACCCTGCTACCCGCGCAGTTCGGGCGCAAATCCACCGACCTGATCAGCGTTGACGAAGGCGTCGGGAAAATCCGCGCAGCACTGGAAGCGCGCGTAGACCCTGACCTGGCGATCATCGCCCGCACCCATGCCGGCGTGCTGGATGTGCATGAGGTGATCCGTCGTACGCAGGCCTATCAGGCGGCGGGGGCGGATGCCATCTGCCTGGTCGGCGTCGAGGATTTTGCCCATTTGGAGCAGATTGCTTCCGCGCTAAGTATCCCGCTGATGCTGGTCACCTACGGCAACCCCAAGCTGCGCGACAACGCCCGCCTGGCGGCGCTGGGGGTGCGCATCGTGGTCAACGGTCACGCCGCTTACTTCGCAGCAATCAAGGCCACCTACGATTGCCTGCGCGAGCAACGCAATGCCGAACCTTGCGAACTCAACGCCACCGAACTGACCCATAAATACACGCAACCCGAGGACTACATCGTCTGGGCGCGCGAGTTTATGGAGGTCAAGGAGTAGGCCGACCACCTGCGCTTGAGGTTCATCGCATTTCGGCGCATACCTACCGCCTAAACAACGGAGGGCGCGTGCATGGCCGGTGGTTGGGCAACCGATGGTGCGGTTCAGGAGCAGATCGACAGCAGCCTTGAGGACGCCATTGCCCGCGTTCGCAGCCAATTGCCGCGCGGCGAAAGCCTGAGCCATTGCGAAGAATGCGACGCGGTCATTCCCCAAGCCCGGCGCACAGCCATCCCCGGCGTGCACCTGTGCGTGGCCTGCCAAACCGAGCACGACAAGGAACAGGCCCGGTTCACCGGCTATAACCGCCGGGGCAGCAAGGACAGTCAATTGCGCTGAGGGTCTAGGTGATTGCTGTTGGGCTTCACCGCTGCGCGGCTCAACCGCAGCCTACGTGTGGTGATGCGGGCGATGGGGTTGGCTAGGTTGTGGTTGAGCGCAGCGAAGCCCAACAGCGGCGTGCGGGTCAGAATAGAAAATACCGCTGCGCCATTGGCAACACCTCTGCCGGTTCGCACCAGAGCAGTTGGCCGTCGGCCTTGACCTGATAGTTCTGCGCGTCCACTTCGATGGTGGGTTGGTAGTCGTTGTGGATCAGGTCGCTCTTTTTAAGGGTGCGGCAGCCTTTGACCACGCCGATTTTCTTCTTCAGCCCCAACTGCTCGGGCACGCCCGCCTCAAAGGCCGCCTGGCTGATAAAGGTGAAGCTGGTGGCGTGACGACTGCCGCCGTAGCTGGCGAACATCGGGCGGTAATGCACCGGCTGCGGCGTGGGGATCGAGGCGTTGGCGTCGCCCATCAGGCTGGCGGCAATCGCCCCACCCTTGAGAATCAGCGTCGGTTTCACGCCAAAGAACGCCGGCCGCCAGAGCACCAGATCGGCCCATTTGCCCACTTCGACCGAGCCGACTTCGTGGCTGATGCCGTGGGTGATGGCCGGGTTGATGGTGTACTTGGCGATGTAACGTTTAACCCGGAAGTTGCTGTTGCCGGGGCCGTCACCCTCCAGCGGGCCGCGCTGCTTGTGCATCTTGTCGGCGGTCTGCCAGGTGCGGGTGATCACCTCGCCGACACGGCCCATGGCCTGGCTGTCGGAGCTGATCATGCTGAACGCGCCGAGGTCATGCAGGATGTCCTCGGCGGCAATGGTTTCACGGCGGATGCGGCTTTCGGCAAAGGCCACGTCCTCGGCAATGCTCGGGTCGAGGTGGTGGCAGACCATGAGCATGTCCAGGTGCTCGTCGATGGTGTTCTTGGTAAACGGCCGGGTCGGGTTGGTCGAGCTGGGCAGCACGTTGGGGAAGCCGCAGGCCTTGATGATGTCGGGCGCGTGACCGCCACCGGCCCCCTCTGTGTGGTAGGTGTGAATGGTGCGGCCCTTGAACGCGCCGAGGGTGGTTTCAACAAAGCCGGACTCGTTCAGCGTGTCGGTGTGAATCGCCACCTGCACGTCGTACTGATCGGCCACGCTCAGGCAATTGTCGATGGCTGCCGGGGTGGTGCCCCAGTCTTCATGCAGTTTGAGGCCGATGGCGCCGGCCTTGACCTGCTCGATCAGCGGTTCCGGTAGCGAGGCATTGCCCTTGCCGGTAAAACCCATGTTCATCGGGAAGGCATCGGCGGCCTGCAGCATGCGCGCCATGTGCCACGGCCCGGAGGTGCAGGTGGTGGCGTTGGTGCCGGTGGCCGGCCCGGTGCCGCCGCCGATCATGGTGGTGACGCCGCTCATCAAGGCCTCTTCGATCTGCTGCGGGCAGATGAAGTGGATATGGCTGTCGATGCCGCCGGCGGTGAGGATCATGCCTTCACCGGCGATCACTTCGGTGCCCGCGCCGATGGCGATGGTCACGTCCGGCTGAATGTCGGCGTTACCGGCTTTGCCGATGGCGGCGATGCGCCCGTCTTTGAGGCCCACGTCGGCTTTGACGATGCCCCAGTGGTCGATGATCAGCGCGTTGGTGATCAGCGTGTCGACCACATCAGCGGCGCACAGTTGGCCCTGACCCATGCCGTCGCGGATCACCTTGCCACCGCCGAATTTCACTTCTTCACCGTAGGTGGTGAAGTCCTTCTCGACTTCGATCCACAGCTCGGTATCGGCCAGGCGCACCTTGTCGCCGACGGTGGGGCCGAACATGTCGGCGTAGGCTTGGCGGGATATTTTCATGTTTGTCCTATCCGTAGGATGGGTTAGCGGCGAAGCGGCGTAACCCATCAAGGCTTGGTTCGGTTTTGGCGATGGGTATCGCTTCGCTCCACCCATCCTACCCAGACGTTACAGATCGCCCATCACCCGGCCGGCAAAGCCGAATACGCGGCGATGGCCAGCCAGATCGACCAGTTCCACTTCGCGGCTCTGCCCGGGTTCGAAGCGCACCGCAGTGCCGGCCGGGATGTTCAGGCGCATGCCGCGTGTGCTGGCCCGGTCGAAGGTCAGGGCGTCGTTGGTTTCGAAGAAGTGGTAATGCGAGCCGACCTGGATCGGCCGGTCGCCGCTGTTGGCCACGGTCAGGCGGTGCGTGCGGCGTCCGGCATTCAGCTCGATATCGCCGTCTTGGATCTGGTATTCGCCGGGAATCATGGCTGTGGCCTCGACAAGGTTTTGTAGTAGATGGCGTTTGCTCGGTACTGCCCGTCGGGGCCGCAGGCGTAGTCAGGTAGCCCGCCGATGCAGCTGTAGCCAAGCGCCTGGTAAAAGGTTTCGGCATCGCTGCCGGCTTCGGTGTCCAGGTACAGCAGGCCGCGTTGCAGCTCCGCCGCTTCGCCTTCCAGTCGCTGCATCAGGCTGTTGGCGATGCCACGGCGGCGGGCGTTGCTGTGTACCAGAAGCTTCTGCACTTCTGCACGGTTGAGGCCGTTTGGCTTCTGGCAGAGCACCAGTTGTACGCTGCCCAGCACCTGGCCCTGCTCACTGGCCAGCCAGAGCAAGTGAGTGCCGTCGCGTATGCCTGCCAGGACCTGGTCGAAATAGAGGTTGGCCGCGTCAGCATCGAGACCGGCGAGAAAACCCACCGAGGCGCCATGTGCCACGGAGTCGAGCAGCAGGGCCAACAGGCCTTGGCGATAAGACTCAAAGTCAGCCGCGTCGAGGCGCTCAATGCTCAGCATCAGGGCGCACTCCTTTCGGGGCTCAGCATCAGCTGCATAAAGGTGAGGTCCAGCCAGCGGCCGAATTTACGGCCGACCTGGGGCATCTGGCCGGTGGTGACGAAGCCGAGGCGCTCGTGCAGGCGGAGCGAGGCGCTGTTGCCGCTCTCGATGGCAGCCACCATCACGTGCAGACCGGCGGCTTGCGCGCGTTCGATCAAGGCGTGCATCAGCAAGGGGCCAAGCCCCTGACCGCGTTGGTCGCTGCGCACATACACCGAGTGCTCGACGGTGTGGCGAAAGCCTTCAATGGCGCGCCAGGTGCCGTAGCTGGCGTAGCCGACAACATCGCCGGCGTCGTTGTGGGCCACCAGCACCGGAAAGCCGGCGGCGTTGCGCTCACTCAACCAGGCCTGACGGTTGTTCAGGTCAACCAGGGTTTCGTTCCAGATCGCCGTGGTGTGCTGCACGGCGTCGTTGTAGATGGCCTGGATGGCAGGCAGGTCAGCAGCGGTGGCGTTTTGAATTTTCATGCTTAAACAATCGGCTGGTGGACGGTGACCAGCTTGGTGCCATCCGGAAAGGTGGCCTCGACCTGAATCTCCGGAATCATTTCCGGGATGCCTTCCATCACTTGGTCGCGGCTCAGCAGGGTGGTGCCGAAGTGCATCAGCTCGGCCACGGTCTGGCCGTCACGCGCGCCTTCCAGCAGCGCGGCGGAGATATAGGCCATGGCTTCCGGGTAGTTGAGTTTGAGGCCCCGGGCCAAGCGGCGTTCAGCCACCAGGCCGGCGGTGAAGATCAGCAGTTTGTCTTTTTCTCTCGGTGTCAGGTCCATCAGGTACTCCAGATACGTGGGGGCACGGCCGTGCGGCCGAGCAGGGCCGGGCGCAACAGCTGCCAGAGGGCGATCAGCCAGGCGCGCGCGTGCAGGGCTTCGTCGGCCAGGCAGCGGGCCACCAGCAGGCCGGGTAATTGGGTCAGGTCGCCGCGCACCGGTGTGCTCAGGTTGCGGCAGTGCTCCAGCAGGTCGCTGTCGATTTCACCGGATATCAGCAGGGTGGCGAACACCGGTTTGCCCGCCAGGCCGATGGGCGAGTCGAGCAGGCCATCGCCACCGGCCACGCGCTGGCGTTCGTGCCAGAGCAGCTGGCCGTCGCGGCGGATATTCAGCTGGGCCTGGAAGTGACCGGCGTCGAAGCGTTCGCCACTGGCAGGGCGACCGAGGGCAACGATGTCCCAGTAGAGCAGCTTGGCATCGCCGAACAGGTCGATCTCGGTGATCAGTTCCGCCTGAGCAGCGGCGTAGACGATGGTTTCCTGCGGCAGCCATTCCAGGGTGGCACCGGCATCCACGCGCAGTTTCAGGCTCTGATAAGCCGGGCCAGCGGCGCGGTACCACTTGGCTGCACCGGGGCTGGTCAGTTGCGCCCAGGCGTTGGTGCCGACCGTGGCCGAGATATCCAGGCGATCGCCACCGGCAATGCCGCCGGGCGGGTGGACGATGATGTGTTGGCACACCTCGGGCCCTTCGGCGTACAGGTGCTTCTGCACCCGCAGCGGGCCTTTATGCCGGCGCAAGGTCGGCCGCGTGCGGTCGCCATCGCGGCCATAGCCCAGCTCCAGCTCGGCGTGCCAGCTGGGGGTGAAGACGGCGGCGGGGGCGTTCATGCGCTCACCCGGTTGCGTCGTTGCCGCCAGGCCTGCACGGCGGAGTAAACACACAGTAGAACCAGGCCCAAGCTGACCGCCAGCCACCATTGCAGGTGCATGCCGTAGTAGGGCGGTGCATGCAACGCACCTTGCAGCCAGAACAGCGCCAGGCCGATGGCCAGCAGGCAGGCGCACAGCGCGCGGCCCCAGGAGCGGCAATAGGAGCGCGGGCGCAGCAGCGCCAGCAGCAGGCTGCATTCGGCCAGGACGATGGCGCAGAAAATCAGCACCGGTTTCAGCGGGTAGGGCACTTCGCTGCCTACTGGCAAGGTGCGCAGCATCCAGTAATCCGGCAGGCTGCCGGCCCAGATCAGCAGGGCGATGCCCGTCAGTGCGGTGAGCGGGAGCAGGACGTGACGCAGGGCAAACATCGGAGCCTCGAATCCGTGGGCGAAAGCCTGATTATGCGCAAAGTAAAGGGCCAGCGTCGCCATTCAGATTGCGACCTGTCCGCGCACGCCATCGGCTTCCATGGTTTCGCCACGGCCCTGCTGGACGATTTCGCCACGGCTCATCACCAGGTACTGATCGGCCAGCTCGGCGGCAAAGTCATAGAACTGCTCGACCAGCAGGATGGCCATGTCGCCGCGTTCCGCGAGCTTTTTGATCACCACGCCGATCTCCTTGATCACTGAGGGCTGGATGCCTTCGGTGGGCTCATCGAGGATCAGCAGGCGCGGCTGGCTGGCCAGGGCGCGGCCGATGGCCAGCTGTTGCTGCTGGCCGCCGGAAAGGTCGCCGCCACGGCGATGTTTCATCTCACGCAGCACGGGGAACAGCTCATAGATAAATTCCGGCACTGCCTTGGCGTCGCTGCCGGGAAAACGTGACAGGCCCATGAGCAGGTTTTCTTCCACGGTCAGGCGGCCGAAAATTTCCCGGCCCTGGGGCACATAGGCAATGCCGGCTTGCACGCGCTGGTGCGGCTTGAAGGCGGTGATGGGCTGGCCTTCCCACTTCACCGCGCCTTCTTTGGCCGGGATCAGGCCCATCAGGCATTTCAGCAGGGTGGTCTTGCCCACGCCGTTACGGCCGAGCAGGCAGGTGACTTCGCCGACCTTCACCTCGAACGACAGGCCTCGGAGGATATGGCTGCCACCGTAGTACTGATGCAGTTGCTCAACTTGCAGCATGTTCAGGCTCTCAATTCTGTGGAGTTTGGACGGTCGTGATCGCGGCATTAGCGGCCGAGGTACACCTCAATCACCCGCTCATCGTTCTGCACCTGTTCCAGCGAGCCTTCGGCCAATACGCTGCCTTGGTGCAGCACGGTGACGTGGTCGGCGATGGAGCCGACGAAGCCCATGTCGTGCTCGACCACCATCAGCGAATGCTTGCGTGCCAGTGACTTGAACAGTTCGGCGGTGAACTCGGTTTCGGCGTCGGTCATGCCCGCCACCGGCTCATCGAGCAGCAGCAGTTGCGGGTCTTGCACCAGCAGCATGCCGATCTCCAGGAACTGCTTCTGGCCGTGCGACAACAGCCCGGCGGGGCGTGAGCGTGAGCTGTCGAGTTTGATCGTCTGCAGCGCTTCATCAATACGATCACGCTGCTCGCCGGTCAGTTTGGCGCGCAGGCTGGCCCACACCGATTTGTTGGTCTTCTGCGCCAGTTCGAGGTTTTCGAACACGCTCAGCGCTTCGAAGACGGTCGGCTTCTGGAACTTGCGGCCGATGCCGGACTGAGCGATTTGCACCTCGCTCATCTGGGTCAGGTCGAGGGTTTCGCCGAAGTAGGCGACGCCGTTGTCCGGGCGGGTCTTGCCGGTGATCACGTCCATCATGGTGGTCTTGCCGGCACCGTTGGGGCCGATGATGCAGCGCAGTTCACCGACGCCGATGTACAGCGTCAGGTTGGTCAGCGCCTTGAAACCATCGAAACTGACGTTGATGTCTTCCAGCGTCAGGATGGTGCCGTGGCGCACATTCAGACCCTTGGTGGCCAGGGCGCTGGCACCGATTGGGTCACGGCCGCTGCCGGACGGGTCATAGGCGGGTTCGAGCATAAATTCGGGGACTGGAGTGGCACGCATCATTGCTCTCCTTTCTTGCGTAACAAGCCGATCACGCCTTTGGGCAGGAACAGCGTCACGACGATAAACAGAAAGCCCAGGGCGAACAGCCAGTACTCGGGGAAGGCTACGGTGAACCAGCTCTTCATGCCGTTGACCAAGCCGGCACCGAGCAGCGGACCGATCAGCGTGCCGCGCCCACCGAGGGCGACCCACACGGCCGCTTCGATGGAGTTGGTCGGCGACATTTCGCTGGGGTTGATGATGCCCACTTGCGGCACATACAGCGCACCCGCAAGACCACAGAGCACGGCGCTGAGCACCCAGATAAACAGCTTGTAGCCGCGCGGGTCGTAGCCGCAGAACATCAGGCGGTTTTCTGCATCGCGTAGCGCGGTGAGCACGCGGCCGAACTTGCTGCGCGCCAGTCGCCAGCCCAGGTACAGGCTGGCCACCAGCAGCACCACGGTGGCGAAGAACAGCGCCGCGCGGGTGTGCGCGGCGGTGATGTCGAAACCGAGAATGGTGCGGAAGTTGGTAAAACCGTTGTTGCCGCCAAAGCCGGTTTCGTTGCGGAAGAACAGCAACATGCCAGCGAAGGTCAGCGCCTGGGTCATGATTGAGAAGTACACGCCCTTGATCCGCGAGCGGAAGGCGAAGAAGCCGAACACCAGCGCGAGCAAACCGGGGGCCAGCACCACCAGGCACAGGGCCCAGAGGAAGCTGTCGGTGCCGTACCAATACCAAGGCAGCTCGGTCCAGGCGAGGAAGCTCATAAACGCCGGCAGGCCGTCACCCGCTGCTTCGCGCATCAGGTACATGCCCATGGCGTAACCGCCGAGGGCAAAGAACAGGCCGTGGCCGAGCGACAACAGCCCGGCATACCCCCAGACCAAGTCGAGCGCCAGGGCGACGATGCAATAGCAGAGGATTTTGCCGACCAGGGTCAGGGTGTAGGCCGACACATGCAGGGCGTTGTCCGCGGGCAGCAGGTGCAGCAGCGGCATGGCGAGCAATACGGCCAGTACCAGCAGGCCGATGGCCATGGACGCTTGCGGGCCAAGCTTGGCGCTGGCGCGGGCTAATAACGTTTGATTCAGGGGCATAGTCATCAGTCGATCACCCGTCCTTTCAAAGCAAACAGACCTTGCGGGCGTTTCTGAATAAACAGAATGATCAGCGCGAGGATAAGGATCTTGCCGAGCACGGCACCGATCTGTGGTTCGAGAATCTTGTTGGCGATACCCAAGCCGAAGGCGGCCATCACGCTACCGGCCAGCTGACCGACACCGCCGAGCACCACCACCAGGAAGGAGTCGATGATGTAGCTTTGGCCGAGGTCCGGGCCGACGTTGCCGATCTGGCTCAGGGCCACGCCGCCGAGGCCGGCGATACCGGAGCCCAAGCCGAACGCCAGCATGTCTACCCGGCCGGTCGGCACGCCGCAGCAGGCAGCCATATTGCGGTTCTGGGTTACGGCGCGGACGTTAAGGCCGAGGCGGGTCTTGTTCAGCAGCAGCCAGGTCAGCACCACCACAAACAGGGCGAAGCCGATGATCACGATGCGGTTGTACGGCAGCACCAGATTCGGCAGCACTTGGATGCCCCCGGACAGCCAGGCGGGGTTGGCCACTTCAACGTTTTGCGCACCGAAGATCACCCGCACCAGCTGGATCAGAATCAGGCTGATGCCCCACGTGGCGAGCAGGGTTTCCAGCGGGCGGCCGTAAAGGTGGCGAATCACCGTGCGTTCCAGCGCCATGCCGATGGCGGCGGTGACGAAGAACGCCACCGGCAGCGCCACCAACGGGTAGAGCGCCAGGGCTTCCGGGGCGAAGCGCTGGAACAGCACCTGCACCATGTAGGTGGAGTAGGCCCCGAGCATCAGCATTTCGCCGTGGGCCATGTTGATCACGCCGAGCAGGCCGAAGGTGATGGCCAGACCCAGTGCGGCCAGCAGCAGGATCGAACCCAGCGACAGGCCGCTGAAGGCCTGACCCAGCATCTCGCCAATCAGCAGTTTGCGTTTGACCTGGGCCAGGCTGGTTTCCGCGGCGGTGCGTACCGTCGGGTCGCTTTCCACGGCGGGGTCGAGCAGGGCTTCCAGGCGGGTACGGGCCAGCGGGTCGCCGGTTTCACCGAGCAGGCGCACGGCGGCCAGACGCACGGCGAGGTCGCTGTCTACCAGTTGCAGGTTGGCCAGGGCCAGGGTCAGGGCATCGCGCACGGCATCGTCGGTTTCGCTGGCGACCTGGGCGTTAAGCAGTTGCAGCTGCGCCGGCTTGGCGCTCTTCTGCAGTTGCTGGGCGGCGGCCAGGCGCAGCGCCGGGTCATCAACCAGCAGCTGGTGGCTGGCCAGTGCGGTGGCGGTCAGCCCGCGCAGGCGGTTATTCAGGCGCAGCTTTTTGGGTGTTTCGACAGGCTGCACGTCGCCTTCAGCAGACTGATACGCGCCATCTCTTTCAATAAAGGCGTTTTTCGCGCTGTCAGCAGCGACGCGGCCCTGTTGCAGGGCTTCGATCAGCGGCAGGCGCGCGGCATCGGGCGCGGCGGACCAGCGCTCCAGCAGGCTGGCCTGCTTGGCGGGGTTGGCGGCGACAAAGTCCTGGGCATCACCGGCGTGCGCGGCCAGTGGCAGCAGCAACAGCAGGCTCAGCAGAATTCGGGTAACGGCAGTGGGCATAGGGCAGTCCTTTGGGAGTACCAGCCGCCGCGTGGGCGCGGCGGCTGGTCAGCCTTGGCCCGGAGGCGATCCGGGCAGGGCGTTCCCGGATGTCATCCGGGCTTACTGGCAGGTGCTTAGTTTGACTTGACCGCGTAATCCGGCTTCTTGTCATTGCCTTCGATATACGGACTCCACGGCTGGGCGCGGACCGGGCTGCTGGTTTCCCACACCACGGAGAACTGCCCGTCGTCCTGGATTTCACCGATCATCACGGGCTTGTGCAGGTGGTGGTTGGTCTTGTCCATGGTCAGGGTGTAGCCGCTGGGTGCAGCGAAGGTCTGGCCATAGAGCGCTTCACGGACCTTGTCGACCTCGGTGGTGCCAGCTTTCTCGACCGCTTGCGCCCACATATTGATGCCGACGTAGGTGGCTTCCATTGGGTCGTTGGTCACGGCCTTGTCAGCGCCTGGCAGGTTCTTGGCTTTGGCGTAGGCCTTCCACTTGGCGACAAACTCGGTGTTGACCGGGTTCTCTACCGACTGGAAGTAGTTCCATGCGGCCAGGTGGCCAATCAGTGGCTTGGTGTCGATGCCGCGCAGTTCTTCCTCACCCACGGAGAAGGCCACGACTGGAACGTCGGTGGCTTCCAGGCCCTGGTTGGCCAGTTCCTTGTAGAACGGCACGTTGGAGTCGCCGTTGACGGTGGAGATCACCGCAGTTTTACCACCCGCGGAGAACTTCTTGATGTTGGCAACGATGGTTTGATAATCGCTATGACCGAACGGGGTGTAGACCTCTTCGATGTCTTTTTCAGCCACGCCCTTGCTGATCAGGAAGGCGCGCAAGATCTTGTTGGTGGTGCGCGGGTAGACGTAGTCGGTGCCGAGCAGGAAGTAGCGCTTGGCGGCACCGCCGTCTTCGCTCATCAGGTACTCGACCGCTGGAATAGCCTGCTGGTTTGGCGCGGCACCGGTGTAGAACACATTCGGGGAAAGCTCTTCGCCTTCGTATTGCACGGGGTAGAACAGCAGGCCGTTGAGCTCTTCAAAGACCGGCAGCACGGATTTACGCGACACCGAGGTCCAGCAGCCGAACACCACGTCGACCTTGTCCTGGGTCAACAGCTGGCGGCCTTTCTCGGCGAACAGCGGCCAGTTGGAGGCCGGGTCAACGACTACGGCTTCCAGTTGTTTGCCGTTCACGCCGCCCTTGGCGTTGATCTCGTCGATGGTCATCAGCGCCATGTCTTTCAGCGACGTTTCCGAAATGGCCATGGTGCCGGACAGCGAGTGCAGGATGCCGACTTTGATGGTCTCGGCGGCTTGCACGGTCCAGGTCATGCCCATGGCGGCGATGGACGCGGTGAGGGT
The DNA here is from genome assembly GCF_026625725.1 of Pseudomonas sp. SL4(2022). Taxonomy (NCBI): domain Bacteria; kingdom Pseudomonadati; phylum Pseudomonadota; class Gammaproteobacteria; order Pseudomonadales; family Pseudomonadaceae; genus Pseudomonas; species Pseudomonas sp. SL4(2022). The sequence continues at coordinate 2,431,479 of NZ_CP113060.1, forward strand.
AAAGGCCTTGATCAGGTTGCGACGTTGCATGGTGCGATCTCCATTCACGAACTTAAGTGTTTGAGCTGCTGGTTTTTAGTTGTTTGTCTGGCAGTTGAAACAGGGCAGGGCCCTGGGTCTTCACTTCAGGTCTTCACCTCTGGTGCCGGCATGGTGCGCTGACGCGCGCTGTGCAGCATGTGCAGGGTGATCTTGCGCACTTCGGCCTTGCTGACCTCTATATGGGTCTTGAGCAATAGCTGTGCCTCTTCGCATCGCCGCGACAAAATTGCCGCGAGAATTTCGCCATGTTCGTCATAAGTGGCCGCCACGCGCGGGCTCTGGGTGAAGTCCAAGCGCCTGATAATGCGGATCTTCTCGCTCACCTCGGCGTGTAGGCGGGCCATCTCGCGGTTGCCGGCGGCTACCAGCAACTGGCAGTGAAAGCGCTCATCCAGGCGCGAGACTTCGCGGCCGTCCTGTAAGCGCTGCTCGGGTTGCACCAGCCAGGTGCGTTGCAGTTGCACCAGTGCGTCGCTGTGCTCGTCTTGGGGGCGTTCGCACAACCGCCGTACGGCCTCCAGTTCGAGGACGATGCGCACCTCGTACAGCTCCTCGAAATGCGCGAAGTCGAACGGCATCACCTGCCAGCCACTGCGGAAATACACCTTTAGGTAGCCTTCGCGCTGCAGGCGGTACAGCGCCTGGCGCACCGGGGTGCGGCTGGCGGCCACGCGCTCGGCGATCTCGCCTTCGGAGAAGCGATCACCGGGCAGCAGGCGGAACTCGAAGATGTCGTCTTTGAGCTGCTGGTAGATGCGTTCGGCGAGGTTGTCCGGGCGTTCATTGCCGCTGCTGGCGGCGTCGCTCAGTTGCATGGCGTCAGCCCTGCTGCTGGCTGGCGATAAAGGCGCGCCAGCCACCGAAGCTGGTGATATCGCGCGCGCCATCCAGCGCATAGGGTTCGCAGATAAAGCCTTTGACCCAGCGACCGTCGGCCAGCTGCAGATTGCCGATGCCCAGCGGCGCCGGAATCTCCGCGACCAATTCGCCAAAGCGTGCCTGGGGTATATCCCACAGCTCGACGATGATCGCCGCGCCATCGGCGGCCACCCGCGCCAGGCCCGGTTTCGGCGGCACGGTGCCGGGCAGGGCATACAGGCGATAGGTGGCGGCGCTGGTGGTTTGCTCGACCAGCACGGCGTCGCGGCTGGTCAGCTGGAAATTCAGCGGCATACCGGTCAGGTGTGCACCGACCACGGCGACGCGCACGCTGCCGGGGGCTGGCGTGCTGCTCGGCGCTTGCTCGGGCAATGCTTTACCCGTGGCACCCAGCGGCAGCTTGAGCGCTTGCTGCCAGCGTTGACCGAAGGCCGCCAGGGCCTGATCGTGCCAGGCTGGGGCGATCAGGGTGATTCCGGCCGGTAGGCCATCGGCGCGAAAACCGGCGGGCAGGGCCAGGGCGGACAAATCGGCGAGGTTGGTGAAGTTGGTGTAGGTGCCGAACTGGCTGTTGAACAGCACGGGCTCTGCGTCCATCTCGGCCAGCGTGCGCAGGGTCGGCGAGGTTGGTACGACTAGCGCGTCGAAACCGGCCAGCACGTCATTGATCGTCCGGCTCAGTGCTGCGCGAGTGTATTCGGCCTTGTAGGCATCACCGGCGCTGTACGTGTGACCGTTCTCGACGATGCCGCGCACCACCGGGTTGATATGTGCCGGGTCGACGCCTTCCAGCGCCACGCTGCGTTCGGCGACCCAGCTGCCGTAATAGAGCTGCTCGGCCAGTTGCTGGAAGGGCGAAAAATCAATCTCTACCAGCTGCACATCCAGCTCGCGCAACGTGCCCAAGGCCTGCTCAAACACCGCTAGGTTCTGCGTATCGCCAAAGAACTCGGGGTTGCTCGGCACCGCCAGGCGCGGCTTGGCCGGCATGCCGACCTTGGCGCTATTGGGGTTCTTGCGGCTGTAGGGATCGGCTGCGTCATAGCCGCCGGCGATCTGCGCCACGCTCAGGGCATCGCTGACGGTCAGGGCAAACACCGAGATGCAATCGAGGGTCTTGCAGGCCGGTACCAGACCGCTATTGGACAGCCAGCCTTTGCTCGGCTTGAGCCCGACAATATTGTTGAAACCGGCCGGCACGCGGCCCGAGCCGGCGGTGTCGGTGCCCAGCGAGAAGGGCACCAGGCCGCGCGCGACCACGCTGGCCGAACCGGAGCTGGACCCGCCGCTGACGTAATCCGGGTTGCAACTATTGGGCACCGCGCCATAGGGCGAGCGGGTGCCGACCAGTCCGGTGGCGAACTGGTCGAGGTTGGTTTTGCCGATTAGGATGGCGCCGGCGGCGCGCAGCTTGGCCACCACCGTGGCGTCGGCGGCAGCGCTGTAGGCGAACTCCGGGCAGGCGGCGGTGGTGGGCCAGCCGGCGGCGTCGATATTGTCTTTGATGGCGAATGGCACGCCGTACAGCGGCAGCTTGCTTAGCTCGCCGTTGGCCGCGTCGAGCAGCGCTGACAAAGCATCGAGTTGGCTGTTGAGCTGAGCTTCGCTGGCCAGGGTGATCCAGGCATTGTCCTTTGTGCTCAGTGCGAGGCGCAGGCTATGCAGCAGTTCGGCGGGCGATTGGCTGTCGCGGTAGGCCTGTTGCCAATCGTTCAGGGTGAAGGCGTGGGGGGCGTTGGCCATGCGCTGAAATTCCATCTTGTATCCAAGAGATGGAATGCCTAGAGCAATGTCGGTGCCAGTTAATAGAAGTTATTTATTTTCAAGTGGTTAAGTGTTTTTAAGGGCGTGGGGTGATGGTTCTGATCGGCGTTATGCACCGCCGTAGGGCTGCATTGCATGCCGATGGTGCGAGGGGGGCGCCTGTAATTCGGATGCAATCCAGGACTTAGCGTGCTGATGGCATTAACCGCTCCCTGATTTTATCCGGGCTACGGCCTGACTTTATGGGCGGCAGCGTTCGGCAGTCGTAGCCGTCACGGTGGACGAAAAGGGCGTCGTCCACTACGGCGGCAGTCAGGGTTTTGCTTAGTCGTAGCCTGGATTAGCCGGAGGCGTAATCCGGGGTTCGCTGCAGGCTCGTATCAGGCTTCACTAATCCAGCCGGGGGCATCAGAGCGCGAGGTAGTTCTTAACCCCGGTAAAGATGATCTGCGCGGCCAGTGCACAGACGAACAGCCCCATCAAACGACTGACAATCTGCAAGCCCTGATCGCCGAGCAGGCGTTCGAACTGGTTGGACATATACAGCACCACGCCCACCGTCAGGCTGGCCAGGGCGATGCCCAGCACGGCGATGGCCTTGTCGCCCCAGTCCGGCTGGCTGGCGCCCATTAGCAGTAGCGCGCCGATGGTGCCGGGGCCGACGGTGAGCGGGATGGTCAGCGGCACGATGGTCACGTCCTGCTGCACGTTGTCGCTCTGCACCGCCGATTTGCCCTGGGCCATGCCGAGGGCCGAGATAAACAGCACGCTACCGGCACCAATGCGGAAGGCGTCGATGGTGATGCCGAACAGGGTAAAGATATGCTTGCCGAACAGGTACAGCAGTACGCTGGCGATCAGCACACCGAGGGCGACTTTCCAGGCCAGGCGCTTGCGCTCCTTGACCGTGTAGCCACGGCTTAGGCCGATAAAACACGACAGCACGAAGAACGGGCTATAGAGCACCAGCAGTTTCAAATACAGGCTGAACAGCGCGGACGCCATGGAAAGGACTCGTCTCGATAAAGAAGGGTGGCAGGGTAAGCGTGTATCGGTTGCCGGGCAATCAACCCTGCTCAGGAAGGCAGGGCGTCGCGCTGGCGACGGATTTCCCGTTCGGCGACCCAGTGTTCGATCAGCTCACGCAGTTGCGACATCTCCACCGGCTTGGACATGTGCCCGTCCATGCCAGCCTGGCGCGCGCGTTCTTTATGCTCATTGAGGATATGCGCGGTGAGTGCCACCACCGGAGTACGTGGGCGTTGCTCGGCCGCTTCCCAGGCGCGTAACTGCTCGGTGGCGGAGAAACCGTCAAGTACCGGCATTTCGCAGTCCATCAGCACCAGATCGTATTGCTGGGCTTTCATCGCACTGAGGGCTTCTTCGCCGTTGCTGGCCGTTTCGGGCTGCAGGTTGAGTTTGCCCAGCATGCCGCGGATCACCTTGGTGGAGATGGTGTTGTCCTCTGCCACCAGAATGCGGAAATCGCCGGGCACATTCAGCGGCGTGCTCTGTGGCGCCGGGCTGAACATCGGCGAGTTGCCTTTGCCGCGCTGTGCCAGTTCATCGGCCAGGGTGGTTTTCAGGGTGTAGCCGGCCACGGGCTTGGCCAGGATGCGTTTGATCCCGGCGTTACGCGCGATGATCTTGCTCGGCGCATTGCTGATGCCAGTGAGCATGATTACCAGAATGTCGTGGTTGAGGTTGGCGTCTTCCTTGATCCGCGCGGCCAGCTGCATGCCGGTCATACCGGGCATGTCCTGATCAAGTAGCACGGCATCGAAGTATTCACGCAGGTGCGCCTTGGTGCGCAGCAGGGCCATGGCCTCCTTGCCTGACGGCACCGCACTGACTTGCATGCCCCAGGCGCTGCATTGCTGCACCAGCACCTTGCGACAGGTGTCGTTGTCGTCCACCACCAGCAGACGCGCACCTTGCAGCGAGGCATCGAGGTCGGCGGTGGGCTGCTCCAGGCGCGAGGCGTCCAGCGGCAGGGTGAGCCACAGGGTCGAGCCTTGGCTGCCGCCGCTTTGGATGCCGAATTCGCCTTCCATCAGGCGCACCAATTGGCGGGCGATGATCAGGCCGAGGCGGCCGCCGAGTTTGCTGGCGGCAAGGAAGTCCTTGCTGTGCAGCTCGGCATTCAGCAGCGCATCCCGCTCGCTGGCGTCCAGCGGTTTGCCGCTGTCCTGCACGGCGATGCGCAGGCGTGGCTGCTCGCCGGTGGTGTCGAGGGCTACCACCAGGAGAATTTCGCCTTCATCAGTCTGCTTGAAGGCATTGTCCAGCAAGCTCAGCAGGGTCTGGCGCAGACGTGTGGGATCGCCGCTGATCACCCGCGGCACTTGCGGCTGCATAAAGCTGATCAGCTCGACCTTCTGCTGCTCGGCCTTGGCGCGGAAGATATCCAGGCAGTCTTCGATCAGTGCGTTGAGGTCAAACTGCACGTCATCCAGCTCGATCTGCCCGGACTCCAGCTTGGAGATATCGAGGATTTCGTTAATCAGGGTGAGCAGTTCATTGCCCGAGCTGTGGATGGTCTGTACGTAGTCGCGCTGCTTGGCCGACAGCGGGGTGCCGAGCAGCAGCTCGGTCATGCCTAGCACGCCATTCATCGGGGTGCGAATTTCATGGCTGATCTTGGCGAGAAATTCCGCTTTGGCCTTCAGCTCGGCGGAGCTGGCCGCCAGGGCGCGGCTGGTGCTGAAATGATCCTGCATGATGCGGCGCTGTCGCTCGCTCAGCGCCATGCTGAGGATAAAGCCGCTGACGGTGGTGGTGGCGAGCAGGCCGTAGGCGATCCACTCACTCTGTACCGCCCAGTAGCCGAACAGGATTGGCAGAGCGCAGATAAAGGCTGCACAAAACAGCAGCACCGCCAGGCTGAACAGTCGTGCGGGTTGATAACCGTGGCGCCAATGAGTCAGGGCGACAATTAGGATGCTCAGGCCCGCGACCCCGTTGAGCAGATAGACCAGCTGGTTGAACTGCAAGCTGGTGGCGATCAGCAGGATGACGCACACCAGGCTGATCACCACCACTTCAGCGGTCAGCACATGGTTGAGCGGCGTACGCGGGCAAACCTTGTGGAAGAAGCTGGCGGTAAAGCACAGGGCGCAGAGTGCGGCCAGCAGCATCGACAGGTTGGCGATCTGCGGCTGCAGGCTTTGCCACTCATCCAGCCATGGTGTGCTGACTCCCAACAGACTGACGACTGCCACCAGTTGGCAAACCTGAGTGGCGGCCAGCCAGAGTCCGCTGACGGCACGGGTATAGAGGAACCGTACCAGGTTATAGGCCACCAGCATGCCCAGGCAGCCAAGCAGCAGGCCGAACAACAAGGGCCGATTATCATCGGCTGCCATGGACTGCGCACTTTGTAGGGTAATGCTGGGTCGCAGAGCATGTTCTGAAGCCAGGCGCAGGTAGATGTCCAGCGGCTGGTCGGTCCTGGGCAGCGGCAGAAGGAAGTCACGGCTAGCCAGAGGGCGGCTGGAAAACGGCAGGTTATTGCCCGTGTGTGCCTGCTCAATCAGTTCATCACCCTGTACGACATACAGATCGAGGTAGGCCAGGTAGGGGGCAAAGACCCGTAGCATCTGCGCATCGGTGTTGGCCGAGAGCCGATGATGAAGCCATAGAGCACTGGAACCGCCTGGCGTATACAGCTGGGTCAGGTCAGTGGGGAGGAACTGGGATTTACGCGCAGGGCTGCGAATATCATTGAATTGCAGTTCGGCGTTTGAATCAGTGAGGCGCGACCAGGAAGCCTGTGGCTCTGCCTGAACTGACGCCAGGGTAAGCGTCATCAGCAGTGTGCTGAGCAGCAGGTAGGTGGCAATCCTCAGCCGGCGCACAGTGAAGTCCCTTCAAAAATAAGTGGTCGGATTATAGCCAAGCTGTTCGCGAGGGAAATATGACAAAGGTGGCCAATTGGCCACCTTTGTCGTGTTTTACCTATTATTTACCTTCACTTCTCCCCGCGTTCGCGGGCGATGGCGCGGTAACCGATATCAGTGCGGTAGAAACTGCCGCTCCAGCGAATTTTCTCGGTCAGGCGATAAGCCTGTTGTTGGGCTTCCTCAACCGTACGACCGATGGCGGTGGCGCACAATACGCGGCCACCTGCGGTGACGATCTGGCCATCCTTCAGTGCGGTTCCCGCATGGAACACTTTGCCTTCCAATTGCGCGGCAGCATCCAGGCCTTCGATCACATCGCCCTTGGCGTAATCGGCCGGGTAGCCGCCCGCAGCGATTACCACGCCGACGGTCGGGCGCGGGTCCCAGGTGGCTTCGACCTTGTCCAGCGCCTTGGCCAGTGCGGCTTCGACCAGCAGCACCAGAGAGCTTTCCAGGCGGCACATGATCGGCTGGGTTTCCGGGTCGCCGAAGCGGCAGTTGAACTCAATGACCTTGGGCTTGCCAGCCTTGTCGATCATCAGCCCGGCGTAGAGGAAGCCGGTGTAGACGTTGCCTTCGCTGGCCATGCCGCGCACGGTCGGGTAGATCACTTCGTCCATTACGCGCTGGTGCACGTCGGCGGTGACCACCGGGGCTGGCGAGTAAGCGCCCATGCCGCCGGTGTTGGGGCCGGTATCGGCGTCACCGACGCGCTTGTGGTCCTGGCTGGTGGCCATCGGTAGCACGTTCTCGCCGTCGACCATGACGATGAACGAAGCTTCTTCTCCGTCCAGAAACTCTTCAATGACCACGCGCGAACCGGCGTCCCCGAAAGCGTTGCCAGCGAGCATGTCGCGTACGGCGTCTTCGGCTTCGGTCAGGGTCATGGCGACGATCACGCCTTTGCCCGCAGCCAGGCCGTCAGCCTTGATCACGATCGGCGCGCCTTTCTCGCGCAAGTAGGCCAGGGCCGGCTCGACTTCGGTGAAGTTCTGGTAGTCGGCGGTAGGGATCGCGTGGCGGGCGAGGAAGTCCTTGGTAAAGGCCTTGGAACCTTCCAGCTGGGCGGCGGCGGCGGTAGGGCCGAAGATATCCAGCTTACGCGAGCGGAACAGATCAACCACGCCCTTCACCAGCGGCGCTTCCGGGCCGACGATGGTCAGCTGCACATTCTTTTCGGCGAAGTCAGCCAGCTGCTCAATGGCCAGCACGTCGATATTCACGTTCTCGCACTTGGGTTCGACGGCGGTGCCGGCGTTGCCGGGGGCGACGAAGACTTTCGTGACGCGCTTGTCTTGTGCCACTTTCCAGGCCAGGGCGTGTTCACGACCGCCGCTGCCGATGATCAATACGTTCATGTTGCTCTCCCAGTGGAGGCGGGCGTTGAGCCCGTTTGGTGGATAAGCAAAACGTTATCCACCCTACGAAATGGGTGCTGCGTAGGGTGGATGGCCGCAGCCATCCACCGTTCCATCAATCAGTGACGGAAATGACGCATGCCGGTGAACACCATGGCAATGCCCGCTTCGTCGGCCGCGGCAATCACTTCCGCATCGCGCATCGAGCCGCCTGGCTGGATCACCGCGGTGATGCCATTGGCCGCCGCGTTGTCCAGGCCGTCGCGGAACGGGAAGAAGGCGTCGGACGCCATCACCGAACCGGCAACCTGCAGGCCGGCGTGTTCGGCCTTGATCGCGGCAATGCGCGCAGAGTTGACGCGGCTCATCTGGCCGGCACCGACACCAATGGTCTGGCGGCCCTTGGCATAGACAATGGCGTTGGATTTGACGAACTTGGCCACTTTCCAGGCGAAGATCAGGTCATGAATTTCCTGCTCGCTTGGTGCGCGCTGGGTGACGATCTTCAGGTCTTCGGCCTTGATCATGCCGATGTCGCGGCTCTGCACCAGCAGGCCACCGTTGACGCGTTTGAAGTCCCAACCGGCGCTGCGCTCGGCCGGCCATTCGCCGCATTCGAGCAGGCGTACGTTGGCTTTGGCGGCGACTACGGCACGGGCTTCTGCACTGATTTTCGGCGCGATGATTACTTCGACAAACTGGCGCTCGACGATGGCTTTCGCAGTCTCGCCGTCCAGCTCGCGGTTAAAGGCGATGATGCCGCCGAACGCCGACTCGGTGTCAGTGGCGTAGGCCAGTTCATAGGCCTGGCGGATGCCGCCTTCGCTGTCCAAAGCCACGGCCACGCCGCATGGGTTGGCGTGCTTGACGATCACGCAGGCTGGCTTGACGAAGCTCTTCACGCATTCCAGCGCGGCGTCGGTGTCGGCGACGTTGTTGAACGACAGCTCCTTGCCTTGCAGCTGAATGGCGCTGGCCACGCTGGCTTCACCCTTCTGCGCTTCCACGTAGAACGCCGCGCTCTGGTGCGGGTTCTCGCCGTAGCGCATTTCCTGAGCCTTGATGAACTGGCTGTTGAAGGTGCGCGGAAAGGCGCCGCGGTCTTCGGTGGACAGGGTGTCGCGGCTCTGGTCGATGGTGCCCAGGTAGTTGGCGATCATGCCGTCGTAGGCAGCGGTGTGCTCGAAGGCTTTCAGGGCCAGGTCGAAACGCTGGGCGTAGCTCAGGCCGCCAGCTTTGAGGCTTTCGACGATGCCGGCGTAGTCGCCTGCATTGACCACGATGGCCACGTCTTTGTGGTTCTTCGCGGCGGAGCGGACCATGGTCGGGCCGCCGATGTCGATGTTCTCGATGGCGTCGGCCAGGTCACAGCCCGGCTTGGCCACGGTGGCGGCGAAGGGGTAGAGGTTGACCGCGACCAGGTCGATCGGCTTGATGCCATGCTGCTCCATCACCGCGCCGTCGAGGGCGCGGCGGCCGAGGATGCCGCCGTGGATCTTCGGGTGCAGGGTCTTGACGCGACCGTCCATCATTTCCGGGAAACCGGTGTAGTCGGCCACTTCCACGGCAGCGATGCCGTTATCCTTGAGCAGCTTGTAAGTGCCGCCGGTGGAGAGAATTTCCACATTCAGGGCGACGAGCTCGCGGGCAAACTCGAGGATGCCGGTCTTGTCGGAAACACTGATCAAGGCGCGGCGAACGGGGAGGCGGGTGGTCTGGTCGGTCATTTCAGAATCCATCAGAGCAGGGATATCAGCAAAAAAGGCGGCTCATGTGGGCCGCCCTTTTCGGGAATTCGGGATTACAGCAGGTCGTATTGCTTGAGCTTCTTGCGCAGGGTGCCGCGATTCAGGCCGAGCAGCTCGGAGGCCTTGGTCTGGTTGCCCTTGACGTAGTTCATCACGGTTTCCAGCAACGGTGCCTCGACTTCGGTGAGCACCAGGTTGTAAACGTCACTGACGTCTGCGCCCTCAAGATGGGCGAAATAATTGTGCAGGGCCTTCTCAACGCTGCCGCGCAGGGTTTGCCCCTCTTCGCTTGGCGTATTGAGATGCTGCTTCAAGCTGCTGTTGTCACTCACGGGAGCCATTTCACTTCCTAAAGTCTCAGTCAACATCGTCATGCGGCCACCCCTTCTCCATTGTTATTACGCTCGCTGAAGAACTCGCGAACGTTGGCGCACTGCGCGTCCGTACTGTCCAGACGATTGAATTGGGCGCGGAACTCCCTCGCGCCCGGCAAGGTTGCGAGATACCAACTGACATGCTTGCGGGCAATCCGCACGCCCATTACATCGCCGTAGAAGGCGTGCAGTGCAGTCAGATGTTCAAGCAGAATGCGTTCCACTTCGAGCAGGCTGGGGGCCGGGAGCTGTTCACCGGTACGCAGATAATGCTCGACCTCACGGAATATCCACGGCCGGCCCTGGGCTGCGCGACCGATCAGCAGGCCATCGGCGCCAGTGGCAGCCAGTACGGCCTTGGCCTTCTGCGGCGAGTCGATATCGCCGTTGGCCAGCACGGGAATCGACACCGCCTGCTTGATCGCGGCGATGGTGTCGTACTCGGCTTCGCCCATGTACAGGTCGGCGCGGGTGCGGCCGTGTACGGCCAGGGCGACAATCCCGCTGTCTTCAGCGATCTTCGCCACGCTGATGCCGTTCTTGTTGTCACGGTCCCAGCCGGTGCGGATTTTCAGGGTCACCGGCACATCCACGGCGGCGACCACAGCCTGAAGAATCTCGCGAACTAAAACTTCGTCTTTCAACAGGGCGGAGCCGGCGGCCTTGTTACAGACCTTCTTGGCCGGACAGCCCATGTTGATGTCGATAATCTGCGCGCCCATGTCCACGTTGCGCCGCGCCGCCTCGGCGAGCATCTCCGGATCACCGCCGGCGATCTGCACCGAGCGGGGCTCGGGATCACCACTGTGGATCATGCGCAGGCTCGACTTGCGGGTGTTCCACAGGCGCACATCGCTGGTGACCATTTCCGACACCACCAGACCCGCTCCCATGCGCTTGCACAGCTGGCGAAACGGCTGATCAGTGACGCCCGCCATGGGAGCGAGAATCAGCGAGTTTGGCAATGTGTAAGGGCCGATGCGTAGCGCCGACATAGGGCTTCCCTGCTCAAGAGACGTGCTGTTGAACAATTAGGAGAGTGCGAAAAAGGGTGGGCATGATACCCGCTCTGGATGACCTGAGAAAGGCCGTTTTGAACAAATTCTGAACAGCTATTGGCTTATCGCCAAGTGTTTGGTTGTGGCAGATTGTCAGGCAATACGCCTGCTGCAGGCTATTCCGGTGAGTGAAAGCTCAGGCTGTAGTTCACCGCCTGGGTGCCCGGGTCGAGGATGTCCAGGGATATGTGAATAGGCGTCTGCGGCGGCATTTCCGCGTTGCCGGCCAGCTCGCCAGCGAGGTATTCGCTGGGCTTGAAACGGCGGCTGGCGAGCAGTTGGCCGTTGATGTCGGCAAAGCGCATTTCCAGCAGCGGGAAGGGCTGCGAGAACGCCGCACGGTTGTAGAGGATGGCATCAACTATCAGGGCGCCGCTGAATTCCGGATGGCTGCGTACCACCAGGTTGCTGCTCTTGACCTGGGCGATGTCGACCTTGGAGGGCAGCTGGCAGCCGACAGCCGGGCACAGTTGCTCAAACCAGGGGCGGTAATGATCCTGGCGCGCCAGTTCATTGAAGTGGTATGCCACGTACTGCCCGGCAAGGGCAGCCGCGCCGAGCACATTCAGCAGACCCCAGCCGATCCAGCGCCCCCAGGGTTTCTTCGGCTGTTGCCAATCCAGCTGCAGCGGCTCGTCGTCTAGCTCGAACAGGTGCTCGTCCCGCAATTCGGGTTCGTTGCGTGGAGTTTTCTTAGTGGCGGCTGTGGCTTGCACGTCGTCGTCGCGTCGTGCGCTGAACGGTTTGTGCTCAGCATGCAGTTCGATCTCAGGTTCCGGCGGCGCCACGCGGCGGTCAGCGGTGTTGAGGTTGAGCGGCGGTTCTGTTGCCGGCAGCGAAAAGGTTTCCGGCACGGCGGCAATCGGTTCAGCCGGGCTGGGTGCGCGTGGTGCTGGCGGTGGCATGTCGAGAGGCCGCTCATCCTGCAAGGTCAAGCTGGCAGTGGGCCTGGGTTGTTCATCCTGCAACAGTGCTTCGGCCCAGCGCTCGTCGTGCGGATCATGCTCGATGGGATCCGGGGTGAGAAAGTTTTCGCTGTATTTGGGCGCGCTATCAATCGCCAGAAACTGTTTCGACAGTTGCTGTTCCTGGGCTTCGAGCTTGGCCAACTCTTCATCCAGGTCGAGGCTGTCGAGGTCCAAGTCGTCATGAATCCACAGCGTATCGCCGGTTTTACTGCTGGCAGGCGCCGCCGGTATTGCGGGCGCGGCACTGGGCATTGCCGGGCGTGGCGCGGGCGGCACGGGTGGTTTGCTCGGCTGTGGAGTCGGTGTTGGCGCGGCGGCTGGCGCTGTGGGCGGCGGCAGTTGCTGGCCCTGCTCACGCAGCTGTTGCGCGGCATTGAACACATGCAGACAGGCTCCGCAGCGCACAGCACCATGGGCAGCGCCCAGCTGCGTGAGGTTCACGCGAAAGCTGGTACGGCAATGGGGGCACTGGGTGATGAAGCTCTGGGTCATGCGGTGATCCGGCTAAGCAAGGCGGCTAGTCTAACGCAAGTGCTTGCTAATGCAGCAGCTGCGCGCTGTGGCGGTTAGCGGCGCACGCCACTGATACGTACCCAGCCGTCTTTATCGGTGGTTGGGTCGAGGGTGAAGGTGTCGTTGTAGGCCGCGCGAACCTCGTCAGCCTGCTCGGCAAGGATGCCCGACAGTGCCAGGCGGCCGCCCTGCTTGACCAGGCGGGTGATCTGCGGGGCCAGCGCCACCAGCGGGCCGGCGAGGATATTGGCGACGACGACGTCCGCAGGTTGTTGCGGCATGTCTTCAGGCAGGTAAAGCGGGAAGCGTGCGGCGTCGATGCCATTGCGCTGGGCATTGTCGCGCGAGGCTTCGATGGCCTGAATGTCGATGTCGGTGCCGACTGCCTGCGGCGCGCCGAGCAGCAGGGCGGCAATCGCCAGAATGCCTGAGCCACAACCGAAGTCGATCACGCTGCAATCCTGCAGGTTCTGGCCGTCCAGCCATTCCAGGCACAACGCGGTGGTCGGGTGGGTGCCGGTGCCGAAGGCCAGGCCCGGATCGAGCAGCAGGTTGACGGCGTCGGGCTCCGGCGCGGCGTGCCAGCTCGGCACGATCCACAGGCGCTGGCCGAAACGCATCGGCTGGAAGCCGTCCATCCAGCTGCGCTCCCAGTCCTGGTCGGCGATCACTTCGGCCTGGTGCTCCGGCAAGTCGGCGTCGGTCAGCAGCTGCAGGTGCGCGAACACCGCGTTGGCGTCGGTATCGGCTTCAAACAGGGCGAGCAGGTGAGTGTGCGACCACAGCGGTGTGGTGCCCAGGTCCGGCTCGAAAATCGGCTGGTCTTCGGCGTCCATAAAGGTCACTGAGACGGCGCCGACTTCCAGCAACGCATCTTCGTAGGTTTCCGCCTGCTCCGGGGTGATGGCGAGACGGACTTGTAACCAGGGCATGGGAAAACCTCGTGAACGTTGTGGCGGGATGGCGCAAATTGGCGCGCAGCTTACTTGAAGCGGTGGTGCAGCTGCCACCGCTTGCGGTTGGCAGAAACGACAAAGGCCGCCGAATGGCAGCCTTTGTTTAGCATTTCAGTCATGACCGCGCGGGCTAGAGCGGGACAAGGCAAAACGGGTGAGGAAGCGGAGTTTACGTCTGTAAATGAGCATTACTCGCTTCGCTCGCCCTTTCGGGGCCGCACTAAAGTGCGTTAGCCGCAAGCGGCTTTCCGAGGCCGTTTTTAACGCAGTACCGCCGACGCGCAGCAGGTCATTGCGGTTTAGTGCTTATCCATCCCCAGTTTTTTCTCCAGGTAGTGGATATTCACGCCGCCTTTGCAGAAGCCTTTGTCACGGACCAGGTCGCGGTGCAGCGGCACGTTGGTCTTGATGCCGTCGACCACAATCTCATCCAGCGCGTTGCGCATACGGGCCATGGCCTCGTCGCGGTCCTTACCGTAGGTGATCAGCTTGCCGATCAGCGAGTCGTAGTGCGGCGGCACGGTGTAACCGCTGTACAGGTGCGAGTCGACCCGTACACCGTTACCGCCTGGGGCGTGGAAATGCTTGACCTTGCCGGGGCAGGGCATGAAGTTGTCCGGGTCTTCGGCGTTGATCCGGCATTCCAGCGAATGGCCGCGAATCACCACGTCACTCTGCTTGAACGACAGTTTGTTGCCAGCGGCGATGCTGAGCATCTCCTTGACGATGTCGATACCGGTGACCATTTCCGAAACCGGATGCTCAACCTGCACGCGGGTGTTCATCTCGATAAAGTAGAAGCGGCCGTCTTCGTAAAGGAACTCGAAGGTGCCGGCGCCGCGGTAGCCGATCTCGATGCAGGCATCGACGCAGCGTTGCAGCACTTCGGCGCGGGCTTTTTCATCGATGCCCGGTGCCGGCGCTTCTTCCAGTACCTTCTGGTGACGGCGCTGCAGCGAGCAGTCGCGGTCACCCAGGTGGATGGCGTTGCCCTGGCCGTCGGAGATCACCTGGACTTCCACGTGACGTGGATTGCCGAGGAACTTCTCCAGATAGACCATCGGGTTGCCGAACACCGAACCGGCTTCGCTGCGGGTCAGTTTGGCCGATTTGATCAGGTCTTCTTCCTTGTATACCACGCGCATACCGCGACCACCGCCGCCGCCAGCGGCTTTGATGATCACCGGGTAGCCAACTTCGCGAGCAATCTGCAGGGCCGTTTCCTCGTCTTCCGGCAGTGGGCCGTCAGAGCCAGGCACCACAGGTACGCCGGCGCGCTTCATGGCGTCCTTGGCCGATACCTTGTCGCCCATCAGGCGAATGGTCTCGGCTTTCGGGCCGATAAAGGCGAAGCCAGAGTTTTCCACCTGTTCGGCGAAATCGGCGTTTTCCGCGAGGAAGCCGTAGCCGGGGTGAATGGCCGTCGCGCCGGTCACTTCAGCGGCGCTGATGATTGCCGGAATATTCAGGTAGGACAGCGCGCCAGCAGCCGGGCCGATGCACACCGACTCGTCGGCTAGGCCCAGGTGCATCAGTTCACGGTCGGCAGTGGAGTGCACCGCGACGGTCTTGATGCCCAGCTCTTTACAGGCGCGCAAGATGCGCAGGGCGATCTCGCCGCGGTTGGCGATCAGAACTTTTTCCAACATCGCTGGCTCTCCGTGGATCAAACGATGGTGAACAGAGGCTGGTCGTATTCCACCGGCTGACCGTTCTCGCCCAAGATGGATTCGATCACGCCGCTGGTTTCGGCCTCGATGTGGTTCATCATCTTCATCGCTTCAACGATGCAGAGAATGTCGCCTTTCTTCACGCTCTGACCGACTTCTACGAAGTTGGCCGACGTTGGGCCGGATGCGCGGTAGAACGTGCCGACCATTGGCGAGCGCACTACGGTGCCATTCAGCTTGGCGGCAGCCGGAGCTGCTGCTTCAGTGGCGACCGGTGTTGCCGCAACCGGAGCAGCTGCAGGCGCAGGTGCCTGAGCGTACATCGGCTGTTGCATAAAGGCCGGCTGCTTGCTGTGACGGCTGATGCGCACGGACTCTTCGCCTTCGCGAATCTCCAGCTCGTCGATACCGGACTCTTCCAGCAGCTCGATCAGTTTTTTGACTTTACGAATATCCATAGTGGTTCAACTCCCGGTGAGGTCAGGGGCGCTTAAGTTCAAGTTGTTCGAGTGCAGCCTCCAATGCCAGTCGGTAACCGCTGGCGCCAAGGCCGCAGATCACTCCCACCGCAACATCGGAAAAGTAGGAGTGATGGCGGAAAGCTTCGCGTTTGTGCACGTTGGACAAATGCACTTCGATGAATGGGATGCTCACTGCCAGCAATGCGTCACGTAATGCGACGCTGGTGTGAGTAAAAGCGGCAGGATTGATCAGGATAAAGTCGACACCTTCGCCTTTCGCGGCGTGAATACGATCAATTAGTTCGTATTCGGCATTGCTCTGCAGGTACAGCAGATGGTGGCCTGTCTCACGCGCACGGCGTTCCAGGTCGAGGTTGATTTGCTCCAGAGTGACGGCGCCGTAAACCCCTGGCTCGCGAGTGCCGAGCAAGTTGAGGTTGGGGCCGTGCAGTACCAATAAGGTCGCCATGGTCCTTAATCCTTGTTTTTCTACTGCGCAGGACTATGCCGCGACAGCGCGGGGCTGTCCAGTTCTCAGCAATAGTCGTCACGATGGCCGCAGATTGCGGCAGATATATGACTCGGGAGGTTAAAGGCGTTCCCGCGCCGTGCTCAGACGGGCGGCAAAGGTCGCCGCATCCACCTCACCTACGACACGTAAATCCAGCCATTCGTCACCCTTGGCGTCGAACAGCAGAATTGCCGGCGGGCCGAACAGCTGGTAGCGGTCGAGCAGGGCGCGTTGTGCAGGGTTGCTCTCGGTGATGTCGAAACGCACCAGTTGATAGTCGCCGAGCTGGCGGCCGACCTCCGGTGCGTTGAGCACTTCGCGTTCGATCACCTTGCAGCTAATGCACCAGTCGGCGTACCAGTCGAGCAGCAGTGGCTTGCCGTTGTTCTTTGCGGCAAGCAGAGCGGCATCCAGCTCGGCGGGTGTGCTGATGGTTTGCCATTGGCCGGATTGCACCTGAGTGGCTTCGGCGCTGCTGACCATCCGCCCGAGTGGCCGTAGCGGGTCATCCTGGCCCTGCAGCGCGCCGACCCAGGCCACCAGGGCGTAGACCAGCAATGGCAGGCCGAGCAGTTGCGCGAGTTTCTGGTGATGGGTTTTCGGCGTCAGTTCCAGCACCCCGAGCCACAATGCGATGCCTGCTGCGAGCAGGCCCCAGAGCCCCAGGCTGACGGGGCCGGGCACCACGCGTTCGAGCAGCCAGATCGCCACGGCCATCAGCAGTGCGCCGAACAGGTTGCGCACGGTGAGCATCCACGGCCCGGATTTCGGCAATAGAGCACCGCCGCCGACGGCGAACAGCACCAGGGGGGCGCCCATACCCAGACCCAGAGCCAGCAACTTGAGACCGCCGCCGAGGGCATCGCCGCTGGCACTGATATACAGCAACGCACCGGCCAGTGGCGCGGATACGCAGGGCGAAACCAGCACGCTGGACAGCACGCCCAGCGCTGCGGCGCTGATAATCGTGCCACCGTGCAGGCGTTGGCTCAGGCGCTGCAGCGGGCCGTCGATGGCCGCCGGCAGGCGCAGTTCGAGAAAGCCCAGGCTGGCCGCGCCGAACAGGGCGAAGAAGATCGCAAACGGCACCAGCACCCAGGGTGATTGCAAGCGCGCCTGCAGGTTGAGTTCGGCACCGAACAGACCCATCAATGCGCCAAGGATGGCAAAGCTCAGGGCCATCGGCAGTACGTAGGCCAGCGACAGCACCAGGCTGCGCAGGCCGCCCGGCTGGCCGCGCAGCACTACACCGCTGAGGATCGGCAGCATCGGCAGCACACACGGGGTCAAGGTCAGCGCCAGGCCACCGAGGAAGAACAGTGCCAGATCGGTCCAGCTCCAAGGCGTTGCGGCATTCGGCGTGGCGCTGCTGGTCGCTGCACCGCCGCCAATAGCCAGCACTTCGGTTTCTGGCGGGTAGCACAGGCCTTTGTCAGCGCAGCCCTGATAGTTGACGCTGAGGTTGAAGGGGCGATTGTCCGGGTTATCGACCGGCACCTCGACATCCAGCACCTCGTAATACACCTCGACATCGCCGAAGTACTCGTCATGCTTGGCTTTGCCGGCGGGTAGAACGGCCTGACCCAGGCTTATATCGGCTGGTTCGCTGCTGAAACTGAAGCGGTGCCGATACAGGTAATAACCTTCGGCCGCGACAAAGCGCAGTTTTACTGACTCGCTGGAGCTGCTGATCAGGCTCAGCTTGAACGCCTCGCGTACCGGCAGAAAGTCCGCGCTGTTGTTCAGCGGCGCGCCGAATTGTGCAGGGGCGGGCGGCTTGTCGAACAGGCCGGCGCTGGCCGGTAATACGATCAGAAGCAGAAGCAGGCTGAGAAAACGGTGCATGGCAGGCTCGTGATGCGGGAATCGCCGCATCATAGCGGAGGCGGGAGGCTCAAGGCACGGTCCAGGCTGTAAGCGGTCTTGTCTACCGGCTGTATGATGCGCGACAGATTGCCGCGCCAGCGGCCGTTAACCGTCAGTTAGACCCTGAACGCCTGCACGGCGGTATGCAACTGCCCGCCGAGTTGCAGCAGCTGATCGCCCTGATTACGCCCCTCGCCGATGCGCTGCAGGTTGTCACCGCCGAGGTGGTGAATGCGCTCACTGTGCCCGCGAATTTCGCTGACGGCGCCGCTCTGCTGGGCCGTGGCGTCGGCAATGCGTTCGGCCATGCTGGCGATGGTGCGGATCGCGGCAACAATCTCGGCCAGCGCGCCATCGGCTGCTTCGGCCTGGCTGGCGGTGGCTTCGGCGTGCTCCACTTGGGTGCGCATGGCCTGCACGGATTGCAGTGCAGCCTGCTGCAGGCGGCCGATCAGTTCCTGAATCTGCGCAGTCGCACCGCTGGTACGCTGTGACAGCGAGCGCACTTCATCGGCCACCACAGCAAAACCCCGGCCCAGTTCGCCGGCCCGTGCCGCTTCAATCGCAGCATTCAGGGCGAGCAGATTGGTCTGCTCGGCGATACCGCGAATAACGGTCAAGACATTGCCGATGGTCGCGGTTTCTTCGGCCAGGCGCTCAATCGCCTGGGCATTGCCCTGTACTTCATCAACCAGTTCGTGCAAGCCGGTAAGGCTGTTGCCAATCACCTGTTGGCCCTGTTCGACGGCGCGGCTGGCGTCACGGCTGGCATCTGCAGCCTGGCTGGCATCGCCGGCTACTTGCTGGATGGTCGTCTGCAAATCGCCCAGTGCGTCGCGAATCTGTGCGGTATCGCCAACCTGGCGTTCGGCGCCGTTGTGTAAGCCGCTGCTGAGGTCGGCCAGGGTGCGGCTGGAACCGACCACCTGTTCGGCATGCTGGCGAATGGTTCCCACCAGATTGACCAGGTAGGTGCGCAGGCGGTTGAGCGATTCCTCGATATCACGCAGTTCGCGCGTGCGCGAATCAAGGCGTACATCGTCGGCAAAGTCACCCTGAGCCCAGGCGGAAAGTGCCGGTACCAGCCGTGTGAGGACACGGGTCAGGAGACGCTGGAGGGTGTCGATGATCAGCGCAATGAGCAGGATCAGGCCAATCATCAGGCCCAGAATCAACTGAACCTCGCCCTGAATGCGGCCGTGTTCGGCGCGTACTTGAGGTTCCAGAGCAGCCAGGGCCTGGTGCACCTTGTCGACCTGTACGCGGGTGCTACTGGCCAGCGCGCTGCGTTGTTCGATCAGGTTGCGGGTTCGTTGCAGCTCACTTGGGTAGCGTTTAATCAGATTGCCCAGGTCGCGTTTGAGGGCAATGCCGCGGTCTTCGGCCTGGCTGCTGTCAGTGCTGGCATCCAGGCCCAGCAGGTCGGCAAACGAGCTGCTGGAGGACTCACTGGCATCGGCGACGCCCAGAAGCGGCAGATCATTGAGTTGCTGTGCCTGTTTATCCAGCGCCGCCAGTTCGCGCTCAACCTCGCTGGCCAGTTCACTGCGACCACTGCGTACCAGTTTATCGCGGGCATGGGCCAGGCGGGTCAGGTGACGTGCCGCGTTGAACAGCGGCCGGCGGTACTTGGCGGCGGCCTCGGCGGTGCTGCTGTCAGCGTATTGCGCCAGTTGTTCAAGGGTCGCGTCCATTTCCCGTTCGGCTTGCAGCAGCAGGCCCTGCGAATCGGCAGACAGCTTGCCGGCGGCGAGTAGGTCATTGGCGCTGAAGGTGCTGAGTTCGACCAGGCTGGGACGCAGGTCGGCGGCCAGTTGCTCGGGTAGCTCGCTCAGGGCTTGTTCCAGGCTGCCTAACGACTGCATTGCGGCGCTGTGACGCAGCGCATCGCCACTGTCCAGATAGGTGCTGATGTTTTGTGCCACGTCAGCTTGAAACTGTTGCGACAGGCTCAGGTAGCGAGCCATCAGCAGGTAGGGGCGTTCCAGGGCGCGTTGCGACCACCAGAGCGTTGCCGCCAGCGCCACGCAGACGGTGACCAGCAGCAGGGTGTTGAGATTGGTGAGAGATTTGAGGCGCATAAGGCTCGACCGACAACGAACGGTTCAGACCACCACGCAAGCGTCGAGGCGGCAGCTAGGCCTTGGAATTTATTGCTTTTTCGTGACCGTTATATGACTGCGCCAACTGCGTCACGGTTTTCCGCCCAACGGTTGTCGTCGGACTGTTCTTACCTCAGGTGCCCTGATAGATGGCAACCTGATTGCGTCCGCCGTGTTTGGCCACATACAAGGCCTGGTCGGCCTGTTGTGACAGCAGTTTACCGTCCTGTTGCGGTGCCAGCTGAGCAATCCCGCAGCTAAAGGTGCATGACAGGTCATGCGGCTGTGCCGAGAACTGGATTTCCGCGAAGCGCTGACGGATGTCATCGAGAACGCGGCGCGCCGAGGCAGCATCCGTATCGGGCATGACCACCGCGAACTCTTCGCCGCCATACCGACCAATATGGTCGCTCTTGCGCAGGCGCTGTTTGAGGAACAGCGCCAGGCTCTTGATCACCCGGTCGCCCATGGGATGACCGTAGGTGTCGTTGACCTTCTTGAAGTAGTCGATGTCGATCATCGCAAAGCTCAGCGGCTGACCGTCGCGCTCGGCACGAAAGCGGGCGTCTTCAAGCAGTTGCAGGGTGTGGGTGTGGTTGTACAAGCCGGTCAGGCTATCGCGCACCATGCGCGCCTTGAGGCTGCGAGCACGCGCGGCGCGATTGCGTACAGTGGCGATCAGGTGGCGCGGCTTGATCGGCTTAGTAAGGAAATCGTCGCCACCTTCGCTCATCGCGTCGAGTTGCTTGTCCAGATCATCTTCGGCGGACAGGTAGATGATCGGTACGCTGACATAACGGTCGTTGTGGCGGATCACCTGGGCCAGTTCGGTGCCATTGCACTCGGGCATGTACATGTCGAGGATGATCAGATCAGGCTGGAAATCGGCCAGGTTACACATGGCCTGGATCGGTTCGATCAAGGTGCGGGTAACGATGCCGGCGCTGTTGAGTACGCGCTCGGTGTGTGTGGCCTGGGCCCGCGAATCATCAATGATCAGCACCTTATAGGGTTCGTACTGGGAAATATGCGTCAGCACCTCGATGCGCTCGAACAGGTTCGAGGCATCCAGGCTGCCGCTGAAAAACTCTCGGCCGCCTGCGCGCACGGCGGACAGGCGAGTCATGGTGTCAGTGTCTTCAGCACTGAAGAACAGCAGCGGAATTTTGTCAGCCAGGCCGTCTTGTACGCTTTGCGCCAGTTCCAGTCCGCAGCCCGGCCCGGAAAAGTCGACATCCATGATGATGGCGGCCGGGTGGCGTTCACGAATCGCATTGCGAAACGCATTGGCGCTGTCCAGGGCAATGGCGTTCATACCGAAGAACTCCAGGCGCTGCACCAGCTGTTCGGCCCGCTCCAGGTGTTGCAGCGCCAGATAGACCGGCTTGCGCAGCGGTGGCAGGAGCGTCTGTTCGAAGCGATCCCCGTGGCGTAGACCGGTGCGTGACAGGCGCTGCAGTAACAGGTTGAGCTGGCTGATCAGTACGCTGTTGAGCCGGCCGCGGTTTTCGGTCACTAACTGTAGGCAGCTGTCGATTTCCTGGGCCAGCTGGCTGTGTTCGGCTTGATCGAAACGTTCGGCATAGCGTTGCAGCAACTGCGTCGCTTCACGCAGCTCACTCATCCCAGCGTCACTCCACTCGCTGCGCTGCAGGCGCTGCCAGACCTCCAAGACCTGGCGCGCCTGGTTGATCACGCGCTGGGCAAAGTGTTGCTTGAGGCGATCGCGACTGGGGTCTTCTTGTTCTGTCATGGCCTGGGTTCGGTTGCGCGGCATCTGCCGACGGTGATGGCTTAGTGCTAGCAATGCTAACACCGGCAATAGTTAATGCTAGAGCCGTCGATCTATTGACGTCGGCCTTCTGTCTAGGCGTTCACAGATACACCAATACACACAACCGGCGCTAAGTTTGTCGCCCGCCACTGCGCAGCATGACATGCATACCTTATAGTGCTTGACCGTTGCGCAACCCTGCTTGCAAGTTGTGGTCGAACGAGCAGTTGCTTGAAATCATCGCCAGGCGCGGCAGCGCTCATACGCTCCCGCCACTTGAGTAAAAGGACAAGGCCATGCTGGATTGGAAGAACCGTACTGCTGATGCGCGAGATGGCGCCGCAGGCTCAGTGGACAATGTTCGCAGCTACTTCGCTGGGGGCTGGGCCACCCGTACTGTTGGTGGCCTGCTGGGGCTTTATCTGGTTGTGGCATTGGTGGTGGGCTGGTACTGGAGCCAGGAGCCGGTGCAGTTCTCCGTGCAGCAGCAGGCAGAAGCCAGTGCCGAGTTGAGCGGGCGCAAACTGGTCAACGGCTACACCACGGTGGAAACCCTCAAGCAGGTCGCAGGCACATTGCTCGACAAACCGGGTGGTTACCTGTCCAACGACTTGGCACCACCGGGGCTGTGGCTCGACAACATGCCCAGCTGGGAATTCGGTGTTCTGGTGCAGGTGCGCGACATGTCCCGAGCGCTGCGCAAAGACTTCACCCGCTCGCAGTCACAGTCCACCGAAGACCCGGATCTGGTCAAGGCGGAGCCACGCTTCCACTTCGACAACAAGAGCTGGGCGCTGCCGGCCTCCGAAGCTGAGTACGCCGAAGGCATCAAGTCGCTTGATCGTTACCTCGCACGCCTGAGCGATCCGACCCAGGGCAATGCTCAGTTCTACACCCGTGCCGACAACTTGAACAACTGGCTGGGTGATGCGGCAACGCGCCTGGGTTCACTGTCGCAGCGCCTGTCAGCGAGCGTTGGTCAAGTGCGCCTGAACACGGCCGTGGTTGATCCTGCTCAGAATAACGGGGCAGCACCGCCGGATTTTGTCGAGGGCGTGAATTATGAAACGCCATGGCTGCAGATTGATAACGTGTTCTATGAAGCGCGAGGTCAGGCCTGGGCACTGGCGCATCTGCTGCGTGCCATCGAGGTGGATTTTGCCGATGTGCTGGCGAAGAAGAACGCCACTGTCAGCGTGCGGCAGATCATCCGTGAGCTGGAGGCTGCGCAGGCAACCCTGTGGAGTCCGATGATTCTCAACGGCAGCGGTTATGGTCTGCTGGCCAACCATTCACTGGTCATGGCCAATTACATCTCGCGCGCCAATGCCGGGTTGATCGACCTGCGCCAACTGTTGTCCCAGGGCTGATCGGTGGTCTGGTCTGACGCTGAGCTGGCGCACCGCGCAGCCTCTGATGCCGAGCGCATCGCCTGGGTCGATGAGCAGGATCGGCCGCTGGGTGGCGTGTTGCGCAGTGAGCTACGCGAACGGCACCTGATCGGTCGCGGCACCTATATCCTGCTGTTCAACAGTGCCGGGCTGCTGTGCGTGCATCGGCGCACCCTGAGCAAGGCGCTGTACCCCGGTTACTGGGATGTGGCAGCCGGCGGCATGGTGCTGGAAGACGAAAGCTATGCCGACTCGGCATCCCGCGAGCTGGCAGAAGAGTTGGGCATTCGTGATGTACCGCTGATCGAGCATGCGCACTTCTTCTATGACGCCCCGGAAAGTCGGCTGTGGTGCATGGCCTATTCGGCGGTGTCCGATGCGCCGCTGCAGCTGCAGCCGGAAGAGGTCCTGGAAGCGCGCTTTATCTCCATCGAGCAAGCGCTGGCCGAAACCCGGCACATGCCCTATTGCCCCGACTCGTTGGCCGCCTTGCAGCGCTACCTGGCAGCCATTGGCTGAACCGGAAAACCCTCGTCGTTACTGGCTTTGTGCAGGATATTTGGACGTTTCGTTCGGCATCCCGCACAGCGTCGCCAATCCGCCGATTAATGGCGCATTTTTACACTTAGCAGCTGCGCTTTTTGCCGTTACACTGCGCCGCCTTCAAGCCCCGGCCATCGCGCTGGGGTGCGCTGCCCCTGCCAGAGTGGGGCTTCGCGGTCGATGCCGCCACGCGGTGTCGACCAGTCGCTATCCTGACCCCTTCGAGGACAAACCGGTGGTCAAGAAAGCTTCTTCATTCGCCGCTCTCAGCGGCCTGGTGTATTCCACTGACAGCGGTCGGCATTGCCCCGATTGCTGTCAACCGGTGGACGCCTGCACCTGCAAACAGACCCAGATTCCTGCCGGTGACGGCATTGCCCGTGTGCGCCGCGAAACCAAAGGCCGCGGCGGCAAGACCGTCACCACCATCAGCGGAGTGCCGCTGGCCGAGGATCCGCTCAAGGATCTTGCCAGTGCCCTGAAAAAACGCTGTGGATGCGGCGGTTCGCTCAAGGATGGCGTGATCGAGATTCAGGGTGACCACGTCGAACTGTTGCTCGCCGAACTGATCAAGCACGGTTTCAAAGCCAAGAAGTCCGGCGGCTGATCCCGTCTTTTCTAAACTTCCTCAGCGGACTTCGTGTCACAGCTGAGGAATCGTCATTTTCCGACTTTATTTTGTACGCGTCTTGGCACGGCCAAGGCCACTATCGCCAGCAAGGGAGACTTCGATGTCTGCACGACGCACACGCAAAGATGACGGCAGCCAGTGGACCGTAGCGGACAGCCGCAGTGTCTATGGTATTCGCCATTGGGGCGCGGGTTACTTCGCGATCAATGACAAGGGCTGTGTCGAGGTGCGCCCGAATGGCCCGCAGAGCACGCCGATTGACCTCTACGAGCAGCTCGATGAGCTGCGTTCCAGTGGTTTGTCGCTGCCGTTGCTGGTGCGCTTTCCGGACATCCTGCAAGACCGCGTGCGTCAGCTGACCGGTGCCTTCGACGCCAACATTGCACGCTTGGAATACCAGAGCCGCTACACCGCGTTGTACCCGATCAAGGTCAACCAGCAGGAAGCGGTGGTGGAGAACATCATCGCCACGCAGAACGTTTCCATCGGCCTGGAAGCCGGCTCCAAGCCGGAGTTGATGGCGGTGCTGGCGCTGGCACCAAAAGGTGGCACGATCGTCTGCAACGGCTACAAAGATCGCGAGTTCATCAAGCTGGCGCTGATGGGGCAGAAGCTCGGTCACAACGTGTTTATTGTCATCGAGAAAGAATCCGAAGTGCAGTTGGTGATCGACGAAGCCGCCGAACTCAAAGTGGCGCCGCAGGTCGGTCTGCGCGTGCGCCTGTCCTCGTTGGCCTCGAGCAAGTGGGCTGACACCGGCGGCGAAAAATCCAAGTTCGGCCTGTCGGCGGCGCAGCTGCTGTCGGTGGTCGAGCGCTTCCGCGCGGCGGGGCTGGATCAGGGCATCCGCCTGCTGCACTTTCATATGGGCTCGCAGATCGCCAACCTGTCCGACTACCAGCACGGCTTCAAGGAAGCCATCCGCTATTACGGCGAGCTGCGTGGTCTGGGCCTGCCGGTCGACCATATCGACGTCGGCGGTGGCCTGGGCGTGGATTACGACGGTACACACTCGCGCAATGCCAGCTCGATCAACTACGACATGGATGACTACGCGGGTGTCGTGGTCGGCATGCTTAAGGAGTTCTGCGACGCTCAGGAATTGCCGCATCCGCATATCTTCTCGGAAAGCGGCCGCTCGCTGACCGCGCATCACGCCATGCTGGTGGTGCAGGTCACCGATGTGGAAAAACACAACGACGAGATTCCGCGTATCGAGGATGTCACCAGCCTGCCGGAAACCGTGCGCTACCTGGTTGAATTGCTCGGCCCGACCGATATCGAGATGGTCACCGAGACCTACTGGCGCGCCACCCACTACATGAGCGACGTGGCCACTCAGTACGCCGACGGTAAACTCAGCCTGACCGAAAAGGCTCTGGCCGAGCAGTGCTATTTTGCCGTGTGCCGCCGCCTGCACAACTCACTCAAAGCCCGTCAGCGTTCGCACCGTCAGGTGCTGGATGAGCTGAACGACAAGCTGGCCGACAAGTACATCTGCAATTTCTCGGTGTTCCAGAGCTTGCCGGACACCTGGGCTATCGGCCAGGTGCTGCCGATTCTGCCGCTCAACCGCCTCGACGAAGAGCCGCTGCGCCGCGCTGTGCTGCAGGACCTGACCTGCGATTCCGACGGCAAGATCCGCCAGTACGTCGATGAGCAGAGCATCGAGACCAGCCTGCCGGTGCACGAAGTGCGCGAGGGCGAGGACTACCTACTGGGGATCTTCCTGGTCGGTGCCTACCAGGAAATTCTCGGTGATATGCACAACCTGTTCGGCGACACCGATTCGGTGAACATCTATCAGAACGCGGATGGCAGCGTTTACCACGCCGGTATCGAGACCCACGACACCATCGAGGACATGCTGCGCTACGTGCACCTGTCACCGGAGGAGTTGATGAACCACTACCGCGATAAGGTCGCCAGCGCCAAGATCAGCCCGCGCGAGCGCACGCAGTTCCTCGATGCATTGCGTCTTGGGCTGACCCGTTCGTCTTACCTGTCGTCCTAGGGAACAATCGATCTGCTGCGCGTCGGCACTACTGCGTTAAAAACAGGCTCGGATGCGAGCCCAGTCGGAATGCTCATGTACAACAGTACACTCCGCTTCCTCGCCGTTTTGACCAGCCGAAGGCTGTTACTAACGTAGCGCCTTGTAGTGTTCTAGCTCGCGAGAGCTTGAGCAGGTACAAGCTCGCGCTGAATGCAAAAGGCCCCGCACTGCGGGGCCTTTTGCTATCTGCTGACATTGATTAAAAACCGTAGCCCGGATGCAATCCGGGGGCGATTAAGCCCCTAGTAGACTTTGTCCGCATACGCGTAAAACTTGTGCCGTGGCGGCACCCGAGCCTGGCTGGGCGAACCAGGCCACGGCTTCGGCAACGTCCTGCGGTAGGCCGCCCTGGCCCATGGAGTTCATCCGCCGGCCGGCTTCGCGGATGGTCAGTGGGATGGCGGCGGTCATCTGGGTTTCGATAAAGCCCGGCGCCACCGCGTTGATGCTGATGCCGCGTTTGGCCAGCGTCGGCGCCCAGGCCTGGGCCAGGCCGATCACCCCGGCCTTGCTCACTGCGTAGTTGGTCTGGCCCATATTGCCGGCGATGCCGCTGATCGAGGCGATCAGCACCACGCGGCCGTTGTCGTGCAGCTTGCCGGCATCCAGCAGGGCTTGGGTTAGCACCTGCGGGGCATTCAGGTTGACGTTGATCACCGAGTTCCAGAACGCGTCGGTCATCTTCGCCAGGGTCTTGTCGCGGGTGATGCCGGCGTTGTGCACGACGATGTCCACGCCGTCTGGCAGCGCTTCGATCAGCTGCGCGGCGGCATCATCGGCGCAGATATCCAGGGCCAGGCCGCGCCCGCCCAAGCGTGCGGCGAGGGCATCCAAGGCATCCTTGGCCGGTGGCACGTCCAGCAGCACCACCTCGGCACCGTCGCGGGCCAGGGTTTCGGCGATGGCTGCGCCAATACCGCGTGAAGCGCCGGTGACCAACGCCTTCTTGCCGGCCAGTGGGCGAGTCCAGTCCTTGACCTGCTCGCTGCAGGCGTTCAAACGCAGCACCTGACCCGACACATACGCACTTTTCGGCGAGAGGAAGAAGCGCAACGCGCCTTCAAGCTGCGCTTCGCCGCCTTTGCCGACATAGATGAGCTGCACGTTGCCGCCACGGCGGATTTCCTTGCCCAGCGAGCGGGTGAAGCCTTCCAGCGAGCGCTGCACGCTGGCGGCAATCGGGTCTTTCAGTGACTCCGGGGCACGCCCCAGCACCACCACCCGGGGGCATTTATCCAAGCCTTTGAAGGCCGGCTGGAAGAAGTCGCGCAGCTCAATCAGCTGCTCAAAGCGGGTCAGCCCGCTGGCATCAAACACCAGCGCCTTGAGCTTGGGGCTGTGTTCGGCGGTCCAGCGCGGCAGCTCGAGCTGGCCTTCGCGAGCTGCATACAGGGCGTCGGTCAGCTTGTGCGCAAAGGGCCGCACCGCGCTGGCCAGGCTGCCGTCGCCGCCCAGCAGCAGAGCACCGTCGACCGGCCGGCTGCGTCCAGCCATCCAACGCTCCAGCAGCAGCGGCGCGGGCAGGCCGAGCGCACTGACCAAACGGCGACCTGAGGTGGAGTTGGCAAAGGCGAGATAACGGTCTGACATGAAACGGCTCCTGCGCATGGATCAAAAGTGCGCCCACTCTACGCAGCCCACAGAAATGCGCAATTGACCGCATCCGCCTGCTGTGCCGGCAAGGCGGCCAATGCCACACTGCCGCGACAGGTTAGCCTGTGCGTCACTTATTAGAACCGGTTCTTAGCCCCCTTCTCTGTTCAGGAGTCGTCCATGACCCAGCCGCGTCGCGTCGCCATTGTTGGTGGCAACCGTATTCCGTTCGCCCGCTCCAATACCGTCTACGCCACCGCGAGCAACCAGGAGATGCTGACCTGCGCACTGGATGGCCTGGTCGAGCGCTTCAACCTGCATGGCGAACGTCTGGGGGAGGTGGTGGCCGGTGCGGTGCTTAAGCATTCGCGCGACTTCAACCTGACCCGCGAATGCGTGCTCGGCTCGCGTTTGGCCCCGGAAACTCCGGCCTATGACCTGCAGCAGGCCTGCGGCACCGGCCTGGAAGCCGCGCTGCTGGTGGCCAACAAGATTGCGCTCGGGCAGATCGAGTGCGGCATTGCCGGCGGCGTCGACACCACCTCGGATGCGCCGATCGGCGTGAACGAAGGGCTGCGCAAGATTCTGTTGCAGGCCAACCGAGGCAAGAGCACGGGCGAGAAGATCAAGAGCCTGCTGCAGATTCGCCCGCGCCACCTGGCTCCGGCCATTCCGCGTAATGGCGAGCCGCGCACCGGGCTGTCGATGGGTGAACACTGCGAGTTGATGGCGCAAACCTGGGCGATCCCCCGTGATGAGCAGGACCAACTGGCCGTGGCCAGCCACCAGAAACTCGCTGCCGCCTATGCCGAAGGCTGGCACGACGACCTGCTCACGCCGTTCCGTGGCCTGACCCGCGACCAGAACCTGCGCGCCGATATCAGCCTGGAAAAACTCGCCACCCTCAAGCCCTGCTTTGAGCGCAGCCCGCGCGGCACCCTGACCGCCGCCAACTCGACGCCGCTGACCGATGGCGCATCCCTGGTGCTGTTGGCCAGTGAGGAGTGGGCCAAAGCCCGTGGTTTGCCGATTCTGGCCTACTGGAAGGACGGCGAAGCCGCCGCCGTGGATTTTGTCGGCGCGGGTAAGGAAGGCCTGTTGATGGCCCCTGCCTATGCCGTGCCGCGCCTGCTGGCGCGCAACAAGCTGAGCCTGCAGGACTTTGACTACTACGAAATCCACGAGGCCTTCGCCGCCCAGGTGTTGTGCACCCTCAAGGCCTGGGAAGACGCCGACTACTGCAAGACCCGCCTGGGTCTGGATGCGCCGCTGGGCTCCATCGACCGCCGCAAAATGAACGTCAAGGGCAGCTCGCTGGCGGCGGGGCATCCGTTTGCCGCCACTGGCGGGCGCATTGTCGCCAACCTGGCCAAGTTACTGTCGGTGGCGCAGGAGGGGCGTGGCTTGATCTCAATTTGCGCGGCGGGTGGGCAAGGTGTGACTGCGATCCTGGAAAAGTAATCAAACAGCAGCTCCCGTACGCTGTGCAGGGGCTGATGTATGCAACTCCGTGATTTGGAGCGGCCCACGTAGGTGGCGCCGCTCTTTTTTATGGCCTGTCGTCCCTGGCGGCCACCCTCCGGGCCGTCGCTGTGCGACGCTAAAAATGGTTCTCTGCCATTTATGTCGTTTGCAGACAGCGCTATTGCGTGTCGCCGCTGGTTTCCTGCTTAAGCAGCGCCGCTTTGCGTGCCAGCCCCCAGCGGTAGCCACTGAGGCTGCCGTTGCTGGCAATGACCCGGTGGCACGGCACCAGCAGGCCCAGCGGGTTGCTGGCGCAGGCGCGTGCTATGGCGCGGGGATGGCTGCCCAGTTGTACGGCCAGTTCGGTGTAGTTGCGCGTCTGCCCCAGCGGAATCTGTTGCAGGGCGCGCCACACCTGTTGCTGAAACGCGGTGCCGCGAATATCCAGCGGCAATTGAGCTGCGCGTTGCGGCTCGCTGATCTGCGCCAGCACCTGGCGCAAGCTATCGCCCAGGCGGGCGTCATCCCGGTGCAGTTCGGCGGCGGCAAAGCGTTGCAGCAGCTCATGTTGCAGCGCAGCCGGATCGTCGCCAAACAGCAGCGCGCAGATGCCCTTGGCGCTGCTGGCCAGCAGTAAGTGGCCGAGCGGGCAGGGCGCTATGCAGTAGCGCAGCTGTTCGCCCGCACCCTGCTTACGTCGTTGCGCTGGACTCAGAGCTGCCGCCTGCTGATACAACGCGCGGGTACTGGAGTAGCCGGCGTTCAGCGCGGCGTCCAGCACGCTGCCTGCCGTCGGCAACTGCTGTTCCAGGCGCGCGCGGCGTTGCGCCTCACACCAGGCCTTCGGGGTCAGCCCGGTGCGGGCTTTGAAGGCGCGTGTCAGGTGCGAGGCGGACACGCCGATGCGGGCGGCTAGCTGGGCGAGGGTCAGCGGCTGTTCGCTGTGGTCGAGCAATTCACAGGCGGCCACCACCAGCGCGTCTAATTGCTCGGCCGGGCTCTGTCCCTGCGGCGAGCAGCGTTGGCACGGACGAAAGCCCGCGACTGCGGCGGCGTCAGCATCGACATGAAAACTCACGTTCTCCCGCTTGGGTCGCCGTGCCGGGCAGCTGGGCCGACAATAGATGCCGGTGCTGCGCACGGCGAAGACAAAGCGTCCATCCTGCGCGGCATCACGCGTGCAGACGGCCTGCCAGCAAAGGTCTGAATCGAGCATGGGCGCCTCCTTGATCCTGAACCGATTGTCGGCTGTGCTGGAGGTACTGCCAATGCATATCTGACTTTCAAATAGCAGGTAACGATCGCGAGGGACGGGGGCGGCGTGGTCACGGTCAGCTCGTATGCTGCTGAATGCACAGGGTTGGCTTGGGTGTAGAGGGTTAAGCCGGCTCCGTCATGGCAAACAGTGCTGCCTTGCTCACCCCTCGCTTGACGAGGCGATTGACCGGAGCCAGCCGCGCGCTGATCAGCGCCACTCCAGATTCAGCGCTTCTTTCCAGGCGAAACGTTCGAAGTGGCTGGCGATCACCTGCTGCAGTTTCAGCAGGTGATCGGCATTGCTG
The DNA here is from genome assembly GCF_026625725.1 of Pseudomonas sp. SL4(2022). Classification (NCBI taxonomy): domain Bacteria; kingdom Pseudomonadati; phylum Pseudomonadota; class Gammaproteobacteria; order Pseudomonadales; family Pseudomonadaceae; genus Pseudomonas; species Pseudomonas sp. SL4(2022). Next base: position 2,462,665 of record NZ_CP113060.1, read on the forward strand.
CTTTCCACCCGCAAGGTCAGGCCCTCGGCACTGGCCTGCAGGGTGCTGGTGCCGATGTCGAATTCGATACGGCCTTGCTGGTCATCGAAACTCACCGGGATTTTGTGCGCAAAGTGCTTGCACAGGCGGCTGATATAGCGGGCCGGAGTGCTGGTGGCGACATAGGCACTGGTGTGCAGTTGCATGGTGTTCTCCTGATGGGATGGACAAGCGTGGCGTTCAATAACCCACGGTAAAGCGCTGGCGCAGGTGCTGCGGGTGTTCCAGTTCGTCGATGATGGCCACCGCCAGATCAGCCACCGAGATCTGTGCGGGGGCGTCGCCCGCCATCAGCAATTGATCGCCGCCAATGCGGAACTGCCCGGTGCGCACACCGGGCTGCAGCAAGGCCGGTGGCGAGACAAAGCTCCAGTCCAACCGCTGTTCGGCCTGAAGCAGACGCAGCGTCTGCCGTGCGCCTTCCGCACCGTCCTTGTACTCGGCGGGAAATTCCGGGGTGTCGATCAGTTGTACCCCCGGGGCGACATACAAGCTGCCTGCGCCACCGACCACCAGCAGGCGCACTCCGGCTAGCTGGCTGGCCGCGATGATCGCCTGGCTGCCGGCGATAAAACGCTCGCGCAGATCCGCAGTGCCCCAGCCCGGATTGAAGGCGTGGATTACCGCATCATGGCCTTTGAGCTGTTCGGCCAGGGCGGCCGCGTTGTAGGCATCGCCGGCCACGGCATGCAGTGCTGGGTGTTGCGCCAGCTTGGCTGGGTCGCGGACGATGCCGGTGACCTGGTGGCCGCGCTCGAGGGCCTCTTGCAGCACCGCTGCGCCAACAAAGCCGCTGGCACCGATCAGAGCAAGTTTCATGGGTGTCTCCAGATACGATTATTTGAAAAAGATAATCGCAGATGGATAAAGCGCGGAAAAATAGGTTAAAAAGGCTTTAACTATTAAGCAGGGCTTACGAATGGAGCAGCTGAAACGCATGGCGGTGTTCGCCACGGTGGTTGATTGCGGCTCTATGGTGGCGGCCGCCGAGGTGCTGGGGATGACCGCCTCGGCGGTCAGCCAGCAGATCCGCAAGCTGGAGCAGAGTACCCAGGTCAGTCTGTTGCACCGCACCACCCGCAAGCTGACGCTGACCGAGGCCGGTGCGACCTTCTACCAGAGCTGTGCCCAGGTGCTGGTGCTGGCTCAGCAGGCGGAGCAGCGTCTGGCTGAGTTGCGTGATGCCCCAGTGGGCGAGTTGCGCATTGCCGCGCCGGTGGGTTTCTCCGGACGCCCACTGAGTGCCGCTTTGGCGCCGTTGCTGCAGGCGCACAGCGGCCTGAGTCTCAAACTGTTCTTTCATGACGAACACATTGATCTGATCGAGCAACGCATCGACCTGGCGATTCGCGTCGGTCATCTCGACGACTCCAGCCTGGTGGCGCGGCATATCGGTGACACCCGCATGCTGCTGTGCGCTGCGCCGGCCTATCTGCAACGCAAGGCGCCGATCGAGCAGCCGCATGACCTGATCGGCCAGGACTGGTTGGTCCTGCACGGCGACAATGCCTTCAACGCACTGCAACTGCAGGGACCACATGGTCAGGTGGAAAAATTGCGGGTGGAAAGTCGGGTGAGTTGCAACAACATCCTCGCCGTGCGTCACTTCACCCTCGCGGGGATGGGCGTATCATTGCAGCCGGAACAGGAAGTACGCGAGGAGCTAGCCAGTGGCCGTTTGCGTGAACTGCTGCCGCAGTGGCGGCTTGCGCCCTTCGGCATTTACCTGGTGACCCCGCGCCGCGATGCCCAGCCAGCCAAGGTGCGTTACGCCATCGCCGCACTGCGACAGCACCTGCTGGCGAGCTGATGGCCCGTCCAGGGTGGGCGCTTGGCGCAGATTGCCGTATAACGGGCGGCAGAGTCGACTTGGGCAACAAAGGACCCCTGATTAAAGCTGATGAAGACGCCAAAACGTATTGAGCCGCTGGTTGAGGCCGGGCTGGTCGATGAAGTGGTACGACCACTGATGAGCGGCAAGGAAGCCGCCGTCTATGTGGTGCGCTGTGGCGATGAGCTGCGTTGCGCCAAGGTCTATAAGGAAGCCAACAAACGTGGTTTCCGCCAGGCCGCCGAGTATCAGGAGGGCCGCAAGACGCGCAACAGTCGTGACGCTCGCGCCATGGCCAAGGGCAGTAAGTACGGGCGCAAGGAGCAGGAAGAGGCGTGGCAGAACGCCGAAGTGGCGGCGTTGTTCCGCCTGGCCAATGCCGGTGTGCGCGTGCCCAAGCCCTATGATTTTCTTGAGGGCGTGTTGTTGATGGAGCTGGTCGACGACGGCGAGGGCGATGTGGCCCCGCGTCTCAATGATGTCGACTTGCACCCCGACGATGCCCGCGAGTTCCACGCCTTCATGATTCAGGAAGTGGTGAAGATGCTCTGCGCTGGCCTGGTGCATGGCGACCTGTCGGAATTCAACGTGCTGCTCGGCCCCGAGGGCCCGGTGATCATCGACCTGCCGCAGGCGGTGGATGCGGCTGGCAATAACCATGCGTTCAAGATGCTCGAGCGTGATGTCGGCAACATGTCCGCCTACTTCGGTCAGTTTGCCCCGGAATTGAAGTTCACCAAGTACGCCAAGGAAATGTGGGCGCTGTATGAAGCCGGTGAACTGACCCCGGACAGCCCGCTGACCGGTGAGTTCGATGATCCGGAAGAAGAGGCTGATATCGACGCGGTGATGCGTGAGATCAAGGCCGCGTTGGCCGATGAAGCACGCCGCCAGGCGCTGCTGAATGCCGAAGACGAGCCCAAGGGCGAAGAACCGCCACCGCCTTGGGCGCAATAGGCATAACCTGCCGCTGACCGGGTCAGGTGAGCGGCATTTTTTATGTCAGTTATCCAGGCGGGCAGCGTTCAGTCTGTTGTCACTGCGTGTTTCGCGTTTCCTGTGCATCGTCCTGCCCCTTTTGTCTGTTTCAGCCATGCAACGTCGTTTACCCGGCACTCAGGCGAGTTCGCGCGGATCTACCCATAACTCGGCGCGTGCCAACAATTGCACGCTGCCCCCCACGCTGATCCTGTCGTCGCTGCCAACGCAAACATCCAGCCTGCTGGGACGGCCGAGGAAACGTCCCTGATTGAGGCTGAAGTGTTCGGCACGCCGGTGCAGGCCGTGCTCCACCAAGAAGGCCGCGACCGGACCCGCGGCGCTGCCGGTTGCGATGTCTTCGATAACCCCCAAAGGATCCCAGGTGCGCCCTTCGCGGTTATCCATGTCCAGCAGGAAAACGAAGGCAGCTGCATGGGACGCCAGCTCGGCATCTAGCATGCGCTGCTGTCGGGCCAGGGCTAAGCCCTGGGCGCTGACGGGCAGAATCAGGTAGGGCAGGCCGGTGCTGATTACCCTGGCTGGGTAGCGGTGATCCAGGTGGGTGCTGTTCAAGTTAAAGGCTTCGGCGATCACCTGCGCTTGCGCGGGGCTGAGCTGCGCTCCAAATTCGGCTGCGCCCTGGTCCATCTGCGCATAGAAACCGCGTTCCTGGCGACGGGTAAGCAAGCGCACGCTCTTGGCCGCCAGCTGTAGAGTCCATTCGGCGTGTGTGTCTTCGCTCTGCAGATGGTGCAGCAGGGCAGCGGCGCCGAGGATCGGATGGCCGGCGAAGGGCAGTTCCTCTTCCATGGTGAAGATTCGCGCGCCCTGAGCCTGCGGGTCTCTGCCAGGCAGCAGAAAGATCGATTCGAACTGGCGCAGCTCGCGGGTCAGCGCCTGCATGACGGCCGGATCCAGCTGGCGCGCATCAGGGAATACCGCTACGCCGTTACCGGCCAGCGGCCGTTCGGCGAAGACATCGAGTTGCCAATAAACCACAGGTGACATATGGGCTCCTTGCTATCAGTGTGCCGGGTATTCGCTGATCACTCGTTCTGCGCCCTGTTTATCCAGGCCGATGACCTGGTAGGCATCACGCACATTGCCATACTCCATGCCAGGTGAGCCGGCAGGCATACCCGGTACGGCTGCACCGAGCAGATCGGGTTGCTGGCGCAGCTTGAGGATGTCGGCGGCTGGTACGTGGCCTTCAACGAATTGGCCGTTGATCACTCCGGTATGACACGAGGCCAGGCGTGGCGGCACGCCGAGGCGCTGCTTGACAGCGACCATGTCGGTTTCGACATGGTCGACCACGTTAAAGTCGTTGTCCTGCAGGTGGCTGATCCAGGCCTTGCAGCAGCCGCAGTTGGCATCGCGGTGCACGTCGATGGTCAGCGGATCGGCGGCAAAACTCAGGTTGCTGATCAGTAGCCCGGCAACAACAAACAACTGGCGCATGGGGTGACTCCTGGCAGGTAAAAGGCTGAGCATAGCGCCGGGCGGCCGTGGCCAGCCACCGGCGATTTCCGAATCGGACGGGCGCAGCTTATGCTGCGTGCTCGATTTCAGGGGGGAGTGTCCATGCTGTTTGCACGCGTAGTACTGGTGATTCAACTGTTGGCGCTGGCCGGTCTGGGGCTGGCCTACTTTGTTCAGCCCCATGAAATGACCAACCTCAGTGGCATGTTGCTGATGACGCCGGCCGCTGCCACGGACGTGCGCGCCTACTATGGTGGCCTACAACTGGGCCTGGCGGCGTTTATCGGCCTGTCGCTGAGTCGGCTCGATCTGACCCGTGCGGCGCTGACCCTGCTGGTGCTGCTCTACAGCGCCCTGGCCTTGGCACGCATTGGCGGGTTGTGGCTGGATGGTGGCGCGCAGCAGACGTTCAATCTCTACGCGCTGCTGTTGGAAGTGGTCTCTGCGGGGCTGTGCTTCTGGGCGCTGCGTGGCCTGCAGCGCCTCTAACCTTAACGGCGCTCCAGCAGAACGCCCGACTCCATATGGTGGGTGTAGGGGAACTGGTCGAACAGCGCGCAGCGCGTCACCTTGTGAGTGTCGTTGAGTTGGGCGATGTTGGCGGCCAGGGTCTCCGGGTTGCAGGAGATGTACAGAATGCGCTCGAAGCGTCGGGTCAGCTCGCAGGTGTCCGGGTCCATGCCGGCACGCGGTGGGTCGACGAAGACGCAGCCGAAGTCGTAGCTTTTCAGGTCGATGCCGGCCAGGCGGCGGAACGGTCGTACGTCATTCAGCGCTTCGGTCAGCTCTTCGGCGGACAGGCGCACCAGCGTGACGTTGTCCACGCCATTGTCGGCCAGGTTGGCCAGCGCGGCATTCACCGAGGACTTGCTGATCTCGGTAGCCAGCACCTTGCGTACGCGGGTGGCCAGCGGCAGGGTGAAGTTGCCATTGCCGCAATACAGCTCCAGCAGGTCGTCCTTGCGTTCGCCGAGCGCGTCATAAGCCCAGGCGAGCATCTTCTGGTTCACTTCGCCGTTGGGTTGAGTAAACGCACCCTCCGGTTGGCGGTAGCTGAAGGTGCGGCCGGCAACCTGCAGTTTCTCCTCGACATAGTCTTTACCCATGACGATGCGCTTGCCCTTGGAGCGGCCAATGATGCTGACCTGCAGCTCGGCGGCGAGCTTTTCAGCGTCGGCCTGCCAGGCGGCATCCAATGGGCGGTGATAGCACAGGGTGATCAGCCCGTCGCCGGCCAGGGTGGTGAGGAACTCAACCTGGAACAGCTTGTGGCCCAGCTCACGGCTGGCTTGCCAGGCCGCTTTCAGGCGCGGCATCAGCGCATTGATCTGCGCGCTGGCGATGGGGAAATCTTCGAAGAAAATCGGTGTGAACTTGTCGCCCGCTTCAAACATGGCGTAGTGGCGGTCTTCCCCTTCGCGCCACAGGCGAAACTCGGCGCGCAGGCGATAGTGCTCGCGCGGCGACTCGAATACCTCGGGAGCGGGCGCATCGAAGGCTGCCAACAGCTCGATCAGGCGCTGCTGCTTTTCCGCAAGTTGGGCGGCGTAGTTGGCGGGATCGAACTGGGAACGGCTCATGGATTACTCGCTAATCAGCGCTGGAGGCGCCCGCCGGCATGGCTGCTGGCGGGCGGTGCGAACGGGCTTAAGAGAACAGGCCGAGTTTGACCACGCAGAAGCCAGCGAGGATCACCAGCATCAGGTTCAGCTCGCGCCAGCGGCCCGCCAGGGTCTTGGCGGCCACCCAGGCGATAAAGCCGAAGGCGATGCCGGACGCGATGGAGAAGGTCAGCGGCATGGCCAGGGCGGTGATCAGCACGGGTGCGGCAACGGTGATGTCTTCCCAGTCGATCTCGGCCATTCCGGCGGTCATCAGCACCGCGACGAACATCAGCGCCGGGGCGGTGGCGAAGGCCGGTACACTGCCGGCCAGCGGGGCAAAGAACAGCGCCAGCAGAAACAGCACGGCGACCACGCAGGCCGTCAGACCGGTACGCCCGCCAGCGGACACCCCAGCCGCCGATTCGATGTAGCTGGTGGTGGTCGAGGTGCCCAGCAGCGAGCCGCCCATGGCGGCAGTGCTGTCGGCGATCAGTGCGCGGCCCATCTTCGGCATATGGCCGTCCTTGCGCATCAGCCCAGCCTTCTTGGCGACGGCGATCAGGGTGCCGGAGTTGTCAAACAGATCGACGAACAGGAAGGCGAAAATCACGCTGATCAGGCCAATGTCCAGCGCGCCCATGATGTCCAGCTGCAGGAAGGTCGGTGCCAGCGACGGCGGCATCGAGACCACGCCGCCAAACTGCGAAATACCCAGGGCCATGCTGATCAGGGTAATCAGCAGAATGCCGATCAGTACCGCGCCGGTGACCTTGCGCGCCTCCAGGCCGACGATCACGAAGAAACCGAGAATGGCCAGCAGTGCCTGGGGCTTGCTGAGGTCGCCCATGCTCACCAGCGTGGCCGGGTGGTCGACCACGATGCCGGCGCTTTGCAGGGCAATCAGTGCGAGGAACAGGCCGATACCGGCGGCAATCGCCGAACGCAGCTCCAGGGGAATGCTGTTGATGATCCATTCGCGGATCTTGAAGATCGACAGCAGCAGGAACAGGCAGGCGGAGATAAATACTGCACCCAGTGCCACCTGCCAGGTGTGGCCCATGCCCAGCACCACGGTGTAGGTAAAGAAGGCGTTGAGGCCCATGCCCGGTGCCAGGGCAATCGGGTAGTTGGCGATCAGGCCCATGATCGCCGAGCCGATGGCGGCGGCCAGGCAGGTGGCGACGAAGATCGCGCCTTTATCCATGCCGGTTTCACCGAGGATGCTCGGGTTGACGAAGAGGATATAGGCCATAGTCAGGAAGGTGGTCAAACCCGCCAGAAGCTCGGTACGCACCGTGGTGTTGTGGGCTTTGAGTTGGAACAATCTTTCCAGCATGTGGCGCTCCCCGTAACGGCCTTCTTGCCGTGTTTATGCAAACCGAAAGCAAAGCACATCCACATGTGAGTGCATGTTTTTGCTAGCGATCTGGAAAAAGGCGCGCATCATATCAGCTCGTCTGGAGTGGGTGAATTTATGACCGCTCGGACAGTTTATGCGCGCCCTAAACAAGGAGTGGAAGGATGACTGCACGGGCCCTGATCAGCGTTGCCGATGGTATCGAAGACCTTGAATGCGTAACCCTGATTGACGTACTGCGGCGTGCCGAGGTTGAGGTGGTGGTGGCCAGCATCGAAAGCCGGCGGATGATCACCTGTGCCCGTGGCACGCGCCTGACCGCCGATATCATGCTGGTGGATGTGCTGGCCCAGCCCTTCGACCTGATCGTGCTGCCTGGCGGCATGCCGGGCGCGCAGCGCCTGGCCGAGCATGAGCCGCTGGCTGAGCGGCTGCGTGAGCAGGCCAAGGCCGGCAAGCTGTTCGCGGCTATCTGCGCGGCGCCCGCCGTCGCCCTGCAGCAGTACGGCGTGCTCAGGCAGCGGCGCATGACTTGCTATCCGGCGTTCAGTGATCGCTTGAGCGGTTGTGTGTTTGTCGATCAGCCGGTGGTGGTCGATGGCAACTGCATCACCAGCCAGGGCCCTGGCACGGCCCTGGCGTTTGCCCTGACCCTGGTTGAACAGCTGTGTGGCAAGGCCGTGCGCAAGCAGGTCGCCGACGCCATGCTGGTGGGTTGACGCGGCAACCTCCGCTTTCGACGGCCTTTGCGCAGCCCTTGCTGGGCGGTTCGCGTTATTCCGTCTATCGAGCCGGCTTGGCGGCATGATGACGCCCGTTTTAGAGACGCTGTTGCAAACTTATCTGACTTCAAGGGCAGGTTTTTATTCTGTTGTGGCCATGACTTGAGTAGAATCTGACTTCCAGGTCAATAAATCTGTCGTCTACGCTGATTATGCTCCGTGCTTGTAAGCGGCGCGCCTGTCTCTCTTTTGTTCACGCAAGCGGCCAGGCTGCCCTGGCCCCGAGGAACGGACATGTCCACTCCTGAGTTATCCCGCCGTGCCTTTCTGCAAGGCAGCGTCATCGCCGGTATCGGCATCAGCTTCGCCCCGCTGGGCAGCAAGGCTTTTGCAGCATTGTTCGAAGAGCGCGTCACGCGCTTGCCGCAGCCCTGGTATGACGCCAGTGGCAAAGCCGTGGCGCGCATCGACGGGGTGTCCAAGGCCTGTGGGGCCAAGGTGTTTGCCCGCGATATCCGCGCCAAGGACATGCCCGGCTGGCCGCAGCAGCAAGGACATGCGCTGCTGCTCAAGGCCACGCGCACCGAGCAGCTGTACCAGGGCTTCGATCTGTCGGTACTGCCGGCCGAGTTGCAGCCGCAGCGGGTGGTCACCGCCAGTGACCTGCGCAAGGACGGCATCAGCTTCCCGGATGGCCACAACCTCGACCCGCTGCTGCCCGAAGGCCAGGTGCCGATGTTTATCGGTCACCCGGTGGCACTGCTGATCTGGCATGACTTCGAGCGCTATCGTCAGGCCAAGAGCATTCTCAAGTTCAACGACAAGGTGATCCGCTACGGCGAGCAGGCGCCGGCGTTCCAGAGTGACCCATACGGTAGCTTCCGCTTCGTGCGGGTCGGCGGCGCCACGCCGTTTGAAGTCGACAAGTTTTCCAGCCTCAAGGACAGCATGCTGTTCCCGCTGATCCACAACCGCAAACCGGCCTGGGGCGAGGGTAAGGTCAGTGGCGACCTGACTCAGCAGGGCCTGTACCACGCCGAACAGATGCTCAACCAGCTGCAGACTCCTCCGGACGACTGGCTGGTGTTCGATGAGCGCTTCACCACCCAGTCCATCGAACCGGCCGCGCTGGAAGCCGACAATGGCAACGGCTGGTTTGACGTGGCCAGCGGCACCCTGCATTTTGTGGTCGCCACCCAATGCCCGTTCGAAGTGGCCGAGCAGACCGCGCACATGCTCGCGCCGTCACGTTTCGCCGTGAAGACGCTGAACATGCACCCCGGTTATACCGTCGGTTACGGTTCCAAGGACAACAACATCTTCGTCTTCTACGCTGCCCTGGCCGCAATTTACGGCGACGGTGTGCCGGTGCGCCTGGCCAATGACCGCTATGAGCAGTTCCAGAGCGGCATCAAGCGCCATTCCTTCGATATGCATTACCAGCTGGCGGTGAACAAGCAGGATCACAGCTTCCAGATCTTCCGCGCGCACATGGATGTCGACGGCGGTGGGCGCGCCAACTACAGCTCCTCGGTGGCGGCGGTCGGCGCCACGGCGGCGCAATCGATCTACTACCTGCCGCGCAGCGACCTGGCGGCCACCGCCTACTATTCGCGCGGTGTCGAAGCGGGCTCGATGCGCGGATACGGCACCCTGCAGACCATGGCGGCCACCGAGATGATGGTGGACGAAGTGGCCGAGCGGTTGAGCCTCGATGCCATCGAGCTGCGCAAGAAGAACGTGTTCCAGTCCGGCATGAAGAACACCCAGGGCGCGATCCCGGCCGGCGCTCTGCGTCTCGACGAAATCCTCGACAAGGCCGCGCAGCACGAAATCTGGAAGAACCGCGTCGCACGCAAGCAGCGCTTCGATGCCGACGACCCGGACAATCTGTACGGCGTCGGCTTTGCCATCTGCCAGAAGGATTTCGGCACCGGCTCCGAAGCACCGATGGCCAGCCTGGAGTTCAGTGCCGATGGCCGCGTCAGCCTGCGCCAGATTGCCATCGACATGGGCACCGGCATGGCCACCTCGCAGGCCTTGCTGGTCGCCGATTACCTCGGTCAGCCCGCTGATGAAATCAAGACGGGCGAAACCGAGTGGAGCGAGCTGGCCCTGATCACCAGTGGCAATCCCTACATCATCAGCCAGGCCGAGCAGGACGCCGCGCTGCGCAACCCGCGCTGGGTCGGCAAGCTGGCCTCGCCGTCGTCGGCGACCAACTCGTCCTATTACAGCGGGCACGCCACCCGCGAGGCGGCACGTTTGCTGTTTATCCACGGCCTGTGGCCGGCTGCCCTGGCCATTTGGGGGCGGGGCGAGCACGGCGGGCTGGCCAACCCTTATGTGGTGCGCCGCGAGAATGCGCACTGGGTCGAGGGCAAGCTGACGGCTGATGGCATGCCGCCGATTCCCTTCAAATTGCTGGCGCACAAAGCCCATGAGCTGGGATTGGTCACCGGTATCAGCGTGCACGGGTTCAACCGCTGGAGCTGGGCCGAGGGCGAGTTCGAGATCAACGGCCAGCGCGAGCATGTGCCGCTGGATGCGCTGGCGGTGAAATACGGCGACGGTGCAACCGCTGCGAAGAAGGCGCAGATGAGCCGCAAGGGTTTCCACCTGCTTGACCGCATCAGCATCAATTACCCGGTGACCCAGCTGAACAACGCCATGGTCACCTACTACAGCCCAGTGGCCACCCTGGTCGAGGTCAAAGTCAACAAGGGTAGCGGCGAGGCGCGGGTGATCAACCATCACTCCTGGCTCGAATGCGGCCGGGTGATCGTCGAGCAACTGGTGCTCGGTCAGCTCGAAGGCGGTATCGCCATGGGCATCGGCCACGCGCTGCTGGAAGAAATGCCGCTGTATGAAGGCGGCCCCGGCGACGGCACCTGGAACTTCAACCGTTACCAGCTGCCGCGCGCCAAGGATTGCGCGGTGTGGTCGCAAAGCGCGGAGATTTTGCCGCCCTTATCACCCAGCGACCCCGCCAAGGGCATCGCCGAAGTGGTGATGATTCCGGTGGTCGGCGCCATCGTCAACGCGGTGGCCCACGCTACCGGCAAGCGCCTGCGCGACCTTCCCCTGACTCCGGCCCGCATCAAGGAGGCCCTCCATGGCTAAGCGCCTGCTCAGCATGATTATCAACAGCCAGGCCGTCGGCCCGATGGAAGTGGCTGATGACCTGATGATGATCGACTTTCTGCACGAATACCTGAACCTCACCGGCTCGCGCCTAGGCTGCGGACAGGGCGTGTGCCACGCCTGTGTGGCGATCCTCGACAAGCCCGACGGCACCAGTGAGGAAATCCGCACCTGCATCACTGGCGCGCATTTCTTCGACGGCAAGCGCATTCGCACCATCGAAGGCCACGCCAAGCGTGATGCCCAGGGCGAAGTCAGCCAGCTCAACCCGATCCAGCAGAAGTTCGTCGACCAGTTTGCCTTTCAGTGCAGCTACTGCACGCCGGGCTACGTCAACGCCGCCACCGTGCTGGTGGAAAGACTCCAGCGTCAGCCGGTCAAGCGCAGCGAGCTGGAAGGCGAGATCGAAGGCGCTCTGGGCAAGCACATCTGCCGCTGCACCGGCTACGTGCGCTACTACAACGCCGCGCGCGATGTGGTCGAGTCCCTCGGCCTGGTCAAGGAAGGCTAAGCATGAAAACCATTCTGATTGCCCTGACCATGCTCCTGCCGCTGGCTGCCCAGGCGGCCGATCAACAACTGATCGAACGCGGCAAGTACCTGGCGCGCGCCGCCGACTGTGTGGCCTGCCACAGCGTCGAGGGCGGTGCCGAATACGCCGGCGGTCTGCCGCTGGAGTCGCCGTTCGGCACCATCTACGGCACCAACATCACCCCGGACAAGCAGTACGGTATTGGCGAGTACAGCGCCGATGATTTCTACCGCGCAGTGGCTGAAGGTGAGCGGCGTGATGGCAGCAAGCTCTATCCGGCCATGCCGTACACCTCCTATCACCTGCTTAAGCGCGAAGACTCCGATGCCATCTACGCCTACCTGATGAGCCTGGAACCGATCGCCAAACCCAGTCCGCAAACCAGCCTGAGCTTCCCGTTCAATGTGCGTTTCGGCCTGAGCTTCTGGAACATGCTCTACAAGAGCCGCGTGCAAATGCTGCCGGCCGACGGCAAAAGCGAGACTTGGCAGCGCGGCCAGTACCTGGTCGAGGCGTTGGGTCATTGCGGTGAGTGCCATACGCCGCGTAATGCCCTCGGCGCGTTGCAGCAGGATCAGCGTCTGCAAGGTGGCGTGCTGCTCGGTTACGAGGCCCCCAGCCTGCTCGCCGAGGATCTGGCCGCGCGCGGCTGGAGCACCGACGACCTGGCGACCTTCCTCAAGCACGGCATCAGCGCTCAGGGTTCGATGTTCAACGAGATGTACCCGGTGCTGCACCACAGCACTCAGTACCTGCCTCTGGACGACCACAAAGCCATGGCCACCTACCTGCTCGGCGATCAACCGCCAGCACCGCGCAAGGTGAGCGCGGTGGTCTTCGAACAGCTTGACGCCAGCGCCCAGCAAGGCCGTCAGCACTACCTCAACCTGTGCGCCGGTTGCCATGGCGTGGCGGGTGATGGCGTGCCGCATGTGGCTGTGGCGATGGATGGCAACACCACCCTGCGCTTGAACGATGCCCGCAACCTGTTGCGGGTGATCGATGACGGCATCAAGGAGCAGCAGTTCACCGGTTTCGAGCGCATGCAGCCGATGCCGGGCTTCAGCGACAAGCTGGATGACGGGCAGATGCGCGACCTGCTGCATTACCTGCGTCAGGCTTGGGGTGGCCAGGCTGCTGAGCTGAGCCCGCAACAGGTCAGCCAGTTGCGCAGCGAGAAAGGCCATTGAGGCTGGGTGAATCCTGATGCAGCACCTTGATCTACTGGTCGTCCGCCAGGCGCTGCAATGGTCCGTTGCGGGGCAGTGCGTGTGGCTGTGCACGGTGCTGAGCACCTACGGCTCGGCACCGCGCGCGCCGGGTTCGCTGCTGGCCGCCACGGCTGGTGGCGAATGGATCGGCTCGTTGTCCGGTGGTTGCGTCGAGGATGAGTTTCTTGAACGCCTGGCCGCTGGGGCCTTTCCTGAGCCTGTGCACCTGGTGCGCTACGGCGATGGCAGCGACCCACACTCGCAGATCAGCCTGCCCTGCGGTGGCGTGCTGGACGTGCTGGTGGAAAACCTACCCGCCGACTGCGCGGTACAGGCGCACCTGCGTGAGCTGGAAAGCGCTTTGGCGGGCCAGCGCCGGCTGATCCGCGACGTGGCGCTACCCAGCGGTGCCCGCGACTTGCTGGCCGACAACACGCAGGGGCCGCGGGTGGAGCGTCAGCCAAATCGGCTGCGCCTGCGCGTCGGTGCAGCCCAGCGCTTGCTGCTGGCGGGTTACTCCTCGGTAGCGCAGGTCTGTGCGCAGTTTGCCCAGGGGCTGGGCTTCGAGGTGGTGCTCTGCGAACCACGCGAGGAGGTGCTGCAGGGCATCAATTTGCCGGGGGTGGAGATCCGCCGTGAGCTGCCGTCCGAGGTGATTCGCCTGGGCGGCTGCCATGCCGACACTGCCGTGGTGGCGCTGACCCATGATCCGCGTATCGATGACCTGGCGATGATCGAGGCCGTGCGCACCGAGGCCTTTTATATCGGCGTGATGGGCTCACGCGTGACCAGCGCCAAACGTTTCGAGCGCCTGCGTCGGGTTGGCGGTCTGGATGATGCGCAGTTGGCGCGGATCATTGCGCCAATCGGGCTGAACCTGGGCAGCAAGACCCCGGCGGAAATCGCCCTGGCGGTACTCGCCGATATTCTGCGGGTGCGCAACGGTCTGGCACGGGATGCGCTCTAGCATGCCGCGCGTCGTGGCCTTGTTGCTGGCGGCCGGGCGTGGCCGGCGCTTCGGCAGCGACAAGCGCCTAGCGCGTTTGCCGGACGGTCGCGGCCTACTGGCGGCCAGTGCCGAGCGGGCGTTGCAGGTGTTCGCTGAGGTGCATGTACTGCTGCGCGACGAGGACGATGCGCAGGCGCTGGGGCTGCCTGCGGCGTGCCGGGTGATCCGTTGCCGCGACGCTGATCAGGGCATGGGCCACAGCCTGGCGGCCGGTGTGCAGGCCTTGGCCGGTTGCGAGGCCGACGCCATCGCCGTGCTGCTCGGCGACATGCCCTGGGTGGCCGCCGACAGCCTGTGGCAACTGTGCCAGCAGGCCGCAGCCGAGCGCATCGTGTGTCCGCTATATGACGGTCAGCGTGGCCATCCGGTGCTGTTTGGCCGCGCCTTCTGGCCGTCGCTGCAGACCTTGCGGGGTGATGAAGGTGCGCGCGCGTTGCTGCAGGCGCATGCTGCCGCGTGCCAGGGCATCGCGCTGGCTGATCCGGGTGTGCTGCGCGACGTCGATCGGCCGCCGGCGCTGTTTACGCTCTAGGCGCTCTTTTGCCCGTGTGGCAGCCCGTCGCGTGACAATCGACCACAGCCGAATTTGGCGCCCCAGGCGCTACTCTCTGCGCATGTCTTGACCCGCATCAATGCTCAACGTGCGTGGTTGTGCGGGCGCTTGGCCCCGCGTGATGGCTACCGACCCAGAACAATAATCCCCTGACTGATTGCTTGTGGCTGGCATGCGCGCCCGTGGCCGTGCCCCGTATCACCTGACTGAGGAAACGCCATGTTTGGATTAGAGGCTCTCGATCTCGCCCGAATCCAGTTCGCTTTTACTATTTCCTTTCACATCATCTTTCCGGCCATCACCATCGGCCTGGCCAGTTACCTGGCGGTGCTCGAAGGTCTGTGGCTGAAGACCGGGGAGGAGGTGTACCGCGATCTGTACCACTTCTGGGCGAAAATCTTTGCGGTCAACTTCGGCATGGGCGTGGTGTCTGGCCTGGTCATGGCCTATCAGTTCGGCACCAACTGGAGCGCCTTCTCCGACTTTGCCGGGGCGGTCACCGGGCCGCTGCTGACCTATGAAGTGCTTACCGCGTTCTTCCTTGAGGCGGGCTTTCTTGGCGTCATGCTGTTCGGCTGGAACCGGGTCGGCCCGGGCCTGCACTTCTTCTCCACGGTGATGGTGGCGATCGGCACGCTGATCTCGACCTTCTGGATTCTCGCTTCCAACAGCTGGATGCACACCCCGCAGGGCTTCGAGATCATCGACGGGCGGGTGATTCCGGTGGACTGGTTCGCCGTGGTGTTCAACCCCTCGTTCCCTTATCGCCTGCTGCACATGGCCACGGCGGCGTTCCTTGCCACGGCGTTTTTTGTTGGCGCGTCGGCGGCCTGGCACCTGCTGCGCGGGCGCGACAACCCGGCGATCCGCAAGATGCTGTCGATGGCCATGTGGATGGCCTTGATAGTGGCGCCGATCCAGGCGGTGATTGGCGACTTCCACGGCCTGAATACCCTCAAGTACCAGCCGGCGAAGATCGCTGCCATCGAAGGCCACTGGGAAAACCATGGCGATGAGCCGACACCGCTGATCCTGTTCGGCTGGCCGGATATGCAGCGTGAAGAAACCCGCTTCAAGATCGAGATTCCCGCGCTCGGCAGCCTGATCCTGACCCACAGCCTGGACAAGCAGGTGCCGGCGCTCAAGGAGTTCGCCAAGGAAGATCGACCTAACTCAACCATCGTGTTCTGGACCTTCCGGATCATGGTTGGCCTGGGCATGCTGATGATCCTCACCGGCCTCTGGGGCCTGTGGCTACGCAGCCGCGGCATGTTGTTCCAGAGCCGGCCGTTCCTCCATCTGGCGGTGTGGATGGGCCCGTCGGGGATCATCGCCATCCTCGCCGGCTGGTACACCACGGAAATCGGTCGTCAGCCCTGGATTATCCAGGGGCTGATGCGCACCGCCGATGCCTCGTCCGGGCACAGTTTTGCGCAGATGAGCCTGACCCTGGTGCTGTTCGTGGTGGTGTATTTCGCCCTGTTCGGCGCGGGTATCAGCTACATGATGCGCCTGGTGCGCAAAGGCCCGATCACCGACGAAGGCAAGGCGTCTGCCGAGGGTGGCCCAGGCCAGAAACGCACGCCGTCGCGTCCGTTGTCTGCGCCTGAAGAGGGGCTGGAAGAAGGGCCGAATGAAGAGCGTGGCGGCTCACTGGTTGAGAGGAATTGAATATGGGCATTGATCTCTCGCTGATCTGGGCCGTGATTATCGCCTTCGGGGTGATGATGTATGTGGTCATGGACGGCTTCGACCTGGGCATCGGCATCCTCTTTCCCTTCGTCAAAAACGAAGGTGAGCGCGATGTGATGATGAACACCGTGGCACCGGTTTGGGACGGCAACGAAACCTGGCTGGTGCTCGGTGGCGCGGCGTTGTTTGGCGCTTTTCCGCTGGCCTACGCGGTGGTGCTCAGCGCGCTTTACCTGCCGCTGATCTTTATGCTGCTGGGGCTGATCTTTCGCGGTGTGGCCTTCGAATTTCGCTTCAAGGCCAAGGCCGCCAAGCGGCACCTTTGGGACAAGGCGTTTATCGGTGGCTCGCTGACTGCAACCTTCTTTCAGGGCGTGGCGCTTGGGGCCTATATCGATGGCTTCAAGGTGGTCGATCGGGTGTATGTCGGTGGCGCACTGGACTGGCTGACGCCGTTCTCGCTGTTCTGCGGCCTGGCGCTGATTGCCGCTTACGCCTTGCTCGGCTGCACCTGGCTGATCATGAAGACCGAAGGCCGTCTGCAACAGCAGATGCACGACCTGGCACGGCCGCTGGTGTTCGTCCTGCTCGGCGTCACCGGCATCGTCAGCCTGTGGACGCCGCTGGCCCATGCTGACATCGCCGAGCGCTGGTTCAGCCTGCCGAATATCTTCTGGTTTATGCCGGTGCCGCTGCTGGTGCTGCTGTGCACCTGGGCGCTGCTGCGCGCGGTGGCGCGCAACGCCAACTACTCACCGTTCCTGCTGACGCTGACGCTGATCTTCCTCGGCTACAGCGGCCTCGGTATCAGCCTGTGGCCGAATATCATCCCGCCGTCGATCAGCATTTGGGACGCCGCCGCGCCGCCGCAAAGCCAGGGCTTTATCCTGGTCGGTGCGCTGTTCATCATCCCCTTTATCCTGATGTACACCGCCTGGAGTTATTACGTGTTCCGCGGCAAGGTGACTGAAGAAGATGGCTACCACTGAGGTTTGGCTCCGGTCTGCTGCGTGTCGGCCCTGCGGCGTTAAAAGCGGGCTCGGCAAGCCGCTTGCGGCTAACGCGCTTTAGCGCGGCCCGAAGGGCGACTGAAACCAGTAATGCTCATGTACAAAAGTACGCTCGCTGTCCTCGCCTGCTTTGACCCGCCGGAGGTTGTTACTAACGTAGCGCCTTGCAGGACTCTAGCTCGCGAGACCTCAGATCAGTTATGAGGGCGCAAGATGAATGATGTCGATGAGAAAAAGCCGCTGTGGCAACGCCTCGGCTGGCTGGTGCTGATCTGGGCTGGTAGCGTGCTGGCCTTGGGCGCGGTGTCCTATCTGCTGCGGCTGTTTATGCAGGCCGCGGGGATGGGCACGCCGTAAGCGCGATATTGGTGATCGCTATAGGAGGCGCTTTAGCGGCGAGCGTTTACTGACGGCTTGTCGCGGCTGAAGCCCCTCCGCCGGGCTTTGCAGCGCGTTTATTTGATCGCTTTGAGCACCACAAACTTCGGCGTGGCCGCCACCTGTTCGACACCGCGGAACAGCCGTTTCAGCTTGGCGTGGTAACCCAGGTGGCGGTTGCCGACGATCCACAGTTCGCCGCCGGTCACCAGCGCGGCGCGGGCCTGTTGGAACATGCGCCAGGCGAGAAAGTCGCCGACCACTTGCTGCTGATGGAACGGCGGGTTGCACAGCACCAGATCCAACGAATCCTCCGCCTGCTCGGCTAAACCATCGCCCGCGCGAATCTCTACCGGACGCTCACCCAGCGTCGCACGCCAGTTTTCTTCGGCTGATTGCACGGCCATATATGACTCATCCACCAGCGTCAGCTCGGCCTGCGGACTGCCCAGTGCATAGGCAATGCCGAGCACACCGTTGCCGCAACCGAGGTCGGCCACGCGCATGCGGCTGAGGTGCTTGGGCAAGTGCGGGAGAAAGGCGCGGGTGCCGATATCCAGGTCTTCACGGCAGAACACGTTGGCGTGGTTAAGCAGCTCGATAGCCGGCTTTTCCAGGCGATAACGCGTCGGGTAGGGCGATACGGGTGCAGGTTTGGCCTTTGGTGTGGCAAACAGCAGGCGGGCTTTTTTCACTGCCAGCGAGGCCTGCACCGGGCCGATATATTGCTCCAGCAGATCACCGGCGGCGCGCGGCAGGTGCTTGATCATGGCCGCCGCAATCACCTGTGCGCCTGGAGCCAACTGGCCGTGCAGCCGAATCAGTTGCTCCTCCAGCAGCGCCAGGGTTTTCGGTACGCGAATCAGCACCCCATCAAACGGTCCCTGCGCGACGGTACTGGCTGGGACAAACCTCACGGCATCCGCCTGCTGCTGGTTGCGCAGCAGGTTGACCTGCAACCCCAGGTGGCCGAGGTGCGAGTCGCCGCTGCTGGTCACCTGCGCCTGGCTCGCCAGGCTGATGGCCAGTGCGCCGAAGCTGTCATTCAGCACCAATACCCGGGCGCTGCTCGTCAGCCCTTGTTCATGCAAATGGTTGAGCAGGTACTCATCCGCAGCATCGAACGCCTGCAGCGGCTCGTTGGGCTGGTCGGGTTGGCGAAGCAGGTCGAGCTGGGCGAAGGGGGTGCTGAGCAGGGGCATGGATTACTCGGGTAGCAGGTCGCAAGGGCGCGATAAAAAGTGCAGTTGGTCGCTATTGTCGGTGCAAGTCGCAGAAAAGTCTCGGAACTGAGAGCTGGTTCAGTAAATCAAGGTTGTGTTGCGCGCGGCTATGCCGAAAAATGCCGGCCCCTTGCGGATCTGCTCAGTCTTGTCTGATACCCATCAGTCAGCAAGCATGAGTCAGCAAGGTCGGCATTCAAATAATAACCAGGCCCCGAGCATTACGCCCGGCTGCGATCTGGTAGCGCCTGATGATCAGGACTGCGCCGCTGCTCTGCCGCGTCCGCCGAATCATCCATAGCCCACACCCCCACTCAATGAGGCCTGCTTATGCAGGCTTCACGGCGTTCTATTTGCAAAAAGGTATGTTCATGTTCAAGTCCCTGTTGTCTTTAACCTTCACTGCGTTGCTGGTCGCGGTAAGTCCGGCCCAGGCGGAAGGCAAGGCTCCCATCGTGATCAAGTTCTCCCATGTCGTGGCCGAGGACACCCCCAAGGGCAAGGGTGCGCTGCTGTTCAAAAAGCTGGTGGAAGAGCGTCTGGCCGGCCAGGTAGCGGTTGAGGTCTACCCGAACTCGACGCTGTTCGGTGATGGCGAGGAGATCAACGCATTGCGCGATGGCAAGGTGCAGATGCTGGCACCGTCGCTGTCCAAGTTCGAGGCCTACACCAAACAGCTGCAGGTGTTTGACCTGCCGTTCCTGTTCGATGACCTGGAGGCGGTCAAGCGCTTCCAGAAGCGCGACAAGAGCCGCGAGCTGCTGCACGCCATGTCCAACCAGGGCATCTATGGTCTGGCTTACTGGAACAACGGCATGAAGCAGCTGACCTCCAGTCGCGAGCTGCGCAAGCCCGAGGATGCCAAGGATCTGGCCTTTCGTATCCAGCCCTCGTCGGTGCTGCAGGCACAGTTTGGCCAGCTCGGCGCCAAAACCGTGAAGATGCCGTTTGCCGAGGCGTTCAAGGCGCTGCAGGCTGGCACCATCCAGGGCACCGAAGGGCCTTGGTCGAACATCGCCAGCCAGAAGGTCGACACTGTGCAGCCGTTTATCAGCGAGCTTAACCATGGCGCCCTGAGCTACATGCTGATCAGTAGCAAGGCGTTCTGGACCAGCATTCCCTACAAGACCCGCACCGAGCTGGAAGCGATCATCGATGAGGTGTCCTTTACGGTGAATAAGGAGGCCGAAGCGCTGAACAACAATGATCGCGAGCGCATCATCGCCGCCGGCCATGCCAAAGTGGTCACCTTGACGGACGATGAACGTGCCGCCTGGCGCGCTGCATTGAGCCCGCTGTGGAAGACCTACGAAACGGAAATCGGCGCCGATGTGCTGCGTGCCGCTCAGGCCGTCAACCGCCGCTAAGCGCGGGCTCAGGGCAACGCCAAGAGCCCGCAGGTTTTACCGGTGTTTGTTCGGCGAGCGTTGCGCCACACTGGGCCTGTGCACCCTGCATAGGTCCGGTACTCGCATGACCAGTGATGACAAGTACACCCAGCAAACCCTTACCTCTATTCAGGTCTGGTCGCCCAGCCTGTTCAGCCTGCGCTGTACACGTGATGCGGGCTTTCGCTTCCGTGCGGGGCAGTTTGCCCGGCTCGGCGTCGCCAAGGCCGATGGCTCGGTGGTCTGGCGCGCCTATTCGATGGCCTCGGCGCCTCATGATGAGTTTCTTGAGTTCTTCTCCATCGTCGTGCCAGGCGGCGAGTTCACCTCCGAGCTGAGTCGGCTGCAGGTTGGCGACAGCCTGCTGCTGGAAAAACAGGCGCTGGGCTTTCTCACCCTCGACCGCTTTGCCGATGGTCGTGACCTCTGGCTGCTGGCCAGCGGCACGGGGCTCGCGCCGTTTCTATCGATTCTGCAGGGCTTGGAGGTGTGGCAGCACTTCCAGCGCGTGGTGCTGGTGTACAGCGCGCGCACGGCCAGCGAGCTGGCCTATCAGCCGCTGATTCACGGGCTGATGCAGCAGGAACATCTGCAGGAATACGCTGATCGTTTCACCTATCTGCCGCTGGTCACCCGTGAGCAGGTGCCTGATTGCCTGCATGGGCGCATCACCACTCTACTGGCGAGTGGCGAGCTGGAGCGGGCGGCAGGGCTTAGCCTGGAACCTGAGCATTCGCGCCTGATGATCTGCGGCAACCCACAGATGATTGATGATACCCGCGCGCTGCTGAAGCAGCGCGACTTGCAGCTCAGTCTGAGTCGTCGGCCGGGGCAGGTGGCGGTGGAGAACTACTGGTAGGTGAGTGAGCAACATCAGTGCTGACGCCGGGGTATGTAAAAATTTGGTAACGCTTTAGCGCTTAGGCTTTTCTGCCTCAGCCTCTAATATCGCTCCCTTCTTGTGGCTTTTTCCGGACTATATGGACAGTGAGAGATGTAAGCCGCCCTCGCCAATCGCGTCGAGTGCGGCCCTGCAATTAAGCGGCGCAGCCCTGCGCATGCTCCCTCGGCAGCACCCCGCTGCACGACCTTTTTCTCAGACGATGAACCTGTCGCGCGGCCCGTGCCTGCGTGTTGCCTTCGCCTGTGCCCGTTCAACTGACCCAAGAGCCATACACTAAATGGAATGGATCGCTGATCCCACGGCCTGGTTGGGCCTATTCACCCTCATCGTCCTGGAAATCGTCCTGGGTATCGACAACCTGGTGTTTATCGCCATCCTCGCCGACAAGCTGCCGCCCGAGCAGCGTGACCGTGCGCGCCTGATCGGCTTGAGCCTGGCGCTGCTGATGCGCCTGGGCCTGCTGGCCAGCATTGCCTGGCTGGTAACCTTGACTGAGCCGCTGATTGAGGTGTTTGGCAAGAGTTTCAGCGGGCGTGACCTGATCATGCTGTTCGGTGGTGTGTTCCTGTTGTTCAAGGCCACCATGGAGCTGCACGAGCGCCTTGAGGGGCACACACACAAAGCGCCCGGCAGTCGCACCTATGCGCGTTTTTGGCCGGTGGTGGCGCAGATCATCGTGTTGGATGCCGTGTTCTCTCTGGATGCGGTGATCACCGCGGTGGGCATGGTGGACGAACTGCAGGTGATGATGATCGCCGTGGTGATTTCCATGGGCTTGATGATGGTGGCGAGCAAGCCGCTGACGGCCTTCGTCAACGCCCGGCCGACGGTGATCATGCTGTGTCTGGGTTTCCTGATGATGATCGGTTTCAGCCTGACGGCCGAAGGCCTGGGCTTCCACATACCCAAGGGCTATCTGTACGCCGCGATTGGTTTCTCGATTCTGATCGAGGTGTTCAACCAGCTTGCTCGTTTGCGCCGTAAGCGCAGCCTGCAGGGTGAGCGTGGTCTGCGTGAGCGCACGGCGCATGCGGTGATGCGTATGCTCGGCGGCAAGGTGCAAGCCGATGAAGTGGGTGAAGACATTGCCGACATGCTGGAAGGCGGCGATGGTGAAACCGTACTGTTCGACCGCCGCGAGCGGGTCATGATCAGTGGGGTGCTGAGCCTGGCCGAGCAGTCGATCAAGAAGGTCATGACCGACCGCATGCAGGTCGACCGGATTAACCTTGATGACCCGCTGGCGGTTATTCACCAGGCTCTGCTGGAATCACCGCACTCGCGCCTGCTGGTGTCGCGTGGCGATGCCGTGGATGAGCCGCTGGGCTATATCCACAAGAAGGAGTTGTTCAAGGAATTGCTCAAGGGCGAGCAGCCGGACATCGAAAGCCTGGTGCGTGCCCCGGTCAATCTGCCGGACAGTGCCTCGGTACTCAGTGCTCTGGAGCAGATGCGTCAGGCCTCGACCCACGTGGCGTTCGTGGTCAACGAGTTTGGCGGCTTCGAAGGCCTGCTGACCCTGACCGACATCCTTGAGGCCATTGCCGGTGAGCTGCCGGATGCCAGTGAAGTGGATGGGCCGGATATCGAGAACCTCGACGGCGCTTACCGCGTCAGCGGCGCGCTTAACCTTGCGGTGCTGCGTGAGCGTTTGGGTTTCAAGGCCAGGCCGACCGATGACTATCAGACCATCGCTGGGCTGGCGATGAGCCTGCTCGACCGATTGCCGATCATTGGCGATCAGGTCGAGTACGCTGACTGGCGTCTGACGGTTACCGAGGTCAAGGAGCGCCGGGTGGCCAAGCTGCTGCTCACGCCTCTGGCTGATTAAACGCGGCGCAATAAAAGGCACCTTCGGGTGCCTTTTTCAATTCGTCAGCGTTAGTCCTTGGTGTGCTGCGCCTTGAGCAGGTCGCGGATCTCGCTCAGCAGTTCCTGATCCTTGGTCGGTGGGGCCGGCGCTGCGGGTGCCGCTTCTTCTTCGCGCTTGAGTTTGTTGAGCACCTTGATGCCCATAAAGATGGCGAAGGCGACGATCAGGAAGTCGAGCACAGTCTGGATAAATTTGCCGTAGGCCAACACCACAGCAGGCAGATCGCCTTCGGCAGCCTTCAGGGTGATGGCCAGGTCAGTGAAATCCACGCCGCCAATCAGCACGCCCAGCGGTGGCATCACCACGTCACCGACAAAGGACGAGACGATTTTGCCAAACGCGGCGCCAATGATGATGCCCACAGCCATGTCGACCACATTGCCTTTGACCGCAAAGGCTTTGAATTCACTGATGATACTCATGCTGCATTCCCAGTTGGATAAGGTTGGCTCGAGTGTAATCCAGGGTTGATTACTTGCCAGCTACTTATCAGCTCGGCAGGTGAAAGGCTGGCAGTGTTTCAAATGCCGGTTTAGCCAGCAGGTAGCCCTGGAACAGTTCCACGCCCATGTCGCGCAATGCGTGCAATTCGCCCAGGCTTTCGATGCCCTCGGCAATCACCCGGATATTCAGTTTTCGGCACATCTGCAGGGCGGCTTCGACCAGAATCTGCCGTACGCTGTCCTGCTCGATATTGCGGATCAGCTGCATGTCCAGCTTGATCAGATCAGGCTGGAAGTCGGCCAGCAGATTGAGGCCGGCATAACCGGCGCCGAAGTCATCAATCGCCGTCATAAAGCCCTGTTTACGGTACGCGCGCAGGATGCCGGTGAGGTGGTCGATATCCAGCACCTGCTCCTGTTCGGTGACCTCGAAGATGATCCGCTGCAGTGGGAAATTGAAGCGTTTGGCCGCCTCCAGCGTAGCGCGGATGCAGGTCTCGGCCTTGTACACCGCGTTGGGCATAAAGTTGATCGAGACCATGGCCGGTACCTGTAGCCTGGCCGCCCATTCCAGCGCAGTAATCCGGCAGGCCTGGTCGAAGACGTAGAGATTGTCCTTGTTGAGTTTGCTCAGCAGGCTGCCCGCTGACTCACCCGCTTTGCCGCGGACCAGTGCTTCGTGGGCAAATATGGTGCCGGTGCCCAGGTTGATAATGGGCTGAAAGGCCATGCTGATGGGAAAGCCTAATGCCTGCCCCTCACGGCAAGCCGTACAACCTGGTTGGTAATCCATGGCCCTGTCTCTGCTGCAAGCACTCGCGGTCAAGATAGCAGACGTTGCCCCTGTGCTCTGATTTCCGCGGGCTGCGGCAGAGCCGACTCGGGTGGGCTAGTCTCAAGCGAGAACCGCCATGAGGATGTCACTATGCCGTTGGAACATCACCCGCTCAGCCGCGAGTTTCCCGAATACCAGGCGCAGCTGCGTAGCCTATTGGCCAGCGATGGGCATTTTGCCCGGCTGGCTGAGGAGTATGACGAACTCGATAAGCGTATCTATGAAGTGGAGAGTGGGCGCATTGCGATGGATGAGTTCATCTTGCTGGGCCTGAAAATGCAGCGAGTAACCCTCAAGGATGAATTGGCCGGCTACCTGCACAACGCTTCATAACGTTGCCAGGTTGATCAGGGTCAAGTGCTGCTCCCGGTTCGGCGGATAGTCTGCAGGCAGTGACTACCCCCAAGGAGTGCCAGCATGCACGTTGAACATCATCCGCTGATCAAAGACTTCCCCGAACTGCGCGGCGCGCTGCACGAACTGCGTGTCAGTGATTCTGACTTCGCCCGTCTGGCCGACACCTATGAACGTCTGGACAAACGTATTTGCCGTATCGAAACCGGCAACGAAGTGCTGGCCGATGAAGCCTTGCTGTCGCTCAAGCAGGAGCGAGTAGGCCTCAAGGACGACCTCGCGCGCCGACTAAAGCGCGCTGCCGGACAGTGCTGTGGCTGTGGTAACGGCTGTAAGTCATAAGAATTTGTTCATGACCTGCTGTGCGTCGGCCCTACTGCGTTAAAAACAGGCTCGGACTGCTCATTTACAGCTCGTAAACGCTGTGTCCTCGCTGTTTTTTCCAGCCTGAGGCTGGCACTACGTAGCGCCTTGTATGGCTTTAGCTCGCGAGATCGTGAACAGGTTCTAAGTGCGTAAGGCTGTAAATATATCCAGCTATTTCGTATGATCCGGGCTCAGCTTTCAGAGGAGTCCGGCATGGCCAAGGCCAAGCGCATGTATGGCTGCACCGAATGTGGTGCGACCTTTCCCAAATGGGCCGGCCAGTGCGGCGAATGTGGTGCCTGGAATACCCTGGTGGAAACCCTGCTCGAAGCCAATGCGGCCACTCCTAGTGGCCGCGCTGGTTGGGCGGGCGAGCAGGCGCAGATCAAGACCCTGGCCGAGGTCAGTGTCGAGGAGGTGCCGCGTTTCTCCACCGCGTCTGGCGAGCTGGATCGCGTGCTCGGCGGCGGCCTGGTGGACGGTTCGGTGGTGTTGATCGGTGGCGACCCCGGTATCGGCAAGTCGACCATCCTCCTGCAGACCCTGTGCAATATCGCCACGCGCTTCCCCGCGCTGTATGTCACCGGTGAGGAATCCCAGCAGCAGGTGGCCATGCGCGCCCGTCGCCTGGGCTTGCCGGAAGACAAACTCAAGGTGATGACCGAAACCTGCATCGAAAGCATCATTGCCACCGCACGCCTGGAAAAGCCCAAGGTGATGGTGATCGACTCGATCCAGACCATCTTTACCGAACAGCTACAGTCGGCTCCCGGTGGCGTCGCCCAAGTGCGCGAAAGTGCCGCGTTGCTGGTGCGCTTTGCCAAGCAGAGCGGCACGGCGATCTTCCTGGTGGGCCATGTGACCAAGGAGGGCGCGCTGGCCGGGCCGCGGGTGCTCGAACATATGGTCGACACCGTGCTGTATTTCGAGGGGGAGTCTGATGGCCGTCTGCGCTTGCTGCGCGCGGTGAAGAATCGCTTTGGCGCGATCAACGAGCTGGGCGTATTCGGCATGACCGACAAGGGCCTGAAAGAGGTCACCAATCCTTCGGCGATCTTCCTCACCCGCGCCCAGGAAGAAGTCCCCGGCAGCGTGGTGATGGCCACCTGGGAAGGCACCCGACCGATGTTGGTAGAAGTGCAGGCGCTGGTCGACACCAGCCATATGGCCAACCCGCGCCGCGTCACCCTGGGCCTGGATCAGAATCGCCTGGCCATGTTGCTGGCCGTATTGCATCGGCATGGCGGTATTCCGACCTATGACCAGGACGTGTTTCTCAACGTGGTGGGCGGGGTCAAGGTGCTGGAAACCGCATCGGATCTGGCGCTGATGGCGGCAGTGATTTCGAGTCTGCGCAACAAGCCGTTGCCGCATGACCTGCTGGTGTTTGGCGAGGTCGGCCTGTCTGGCGAGATTCGCCCGGTGCCCAGCGGTCAGGAGCGTCTCAAGGAGGCCGCCAAGCACGGTTTCAAACGCGCCATTGTGCCCAAGGGCAATGCGCCGAAAGATCCGCCAACAGGGTTGCAGGTGATTGCCGTAACGCGCCTGGAGCAGGCGCTGGATGCGCTGTTCGAGTAGCTGAACAATGGGCACTAAAAAGGAGGCCGATGCCTCCTTTTTGGTTACTCGTTTGTTTACTCGTCTTCGCCGAGGGCGGCGAGTTCGCGCTCTAGCAGGCTGTCATTGCCAAGATTGAGTTCCACCAAGCGACGTAGGTGGCTGATCGAGTCGAGATCGATATGCCTGCAGACGAAACCGAGCAAGTCATCCTGGGTGCGAGTCAGCACCACGTCCATCTTTACGCGGGTGTCATCGGCCAAGTGCAGGTTGGCCTCGAACGATAGATTGGGGTCGCCATTCCAGCCGTTTGGTCGCTTGATCAGCAGGCCTTTCAGTGAAATATCGTGCAGTTCGGCCGCCCAGCGGCGCTCGCCTTGCACAATCTCGGTCGGTGCGTCGAACGCGATGCGTTGAAAGCGGCGACGCTCATTGGCTGTATCGCTCATGCAAAGAAACTCCTGCGAGGTTTTATCCACTATAGCCAAGGCTGATGCTGCTGGCTTGGTTTTATCTGTGTTGGGCGTGGTTCGGCTCGCAATAAAAAAGCCCGCCAGGAGGCGGGCTTTTTAGCGCGGCGGATACTTAGTGGCCGTAAACCGGGAACTTGGCGCAGACCGCTTTAACCTGCTCACGCACGCGGGCTTCAACGGCGTCGTCACCCAGGTTGGCGAGGATCTCACAGATCCAGCCAGCCAGTGCGCGGCACTCGTCTTCCTTGAAGCCGCGTGTGGTCACGGCTGGGGTGCCGATGCGCAGGCCGGAGGTGACGAACGGCGAGCGTGGGTCGTTCGGCACGCTGTTCTTGTTCACGGTGATAAAGGCACGGCCCAGGGCGGCGTCGGCATCTTTACCGGTGATGTCCTGCTTGATCAGGCTGAGCAGGAACAGGTGGTTTTCAGTGCCGCCGGAAACCACGTCATAGCCGTTTTCGATAAACACGCTGGCCATGGCCTGGGCGTTTTTGATCACTTGCTGCTGGTAGGCCTTGAACTCAGGCTGCAGGGCTTCCTTGAAGCACACGGCCTTGGCGGCAATCACGTGCTCCAGCGGGCCGCCTTGGCCACCTGGGAACACGGCCGAGTTGAATTTCTTTTCCAGCGCTTCGTTGGCGCGTGCCAGGATCAGGCCACCACGTGGGCCGCGCAGGGTTTTGTGGGTGGTGGTGGTGACCACGTCAGCGAATGGCACCGGGTTCGGGTAAACGCCAGCGGCAACCAGACCGGCTACGTGCGCCATGTCAACGAACAGGTAAGCACCGACTTTGTCCGCGATGGCGCGGAAGCGTGGGAAGTCCAGGACCTGCGAGTAGGCGCTGAAGCCGGCAATGATCATCTTCGGCTTGTGTTCAACAGCCAGGCGCTCGACTTCGTCGTAATCGATCAGGCCGGCATCGGTGATGCCGTACTGCACGGCGTTGTACATCTTGCCGGAGAAGCTGACGCTGGCGCCGTGGGTCAGGTGGCCGCCGTGTGCCAGGCTCATGCCCAGTACGGTGTCACCGGTTTCCAGCAGGGCCAAATACACGGCGCTGTTGGCTTGCGAGCCGGAGTGCGGCTGGACGTTGGCGTAATCGGCGCCGAACAGTTCCTTGGCGCGGTCGATTGCCAGTTGCTCAACGATGTCGACGTATTCGCAACCGCCGTAGTAACGCTTGCCTGGGTAGCCTTCGGCGTACTTGTTGGTCAGCACCGAACCTTGGGCTTCCATCACCGCTGGGCTGGTGTAGTTTTCCGAGGCGATCAGTTCGATGTGATGTTCCTGGCGTTGGGCTTCCTGCTCCATCGCGGCAAACAATTCGGCGTCATAACGGGCAAGAGTCAAATCACGGCTGAACATGGCATTCCCCTGAAAAATCAGCTGGGCGGTAGAAAGAGGGGGCGAATTCTAACCCATACGGCGCGATCAGGCATATGAAGCTTGATCATCTGGCGGACAAGTGGGGCTCATCCAGATGTGCTGTCAGCTCAGCATGAACAGCGCGGTGCCGGTGAACAGTGCAGTGAACTGGTGTGCCGGCATGGGCCTGCCGAGCAGGAAGCCCTGCACCTCGTCGCAGTCGTGGCCGCGCAGGAAATCCAGCTGGGCCAGGGTTTCCACACCCTCAGCGATCACTGTGAGGTTGAGGCTGTGGGCCATGGCGATGATCGCCCGGGCGATCTGACCGTCCTGCTCGCCGTGGGGCAGGCCGTCGACAAAGCTGCGGTCGATTTTCAGCACGTCGATGGGGAACTGCTTGAGGTAGTTCAGGGAGCTGTAACCGGTGCCGAAGTCGTCGATGGCGATACACACCCCCAGCTGTTTGAGGCTGGTGAGGGTTTGCATGGCATTGGTGACGTCTTCCATGAGGATGCTTTCGGTCAACTCCAGCTCCAGGCAGGCTGCCGGAATTGCGCTGTGCTGGATAATTTGCTCCACGCGCTGGTGCAGGTTGCCCTCGGCGAACTGGCGAGCAGAGAGGTTGACGGAGATTTTCGGGACCCGGACTTTGGCAGCGTGCCATTCCGCCAGCTGGCGGCAGGATTCGCGCAGCACCCAGTCGCCCACCTGCACCACCAGGCCAAGCTCTTCCAGCACGGGGATGAACTCCCCAGGTGGCACCAGGCCACGCAGTGGATGCTGCCAACGCAACAGCGCTTCGGCACCCGTCAGGCGCTTGCCATCGCCAGAAAACTGCGGCTGATAGTCCAGGCGGAATTCGCCCTGTTCAAGGGCGTGGCGCAAGTCGCTCTCCAGCTCCAGGCGTTGCAGGGCGCTGGCGTTCATGTCGGCCTGGTAGAACTGGAAGTTGTTTTTGCCACGCTCCTTGGCATGGTACATGGCGGTGTCGGCGTTCTTCATCAGTTGGCTCAGCTCGTTGCCATCCTGCGGGCTGAGGGCGATGCCGATGCTGGCGGTGACGAAGAACTCGCGGCCTTCGAGAATGAATGGCTGCTCCAGGCTGGCGAGAATCTGCTCACCGACATGAATGGCGCGCGTGACGGCCGTATCTCGCTGAGGCTGGGAGCGCAGCAGCAAGGTGAATTCGTCACCGCCCATGCGTGCCACGGTGTCATCGCTGTCCACGCAGGCGCTCAGGCGTACCGCTACATCCTTGAGCATGCGGTCGCCGGCGGCGTGGCCGAGAGAGTCGTTGATCGGTTTGAAACGGTCGAGGTCGAGGAACATCAGCACCACCCACTCTTGGTGCCGTTCGCCGTGTTGCAGAGCGTTGTGCAGGCGGTCCTGAAACAGCGTGCGGTTGGGTAGCTGGGTGAGGGCGTCGTAGTAGGCCAGACGGTGGATACGCTGCTCACTGGCCTTGCGTTCACTGATGTCGCTGAAGAAGCACACGTAACTGACCAGGTCGCCGTCGTCGTCCTTCACGGCTGTAATGCCGACCCAGGCCGGGAATTTTTCGCCGTTCTTGCGCTTGAGCCAGACTTCGCCTTCCCAGCTGCCTTGCTGATTGAGTTGGCGAACCACATACGCCAGGTGGCTGGCCTGCTGGGTATCGGCCGTCAGTACATTGGGCAGTTGGTCGAGAATCTGCCGCGAGCTGTAGCCACTGACGCGGCTGAAGGCGTTGTTGACCTGGACGATATAGCCGGCCGGGTCGGTGACCAGGATCGCGGCTGTGGAGTGTTCGAAGACCGTCGCGGCCATGCGCAGATCTTTTTCCGCGCGGCGCTGCAGGCTGATGTCGCGACCGACGCCGAGCAGGCCTTCGAAGCGTCCGCTGTCATCCCACATCGGTACCAGGCGCAGCTCCACCGGAATTTTCTGGCCGTCGGCGCGCAGTGCATCGAACACGAAGAGTTGTGGGCGAAATTGCTCACGCAGTTCGGCCAGGCGCTGCGGGTCGCCAAGGGCGTTGCGCACTCGATCGAGCAGCTCATAGACGCCGATCAGCTGGCGTGGATTGGTCGCCAGGCTTTGAAAGCCGTTGGCCAGCACCCATTCGCTGTCGTAACCCAGCACAGGCTTGACCGACGGGCTGACGTAATTGAGTTCCAGGTGACTGTCGGTGGAGAAAATCACGTCGCTGATGCTTTCCGCCAGCAGGCGATAGCGCTGTTCGCTGGTGCGCAATGATTCACTGTGGGTGATCTGCTCGGTGATGTCCTTGGCCACGCCGATCAGACGGCTGACCCGGCCCTGCTCGTCGCGCGCCAGCGCCTGCTCACGGATGTCAAACCAGTGCCAGCTGCCGTCACGGTGCCGCCAGCGCAGTTCGAACTGCATCAACAGACCGTTGCCGACCACCTGCTGGATATTGCGCATGCGCTGATACAGCTCGACATCATCAGGGTGCAGGATTTTCTCCCACATGCGCTCACCCAGCTGATGCACCTCGGCCTTGCTGTAACCCAGTTGCGGGCCGAGATGGTTGTTGCTGTACATCACCCGTTGGCTGCACATGTCGTGCACATAAATGGTGTCCGGAACGGCCTTGACCACATCCGACCAGAAGCGCTCGCGTTCGATCAGTGAGGTTTCGATGCGCTTGCGGTTGGTGATGTCGCTGATGCTCAGTGTCACCGCTTGCAGATCGTCGATGCTTTCCGGCAGGCGCAAGAGCAACCAGAGGTGACGATCATGACCTTGTGGCGTGCGGATCTGGCGCTCCATCTCCAGCTGCCTGCTGCCATTGAGCAGCGCCGCCAGTAGTTGCATGCGAAAGCCGTCCGGGCGCAGGCGGCCACTGTTGAACAGGTGCTGCCAGGCCTGCTGGTTGGACTCTACACCCAGCAGTTGCAGGGCTACCTGGTTGGTTTCGGTCAGGCGCAGGCGCTGGCAGATTTCGGTGTGCTGTTGTGGGTCGCGCTCCAGCCAGCCTTGCAGCTCGTTCGAACTGCGCACCTGGTTTTGCCGCAGGTAACTGCTCAGCTCGGCGAGGTCAAGTACACAGAGCGCGGTGCCGGTGCCGTCAAAGATGTCCTGGTAGCGCCGTCGGGTCTCCTGCAGCACCTGTGAGGCGCGCTGCTCTTCGGTGACGTCGCGCAGCACCCAGACAAAGCCGGTACGTCGGTTGTCTTCGCTGAGGTCGCTGCGGCTGATATCGAACAGATGGGTGTGGCCATTTTCCTGGATTTCTACCAGGTCCGGGCCCAGGTCGTTGTGCAATGCTGTGTCGTGCAGCAGGAGCGGGTCGAGGCGTGGCAGCAGGTCGAGCAGGTGCCAGTCATGCGCGTCGCTGGAACTCAGCCCGAACATCGCTTCAGCTTGCGGGTTGAGGTATTGCAGCTGACCGTTGCTGTCAGTGACCAGCACCCGCTCTTCAATGGCGCCAAGGACGCTGGCGGCCTGTTGCAAGGAGCGCCGCGAGGCGCTGTTGAGCGCGTGCAAGGCGCGTTGTTCACGCAACAGGCGATACAGTGCCAGCAATGTCAGGGTGGCGCAGAGAATAAACAACAGCAGTTTGCTGGCCTGCTGCGGCAGTTGCTGGGCACGTACCTTGCGCTCATTGAACAGTGCGCGCAGTTGCCAGTCGCTGCCCTTGAGCGGGGTTTCCAGCATGCTTTGGTCAAGGTTCTCGGCGGTAACGGGAGGGGCGATGGTGGTGATGTCATCGTGTTGGGTGGTATTGCTGGCAAGCACCCGCTGTACGTTGCGGTCTTCCAGCAGCCATTGATGCGGGCTCTGATGATGTTTCTGCAGCCAGCCGCTCAACGCCTGATTGCTCAGGCGCAGCACCCATACTCCGCTGGCCGGGCTGTCTGGGTTGTGC
This sequence comes from Pseudomonas sp. SL4(2022), assembly GCF_026625725.1. NCBI lineage: Bacteria > Pseudomonadati > Pseudomonadota > Gammaproteobacteria > Pseudomonadales > Pseudomonadaceae > Pseudomonas > Pseudomonas sp. SL4(2022). The sequence goes on from NZ_CP113060.1 coordinate 2,494,863, forward strand.
CGCAGCAGCAGATAGATACGCCCGCGATCATTGGCGCTGAACGCGTAGAAAAAGCTTTCGCCCTGGCTGCGCTGCAGCAGCTCGCTCAGGTACAGCGCGTCATCACTCGGTGCATGGCTATCGGCGAGCACCTCACCTCGGGCATTGAGCCAGGCCAGGCTGCGCAGGGTGGGAAATACGCTGCGCAGGGTCTGCAGCAGTTCGTCGGCGTTACCCGTCGGGACTTTATGGTTTTGCAGCAGCGCCTGGCCGGCGCTGGCCTTGAGGTCCATGTTCAGGCTCAGATGGTTGGCCAGTTGTGAGCTGTAGGCCAGGCCCAGCTGACGCTGGTTGTCGAGCAGTTGCTGGGACTCCTGGCGCAACTGCCAGAGCAGCAGCACCAGCATGCTTAACACCAGCACCACCACCGCGCCGCGGGTCGGTCCACGCATCGCTTCGGCCGATAAGACGCCGGGCGAACGAGGATGGGAAGGGGGCGTGGCTGCTGACAACGAAGGCATCCTGGGACTGCGCGATAGGACTGACCCCTGAGGATGCTCGCATGGGCTAACTGCAGGGGGCGGGTAGCATGCCATAACCGTGGCAAAGTGCCAGCGCAGCCGACGAGCGTTGTTTGCCCTGTATCGCGCATTCCGGTAGCTTTGCCGCACGCGCGCGCGACTGTACGAACGACGCTGTGCGCCTGGCGGCACCGTCCCCGCCGTGTAGCCTCAGGCTGCACGCATCAGTTGGCGGCTTCTCTTTCGTTTCAACCCAGAACCAAGGTCATCATGGCTCAATACGTCTACACCATGCATCGGCTCGGCAAAGTCGTACCGCCGAAGCGGGAAATCCTCAAGAACATCTCCCTGTCGTTCTTCCCAGGCGCGAAGATCGGCGTACTCGGCCTCAACGGCTCGGGTAAATCCACCCTGCTGAAAATCATGGCCGGTGTAGACACCGAGTTCGACGGTGAAGCGCGGCCGATGCCCGGTTTGAACGTGGGCTACCTGCCGCAAGAGCCGCAACTCGACCCGAGCAAGACGGTGCGGGACGTGGTGGAAGAGGCGGTTAGCCATATTAAAGATGCGCAGGCACGCCTGGATCAGGTGTACGCCGCGTATGCCGAACCGGACGCCGACTTCGACAAGCTGGCCGCCGAGCAGGCCAAACTGGAAGCCATCCTGCAGACCAGCGACGGCCACAACCTGGAGCGTCAGCTGGAAGTGGCGGCGGATGCCCTGCGTCTGCCGGCCTGGGATGCCAAGGTTGAGCACTTGTCCGGTGGTGAGAAGCGCCGTGTGGCACTGTGCCGCTTGCTGCTGTCGGCGCCCGACATGCTGCTGCTGGACGAACCGACCAACCACCTGGACGCCGACTCGGTGGCCTGGCTGGAGCACTTCCTGCACGACTTCCAGGGCACCGTCGTGGCGATTACCCACGACCGTTACTTCCTGGATAACGTCGCCGGCTGGATTCTCGAGCTTGACCGCGGCGCGGGCATTCCATACGAGGGCAACTACTCCGGCTGGCTTGAAGCCAAGTCGGATCGTCTGGCTCAGGAGTCCAAGCAGCAGTCAGCCCATGAAAAGGCCATGAAGGAAGAGCTGGAGTGGGTGCGCAAAGGCGCCAAAGCCCGCCAGTCCAAATCCAAGGCCCGCTTGCAGCGCTTCGAGGAAATGCAGTCGCAGGAATTCCAGAAGCGCAGCGAGACCAACGAAATCTATATCCCGGTTGGCCCGCGACTGGGCGACAAGGTCATCGATTTCGTCAACGTCAGCAAGGGCTACGGCGACCGCATGTTGATCGACAACCTGTCGTTCAGCATGCCCAAAGGTGCCATCGTCGGCGTGATCGGCGGTAACGGTGCCGGTAAGTCGACCCTGTTCCGCATGCTCATGGGCAAAGAGCAGCCGGACGCGGGCAGCATCGAAATCGGTGACACCGTGCAGATGGCCTGTGTTGATCAGAGCCGCGACGACCTCGACGGCGGCAAGACCGTGTGGGAAGCCGTGTCCGATGGCTTCGACATGATCAAGGTCGGCAACTACGAGATGCCGTCGCGCGGTTACGTCGGTCGTTTCAACTTCAAAGGCGCTGACCAGCAGAAGTTCGTCAAAGACCTTTCCGGTGGTGAGCGTGGCCGTCTGCACCTGGCGCTGACCCTGAAAGAGGGCGCCAACGTGCTGCTGCTGGACGAACCGTCCAACGACCTCGACGTGGAAACCCTGCGTTCGCTGGAAGAAGCGCTGCTCGACTTCCCCGGCGCGGCCATTGTGATCTCTCACGATCGCTGGTTCCTGGACCGTGTGGCGACGCACATTCTGGCGTACGAAGATGACTCGCACATCGAGTTCTTCGAAGGCAACTACACCGAGTACGAAGCGGACCGCAAGAAACGCCTGGGTGATGCTGCCGCGCAGCCGCACCGCGTGCGGTACAAGAAGCTGGCCCAATAAGCCAGTTCGTTATTAAACGGAGCCGCAAGGCTCCGTTTTTGTTTGTGGCGCACAGGCAGAGAGTGTTCTTTCACTGATCTGCGGCAGTTTTCCGGTGATAGGCCGGCGCAGACTGTTCAGGCTGTATTGCGAGGAATACTGCCATGACCCGTTTCGATCCTCAGATAACGCTTTACCGTCTGCTTAATGAATACACTGCACGTGCCCATGCGATTCGGCGCGACCTGGCGAATCGCCACGCGATGGCCGCCGGCGACCAAGCTCAGCTGCGGCAGAACGATGACGTTCTGCAGGCATTGTTGTTAGAAGCCGAGGATGCATTGCGCCAGGTCGGCCTGGCCAAACTGCGTCTGGCTGAAGGGCGCTACGGACTGTGCCTGGGCTGTGGATCACGCATCAGCCCGGAACGACTCGAAGCGTTACCGATTGCGGAGTACTGCCTGGTTTGCGCTGAACGGTATTGAATTCAGCGCTGCCGGATTTCTGCCAGCAGACGACGCGCTGCCGTTTCGGCGGCATCGCTGTATGGCCGCAGGACGCTGGCGGCTCCGGCGTGATGCAACGCCTCGGCGTCGCCGGCACGAAAGGCGCTGAGGGTGATCTGGCCCTTGAATGCGGCGCTGCGCAAGGCGCGCAGGAGAATGGCGTTGACCTCGCGCTGAGGAATGGTGCTGATCAGGGCCTGGGCGTGGCTGAGTGGCATATGGCTGAGAAAGTCCGCATCTTCGGCGTCGCCATAGCACACGGTCAGGCCTTCCTCGCGGGCTTGTGCCAGCGCCTGTGGGTCGAAGTCCACCCCCAGTACCCGCCTTCCGCCTTGCTGTAACTGGCTGGCCAGGTTGCGGCCATAACGGCCCATGCCATATACGATGATATCCGGCTGGTCGCCGGGGGCTGCCGTGTCGTCAGCGTTCTCGCGGTGGGCGATGGCGCGTTCAAATACGCCCAGCCAGGGCGAGAAGCGCACAAACAGCGGTTGTGCGTAGAGAATCATATAAGTCGACAGGGTGATGGTAATCAGCCCGACCAGCGTCGTCAGGCCCAGCGCCGGCTGGCCGATATGTCCAAGGCCGATGCCCATGGCCACGAAAATGATGGAGAACTCGCTGATCTGCGCCACGGTTAGTCCGGCCATGAATCCTGTGCGTTTGCGGTAGCCCATCCAGCCCATGATCGCCATGACGATCAACGGGTTACCGATCAGGACAAAGGCCGAGAGGATCAGCGCGCTGCCGACTTGACCGTGGATATAGGCAAAGTCCAGCTGCAAACCCAGGTGCAGAAAGAAGAACAGCAGAAGGAAGTCGCGCAAGCTGGTCAGGCGGCTGGCCACGGCTTCGCGCAGTGACGTGGAGGCCAGGGAAAACCCGGCCAGAAAGGCGCCAATTTCCTTGGACAGGCCCAGCGAGTCCGCCCCGGCTGCCAGCAGGGTGCCCCAGGCAATGGCCATCAGCATGAGCAGCTCCGGGGAGTCCGCCATCATGTTCAGCAGCCGGGGCAGGGCGTAGCGCATTAGTAGAAACAACACCGCCAGGCTGCCCAGCAGCGTGAGGCTGAGTAGCCATGGCGACATCGCCGGTTGCTCGGCGGTGCCCGGCTGGTACAGGTTGAGGCCCAGCATGGCCAGCACCACGGCAATGTCCTGAACAATCAGAAAGCCCATGGCGATGCGCCCGTGCAGCGAGTCGATCTCGCCTTTGTCAGAGAGCAGCTTGACGATGATGATGGTGCTGGAGAACGTCAGGGCAACGGCCACATACAAGGCGGTCAGCCATTCCAGACCCAGCAGGTAACAGAGGATGAAACCGAAGACGATGGTAAAACTCAGCTGACCCAGCCCGGTGGCCAAGGCTACCGGGCCGAGGGTGCGGACCAGGCGCATGTCCAGTTTGAGGCCGACCACGAACAGCAGTACGGTGATGCCGATTTCCGCCAATAGCTGCAGGGGTTCGTTCTCACTGCTCAGGCCCAGCACGGCAGGCCCAGCCAGAATGCCCACCAGGATATAAGCGATGATCAGTGGCTGGCGCAATTTGACCGCGATGCCCCCAACCACCGCGGACAGGGCCAGCAGGATGGCGACCTCCTGAAACAGATTCATGCAGCACTCCTCGGTAGTTGGGCGTGATTGTAGGAGCCTCCATCGAGGCTGCGCTTGCGTTGCGTCAAGCATACGGCTTGTGGATGAGGGCTGATGGGGTGATTATTTCGCCAGCCCCTCTGTCCAAGGATTTCCAATGCCAGACTCCGTCGCAGCCCATTTGCGCCTTGCGCCTGAATCCCTGACCCGCCCTTTTGCTCCCGAGCAGTTCAATTTCACCAGCACCGCAGACCTGGAGCCCTTCCGTGGCGTGTTGGGTCAGGAGCGCGCCGTCGAGGCACTGCAGTTCGGCGTGGCGATGCCGCGCCCCGGTTATAACGTGTTTGTCATGGGCGAGCCCGGTACCGGGCGTTTCTCCTTCGTCAAACGCTACCTCAAGGCTGAAGCCAAGCGCCTGGAGACCCCGGCTGACCGGGTGTACGTCAACCATTTTGACGAGCCCCGCGAGCCGCGCGCGTTGGAGCTGCCGTCCGGCACTGCCGGCGAATTTCTCGCTGACATCAACGGCCTGATCGATAACCTGCTGGCGACTTTCCCGGCGGTGTTCGAGCACCCCTCGTTCCAGCAGAAGAAAAACGCCATCGACCGCGACTTCAACAAGCGCTACGACCAGGCCCTGGATGTGGTCGAGCGCCTGTCGCTGGAAAAGAGCGTCGCGCTATACCGTGACAGCAGCAACATCGCCTTCACCCCGATGCTCGATGGCAAGGCGCTGGATGAGGCCGAGTTTGCCCAGCTGCCGGAAGCCGAGCGCGAGCGCTTCCATGCCGATATCGCCACCCTGGAAGAACGCCTCAACGAGGAGCTGTCCAGCCTGCCGCAGTGGAAGCGCGAGTCGAGCAACCTGCTGCGTCAGCTCAATGAAGAAACCATCACCATTGCCCTGCAACCGCTGCTGGCGCCGCTGTCGCAGAAGTACGCGGAAAACGCCGGGGTCTGCGCCTACCTGCAGGCGGTGCAGGTCAATCTGCTGAAGACCGTGGTCGATCAACTGGTCGAAGTGGAAAAGGCCGACGCCCAGACCCGCAAGCTGCTCGAAGAGCAGTACTGCCCGAGCCTGGTGGTCGGTCATCACGCCCAGGGCGGCGCACCGGTGGTCTTCGAGCCGCACCCGACCTACGACAACCTGTTTGGTCGTATCGAATACAACACCGATCAGGGCGCGCTCTACACCAGTTACCGCCAGCTGCGCCCAGGCGCATTGCACCGCGCCAACGGCGGCTTTCTGATTCTTGAAGCGGAGAAGATGCTTGGTGAGCCGTTTGTCTGGGATGCGCTCAAGCGCGCCCTGCAATCGCGCCAGTTGAAAATGGAGTCGCCGCTCGGTGATCTCGGCCGCATTGCCACCGTGACCCTGACCCCGCAGATGATTCCGCTGCACCTCAAGGTGGTGATCATCGGCTCGCGCCAGCTGTATTACACGCTGCAGGACCTCGACCCGGACTTCCAGGAGATGTTTCGCGTGCTGGTCGACTTCGATGAAGACATTCCGCTGGCCGACGACAGCCTCGAGCAGTTCGCCCAACTGATGAAAACCCGCACCTCGGAAGAGGGTATGGCGCCGTTGACCGCTGCTGCCGTGGCGCGGGTGGCGACCTACAGCGCGCGCCTGGCCGAGCATCAGGGGCGTTTGTCGGCGCGTATTGGTGATCTGTTTCAACTGGTCAGCGAAGCCGATTTTATCCGCAGCCTGGCTGGGGATGAGGTGACCGACGCCGGGCATATCGAGCGCGCGCTAAAGGCCAAGGCCACCCGCACGGGCCGCGTTTCGGCGCGGATCATCGACGACATGCTGGCCGGTATCATCTTGATCGACACCGCCGGCGCGGCCGTGGGCAAGTGCAACGGCCTGACTGTGCTGGAAGTCGGCGACTCGGCTTTCGGTGTGCCAGCGCGGATTTCCGCCACGGTCTATCCGGGTGGCAGCGGCATCGTCGACATCGAGCGTGAGGTCAATCTGGGGCAGCCGATCCACTCCAAGGGCGTGATGATCCTCACCGGCTACCTCGGCAGCCGCTATGCCCAGGAATTCCCCCTGGAGATTTCCGCGAGCATCGCCCTGGAGCAGTCCTACGGCTATGTCGACGGTGACAGCGCCTCGCTGGGTGAGGTCTGCACATTGATCTCGGCCTTGTCGCGCACGCCGCTCAAGCAGTGCTTCGCCATTACCGGCTCGATCAACCAGTTTGGTGAAGTGCAGGCGGTGGGTGGGGTCAACGAGAAGATCGAAGGCTTCTTCCGCCTTTGCGAAGCACGCGGTTTGACCGGTGAGCAGGGGGCGATCATCCCGCACTCCAACGTCACCACCTTGATGCTTGATGAGCGGGTGCTGCAGGCGGTGCGTGCCGGGCAGTTCCATATCTATGCTGTGCGTCATGTCGACGAGGCGTTGGGCCTGCTGGTCGGTGAAGAGGCCGGGTCGCCCAATGAGCAGGGGCAATTCCCCGCAGGCAGCGTCAATGCCCGGGTGGTTGAGCGCCTGCGCGATATCGCCGCCATGGGGATGGAGGACGAGGATAAGGAGGAGCCTAAGAAAGAGGAGCCGGCGGCTGCGGCCAAGGAGAAGAAGCCGCGGGCGAAAAAGCCAGCAGCGGAATGACTGGTGTATATGCACCATTCGTCCGGTGGCTGGTCAGTCATTGAACGAATGGTTCGGGCGGGCAGGGCGACTGGCTCTGCTCGCCTTTTCCTCACTTCATCCACACAGTTATCCACAGCTTGTGGGGATAACTGCTGGCTTCCCACTGGTGCGTGCTCGGGTGTAGGCTGAATGCCTGCTTCCGAGAGGGTCGTCGCCATGTCGCGCAACCTCAATCTCACCCGCCATTGCCTGGGCCTGGATACCCGGATTGAGTGTGCGGTACTGCCACTGGCCGGCAACAACGGTCTCTGGACGCTGATCTGCGCGGCCGGCATGTCCGGTTCGCAACCCTCTGCCATCAAGGCGCAAGGCCCTTTCCACGGGGCTTGTGAGGCAGAAAGCATCCTCGCTGACATTGCCGATAACCTTCGCGGCATGGGCTATGAGCCCTGTGTTGACGTGCCCATCTGGCGCCTGCATATCCAGGCCCGGCTGCGGCAGCTGAATGGTGAACGCGGGCATCCGCTTAGCCATTGTCAGTTCCGCCCAGAAACCTGAGTGGCAGTCTGGCGCTGACGTGTACAGCCCTTGTAAAGCCTTGCTCGGGCGGGCCTGCAGTCATTAATCCTGACCCCATGAACAAGGTTATCCACAGTTGGCGGGGATAGCTCCGGCAAGTGCATGCTCTGTGCTATGTCAGTCTTGTCTGGCCCAGTACGCTGGGTATACTCGCCGGCAGTTTTGAACCCCTGAGTGAGCCCTTTATGGAACGCTTTATCGAAAACGCCATGTACGCCTCCCGCTGGCTGCTGGCTCCCATCTATTTCGGCCTGTCGCTGGCCTTGTTGGCCCTGGCGCTGAAGTTCTTCCAGGAAGTCTTCCATATCCTGCCGAACGTGTTTGCCATGGCTGAAGCAGACTTGATCCTGGTGCTGCTGTCGTTGATTGACATGGCGTTGGTCGGCGGTCTGCTGGTGATGGTGATGATCTCTGGTTACGAAAACTTTGTGTCCCAGCTGGATATTGAGGAAGGCACTGAAAAACTCAGCTGGCTGGGCAAGATGGACTCCAGCTCGCTGAAGATGAAAGTGGCGGCGTCCATCGTGGCGATTTCCTCGATTCATCTGCTCAAGGTCTTCATGAATGCGCAGAACATCGAAGACAGCAAACTGATGTGGTATGTGATCATTCACATGGCCTTTGTGCTTTCAGCCTTCGCCATGGGCTATCTGGACAAGTTGACCAAGCACGACCACTGATCCATGACCTGTGCGACTCACCGCCCGGCCGTTGTAAAACGGACGGGCGGTTTGCTTTGTGCCTTGTGCTTTTGCTGCGTTGTACAAGAATTGTATTTGTATGGAATTCTGTATAACTTTGCTTGCATGAGGATATGCCATGAACCTTCAAGATCTTTCGCTGCACGCCCATGCCGGGCATATCGATGCCCTTAACCTGATTTCTATTGAGGGTGGTATCTATCTGTTGGAGGCGCATATGGAAGGACGCGCTCATCCGCTTAGCGATGGCCATGGCAAGACCTTGCACCTGCGCTCAGTCGAGCATGCTCGAGATCTGCTGCATGATCTCCCACGCCTGCCTTTTCATCTGGTGCATGCCGTGGTGCATGACGAGATGTGCGGCATGCAGGATGGCAGCCAAGACACCTTGCGCGTGCCGATTTCCTTCAATTCCTCCTGGTAACGACTCTGCCTATGGCTATTCGCCGGCTTGCCCTGGTGCTGGGTGATCAGTTGTCCTTCGATCTGCCCAGTCTGCAGGCCCTCGATCCGCAGCAGGATGCTGTGCTGCTGGCTGAAGTGGCGGCAGAAACCGACTATGTGCCGCACCATCCGCAGAAGATCGGGCTGATTTTCAGTGCCATGCGCCACTTTGCTGAGGCCCTGCGCGAGCGCGGTTGGCGCGTGCACTACGTCAAGCTGGATGACGCACAGAATAGCGGCTCGCTGCCAGGTGAGTTGCAGCGCTGGGCCACGCAGTTGCAGGCGGCCGAGGTGCATCTCACAGAATGCGGAGAGTGGCGGCTGGAGCAGGCTCTGCAGGTTTGTGGCTTACCGATCACCTGGCATGCTGATAGCCGTTTTATCTGCGCTCGTGACGAGTTCGCTTGCTGGGCCGAAGGGCGTAAGCAGTTGCGCATGGAGTTCTTCTACCGCGAAATGCGGCGTAAGACCGGTTTATTGATGAATGGCGACGGCACGCCAGTGGGCGGTGCGTGGAACTTCGATGCGGAAAACCGCAAGGCGCTGCCCAAGCAGATTAAGGCGCCGATGGCGGCGCGCTTCCCGGCGGACGCCATTACCCAGGACGTGCTGAAGCAGGTGGCCGAGCGCTTTAGTCATCATTACGGCAGTCTGGCGTCTTTCGATTACCCGGTGACCCATGCCGAGGCCGAGGCGCTGTGGCAGCACTTTCTCGATTTCGCTTTGCCGGCTTTTGGCGATTATCAGGACGCTATGGCGGTGGGTGAGCCGTTTCTGTTCCATGCGCGGATCAGCGCGGCGCTGAACGTTGGTCTGCTGGACGTGCGCCGCCTGTGTGCCGATGTTGAGGCGGCTTACTGGCGCGGTCAGGTGCCGTTGAACGCCGCGGAAGGCTTTATCCGGCAGTTGATTGGCTGGCGCGAATACGTGCGTGGCATTTACTGGATGCACATGCCGGAGTATGCCGAGCGCAATGCCTTCGGCAACACTCGGCCGTTACCGGCGTTCTACTGGACCGGCAAGAGCCGCATGAAATGCATGAGTCAGGCCATCGGCCAGACGTTGGAACATGCCTATGCCCACCACATCCAGCGGCTGATGGTCACCGGCAACTTCGCCCTGCTGGCAGGTATCCAGCCCCGCCAGGTTTGCGACTGGTACCTGGCGGTGTACATGGATGCCTTCGATTGGGTCGAGCTGCCCAATACCCTGGGTATGGTGATGCACGCTGATGGTGGCTACCTGGGCTCCAAGCCCTATTGCGCCAGTGGTCAGTACATCAAACGCATGTCCAACTACTGCGGTGACTGCGCCTACAAGGTCACGGAAAGCGTGGGTGAGCAGGCCTGCCCGTTCAATGCGCTGTACTGGCATTTCCTTATGCGTCACCGCGAGCAGCTGTCCGGTAACCCTCGGTTGGGCATGATCTATCGGGGGTTGGACAAGATGGGGGAGGTCAAGCAGCAGGGGTTGTGGGCGCGCGGCGAGCAACTGCTGGCGCGGCTGGATGCCGGTGAGGTGATATGAAAAAGGCCGAACTGCCGGTCAAGACCTGTCAGGTGTGCGGCTTACCCTTCGCCTGGCGCAAGAAGTGGACGCGGTGTTGGGATGAGGTTAAGTACTGCTCGGAACGCTGCCGTCGTCACCGTTCGGCGAGTGCTGGCGGTTAGAGCAGGCGGATGCTTTGTGCTAGGCTGGCCGACCTTTTTTAGCCCCTAGCGGAGCCGTGCTATGTCCGATATCAATCTCTCGACTGACGAAACCCGTGTCAGCTACGGCATCGGCCGTCAACTGGGTGGTCAGCTGCGTGACAATCCACCGCCGGGCGTGAGCCTGGACGCCATCCTGGCGGGTCTGACTGACGCCTTCAGTGGCCAGCCAAGTCGCGTCAGCGAGGCCGAGCTGTCGGCCAGCTTCAAGGTCATCCGCGACATCATGCAAGCCGAAGCAGCCGCCAAGGCTGAAGCCGCTGCGGGTGCTGGTCTGGCTTTCCTGGCTGAGAACGGCAAACGTGACGGCATCACCGTGCTGGCTTCCGGTCTGCAGTACGAAGTGCTGACTGCTGGCGAAGGCGCCAAGCCTTCCCGTGAGGACAGCGTGCGTACTCACTACCACGGCACCCTGATCGACGGCACGGTGTTCGACAGCTCCTATGAGCGCGGCGAGCCGGCTGAGTTTCCTGTTGGCGGCGTGATCGCCGGTTGGACCGAAGCCCTGCAACTGATGAATGCCGGTAGCAAGTGGCGCCTGTACGTGCCGAGCGAGCTGGCTTACGGCGCGCAAGGCGTGGGCAGCATCCCGCCGCACAGTGTGCTGGTGTTTGATGTGGAGCTGCTGGACGTTCTCTAACGCCTAGTCGGTTTCCTTCGCGGGCATGCTGCGCTCTTACTTGTGTAGGAGTGGGTCATGCCCGCGATGCATTTCAGGGGCGCAATGCCCGGGCATAGCAGTAGAGAAACAGGTTGCGCACCAGCTCCTTGAGCACCAGCGGCTCACTGGAGTTCAGTTCGTGCAGATCCAGGTCACCCTGGTCACGCAGCTCATCCAGCGCATCTTCCTGAAGCAGGGCGCAGACTTCGCCGGTGTTGCGATTGAGGATGCGCAGGTAGGGGTGTGGGCGGTCCAGCCAAGCATCAATCAAGTACGTCATAGCTCATCTCCCTTTAAGTAGTTAGATGAGAATAATTCCTATTAAATTAATAGCAAGTACTTATCGCTGCCTTTCGTCGTGGTGTCAGGGTTTGTTGTGTGGTGGGGGGGTAAAACGCGGGCACAAAAAAACCGATACAAAGTATCGGTTCTTCTGTTGGGATTTTCTCGAGTGAGTGATCCCCAGTGTTCAGCTTTGCAGCTTAAGCTGCTGCAGCTTCGCCCAAGGCCTTGATGTGGCCATTCAGGCGGCTCTTGTGACGAGCGGCTTTATTCTTGTGGATGATGCCTTTATCGGCCATGCGGTCGATTACTGGCACAGCCAGGGTGTAAGCGTTTTTAGCCAGATCGAGATCTTTGGCTTCGATAGCCTTGACCACGTTCTTGATGTAGGTACGAACCATGGAGCGCTGGCTGGCGTTATGGCTACGACGCTTCTCAGCCTGTTTTGCGCGTTTTTTGGCAGAAGGTGTATTGGCCACCGTCAAGCTCCTCGAAAAAAACTGGGGGGTTACAAACAAATAAGGCCGCGAATCATGCCGATGTGAGGGAGTACTGTCAAGCCTATTGGCTTTTCCCCGTGCTGGCCTGACCAGTGGCGGGCCGTTACACTCGTCGCTTTTGCGCGCCAGTGCTCGTTTGTGGAGCAGGGATACTACATGAATTTGCTCAAGTCGTTGGCTGCTGTCAGCTCCATGACCATGCTCTCGCGGGTTCTGGGGTTTGTGCGCGATACCATTATTGCCCGCACTTTCGGGGCTGGCGTGGCTTCTGACGCCTTTGTGGTGGCGTTCAAATTACCGAATCTGTTGCGTCGAATTTTTGCTGAGGGTGCATTTTCCCAAGCCTTTGTGCCGATCTTGGCCGAATATAAAACCCAGCAGGGTGATGAAGCAGCGCGCACATTTTTGGCTTATGTCACTGGCCTGCTGACACTGGTGTTGGCGTTGGTGACCTTGATCGGGGTTCTCGCGGCGCCCTGGATTGTTTGGGCGTCTGCGCCGGGTTTTGCTGATGAGGCGGAGCGCTTTGCGCTAACCACCGATCTGCTGCGCATCACCTTTCCTTATATTTTGCTGATTTCCCTCTCATCCTTGGCAGGGGCTGTGCTCAACACCTGGAACCGCTTCTCGGTGCCGGCCTTTGTGCCGACACTGCTGAATATCAGCATGATCGTTTTTGCGCTTTTTCTGAGCCCTTATTTCGATCCGCCAATCATGGCGCTGGGCTGGGCGGTACTGGTGGGCGGTCTGGCACAGCTGCTGTTCCAGCTGCCGCATCTGCACAAGATCGGCATGCTGGTGCTGCCTCGCCTGAATCTCAAAGACTCGGGCGTTTGGCGCGTACTCAGGCAGATGGGGCCGGCGATATTCGGGGTGTCGGTCAGCCAGATTTCGCTGATCATCAACACCATCTTCGCTTCCTTTCTGGTTGCTGGCTCTGTTTCCTGGATGTACTACGCCGACCGCTTGATGGAGTTGCCGGCTGGTGTGCTCGGCGTGGCGTTGGGCACCATTCTGCTGCCGGCTTTGTCGAAAACCCATGCCGGCGCCAGTCGCGAGGACTACTCTAAACTGCTCGACTGGGGTTTGCGCCTGTGTCTGGTGTTGGCGCTGCCCAGTGCGGTGGCGTTGGCGATTATCTCCGAGCCGCTGATTGCCTCGTTGTTCCAGTACGGCAAGTTCACCGCAGCCGATACCTTGATGACCCAGCGCGCCTTGATCGCTTATTCGCTGGGTTTGGTTGGCATCATTCTGGTGAAAATTCTCGCGCCGGCCTTCTACGCCCAGCAGAACATCAAAACCCCGGTGCGTATCGGGCTGGTGACGCTGTTGGCGACCCAGGTGATGAATGTGCTGTTTATCTTTGTGATTCCCCTGGCGCATGCCGGACTGGCGCTGGCCATTGGCTTGGCCGCCTGTCTGAATGCTGGGCTGTTGTACTGGCAGCTACGCAAACGTGACATGTTCCAGCCGCAGCCGGGTTGGGTGCTGTTCCTCGGCAAGTTGTTATTGGCGTTGTTGACGATGGTGGGCGTGCTGCTGCTGGCCATGCAGTACCTGCCAGGCTGGGCGGACGGCACCATGCTCTGGCGTTTGCTGCGCCTGGGTGGGTTGGTTGGCGTGGGCATGCTGGCTTATTTGGTCGTGTTGGCGCTGCTGGGGTTCCGTTTGAAGGACTTTGCGCGGCGCAGCGCACTCTGAGCATCGGTTTACGATCTGCTGCGCGTCGGCCCTGCTGCGTTAAAAGCAGGTTCGTAAAGCCGCTTGCGGCTAGCGCGCTTTAGTGCGGCCCGAAGGGCGAGTGAAACGACTCATGCTCCTGTACAGCCCGTACACTTCGCTTGATTCGCTGCGCTCACCCTGCGGGCCAGCCGTTGGCTGTTACTCCGCTGCGCTCCGTATCTCGCCTGTTTTTGCCTTACAGGACTCTAGCTCGCAAGGCTGTAAGCCGATTCTACAGGCAGCTGATTTGCTGCCTGTTGTCCGCTGTCCGGTGTGCGTATAATCGGCCACTTTATGAGCAAGAAGCGCGTTATGCAGCTGGTTCGAGGCCTACACAACTTGCGGCCCCTGCATCGGGGCTGTGTTGCCACCATCGGGAATTTCGACGGCGTCCATCGTGGTCATCAGGCCATTTTGGCGCGTCTGCGTGAGCGTTCTGCCGAGCTAGGCGTACCCAGTTGCGTGTTGATTTTCGAGCCGCAGCCGCGCGAGTTTTTTGCCCCTGAGGTTGCGCCGGCGCGCCTGGCGCGGTTACGTGACAAGGTTGCATTGCTGGCGGCTGAAGGTGTTGATCGGGTTCTGTGCCTGAGTTTCAACCGGCGCCTGCGGGAACTCAGCGCTGCCGAGTTCGTGCATAGGGTGCTGGTTGAAGGGCTAGGGGTGCAGCACTTGGAGGTGGGTGACGACTTCCGCTTTGGCTGTGACCGCGCCGGTGACTTTGCTTTTCTGGCTGAGGCCGGTGAGCGCGAAGGCTTCAGCGTCGAGGCTGCTAGCACGGTTGAACTGGACGGTATTCGCGTCAGCAGTACGCGCGTACGTGAAGCCCTTGATGCCGGTGATTTCGCCTTGGCGCAGCACCTGCTCGGGCGCCCCTTCCAGATCGCTGGGCGGGTGTTGCACGGGCAGAAGCTGGGGCGTCAGCTGAATGCGCCGACTGCCAATGTGCAGCTCAAGCGCAAGCGGGTGCCGCTCAAGGGCGTGTACCTGGTCAGCACCGAGGTTGACGGCCAAACCTGGCCGGGTGTGGCCAACATTGGTGTGCGCCCGAGCGTGGCCGGTGATGGTAGCGCTCATCTGGAAGTGCATTTGCTGGACTTTGCCGGTGATTTATATGGCCGGCGTTTGACGGTGGCTTTCCACCACAAGCTGCGCGATGAGCAGCGTTTCGCCTCCCTTGAGGCATTGAAGACGGCCATTGCTGCCGATATTGCTGCCGCCCGTGCCCATTGGCGCGTTTAAGCCCCCAGCTTCATTGGCTGGGTGCCAATCGCTTACGAAGAGCCTGACATGACCGATTACAAAGCCACGCTTAATCTGCCTGACACCCAATTTCCGATGAAGGCCGGCCTACCGCAGCGCGAGCCGCAGATTCTGCAGCGCTGGAACGAGATTGGCCTGTATCAGAAGCTGCGCGCGCAAGGCGAAGGTCGGCCGAAGTTTGTTCTGCACGACGGTCCGCCCTATGCCAACGGCAGCATCCACATAGGTCATGCGGTCAACAAGATCCTCAAGGACATCATCACCCGCTCGAAAACCCTGGCCGGCTTTGACGCGCCCTATGTGCCGGGCTGGGATTGTCACGGTTTGCCGATTGAGCACAAGGTGGAAACCACCTTCGGCAAGAACCAGCCGTCTGACCTGACCCGCGAGCGCTGCCGCACCTATGCCGGAGAGCAGATTGAAGGGCAAAAGGCTGACTTTGTGCGCCTGGGTGTGCTGGGGGATTGGGATAATCCGTACAAAACCATGGATTTTGCCAACGAAGCCGGCGAGATCCGCGCGCTGGCTGAAATGGTCAAGCAAGGGTTTGTGTTCAAGGGCTTGAAGCCGGTCAACTGGTGCTTCGATTGCGGCTCGGCGCTGGCTGAGGCGGAAGTCGAATATCAGGACAAAAAGTCCGATGCCATCGACGTCGCCTTTGTGGTTGAAGATGCCGGAAAATTGGCCGCCGCATTCGGCTTGGCGAGCTTGCCCAAGCCAGCCTCCATCGTAATCTGGACCACTACGCCTTGGACCATCCCGGCTAACCAGGCGCTTAACGTCCATCCTGAATTTACCTACGCGCTGGTCGATGCCGGCGAGCGCCTGCTGCTGTTGGCCGAAGAGCTGGTGGAAGGCTGCCTGGCCCGTTATGGCCTGCAGGGCGACGTGATCGCCACCGCGCCAGGCGCGGCGCTGGAACTGATCCGCTTCCGTCATCCGTTCTATGAGCGCTTCGCACCGGTTTATCTGGCCGACTACGTCGAGCTGGGTGCCGGTACTGGTGTGGTGCACTCGGCCCCGGCCTACGGCGAGGACGACTTCCGTTCTTGCAAAGGCTACGGCATGAGCAACGATGACATCCTCAGCCCGGTACAGAGCAACGGCGTGTATGTCAGCGATCTGCCGTTCTTTGGCGGCCAGTTTATCTGGAAGGCCAACCCGGCCATCGTCGCCAAGCTGGAAGAAGTTGGCGCGCTGCTCAAGTACGAAGCCATCCAGCACAGCTACATGCATTGCTGGCGCCACAAGACCCCGCTGATCTACCGCGCCACCGCGCAGTGGTTCGTCGGCATGGACAAGCAGCCGAACGAAGGCGGCACCCTGCGTGAGCGCGCGCTGGCCGCCATCGAGCAAACGCAGTTCGTCCCAGCCTGGGGCCAGGCGCGTCTGCACAGCATGATTGCCGGTCGTCCGGACTGGTGCATCTCGCGTCAGCGTAACTGGGGTGTGCCAATCCCGTTCTTCCTGCACAAAGCCACGGGCGAGTTGCACCCGCGTAGTGTCGAGCTGATGGAAGAGGTGGCCAAACGTGTCGAGCACGAGGGCATCGAAGCCTGGTTCAAGCTGGACGCCGCCGAGCTGCTGGGCGATGAAGCCGCCGACTACGACAAGATCAGCGATACCCTCGACGTCTGGTTTGACTCCGGCACCACCCACTGGCACGTATTGCGCGGTTCGCACCCGCTCGGTCATGCCGAAGGCCCGCGTGCCGATCTGTACCTGGAAGGCTCCGACCAGCACCGTGGCTGGTTCCACTCGTCCTTGCTAACTGGCGCGGCCATCGACGGCCACGCGCCATACAAAGAGCTGCTGACCCACGGCTTTGTGGTCGATGAGAACGGCCGCAAAATGTCCAAGTCGCTGGGCAACGTGGTCGCCCCGCAGGAAGTGAATGACAGCCTGGGCGCTGATATCCTGCGCCTGTGGGTGTCGTCCACCGACTATTCCGGCGAGATGGCCGTGTCCAAGGTCATCCTGCAGCGCAGCGCCGATTCCTACCGGCGCATCCGCAACACCGCGCGCTTCCTGCTCTCCAACCTCAGCGGCTTCGACCCGGCGCAGCACCTGCTGCCGGCTGAAGACATGCTGGCGCTGGACCGTTGGGCCGTAGATCGTGCGTTGTTGCTGCAGCGCGAAATCGAAGAGGCCTACGACAGTTACCGTTTCTGGAACGTGTACCAGAAGGTGCACAACTTCTGCGTGCAGGAGCTGGGCGGCTTCTACCTCGACATCATCAAGGACCGTCAGTACACCACTGCTGCCGACAGCGTGGCGCGACGGTCCTGCCAGACCGCGCTGTTCCATATCGCCGAAGCCCTGGTGCGCTGGATCGCCCCGGTACTTTCGTTCACCGCTGATGAACTGTGGGAATACCTGCCGGGTGCGCGCAACGAGTCGGTGATGCTCAATGGTTGGTATCAGGGCCTGGGTGAATTGCCGGAAGGCTTCGAGCTGGATCGTGCCTTCTGGGAGCGCGTGATGGCGGTCAAGGTCGCGGTGAACAAGGAGATGGAGAACCTCCGTGCGGCCAAGGCCATTGGAGGCAACCTGCAGGCGGAAGTGACCCTGTATGCCGAAGACAGCCTGATTGCCGATCTGAACAAACTGGGTAACGAGCTGCGCTTTGTGCTGATCACCTCGACTGCCACCCTGGCCCCGCTGGCCAGTGCCCCGAGCGACGCAGTAGACACCGAAGTGAGCGGGCTCAAGCTGAAAGTGCTGAAATCCGCCCATGCCAAATGCGGACGTTGCTGGCACCACCGTGAAGATGTTGGCATCAACCCGGCCCACCCGGAGATCTGCGGTCGCTGCGTGGACAACATTGAAGGCGCGGGTGAGGTTCGTCATTATGCTTAATGGCAGTCGTTTCGGCCGTTTGTCCTGGCTGTGGCTGAGTCTGCTGGTGTTTGTGGTCGATCAGGCGAGCAAGTTCTGGTTCGACAACAACCTGAGCATGTACCAGCAGATCGTGATAATTCCCGATTACTTCAGCTGGACCCTGGCTTACAACACCGGCGCGGCATTCAGCTTCCTGGCCGATGCCGCCGGCTGGCAGCGCTGGTTCTTTGCCGCAATTGCCGTGGTGGTGAGCGGGGTGCTGGTGGTCTGGCTCAAACGCCTCAAGTCGGACGAAACCTGGCTGGCGGTGGCGTTGGCATTAGTTCTGGGTGGTGCACTGGGTAACCTTGTGGATCGCGTGGTATTTGGTCATGTGGTCGACTTCATCCTGTTGCATTGGCATCAGCAGTGGTACTTCCCAGCCTTCAACGTGGCCGATATGGCGATTACCGGTGGTGCCATCCTGCTGGCGCTGGATATGTTCAAAAGTGAAAAGTCCGGGGAGGCAGGCAAATGACTGACGTGCGTATCGGTCCGGGCAGGGAAGTGACCCTGCATTTCGCCCTCAAATTGGACAATGGCGATGTGGTGGACAGTACCTTCGATAAACAGCCCGCCACCTTCAAGGTCGGTGACGGCAACCTGCTGCCAGGCTTTGAGCAGGCCATTTATGGCTTGAAAGCGGGCGACAAGCGCAGCCTGTCGATCAGTCCGGAGCAGGGCTTCGGTCAGGGTAATCCGCAGAATATCCAGGTTATGCCGCGCAGCCAGTTTCAGGATATGGAGTTGTCGGAAGGTTTGCTGGTGATCTTCAATGATGCCGCCAACGCCGAGTTGCCGGGTGTAGTCAAAGCCTTTGATGATAACCAGGTGACCATCGACTTCAACCACCCGTTGGCCGGCAAAGTGCTGAGCTTCGAGGTGGAGATTATTGAGGTCAAAGCGCTCTGAACAGCGCAATATTTTCGTAGGGTGGGTTAGGCATACAGGCGCCGCTTTAGCCTGCACAGGTTGTTTGGCGCGCCGCAACCCACCATGATTCCTATGTCGGGCACAGTGCTGGGCTACACGGCATTCGTGGCTTAGACCGCATGTGCCGCAAACTCAACCGACGGCAACTTTCGTTTACGCGCGCCGAGATAACCAGCATGCATATCAAACTCGCCAATCCCCGTGGCTTCTGTGCCGGTGTTGACCGCGCCATTGAAATCGTCAATCGCGCGCTCGAAGTCTTCGGCCCGCCCATCTATGTGCGGCATGAAGTGGTGCACAACAAGTTTGTGGTCGAAGACCTGCGCTCTCGCGGTGCAGTTTTTGTCGAGGAGCTGGATCAGGTGCCGGATGACGTGATCGTCATTTTCAGTGCCCACGGCGTCTCTCAGGCCGTGCGCAGCGAAGCTGATCGACGCGGCCTGAAAGTCTTTGATGCCACCTGTCCACTGGTGACCAAGGTGCATATGGAAGTCGTCCGTTACAGCCGCGAGGGCCGCGAATGCATCCTGATTGGCCATGAAGGTCACCCGGAAGTTGAAGGTACCATGGGGCAGTACGACGCCAGCAACGGCGGCACGATCTACTTGGTCGAGGACGAAACCGATGTTGCCGAACTGCAGGTGCGCAATCCTGAAGCACTGGCCTTTGTCACCCAGACCACGCTGTCGATGGACGACACCAGTAAAGTGATCGACGCCCTGCGCGCTAAATTCCCCGCTATCGGTGGCCCGCGCAAAGACGACATCTGCTACGCCACCCAAAACCGTCAGGACGCAGTCAAACAACTCGCCGCCGAGTGCGATGTGCTGCTGGTTGTCGGTAGCCCTAACAGCTCCAACTCCAACCGCCTGCGCGAGCTGGCTGAACGCATGGGCACGCCCGCGTTCCTGATCGACGGTGCCGAAGATTTAAAGCGTGAGTGGTTTGATGGCGTGACCGGTATTGGCATCACAGCTGGCGCGTCTGCACCAGAAGTCCTGGTGCAGGGCGTTATTCAGCAACTGAGCGAGTGGGGCGCAACGGGCGCCCAAGAGTTGTTGGGGCGCCCGGAGAATGTAACGTTTTCGATGCCGAAAGAGCTGAGGGTTATTGCCCGACAGTAGTCGCTTCTACTCATGCAATAAAAAAGGCCGGTATCCCGGCCTTTATTCGTTCTACCAGCAGGTAGCTGCAGTTCCTGTTCCCCCCACGATGCCTTTAACGCCGCGACTATTTAGGGTCAGCGTGCTGCATTGGGTATCCCCGGTTTGAGAGCCCTGAGGTGCTGCCCTTAACAGCACGCAGGCCGCGATGGGGATGCCTGCCGCACAAACTGCTGCAGTGACCAGGTAGCGCCTGTCTTCTGAAGGGGCTGCCGTATTTGCTGCTACACCTGCATAGCCCAGCCCCCCAGCTCCAAGGTTCGTGGTATAGGCCTGGTTCTGCGAGTAGAAGCGTTCTTGCATTTGCATCACTTCTAACAGTTTGGCCTGACCTTCACTGCGACCACTCTTCAATAGGTATGCTTGGTAGTTAGGCACCGCGATGGCCGCCAATACAGCAAGTATCAAGACGACGATCATCAGTTCGATCAAGCTAAAGCCTTGCTGTCGTGGCATCAATTCTCTCTCCAGTAGGTAGGTTTCAAGCCGCCATCTCCGCAGAATAGGCTGGTGGCTTTACAGGTTGGCTTGGGGTCGCGATCGTCGCCCTCACAATTCTCGGCGCCGCACAACAACCCAGGTCGGCCGGTTTCACGTTGTATCACTGCAGGTTGAGGTGGAATGCCGCCGTGTGTGAGATCAAAGCCTCGTTTGTCGGTTTTTACACCATTAACAACTTCTGTGAAGATTGATGTTGCATCCGTAAGGTTCAGAGCATAGAAACGCCCGCGTCCGACGTCAGGGCCGCAGGTTGTAACCTGCTGCCCGCTGGGGCGGAATGTTGTAAAGAGCACAGCCCCCCGGAAGCTGATTGAGCTAGAAAGGACCTTTTCGCCGACAGGGAAGCGCATAAACCAGCCTTTACTGTTGTCAAGCGCCGTCAAATCAGGAACATAGGTATTACCTGGGCTTAACTGTGCATAAAGGTCGTTGATCTCGCTGCGCAGCGTGGGAATGCGGTTAACCGCTGCGAGGCGTTTGGTCTCTATCAAGTAGTTGTAGGCATCAAAGGTGCTGAGTGGTGGCATCAGATCGGCTGCGGTAGCTGCAGCCAGTTCTGCCGGTGTCAACGTGGGTTGGCTGCCGTCATAGGCTTTTTCACTCATCACTGAAAGCTCAGCCAGTTGTGTAGCCGCTTGGCTGCTCAAGGCTAACTGCTCGGATTGAAGTGAAGCAAGGCGAGCCGCCTCACTGTTCAGTGGTGTGCTGATAGCCGCACTATCGGCTTGCCCTTTCCGGATAGCGACTTCTGCAGAAAGGATGTCGCTATTGGTTGTCGATGACGTCGCGTTTTGAGTGAGGTTTGGAATGAGTGTATTAACCTCGGTTTTCAGTGCCGCTAAAGCATTTTTATCTGCCGTTACATCTGCACCGTCATTGGCTACCAGTGTTTGGAATATGCTTTTTTGCAACGCCTGGATTTGACTCAATTTGCTGACCAATGCCGCTTGATTGTTGATCAGTTCCTGGCGCTGGGTATACGCAGGTGAGGCTTCATGTGCTGCTACAGCCGATGCCAACGAAGCTTCCAGCGCGGTGGTGTCGGCTTGGTTGTTAGCTCGGGCTGTTTTCAATGCTTCTTCAGCGGCTATAACGGATTGATACTCTGTGCCAGGTGTTGTTTTCAGAATCTGCAGATTTAGGTGCAGTTGCCCCCAATCAGCGCCATTGTTATTGCTGAGTTGCCCATTGGTAGGGTCATTGAGAAAGCTATCAGCATTAGACGGTGAAGTCGGTGCTGTAAGTGCGCTTAGCTCTTTGAGTCCTTCCAGTGTGTTGACAATGAGGTTGTTAAGTTCGGTGCGCGCGTTCATCTCTGTTGCGTGCTCAACGATAAATGGGTCTGTGCTAATAATGCTTTCAATGGCGCTTTGTTTGGCATTGATATCGTTGTTGGTTTGCAGCAGCGCTTGCTGTTTAGCTATATAGCCAATATTGGCCTGGTAAGCCGAGAGTGCATCGCGTGCAGCTGTTTCAGCTGCCGTTAGTGCGGTGATTTCGGCACGTTTCCCGTTGATTCGATTTTGTATGTCAGTGGCAGTAGTGCCGGACGGGTCAATGCTGCTTACGTCAACCATATTGGCTTCAGTGACTGTTACATATGTTGTAGGCGTTTTGGATACGTTGGTGTCTCGTACTACATAGAATCGATCAATTGTGTCTTCATTAAGCGGGTGGCCGCGATACCCTGAACCTATTGCAATCGTGTAGAACGGTGACTTGCCCCGTTCTTTGATCAGAGCTACGTCAGGGGAGTTATAAAATCTGCGGTTATCAAGAGCAGTTGTTCCGCCAAAATTAGCCACGCGGCCCCCTGTTGCCAGATTGCTCGCTCCGGTGCTGTTTGGAGAGAGGTCAAAGCGGAAAATTTGTCCTCGTGTGTCGGCTGCAAAAATGGTGTCGATCAAACCATCACCCGTTATGTCGATGAGTGTCGGATCTGCCGGCATGCTATTGGTCATGCTTGATATACGCAGATTGGCAGGCGATGTCTCTCCTGAAACTGGGCTGGGGCCTGCCATCCATAGACGCTCACCTGTATTCGCGTCGGCGATATAAAGCGCATTGCCATAAGTGTCGTTGCTTGGGGTGTTAGGGGTGTCATCATCTTGATTTGGATCATAGCCGCCAGTGAAAATGAGTACGTCACGTGCGCTGCCGTTCCACTTTATCTTACTTACTTTAGGTGTCGACCATGTTTGGCCTAAGCGTTGGTAGGGCGTGCCGCTTGTGCCGCCGACAATGGCCCATTTCAACTTTGGCTGTATAGTTGAGGGCTCGCCGCTGTTTGCAGGGCTGACATCAAGTGCATAGTAGTTACGGCCGCCTCGGCCCATGCCTGCATAGAGGATGACTTCGGATACTGGGCGAACTTTACGTGTAGTGTCTGCTGGGCCATAGCTGACTTTGAGTCCGAACTGTCCGTCTATGCCATATTTTTTTTGATTACTGCCTTTCGGGTTGTCGTAGTAGGCTTTGAGATTGGGGAGTAGCTCTTTAGGTATATAAACAAAAAGCTCTTCCCCCGTTTCCGGGTTGATGGCGGCAATATGGCCTTCGTTGGTGCCATAAAACAAAACAAGCTTGTCTTCTGTGCTGCCGGAGTTTACGCGAACCAAGTCTTCATCGCTGATGTATGCCACGACTTTGGGCGCGTTGTGTAGTACGTCGGCTACTTGTAAACGGGGCGGTGACCCGGCTACGCCAGGATCACTACCTCGTGCCCAGCTAATAAGTTTTGTTTTGTAATCGTCTGACATGGACGAGTCACCCAGTTGCGCCTTGCTAACATTAGCTGCGTTGAGGGCGTTGGTGCTTAGTGTCAGGTTTATCGCACTTGTGGCGCTGGGGCCCGCGAGTGGTGTTGTGCCTGTGTAGGTGAACATTTTCCTGGTGTTTGGGTTAGAGAGGCGACTTGCTGCGCCGCCGCTTTCAGCATTTCGTCCGTCAGCTGAAGGGCTCCAGAAACTTTGTGCAGTATCTTTGAAGAAACCGGTGGACGAATCGACTGCATTACGACCATTTACATCAGTAATAATAAGGTCACCAGTAGAGGTGTCGGTGGCTGCTTTGTATTTTTTAACGTTACCAATCCAGCGAGCGCCTTCTGCTGGCCTGAACAGGGCGTAGTAAAGGTCGTTACGGTAGCCGAAGTTGCTGTAGGCACTTACTGACACTGTTGGTGTCGTGAATGAGGTGTTCTCAGCAAGAATGTCGACAACAATACTTTTAAGTGCAGTGACGAGGCCCGAAGTGTCACTGGTCGTGAAGAATTTACCGCCCCCGTAGTCCGCGGTGTCTTGAAGGAGCTGAGAGTTGCCAATATTGCCAAAGCCTACGGTGTAGGTATTGATGGTTTGCTTGCCTGCTGCCGGAGAGTTGTCCTGGTTTGCAAGGTATTCAGATAGACCAGGCATCCAGCAACCGTCAGCTGGACTTCCATCAGTCGGATAGTTGCGATTGCAAGAGGTATATTGGGTGTTTTTGCCTGCGACTAGTGTCTGAATAGCCGCGTTACTACCCTGGTCGCTGTTGGGTAAGCCGTCGGTCAATACAATAATGTTGGACTTCTGGCATGAGTTTTCGATGGGGGATTTATAACTCGACCCTGTAAACGCTGCAGTGTTACTTCTCCAGGGGTTTACGTTTTGTGATCCCGTACCGTTTTCTATTACTCCACGTGTGGCGTTGCCATAGAGTGGTCTTTCTCCACGCAGATAAAGTGCTGCTTCGTGGTAACTTTCAAGGAGCGGTGTTCCGCCACTGGCATAATAGCTACGCAGTTGTGTCTTGAACGTGCTGGCCACTGTTGCCGCGCGGCCAACGGGGACGTTGATAAAGCCACCGTTGCTGTTTGAGTCAAAGCGCGCAAGACCGATATTGGCGTCGTTAGAGACTGCCAGTTCATCGACCAATTGGCTGACCACTTGTTTGACAACTTCCATGCGTGTAAGGCTGCCATTATTTCTATTGTCGTTAGGCAACCTAGTACTTGTGCACCAATTCTGGGGTGTTGATCCATAGTTGTTAGGCACTACAAGTGCTCGACAGTTGGTGCCAGGCACGCCGTTCAGCATCGAGCCTGATGTATCGATTACAAACATGATGTTGGGGCGCACGCGTTGATCGGCCGGGAGGTCGCGTGTCAGATAAATCTCTGTGTCATCGGCTAGGGCGATACCAGACTGTAATGAGAGAAACAGGTAGCTAAAGGCGAACGCGCCGGTCGCGATATTCTTCGGGGTCATGATGATTGTCCTCAGCTCATTGCAGCATTAGTCGAGTGGCAACGGCGGGCGTTCCGCTATTGAAAAAAACCATGCCTTGCCAATCAATCTTCATGGTCAGTTCATTTGGATCAGCGGGCTTGCCTTTTAGGAAAATTTCTGTGGTGTCGGCCACTTCAATTCGCTTCTGTGGGCAATTGCTGCAGGGGGTTGCGAGTAAATAGCCGTGAACACCATTTGTTACTTTGGATTTTTCTAGGTTTAGAATTAAGTCGGCGTGTTCTATGTAGCTGTCCCCTATTTCGTTTGCGGTGGCAAATTGTTGGGCTAGCGTCATAGTGATTAAAGTTAATGCATAAAATAGCTTGTTCATGGGATGTCCTCGATTTATTTGGGCGTGGACATAACCAGCCCGCTCACTTGCTCAGAGAATGCGCCGCTTGTCAGGGTGGATCTGGCGGTTAGTTCAAATTGCTCGCAGTTGAATTTTCCCGATGAAGTGCCATCGCCAAAGATTAGACAGTCAACACCGCCAAGTGAGTTTACGTTGGTGGTTTGGTTAAGATTTGGCGCAGCTATTCGCGTATTAAGGGCCAAGGCGGCACGGCGCTCAGGGAAGCGGGGGCGCGCTTCCAGTGGTGCTGCTTTTGAGTTGAGTAGCGGTTGCCTGTTGGCAATGTTAGCGCTCATGTTAAGAACCTGTGCTTTCAACTCGCTTTGTGCTAGTTGAAAAGCGGAGCCTCTGAACTGGCTATTGCTTGCCATATGTTCACTGGTGGTTGACAGTCTTACTGCGGTTACGCCCGCAACAGTCAATATCAAAAGAAAAACCAGCGCTACAATCAATGTGGCACCTTGTTGGTGTTTTGGTATTTGAATTCTGCTTAGCATACCGGCCTCAGAAAATATTTTTGAGCTGAACTGTCGTTGTGAATATCTGCCGGGAACGCTGGTCGCCTGCCGCTGGGGTAATTGGAGGGGCATCCAGCAAGTAATAGTTGCGTTGCACAGGGGGCGGGGTTACTGGGTCAAGGCTATTGGCCAGAACTGCAATTCGCACGGCGAGTACATCTTTCCATTTGTTTTGAGCTTCCACTCTGTCGGCAGAAATATAACTTCCGACACTGAATGGGTCTGCGTTCGACGCAATGCCATAGAGCACTTGAAGTGACTCAATGCCATCGATCAGCCTTTGGTTCTGCACCAGCCACTCACTGTCAGATCGGTTATAGGAGCTGCAGCCCAGTGAGGACTGTGGGTTGTTCGCATCTGGCGGAATGATGAAGTATGAGTTTATGACAATCGTATTGATTGCTACTGCGCTGCCAGTACAGTCACGCAAGCTCCCGTCAATTACAACAGCGGGCTCTGCGCTGAAACTCACTCGGTCAGGCGCGTTTCCAGCGCCATTGAATGTACATGGGTTGCTGGCAGCTGAACCTCTCCCGCAATTAATAGGTTCTACCGGAAATGGCATCCCCTCGGAGGAGCCAGGCGAGAGGTAACCTGCCTGTCTAGCCGTGGCCGCAATGAACTCTAAGGCAAATCGCCCATTTTCCTGAAGCTTGGTCATTGCATCGTTGGTTGCGAAGGTTTGCCGGCTTGAAAGGAAGACCTGACTCACGCCCAGTAGCAGAATCAGTCCAATTACCATCGCTACCAATAGCTCAATAATGCTCAGGCCTTTTTGCCGAGTGGTAATCACCGTTGTACCTCCAGGCCATTCGAAAGGTTTTCACCTGCGCCTACCCCGGCCGCAGATCGGGAGGCGGTGCTTAGCCAGTTGGTCGTTATGCTCAGGCGAGTGCCGTTGACCTGTAGTGCAAGGGGGCGGCTGCACCGGCTGGTCGGGCAAGAAAATCACGGCTGTTATAGCGGCCTTCAGCAGCGACTCCATTCGCCTGGTAAGTGGCGGTGCCACTGTATGTACACCTTGCCTCCCAGAGATCAAAGGCTGCCATTTGTGCCGCTGTGCAATTTGCGGCGTTGACCTTGGCGGCATTGACGGGGTCATAGTGATCCGCACAGATTGGTGCCGGAAGTGCGGCGCAGTTGTTCACCACCGCTGCGTACACCGCGTTGCCGGCTTCAGAGTTCGCTCGTATACGTTCTGCAAGCTCCTGGCTGATCCATACAGCCTGAGAGCGCTGACTGCTATCTGCTGTACTTTGCAGGGCGTTGAGTTGCAAGCCCGCAAAACCCAGAAGCCCTACAGCAAAAATGAGTAGTGTGATCAGCACTTCGATCAGTGATGATCCCTGGCAAAACTGGTTGAACTTAACAGTCGACATCAGGCTTCACCTTGGTGATTGTGGCTTTTCCGAGTCCGTTCAGGCTGACACAGCGGGCATTGCTACTGGTTGTAGAGAGGCTAGCGGAGCTGATCTTGAACGGTGCTGCAGCACCTGGAGCCAGCAGGGTGCCATCGCGCCGAAATGTCAGGCGGTTACCACTTTCCAGGTAAGTAGACGTAATGGTCACATCGCTGGCTTTGGGTTGGTAATGGGTGATTACGTCTGCATGGCGGCAGTTATCAATAGTTGCAGGGCCTGTGCACCAGCCTCCACTCCACCCATTGGGGGCATTTGTGACAGGGAGTACAACAATATTTGCATTGCGCTTACTGGCTTCGCTGCGTGCGAATGCCAGAGAGCTGATCAGTTCGTTGGCTTGAGCCGAGACGCGCTGATTAACAAGGAACTGCCTCATATTTGGTATTGCAACTCCCATTAAAACGGCTAGCAGCGCTAGTGTTATTAAGAGCTCAACCAGTGTGAAACCATTTTTTCTGCGCATGCCAGACCCCTTATGCCTTAGGTTGACCATAAGGTTGCGAGCGGCATAGGGCAACTACTGGGGGATGGTCGGCTTTACTCAGGGCGTAGGCGGTGCCGCGATTGCTTCGGCTTTGATTTTTCCAAGCCGATTGATGGTCAATCGTATTGTTCGATTGCCGCTTCGTAAGTGAAGGGTGCCATTGCTGACAAACGTGATGCCCTGGCGGTTGAAGTGCAGGCTTTTACTGTTGCCCATTCCTCGCCAGCTAATTTCCACGTTGCTGGGGCTTTCATGGGTTTTGAGGATTTCATCTTCTGGATCAAGTCGGCGATTACCATTGAAGTCTGTAAAAATGCTGATTGGTAATTGCCAGTTGGCTGAGCATTCGCCAGTCATGGCTAGTGGGCACAGCGAGACTCTCGATTGGCGGTTTATTGCGCTTAGTCTTGCCTGATGGGTCAAGCTATAGAGTGCGCTGCTGGTGCTCGTTAGCTGATGTCTGGCAAACGCGTCTTGCAGGGCGGGTATCGCCAGCGAAGCGCTGATTCCGAGAATGCCTATACCGGTCAAGAGCTCAATCAGGCTGGTACCTGTACTATTCCTTTTCATCGTGTCTGTATCCCTATCCGTGGGAGCAATTTGATTAAAGATCATTATTCAAGGGTTGTCAGTTTGAAATCTTCAGGCCGCGATATCGTTATTGGTGGTGGGGTAATCGGGTTGCTTTCAGCGCTGTCTCTGGCGGGGGAGGGCAGGCCTCTTGAGGTTGTTGAGAGGTGCCTTGCAGGCCGCGAATCCTCTTGGGCCGGTGGTGGAATTGTTTCGCCGCTTTACCCTTGGCGTTACAGCCAGGCGGTAACGGCGTTAGCGCATTGGTCGCAGGATTTTTATCCGAAGCTAGGTGAGCAGTTGTTGGTGCAAACGCAGGTAGACCCTGAAGTGCATGTCACGGGTTTGTATTGGCTGGACCTTGAGGATGAAGGGGACGCTCTGGCCTGGGCGGAGCGGGCGGGGCGTCCGTTGCAGTCGGTCGATATGTCGGCCGTTCAGTACGCCGTACCTGCGCTGGCTGAGGGGTTCGAGCGTGCGGTCCGCATGGCGGATGTGGCTAATGTGCGCAACCCGCGTTTGGTCCGGGCGTTGCGTGCGGCGCTTGAGCAGATGCCGAATGTCACCTTGCATGAGAATTGCGCAGTCAGTGGATTTATTCGTGAGGGGGAGCGCATTACTGGCGTTCGTACGGAGCAAGGCGAAATGCTCGCTGATCGGGTCGTGCTCACGGCGGGTGCCTGGAGTGGCGAGTTGATGAAGACCCTGGGCATTGAGTTACCAGTGGTGCCGGTCAAGGGGCAGATGATTCTGTACAAGTGTGCCGAAAATTTTCTGCCGGCTATTGTCTTGGCTAAAGGGCGTTATGCGATTCCGCGGCGTGACGGCCATATCCTGATTGGCAGCACGCTTGAACATGCAGGCTTCGATAAGACGCCCACCGACGAGGCGTTGGCCAGCCTGAAGGCGTCCGCAGTCGAGTTGTTACCGGCGCTGGCAGATGCCGAGGTGGTGGGGCATTGGGCTGGCTTGCGCCCAGGGTCGCCAGAAGGTATTCCGTTTATCGGGCCTGTGCCGGGGCATGAGGGGCTGTGGCTGAACTGTGGGCATTACCGCAATGGGCTGGTGTTGGCACCGGCATCCTGTCAGTTGTTGGCGGACTTGATGGCGGGCCGTGAGCCGATCGTTGATCCCGCGCCTTATGCGCCGGCTGGGCGGTTGGCGTTTTTGTGAGGGGCTCGCGGCTTAAGCCCCTCCCGCAATGGGTGCGCGGCTAGTCGATGCCGAGTTTCTTTAAGCGGTAGCGCATCGAGCGAAAGCTCAGGCCCAGGCGCTGTGCGGCGGCTGTGCGGTTCCAGCGGGTTTCTTCCAGGGCTTGCATGATCAGTTTGCGTTCGATGGCTTCTAGGTAGTCTTCCAGATTGTCGATCTGCGCGAGGTTGGCGCCGCCGTTTTCGCTGATCGGCACGCTGTCGGCTAGGCGCAGGTCGCTGGCGGTGATGCGATCGTCTTCACACAGGGTGTAGGCGCGTTCGAGCATGTTCTCCAGTTCGCGCACGTTACCGGGGAAGCGGTAGCTTTTGAGTTTCTCCAGTGCGTCGTCGTCGAGTTTGGCCGGACTAAGGCCGGTGCTGTCTGCCAGGCGCTTGAGCATGATGTCGGCCAGCAGGGCGATGTCTTCGCGACGTTCGCGCAAGGCAGGCACGCGCAGTTCGATCACGTTGAGGCGATAGTACAAATCCTGGCGGAAGCGCCCGGCCGCGACTTCACCGGCCAGGTCCTTGTGGGTGGCGCAGAGGATGCGCACATCGACGATCAGTTCCTGTTGGCCGCCGACTGCACGCACGGCTTTTTCCTGAATCGCGCGTAGCAGCTTGACCTGCATCGGTAGCGGCAGGTCGGCGACTTCATCGAGGAACAGCGTGCCCCCGTTGGCCGCCTGAAACAGGCCCTGTTTGTCCTCAATGGCGCCGGTGAAGCTGCCTTTCTTGTGGCCGAAGAACTCGCTTTCCATCAGCTCGGTGGGGATGGCGCCGCAGTTGACCGGGATGAAGGGTTGTTCGCCGCGTGAGCCTTGCTCATGGATCAGACGAGCAACCAGTTCCTTGCCACTGCCGGATTCGCCGCTGATATACACCGGCGCCTGGCTGCGGGCGAGTTTGAGAATTTGCTTGCGCATGGCCTTCATCGGCGGTGAGTCGCCGAGCAGGCGGCTGTCCACTGGCAGTTCTTCACCATCGGCAGTGCGCAGGCGCAAGGCTGCAGCCACCAGTTCGCGCAGGCGACCGAGGTCTACGGGCTTGGTCAGAAAGTCGAATGCGCCAGCTTTCAACGCGTTGATCGCGGTGTCCAGGCTGCCGTAAGCGGTGATCATCGCCACGGGTACTTGCGGGTGGCGCTGAAGGATGTGCTGTACCAGCTCCAAGCCTGTGCCGTCCGGCAGGCGCATGTCGGTCAGGCACAGGTCGAAGGGTTCCTTGGCCAGCCATTCGCGGGCTTCCTTGACGTTGCGCGCGCTGCGGGTGTCGAGTTTCATGCGCCCCAGGGTGATTTCCAGCAATTCGCGAATATCGGGTTCGTCATCGACGATCAGGGCTCTCTGGCGGGTCATGGTCAGCTCAGTTTGCGCGGGTGGGCGAAGGTGATACGCAGGCAGCTGCCGCCACCTTCGCGCAGTTTATAGTCGAGGCGTGCCTGGTTGCTTTCGCACAGTTCACGGGAAATATACAAGCCCAGCCCTGTGCCTTTGTTTTCCGTGGTGTAGAAGGGCTCAAACAGATGGTGCAGCTGCTCTTCGGATACGCCCGGGCCGTCGTCGAGCAATTCGAGCACCGGCAGTTCGCTGTCCGGGTCGCGGAAGAGTTTCAGCCAGACCTGCCCGAGTTTGTGCTTCTGTGCGCTGTAGCGCAGGCCGTTTTCCACCAGGTTGCTTAACACCTGGTTCAGTTGGTGCGGGTCCATGCGGGTCTGGATGCTGCCGCCGCTGGTTTCCAGGTGCAGAATCTGATTGGGCGCAGCACTGTTGCGGAACTCGCTGGCGAAGCGGTGCAGCCAGTATTTCAGGTCCAGCAGTTGTGGTTCTGCGTGGCGCCGTCGCGACAGTTGCAGAACGTTTTCGATCACCAGGTTCATGCGGCGCGAGTGGTCCTGAATGATCTGCGCCAGGCGCAGGTCCGCCCCCTCCAGTTCTTCCGACTCCTGCAGCAGCTGCGCTGCGTGGCTGATGGCGCCCAGTGGGTTGCGAATCTCGTGGGCGATACCGGCTGTCAGGCGACCCAGGGAGGCCAGCTTGAGCTGTTGTGCCTGTTGCGCAATCTGCGAGATGTCATCGAGAAAAATCAGGGTGTGTTTGTGCGGGCCGCGCTGCAGGGCAATAAAGCTCGGCTGCAGGACGCGACCGTCGGGTGCAGCCTGCAGGCTGGCTGGCCGCAGACTGGGGTTGTGCAGCCATTGCTGCATGCGTTTGATCAATTCGGGGCAGTGCGGATCGAGGATCTTGCCGGTCAGGTCAGCATGTCCCAGCAGGTGATTGGCCCCCTGATTGGCCAGTAGTACGCGGTGCAATTCATCGAGTACCAGAATGCCGGTGCGCATGCGCTGAAGGATAAGGGCGTTCAGCGCCTCCAGGTTGGCCACGTCGGCAGCGCGTTGCTCGGCGAGGCTTTCGCTGACGTGTAAGCGACGGGTCAGCCCCTGAACAAACAGGGCTGCGGCGAAGCACAGGGCGCCAAAAGCTCCGACCTGAACATATTGTGTGGCGGCAGCCGGACGGCTGAGGCTGAGGTAGAAGGTCAGATAAATCATGCCGATGGCGGCGATGGCGGCAATCAGCAGGCCGATACGACCGCGCAGCAGGATGTTGGCAATAGCCACCGCAACGATCAGCAGGTTGCCGATGCCGCTGGGCGTGCCGCCCCCGGCGTAGAAGAGCCCGGAGAGCAGAATGACGTCGACCAGTGCCAGGCTGAAAACTTGCGCCAGACGCTTCGGGCGGCGCACGGTGGCAGTGATGAGGATATTAAGGCCGAGATACAGCCAGCTGCCGTTATGAAAAAGCTGCGGATGGGCCATTTCCAGCAGTTCGGTATGCAGGTCACTGGAAACCAGCAAGACCAGTGTTGCGCCGATGATCAGTCGGTAGAGGTGATAAAGACGCAGTATGCGCCAGCTTTGCTCTCCGCTCAGGGCGAAGTCAGTGCCCATTGTTACGCGGGCCTTGTTCGAGGTGGGCTTGGCTGCAGAACCAGTGTTCGCCTGAGGCTAGCGCATGCTCGCGCGGAACGTGTACGTCGCAATGCTGGCAGCGCACCATCGGTGCGGCTTGCGACGGCGACGGCGACGGCGTGGGGCGCGTGCTTTTCGGTCGGTTGAAGCGGCGCCACAGCCAGACAGCGGCGGCAATGATGGCAATCCAGATCAGCAAGCGAAACAGGCCCATGGTGCTCTCTTTTTATCGGTTGGCGGCAGTTTAGCTAAGCCGTCTGCGTGCGCCCAGCCCTGTGAGGGCAAGCCTGGCATTGGGACGGCAGCCGCCGCTGTATGAGGTGTTTGTTCGCGCGAGAATGGCCTAACAAAAAGGGAGGCCGTTGGCCTCCCTTACTGAATGATGCCTGTGCTCAGTCGAACAGGCCAAAGGTCAGGTAGCTGAACCAGGAACGACTTGGTTCTTCCTCTTGGGTGCCGGCCTTGAGTTCATCGGGAATCTGTTCTTCAGCATCTTCATACTGGCGAATCACATCCTGGCTGGCGCGAGTTTCGCCCGGTGGCAGTGGTGTATCGGTTTCGATCAGGCCCAGCGTTGCCTTGGCCAGCCAGGAGCGGCTGTCGGCTTCTTCTTCGCGCGGGACAAACTGGCCGTCAACCAGGCTCGGATGGTCTGGGTAGTTCAGTTTGAGTGTTTCCAGGCTGGTGGCCGCCAGATCATCCAGGGTCAGGCGCTGGTAGGCTTCTGTCATGACCGCGAGGCCGTCGCCTACGGCTGGCGTCTCCTGGAAGTTTTCTACCACGTAACGGCCGCGGTTGGCGGCAGCCACGTAAGCATTGCGGGTCAGGTAATAGTGCGCCACGTGAATCTCATAGGCTGCCAGCAGGTTGCGCAGGTAAATCATGCGCTGCTTGGCATCTGGCGCGTAACGACTGGTGGGGTAGCGGCTGGTGAGCTGGGCGAATTCGTTGTAAGAGTCGCGTGCAGCGCCCGGGTCGCGCTTGGTCATGTCCAGCGGCACGAAGCGGGCAATCAGGCCGCGATCTTGGTCAAACGATGCGAGCCCCTTGAGGTAATAGGCGTAGTCAACGTTGGCGTGCTGTGGGTGTAGGCGGATAAATCGGTCGGCTGCGGATTTGGCAGCTTCTGGCTCGACGTTCTTGTAGTAGGCGTAGATCAGCTCCAGCTGCGCTTGTTCGGCATAGCGACCAAACGGGTAGCGTGATTCCAGCGCCTTGAGCTTGGCGACTGCGCTGGTGTAGCTACTATTATCCAGGTCGGCTTGTGCCTGCTGGTAGAGTTCGGTCTCGCTCAGGTTTTCATCAACCACCTCTTTGGATGAGCAGGCGGCGGTGAGGGCGAGGATTGCGATCAGCAGCAGGTGTTTCACTTGCATGGCGGCTTGCGTCCCTGTGACGGCGGCTGTCTTGAGCAAAGCCGTCCTGTTATGATGAGCGCCCCCGGTATCCCTGGGGCAAAGACGCCGTATTTAACCACAAGCGTGTAGCCGAAACCAAAGGCTAGACCTCTCTGAACTCCCCTCTGTTGCCGAGCATGTCCTCTATTAATAAGCAGATCATTGAACTGAACGCCGAGGTGCCCTACGAAATGGGCGGTCAACGCCTCGACCAAGTCGCCGCACTCCTGTTTGCCGAGCACTCGCGTTCGCGTCTGTCTGCCTGGATTAAAGAGGGGCTGCTGACGGTTGACGGAGCTGTATTGCGTCCGCGCGACATTGTCCATGGCGGCGCGCAACTGCTACTCAAGGCTGAGCAGGAGGCTCAGGGTGAGTGGGTTGCCCAGGATATCGCGCTGAATATCGTCTACGAAGACGAGCAGATTCTGGTGATCGACAAGCCCGCAGGCTTGGTCGTGCACCCGGCTGCTGGCCATGCGGATGGCACCTTGCTGAATGCCTTGCTGCATCATGTGCCTGACATTATCAACGTGCCGCGCGCAGGTATCGTGCATCGGTTGGACAAGGACACTACCGGTCTGATGGTGGTGGCCAAGACCATCGAAGCGCAAACCCGCCTCGTCGATCAGTTGCAGAAGCGTAGCGTCAGCCGTATCTACGAGTGCATTGTGATTGGCGTGATTACCTCAGGCGGTAAGATCAATGCCCCGATTGGGCGTAGTTCTTCACAGCGTCAGCGCATGGCTGTCAGCGATGGCGGTAAGCCTGCGGTCAGTCACTACCGGGTGCTGGAGCGTTTTCGTTCGCACACGCACACGCGGGTCAAGCTGGAAACGGGGCGCACTCACCAGATTCGTGTGCACATGAGTCATATCGGCTATCCCCTGGTGGGCGACCCGGTGTATGGCGGCCGTTTTCGGATTCCGCCGGCAGCCAACCCGAGCATGGTGCAGACCCTCAAGGAATTTCCACGTCAGGCCTTGCATGCACGCTTTCTGGAGTTAGATCATCCGCTCACGGGGCAGCGCATGAAATGGCAGTCGCCATTGCCGGATGATTTTGTCTGGTTGCTGACGCTGCTGCGTCAGGATCGCGAGGCCTTTATCGGCTAACAAGGGTTGGGTAACAGGAGTTAGGTGACGGGATGCACGACTGGCTGACACCACAATGGCCTGCTCCGGCAAGGGTAAAAACCTGTGTAACCACGCGTTCAGGTGGCGTTAGTCTGGCGCCCTATGACAGTTGCAATCTGGGCGAGCATGTCGGCGATCAGCCGGCAGCTGTGCTCAAGAATCGCCAGCGTCTGGTCAGCCTGCTTGGCTGCAAGCCCGCCTGGTTGCAGCAGGTTCATGGTGTTGCAGTGGTTGAAGCCAATCCTCAGGTGGTACCTGAGGCTGATGCCAGTTGGGCCAGCAAACCTGGCATTGCCTGCGCGGTGATGACTGCCGACTGCCTGCCTGTGCTGTTCTGTAATCGTGCTGGTACGCGTGTCGCCGCCGCCCATGCCGGCTGGCGAGGTTTGGCCAATGGCGTGCTGGAAGCCACACTCGACAGTTTGGCGGTGCCGGCTGACCAGGTGTTGGTCTGGCTTGGGCCGGCAATTGGTCCGCAAGCCTTTGAGGTGGGCGGGGAGGTGCGTGACGCGTTTCTTGCTCAGCATGCACGTGCCGCCGAGGCCTTCATGCCCAGCGTCAATCCGGGAAAATTTCTCGCAGACATCTATCAGCTGGCACGTATACGCTTGTCCGCACGTGGTGTGGAGGCGGTGTATGGCGGTGATTTCTGCACGGTCAATGACCCGCGATTCTTCTCCTACCGCCGTGCTGCGCAGACCGGGCGTTTCGCCAGCCTGATCTGGTTGGTCAACTGAGTCAGCTCCGTTACAAGACGGCAGCTGACCCAGGTCAACATTACGCTGCTTGAAACCCGCACAATCGACCTCATCTACTCTTCATCCGCAGGTTTTCTGTTTGGGTGCGTTTCAGTGCGCCGGCCTGCCATCACCACGAGGGTTGATTGTTTATGCGTATTGATCGTTTAACCAGCAAGTTGCAGCTCGCGCTCTCCGACGCGCAGTCCCTGGCCGTTGGCCTGGATCATTCGGCCATTGAGCCGCTACACCTGATGCAGGCCCTGCTGGAACAGCAGGGCGGCTCGATCAAACCGCTGCTGATGCAGGTTGGTTTTGATGTCAACAATCTGCGCCAGGCGTTGAGCAAGGAGCTCGATCAGCTCGGCAAAATCCAGAATCCATCCGGCGACGTCAATCTGTCGCAGGATTTGGCGCGCCTGCTTAACCAGGTCGACCGCCTGTCGCAACAGAAGGGCGACCAATTTATTTCCAGCGAGCTGGTGTTGCTGGCGGCCATGGACGAAAACACCAAGCTGGGCAAGCTGCTGCTCGGCCAGGGTGTCAGCCGTAAGGCTTTGGAAAATGCCATCGCCAACCTGCGTGGCGGCGATGCGGTCAATGACCCGAACGTCGAGGAAAATCGCCAGGCGCTGGATAAGTACACCGTCGACCTGACCAAGCGCGCTGAAGAGGGCAAGCTCGATCCGGTGATTGGCCGCGACGACGAAATCCGCCGCACCATTCAGGTGTTGCAGCGCCGAACCAAGAACAACCCCGTGCTGATTGGCGAGCCGGGCGTGGGCAAGACGGCGATTGCCGAAGGCCTGGCCCAGCGTATCGTCAACGGCGAAGTGCCGGATGGCCTGAAAGACAAGCGCCTGTTGTCGCTGGACATGGGGGCGCTGATCGCGGGGGCCAAGTTCCGTGGTGAGTTTGAGGAACGGCTGAAGGCGGTGCTCAATGAGCTGAGCAAGCAGGAAGGGCGGATCATCCTGTTTATCGACGAGCTGCACACCATGGTCGGCGCCGGCAAAGGCGAAGGTTCGATGGACGCCGGCAATATGCTCAAGCCGTCGTTGGCGCGTGGTGAGTTGCACTGCGTCGGCGCCACTACGCTCAACGAGTATCGTCAGTACATCGAGAAAGACGCGGCCTTGGAGCGACGCTTCCAGAAAGTGCTGGTCGATGAACCGAGCGAAGAGGACACCATCGCCATTCTGCGTGGCCTGAAAGAACGCTACGAGGTGCATCACAAGGTGGCGATTACCGATGGTGCAATCATTGCAGCGGCCAAGCTGTCGCACCGCTATATCACCGATCGTCAGCTGCCAGACAAGGCCATCGACCTGATTGATGAAGCGGCTAGCCGCATTCGCATGGAGATCGACTCCAAGCCGGAGGTGCTTGATCGCCTTGAGCGTCGTTTGATTCAGCTCAAGGTGGAAGCTCAGGCGCTGAAGAAGGAAGACGATGAGGCTGCAATCAAGCGGCTGGCCAAGCTCAACGAAGACATTGCCCGTCTGGAGCGTGAGTACGCCGATCTGGAGGATATCTGGAAGTCGGAAAAGGCTGAGGTGCAGGGTTCGGCGCAGATCCAGCAAAAAATCGAGCAGGCACGCCAGGAGTTGGAGTCGGCGCGGCGTAAGGGTGATCTCAGTCGTATGGCGGAATTGCAGTACGGCATTATCCCGGACCTGGAGCGCAGCCTGCAGATGGTCGATCAGCATGGCAAAAGCGAGAACCAGCTGCTGCGTAGCAAAGTCACCGAGGAAGAAATCGCCGAGGTGGTGTCGAAGTGGACCGGTATTCCGGTGAGCAAGATGCTCGAAGGCGAGCGCGACAAACTGTTGAAGATGGAAGGTTTGCTGCATCAGCGGGTGATTGGCCAAGACGAGGCCGTGGTGGCTGTGGCCAACGCCGTGCGGCGTTCCCGTGCCGGGTTGTCGGATCCGAATCGGCCGAGTGGTTCGTTCCTCTTTCTTGGCCCTACCGGGGTCGGCAAGACCGAGCTGTGCAAAGCGCTGGCCGAGTTCCTCTTCGACACTGAAGAGGCGCTGGTGCGCATCGACATGTCCGAATTCATGGAGAAACACTCCGTGGCCCGGCTGATCGGTGCACCACCGGGCTATGTCGGCTATGAAGAGGGCGGTTATCTGACCGAGGCGGTGCGTCGCAAGCCTTATTCGGTGATCCTGCTGGATGAGGTGGAGAAGGCTCATCCGGATGTGTTCAACGTGCTGCTGCAGGTGCTCGAAGACGGTCGGCTGACCGATAGCCATGGCCGCACAGTAGACTTCAAAAACACCGTCGTAGTGATGACCTCCAACCTGGGGTCCGCGCAGATTCAGGAGCTGGTTGGCGATCGCGAGGCCCAGCGTGCTGCCGTGATGGATGCGGTAGGTACGCATTTCCGTCCGGAGTTCATTAACCGGATTGATGAAGTGGTGATCTTCGAGCCACTGGCCCGTGATCAGATTGCCGGTATTGCGCAGATTCAGTTGGGGCGCTTGCGTCAGCGTTTGGCTGAGCGTGAGTTGAGCCTGGAGCTGTCTGACGCAGCGCTGGATAAACTGATCGCTGTTGGCTATGACCCGGTCTACGGCGCGCGGCCTCTCAAGCGAGCAGTGCAGCGTTGGATCGAAAACCCGCTGGCGCAGTTGATTCTGTCGGGCGCATTTGTCCCGGGTAGTCGGATTATCGGGCGTGTTGAAGCTGACGAGATTGTGTTCAGCTAAATCATAGTCAGATCATCATCGGCAAACACCCCGGATCAGTAAGCTGGCCGGGGTGTTTTTTACTGGCTGTCTCACACGTGCCTGAGCAGAATTTCCAGCGCGGCGGCTTGATCATCGGCCAGGTCGATGATGTGAAAGCCTGCCCAGCAGTGCTGGCCATCTGCGCCGGGGCGACTCCATAGGCAGTCAGCGCCGAGGGTGATTTCGCAAACGCCCTCAATAACCTGTTCGCTGACTAGGCGGCATTCCACCAGTTCGTCTGCCGTCAGCGGGGTATCGCTGAACAGCATAAAGCCATCGGCAGACAGGTCTACGACACGCCCCAGGCGCTGGCCCGAGTGCAAATCGAAAACCTCCAGCTGCACTTCGGCGCTATGCCGGCTGTGCAGGCGACGTTCGTCATCCATACGACTTCCTTATTCTTGAGGCTCGGTCGCGCGCCCGGTAAAACGCTGCAGCACGCGATAAATAGCGGTAAGGGCTCGGTCAACCAGGGGCGCGCCTCGTTCTGGCGTGACAATGCGCGCCAATCCCTGTTCCATTTCGCTGGCCAGTTGGGTGAGCGGTTTGATGGCTACGCGTTGGCCGCTTTGATCGACAAACATGTAGTTGCGGGTTGTCGGGCTGAACCAGGACAGCTTGAGGGTCCGCACCTGTGGGCCGTTGGCGAACTCGAACCAGGTGCCGAATTCAATGTGGCCCAGCTCCTTGGCCAGTAGCTGCGCGCGTGGTGACAGCGTCGACTCTCGTGGTGCCAGGGTCGCCAGTGCAGCATCTTCGCCGAGCATCGCGCCCAGTGGGCTTTCGGGAAGGTTGGGGGTGAGTTTTGCTGCGACCAGCGGCTGCTTGGCCTGAACAGCATGCTGACAGGCCACCAGGTCCTGCAGGAGGCGACGAATACCGTCTTCGTGATAGCCGCCCAGGAGCTCAAGGCCTTTGCGCAGGTCTTCAAGAAGGGGCACACGTAGTTTTTGCAGGCGATCACGACCTGCTTCATCGAGCAGTGTGCCGCTCCAGGCCAGCTGTTCGGCGGCTTCGCAGGCGCGCTGCCATTCAGGGCTGCGTTCGCCATTGCGCAGCAGGACAAACACCAGTACGTCGGCCCACGTCAGTTCCAGAAAGTTGCGGATGATGGTGGGGGGCTGGCGATCAGTCAGGCATTTGGCGATGACTTCAACGGCATGCTGACGTGCGCCAAGCAATTTGTCGCGGCCCTTGGCGGCTTCTACTGCACGGCGCTCACGTAACTCAACCTTGTGCCGTAGGGTGGCAACAAATTCATTGAATTCGTCCAGCAGGTTTTCAAAGAGTTGCAGGTCGCCAAAAAAGTCATGAATTGCACGCTCCACGACCCATTGCATTTTTGCCTGCAACCCACGCTCGTCGCCTTCACCGCCATACAGTACGCCGGCTTGCGCCATGGCATTGAGCAGGCGGCGTGCCGGGTGATGATGCTGGGTGAACAGTGCTTTGTCTTGTAGCGCCACCTTCAAGTAAGGCGTGTGCAAGTGCGATAAGGTGGTTTTGCAGGTGTCCGGCAGGTTGTCGTCATCGAGGATAAAGTCGAACAGCATGCCGACCAGGTCGATGACATCCGCTTCTTGATCGGACAGTTTCTGTTGGCCAGGTTGCTCGCTATGGGCTTCCAGTTGTTGCTGCAGGTCGGCTTTGAGTCCGGCGACCTGTTGTGGTCGTTGCAGGCGCTGCGAAAGATCGCTGGCCGACTGCTGCTGCATGCGGTTGAGCGCATCCAGCAGGGCTGATGCGCTGTAGGTGCTGGTGGCTTCTCGTGGAGAGAAGCTCGCAATGCTGCGTGTGCCGCCGAGCAGCGGTGCATCCAGATCGCGCTGGCGATGCTCACCGAGAAGTGCAGCCAAGCTACCGAGCAGTTCCATGGGGTCGCTAGGCGGGGGGCCGTTGAGGTCGCCAGGGCTGCCTGGGTTGCCATGCCCGCCTGTCGAGTGCGGCGCAGTGGCTGAGTTGATATGGGGGCTGCTGGTGGCTGTGCCTTCGCTGAGCGGTTCAGTTGCTGCGGCGCTGGCTACAGCCTTTGGCCGCGATGGGGTGCTGCGTTGTGCGGTGTACTTGAGGTTGGGCAGTACGCCTGCATCTATTAGCCGTTGATTAAGCGCGACATAGATGTTGTCCAACCCTTGCATGACGTGGGTGTCAAACAGGGTGTAAAGGATGACTTTTATACGCAATGGAAAAGGGCAGGGCGCCAGGGCATCGCGAAAGGCTTGGGCAATCATCTGTGGGCCGAAGGGATTGATGTCTTCAACCAGTTTTTGGCCATTGTTGAGTAAGGCCAGGCGTTGTTCTAGGGCAAATAAGGTTTGCGCGCAGCGTGCCTTGACCCGGCTGACCATATTGGTGACTTGCAGGCTTTCTTCGTAATCCTCGTTTTGCACCAATGCCATTTGCTCCGCATCCAGCTCGCTGGTGCTGGGCGGCGGCCTGAGCTTGCCTTCAAGGAAGTCAGAAAAATTCTGCGCGATCTGCTGGTGGTAACTGCGTTCTATCAGTGGGCGCTGTCGACGGATTTCGCGCATGTTGTCGAAAAACAGGGTTTGCACCTGATTGTTCTCGGCCTTCTCCGCGCATTCGAACAACGTGTCATCGACCTGGGCGAAGACACCGGTCAGGTGTTCAGCCAGGCGATTCATCACCACTTTCCGGCAGCTTTGCACCAGCTCACCAAAACGTGGCTGGATGCCTCGGCTGGCTAGGATCTGCACTGATGAGGGTGGGGTTGGTGGTGTGCCCTGGTTACTCATGGACTTTCCTGGCTGAAGCCTTACGGCTGGTGCGTCCTGCAATAGACAGACGTAATGAAGATATAGCAGCCACTCACTTAGCTGCAAATCATTGTACTAAAAGCAATTTAAGGGGTTGACAGGCGCGCGCGGAACCGTAAAATGGCGCGCCTCAGATACGGGAAACGAAGTAACAACCGGATCCGGTTTCTGAGAACGGAAGCAAGTAGTTCCGCGATAGCTCAGTCGGTAGAGCAAATGACTGTTAATCATTGGGTCCCTGGTTCGAGTCCAGGTCGCGGAGCCAATCTTTCATCGGGGTATAGCGCAGTCCGGTAGCGCGCCTGCTTTGGGAGCAGGATGTCGGGAGTTCGAATCCCCCTACCCCGACCATTTTAGGGTCGTTAGCTCAGTTGGTAGAGCAGTTGGCTTTTAACCAATTGGTCGTAGGTTCGAATCCTACACGACCCACCATTTCAAGCGAGCTTGAAAGTAAAAAACCCGCCTAGAGCGGGTTTTTTATTGCCTGCGATTTATCTGTGCCTTGGCCGTGTGCATCAAAGCGCTGCCCTACAGACGTGGCGATCGCCGCGCCTGCAGGGCAGCGCACAAATCAATGCAGCTTGAGGCGTGGCTCGGTGCTGCGGCCGATACGGTCACCTAGCATCATCAGCAAGGTGCGCGTCATGCCGTACAGGGCGACCTGGTGCATGCGATAGAGTGATACGTAGAACATGCGGGCCAGCCAGCCTTCGAGCATAACGCTACCGGTCAGATTGCCCATCAGATTGCCGACCGCCGAGAAGGTCGACAGCGAGATCAGTGAGCCGTAATCGCGGTAGCGGTATTCCGGCAAAGGCTTGCCCTCGATACGCAGCTTCAACGATTTGGCCAGTAGAGACGCCTGTTGGTGCGCGGCTTGTGCGCGCGGCGGTACGTTGCGGCCCTCGCTGCCCGGTTGCGGGCAGGCGGCACAGTCGCCAAAAGCAAAGATATTGTCATCCTGCGTGGTTTGCAGCGTCAGGCGCACCTGCAACTGGTTGATGCGGTTACTTTCCAGGCCATCCAGGTTCTGCAGAAATTCTGGTGCGCGAATACCGGCCGCCCAGACTTTCAAGCTGGCTGGGATGATCTGGCCCTGGGTGGTATGCAGCGCTTCAGCCGTCACCTGGCTGACGGCGGCGCCGGTGAGCACTGTGACGCCCAGTTTTTCCAGGGTCTGATGCACGGGTTGGCTGATGCGTTCAGGCAAGGCGGGCAGCACCCGTGGGCCGGCTTCGATCAGGGTGATGCGCATGTTTTCCGGGCTGATCCGGTCCAGGCCATAGGCGGCCAGTTCGTGCGCGGCATGGTGCAGCTCGGCGGCCAGTTCGACCCCAGTGGCGCCAGCACCGACGATGGCAATATTGATCAGTTCAGTGGTTTCGCTCTGGCTGGCATGGGCGCGCAGGTAGTGACTTAGCAGTTGGCTATGGAAGCGCTCGGCCTGCTCGCGGGTATCGAGGAACAGGCAGTGTTCCGCTGCCCCGGCGGTGCCGAAGTCATTGGTGGTGCTGCCCACGGCCATCACCAGGCTGTCATAAGTCAGCTCGCGTGCCGGCATCAGCACTTGGCCGTGATCATCCCGTGTGGCGGCCAGGCTGATGCGTTTTTCCGCACGGTTGAGGCCACTCATGCGTCCCAGTTGGAACTCGAAGTGATTCCACTTGGCTTGAGCCACGTAGTTAAGCTCGTCGCCGGAGGAATTCAGCGAGCCTGCGGCCACTTCATGCAGCAGCGGTTTCCAGATGTGCGTCAGGTTGGCGTCGACTAGGGTGATTCTGGCCTGGCCACGCTTACCCAGGGTTCTACCCAGGCGGGTAGCAAGCTCCAATCCGCCGGCGCCGCCGCCGACAATTACGATTTGATGAGTCATCAGACACGCTCACAAGGCTTTTAAGGAAGGGCAGTGAGTCGGTGTGGGCGAGCGCCAAGCAGCTCATAGCACCAATCGACTCAGAAGACGGCTCAGTACCCCGAGGCCAATCACTACGATCACGATGATCAGCAGCAGTCTCCAGACTTTGAACGGCTGGCGCTCAACCTGATGCTGTGGCGCGCTGAGGTACTGGTCGACGCGTTTCTGATCATCGGGATTCAGGCGACTGGACATGGTGGCCTCGAACTTAATATGAAGGACAGCCCGGTTAATGGCGGGCAAAGGTCGGGCATTCTAGCTGCGTGGCTTATAAAGGCTCAACGCGCAGGCCGTCATTCAGGCGAATAATGCCGCCTTGCAACACGCGTGCAGTAATTCCGCCATGGCCACGCATGGCTTGAAAGGTGCCGAGCCCCAGGCGTGCTTCCAGTTTTGCACAAGGTTGGCACCAGCCAGTGGTCTCCAGTATTGCCTGACCGAGGCGAAAGCGCCGCCCCTTGAGGCTGAACAGGTTGATACCGCTGATGGCGATGTTGCGGCGTAACTCAATGGGGCTGATGGGGGTTTGTGTTGGGCGGCCCATCAGTGCGCTGATGACGGCCAGGTGTTCCCATTGAATTAATGTCACCTGGCGGGCGTTCCGGGGGCCGGGGCGGCTGTGATCGCCTGTGAGTCCCGCCTCGCGACGCGCTTCGACGGCATCCAGTTCGATCATGGCTGCGCGCGAGCTGGGGCGCACGCCAATCCAGCGCACACAACCTTGCTGCGGCACTGCGGCAAGCAGCTCCTGTAAGGGGCTCACAGGCTGATTCCTACATCAAAGAGTACGGATCGGCCGAGGTTGTTGCGTAGAAAGCCCGGTGCATCCGGGTGAGCGAAGAGTACGCGGGCAAAGGTCGGGCCGACGAGTGACAGCGAGCGCCAGCCCTGGCGGAGAAATTCGGTCGGTGGCGGAAAGTGGCTGTTGAAGTCCGGTACTGCGCGTTTGAGGTTAACGTAGGCGAGCAGATCCAGTTCGCCCAGGTCGAGGCCACGCTCTTGGTAGTTGTGGGCTTTCTTGCGCAGTGTCGGCGTCAGGCGTTGCTGCAGTTCGCTGGCACCAATACGTCTGGGTTTGGCCTCGCGGCGTACCAGTTGACTGAGGGAGAAGGCGCTGCGCCGGCGTTCCAGTTCGGCGCGCCACTCGTCATTCAGCCGCCGGCCCTCGTCAAGAACGAAGAACACTTCAAAGCTGGCATCGCGGAACAGCACGTCTGGCGGTTCATGGCCCGCCGCATTGAACTCATCGAGGCGGTGGCTGACATTCAGGGCCTGCAACAAACGTTGGCAGACCCAACGCTCGCGCTCCCATTTGCGGGCGTTGGAGAGAAAGGCGTTGGCCTGTTCGGCCTGGTGCGTCAGCAGGCGCAGGTAGTCGGAGTCATCCATGGCTTCAGCTTAGCGTGCCTGCCTGGCGTCGTGGTAGCCCTCTGGCCTGCTTGTTCCTGGCTTTTCATGCGCTGCGCTGAGCGTGAAGGTAGACTGCGCAGATTCACCTCAACGGTGTGGAGTGACTCAGGATGATTGCTGCGCAAGTGTTGTCTTCGACCAGTCTGCTGCTGGGGTGGCTAATTTATCTACCACTGTTGTGCTGGGCTGTCTGGCGTGCGCCTTGGGTCGAGCTGTGCACGGATCTGCGTCGTCAGCACCTGCTGGGTGGTACGGCGTTGGCGTTGTTTCTGCTTTGGCTGGTACGCCGGGATTTCGACTCAGGCCTGTCTTACCACTTTATTGGCATGACTGCGGTTACGTTGCTGCTGGATTGGCCGCTGGCCATGCTGGCGGG
This sequence comes from Pseudomonas sp. SL4(2022), assembly GCF_026625725.1. Taxonomy (NCBI): domain Bacteria; kingdom Pseudomonadati; phylum Pseudomonadota; class Gammaproteobacteria; order Pseudomonadales; family Pseudomonadaceae; genus Pseudomonas; species Pseudomonas sp. SL4(2022). The sequence goes on from NZ_CP113060.1 coordinate 2,539,578, forward strand.
GTTGGTGGCTCAATTGGGGTTGCTGGCGCTGGGGCGGCAGGATTGGGTCGCGCTGGGCGTCAACGGTGTGCTGCTGGTGGTGATTCCGGTCTGGGTTACCGAAGCCTGCGCCCTGTGGGTTGAGAAGAAACAGCCGCGTAACCTGTTCGTCTACATCTTCTGCAGTGGCTTTTTCGCCGCCGCTCTGGCGACACTGTTGTGTATTGCCGCGGCTTTTACCCTGCTCTGGCTGGATGGTTTGTTCCCAATGCCGCCCTGGCTGGAGGACTTTATCGGCTACCTATGGCTGGTGATTTTCCCCGAGGCTTTTATCAACGGCATGCTGGTTACGGCGCTGGTGGTGTTCTACCCGGACTGGCTGGAAACCTTCAACCGCACGCGTTACTTGGCTGCACCATGGAAGGATGACGATGCGCCACGCTGATGGTGTTGCCTTCACTGCAGTGATCCGCCCGCGTCGTTTGATGCAGATCAAGCTCTGATAGTGGGCGTGAGCGATGCTGATGCCATCAATCAGGAGGGCGAAGAATGGGTGTGCATCAGTGGGCCAGGCAAGAGGTCGAGCGCAGTTTACAGGGCGTTGATGGCCAGGGGTTTGATCAGCCCATGGCGCTGCGGGCGTTGCTCAGTGCTGTAGTCGAGCGCAGTCGCAGTGGTCGCAGTGCTGCGGATCTGGCCGCAGAGCTGCAGTTTCTCGCGGACAATCTGGACGATGAACGCGACTACAGCTTTATGCGGCCTTGAGGATCAGTGTTGGCGTGGCGGCAGCTCGCCAGAAAACACGTCATCTTCCAGCGGGTCGCCAGCGATTGCATGTTCTTCCGCTGCCCAGGCGCCGAGGTCAATCAGCTTGCAGCGTTCAGAGCAGAATGGGCGACTTGGGCTTTGCGGGCCCCATTCAACAGGTGCCTTGCAGGTCGGGCAGGCGACCAGGGGTAGGGTGCTCATGTTTGGCCTCCGCGTAGGGTCAGGTAATAGCGATGCAGACGTTCAACTTCAGCCTGCAGCCAGGGCAGGTCACGATCATTGAGTAGCACATCATGGGCATGGTGTAGGCGTTCGTCGCGGCTGGCTTGGGCTTTGAGAATGGCCTGCACCTGCTCGTTGGAACTCTGATCGCGGGCCATGGTGCGCGCTACCTGCAATTGTTCAGGCGCATCCACCACCAGTATGCGTTGGGTCAGCCGGTGTTGGCCGGACTCAACCAGCAGCGGTGAAACCAGGATGGCATAAGGTGATTCGGCGCGTGCCAGGTACTGCATGATTTCCTGACCGATCAGTGGGTGCAGCAGCGTTTCCAGCCAGCGTCGCTCGGTGCTATCGGCAAAAATTCGCTGGCGCAGGGCGCTGCGGTCGAGCTGGCCGTCTGCTTGCAGCACATCGCTGCCGAAGTGCTCGACAATCTTGGCCAAGGCTGGTTTACCAGGCTCGACCACCCAGCGCGCGGCATGATCAGCGTCGACCAGGTGTACACCCAGATCGATAAAGTGCTGCGCGGCCGCGCTTTTGCCGCTGCCTATGCCGCCGGTTAGGCCAAGAATCCAGGGTTGTGTGCTCAAGGTGCGCGCTCGTGTCGGTCATCTAGGGGCGCGATTGTAGTGCAGGCGCTTGGTTGGTGGCGAACAGTAGGAACGGGCCATGCCCGCGAAAGATATGGGCGTATCTACAGGCTCGCTGGACTGCGATCGAAAATCGTAGCCGGGATGTGATCCTGGGGGGGGGGGCGGATTGCATCCCGGCTACGTCCGTAGGAGGGCTTTAGCCGCGATAGCTGTTGAACCGCTCGCCGCTAAAGCGCCTCCCACTGCCGGTGGTTTGATTAAAACCCGGCAACCTGCAGGTAGCTTGAGGTGATCTGCTCACCCCACAGCAAGGCAATCCAACCGGCAATCGCCAGGTAGGGTCCGAATGGAATCGGTGTGCTGGTTTCGGCATTGCGCATGCGCAGCATGATGATGCCGAGTACCGCCCCCACCAGCGATGACAATAGAATGATCAGCGGTAAGACCTGCCAGCCACCCCAGGCGCCCAGCATGGCGAGTAACTTGAAGTCGCCATAGCCCATGCCTTCCTTGCCGGTGACCAGCTTGAATAGCCAATACACCGACCACAGGCTCAAGTAGCCCGCAATCGCCCCCCAGAGCGCATCTTCCAGGCTGGTAAACAGGCCAGAACTATTGACGATCAGCCCCAGCCACAGCAGTGGCAGCACCAACGAATCCGGCAGCAGTTGATGGTCGACGTCAATCAGGCTCATCGCCAGCAAGCCCCAGGTCAGCAGCAACATCCCGCCAGCCTGCCAGGTAAAACCAAAATGCCAAGCCACATACGCCGACAACAGGCCACAGGTTAACTCCACCGCCGGGTAACGCATACTGATCGGCGCTTTACAGCTGGAGCACTTGCCCCGCAGAAACAGGTAGCTAAACAGCGGAATATTTTCCCAGGGCTTTATTTCATGGCTGCAGTGTGGGCAGCTGGAGTTAGGCAATATCAGGTTGAAGGTTGTTGTCTGGGGCTCCGCAGGCAGTTCCAATATCTCGCGAGCCTGCTCGCGCCAATCGCGCGTCATCATGACTGGAAGGCGATATACCACCACGTTGAGAAAGCTGCCAATTAAAAGACCGAGCAGCAGGCTTACACAAACAAAGGCCGGCAAGTTGCCGGCCAGAAAGTTGAGCATCATAAATTAGCTAACCACTGCGCCGAGTTGGAATATCGGCAGGTACATGGCTATGATTAAGCCGCCAACGAGTACGCCGAGTACCGACATAATCAGCGGTTCCATTAGTGTTGTGAGGTTGTCTACAGCGTTATCCACTTCGGCCTCGTAATACTCCGCGGTCTTGTCCAGCATTTCATCCAGTGAGCCGGACTCTTCACCGATGGCGGTCATCTGTATGGCCATGCTGGGGAATACACCAGTAGTGCGCATGGAAAAGTTAAGCTGGGTGCCAGACGATACATCATTGCGGATTTTTGCGATTGCTTGGCGGAACACCACGTTACCGGCAGCGCCTTCCACGGATTGCAACCCCTCTACCAGCGGCACACCTGCAGAAAAGGTGGTTGAAAGAGTACGGGCAAAGCGTGCCACGACCGCTTTGTAGAGGATATCGCCGAAAATTGGTGCCTTAAGCAAGGTGCGATCAAGAAAGTCACGAAATTTTTCGGAGCGTTTATGGGCTTCTTTGAAGGAGAAACCAATGATGAAAAACGCAAAAAGGAAAATAAACCACCACTCCTGCAGTCCGCGGGACATGTTTACTACAACCTGAGTGAATGCTGGTAGCTCGGCACCAAACCCAGCAAATACACTCTCAAACTGCGGAACCACCTTGATCAAAAGGATTGCCGTGACGATGACGGCTACGACCAGTACCGAAATAGGGTAGGTCATGGCCTTTTTGATCTTGGCTTTCAACGCTTCGGTCTTTTCCTTATAGGTCGCGATTCGGTCCAGCAAGGTTTCCAGTGCGCCCGACTGTTCACCTGAGTCCACCAGGTTGCAGTACAAATCGTCAAAGTATTGGGGTTTCGTGCGAAGCGAGGCAGCAAAGCTATTACCGGCGGCAACTTCCTGCTTGATATTGTCAATCAGGGTGCGCATGTTCGGGTTGTCGAAGCCTTCACCGATAATATCGAAGGCTTGCAGCAATGGAACGCCGGCTTTCATCATGGTGGCCATCTGCCGGGTAAACAGGGCAATGTCCATGGGCTTAATTTTTTTGCCAGCACCAAACAGCGGTTTAGGCTTCTTTTTCACCTTGAGCGGGTTGATGCCTTGCTTGCGCAGTTGGGCTTTGACCAAGGCCGGGTTTTGGCCATTGATTTCACCCGTGATCCGGGCACCTTTTTTGTCGGTACCCTCCCACGCAAAGGTGCTGATGCTTGGAGCTTTGGCCGCCATGGCTTAATCCTTGGTCACTCGGTTGACTTCTTCAAGGCTGGTAATGCCTTGCATTGCCTTCAGTAGAGCGGATGTGCGCAGGTCGTTGAAACCGTCCTTGCGCATTTGCACAGAAATATCGATGGAGTTGCCTTCCTCCATGATAATCCGCTGCAGGGCTGGCGTGTTTTTAACTACTTCATATATTCCGACGCGGCCTTTGTAGCCGCCGTTGCAGTGTTCGCAGCCGACCGGGCCGTAAAGCTTGATTGTATCGAGTTTGTCTGCAGGAAAGCCTTCCTCAATCAGGGTTTCTCGCGGCACCTTGACCTCTTTCTTGCAATGGCTGCAGAGCTTGCGGGCTAGGCGCTGGGCAATAATCAGGTTGACCGATGTTGCAATGTTGAATGACGGAACGCCCATGTTGCGCAGACGAGTCAGGGTTTCGGCGGCGCTGTTGGTGTGCAAGGTTGACATCACCATATGGCCGGTTTGCGCGGCTTTGATGGCAATGGAGGCCGTGTCCAGATCGCGGATCTCGCCCACCATGATGATATCCGGGTCCTGGCGCAAGAAGGATTTGAGTGCCGCGGTGAAATCCATGCCCTGCTTGGGGTTGACGTTCACCTGATTGATGCCCTCAAGGTTGATTTCCACCGGGTCTTCAGCGGTAGAAATATTCACGTCAACGGTGTTGAGAATATTCAGGCCGGTATACAGCGAGACCGTTTTGCCGGAGCCGGTTGGGCCGGTCACCAGAATCATGCCTTGCGGCTGCTTCAGTGCCGTCAGATACAGTTCTTTTTGCGACTCTTCATAACCTAGGGCGTCGATGCCCATCTGCGCGCTGGCCGAATCGAGAATTCGCATCACGATTTTCTCACCCCAAAGGGTTGGGCAGGTGCTGACGCGAAAGTCGATGGATTTACTTTTGGATATACGCATTTTAATGCGTCCGTCTTGCGGCTTACGCCGCTCGGAAATATCCAGGCCGGCCATCACCTTAAGTCGGGCGGAAATGCGCGGCGCTAACTGAATGGGCGGGCGGGCAATTTCCTGCAAAATGCCGTCCGTACGAAAACGTACGCGATAGGCTTTTTCATAAGGCTCGAAATGCAGGTCGGATGAGCCCTTTTTGATCGCGTCGAGCAGCATTTTGTGGACAAAGCGAACCACGGGTGCGTCGTCTGCAGAGTTGCCGTCGTTGTTGTCCTGCTTGTTATCATCGACTGCCTCAACATCGACTCCGTCAAGGTCGACATCCCCCAGCTCCTCCATGCCGCTACCGGCAGTGTCGAAAAATTTCTCAATGGCGTCGGTAAGCTTGTCGTCTTCAACCAGCAGCGGCTCTGTGGTCAGGCCGGTAGAAAACTGTACATCGGTAACAGCCTGGTGATTGGTAGGGTCAGAAACCCCAACAAAGAGCTTGTTACCTCGGCGAAAGAGCGGAATAACCCGATGCTGGCGAACCAGCTTTTCACTAATCAGGTCACGTGGCTGGCTGTCTTTCTCTATGGCGCTCAAATCGCAGAAGGGCACGCCAAATTGCTCGGCAGCTACTTCCGCAACCGCTTTGCTGGTGGCCAGTTTGTTTTGAACGAGGTAGGAAACCAGAGGGATCTTATTGCGCAGCGCTTGTGCTTGCGCCTGGGAAGCAGCGCTTTCGCTAAGCAGTTGTGCATTGACCAGTTGTCGGGCCAGGCCTGTCAGATTGGGGGCTTCGCTCATGATTTATAGGGTGCTTCTTGCCGGATGGAGTCGTTGTCTTATAGCTCAAATTAAGCAGTAGCCCAAGCAAGGTGGTTTGGAGTGACAAAAAACGGCAGATGCTGCCATCTAGGTGGAGCTGGGCGGTGGCTGATTAGATTCATAGCTGTTACGGAGTGGCCTGTTGAGTGTTGGCATGAAGCGTGCATTTGCCTATTAAGGTCGTTGACCTTAACCACAACAGGAGCTTGTCCATGAAGTCTCTCAAGAAACAAAAAGGTTTTACCCTGATCGAGCTGATGATTGTAATCGCCATTATCGGCATTCTGGCTGCTATCGCTATTCCTCAGTTTAATGAATATCGTCAGCGTGCGAATGATACCTCTGCTGTTGCTGATGTTAAGAACAACATCACTTCCATTATCGCTTCGTTGAACTGATCAGCTATAAGGAGATCATAGATATGAAAAAAATTACTCTAGTACTTGCTGGTTTGATGATGTCCGGTATGGCGTCGGCCGTGCAGTTTGGTGCGACTGGTCAGCTTACCCAGACCCAGTGCGCGAATCTCAATGAGAACGTCAATATTAATCTGACAACGGGTGTGGTTGCAGGTGTGACCTGTGCTGCAACGAGGGTTGGTATTGCTGCCTGTGCTACAAATGGTATGGTGAAGTCCAGGCAAGCGCTGCGCGTTGCGGTGACCGATACTACTGTTACTCCGAACGTTACCACAGAACAACCGTGCACCGCAGGCTCAAACGGCTGTAGAGAAATTCCGGTAACGGGCGCAGCTTTTGCTGGGGCCAGCACTGTTCGGGGGACTACGAACACGGTTTTCCCCAACGCTGGGGTATGTACAGCGGCCCTTGCTGATACTACTTCAGCTAATACGACTTTGATACCCTAATCCAGGTCGGATATCTTGCTTGAAGGGGGGAGCCCCCCCCCTTTTTTTATTGGGATTTAGTCGTGAAGCTGCTCTGTCGCTCTTTGCATGTGCTTTTTGATAAGAAGCGCGAGTACAAGGCAAGGAATAGAATGAGTTGCAGTTTCGTGCTGTTGTTGATTGACAATTCGAGCGGATAATTGCTCGGCTTGCTCTGTTCAAATTTCATCCAGATTTATAAATTAAATGCCAATTCTCCGTCATATTCTGATTGCATTGCGTTTGGCGCTTAAGGCCAAATTAATCTGGATGGCGAGCGGTATCCTGCTCGTGGTCACGCTGGCTACGTTTTTGTCGGCTTATTTTGGTGGTCGACAGTCGGTCACTGTGGCGCTTGATGTGGGTTTTTCCACCATGCGCCTGCTTCTGCCGCTAATGATTGTTCTGCTGGTTCAGGAGTTGCTTTCACGCGAGTTCGACAAGCGTTATTACCTCAACTCACTGACTTACCCCAGCGCGCGCACTACCTTGCTGCTTGGTCGTTTTGCGGCGGTCTTCGCGCTAGTACTATGCGTATTGTTTGCGCTTGGCGTGCTGCAGGTTGGTTTGGTGCGTTTTATCGGTGACATCTACCCGCAGGCCACGCCTGTGGCGCTGGGGCAACCTTACCTGATTGTTATCGTCTTTTTGCTGCTTGACCTTCTGGTGTTGGCCGCGCTGGCTACTTTGCTGGCGGTAGTCGCCTCGACCCCAAGCTTCGTCCTGATCGGCACCTTCGGCTTTATGCTGATCGCCCGTTCCTACGGCGTCATTGTTGTGTTGTTGGGCGAAACACCCAGCCTGGTGGCCGATACCGAAGGCTACCGCGCCAGCCTTGGTTTACTGGGTTATTTGTTGCCTGACCTGGGGGGGCTAGATGTGCGCATGCTGGCCCTGTACGGCAAGCCGGAATTTCTGCCGGCCGATTGGCCCTGGCTGGTTCTGAGCAGCCTCGGTTATGCCCTCGCCCTGCTGGCGCTCGCCGTCTGGGCGCTGCAGCGTAAGCGTTTTGCCTGATATGCCAACTTCCCGTTACTGGCCCCTGCTACTGGCCTTGCTTGGCTTTGGCCTTTTCTCCGCCGCTTCTCAGTGGCGTGCCAGCATCCCTGTCCTGTTGGAGCCTGTAGTTGAAGGGCGTGTGGTAATAGCCGCGCCTGTGCTGTTGGTGCTGTTTGGCGGCGACCGTTTTTTGGCGGCCAATCTGGAAACCATGAGGCTGGCGGCTACCGGGGTGGATTTTGGTCAGGTCGATACCGGTTATCTGATTCGCGCCCAGCAGGAGGTGGCCCGCCTCAACCCCTGCCACGAAGACAACTATTACCTGGCCAATGGTTTGCTCACCTGGGGCGGCGCAGATCGCGAGGGTAGCGAGGTGTTGCGCCGCGCCAGTGCTTGCCGTTTTTGGGATGAGTTGCCGCCTTTCTTTTACGGCTTTAACAAATTCTTTTTCGAGCGTGATGTAGAAACGGCCGCTTCTTACCTCGAAGAAGCCGCTTTACGTGCCACAGCTAACGCCGCTGGGTTTCGCAAGTTCGCCATTATGCTTAAAGCTGAGCAGATTCAGGATGAGCAACTGGCAGTCGATTTTTTGCAGGCGGAGCACGATCAAACCACCGACCCAAAATTAAAAGCCATGCTCGCCAAGCGCGTTAAGCGCTTGCAAGGTTTGGTGGTGTTGCGGGATGCCCAGCGTCGCTATGAGGCGCTTACAGGCAAGCCGTTGACCGAGCCTGGGCAGTTAATTGAGCATGGTTTGCTGGCTGCATTCCCCGAGGACCCATTAAATCTGGGTTATGAACTTATTGATGGGCGCATTGTGCTGAAAAAGCTAAAGGTCGCCGGTGTGGAGGATCGGTAGTGTCAGCAGTTCTAGAGTTTAAAGGCGTCAGCCATACCTTCCGCAGCAAAGGCAAAGAAGTTCAGGCGTTGCGTGATGTCAGCTTTAGTCTGACTGAAGGTGAAGTCTTCGGCTTTGTAGGCCCCAATGGTGCCGGTAAGTCCACCACCATCAAGGTGATGCTGGACATTATCAATGACTACCAAGGCGAAGTGCGCATCTACGGCGTAGATGCAAAACGTGCAGAGGCAAGGCAGCCATTGGCCTTTGTGCCTGAGTCCCCCGCACTTTACGAGCAGTTCACCCCGCTGGAAATTCTGCGCATGGGTTTGTCCATGTACGGCATCAAACGCAAAGATGCAGACGCTTGGTGCATGCAATGGCTGGAGCGTTTTTCAGTGGCGCAAAATGCCAAGCGTCGCATCCGTGAACTGTCCAAGGGCAACGTACAGCGTGTAGCGTTGGCTCATGCCATGGTGGTGCAGCCTAAATTGTTGGTGCTGGATGAGCCCTTGTCGGGGCTCGACCCGGTAGGGCGTAAGGATGTCGTTGAGATTCTTACTGAGTATAAGCAGCAAGGCGGGGCAATTTTCTTTACATCCCATGTGTTGCATGACGTTGAGCGCATTGCCGATCGCTTTGGCTTTATCAATAAGGGTGAGTTGCTGACGGTGCGCTCGCCGCGTGAGTTGGCAGCTGAGCGCGTCGATCAGATGTTGGTGCGCTTCAATGCGCAACAGCCACTGCTTGAGGGCTGCAAGCAGTTGCGTGAGATGGAGTTTGAGTGCGAGTTGTCGCAGGCGGATCTACCGGCCTTTATTGCTCAGCTCAATAGCGTGGGCGGTCATCTGGTGACGATCAAGCCCGCCGTGTCGTTGGAGACTGTGTTCTTCAAGATTTTGGAGCAGACAGCGCGCTAAGTGCGCTGTCTTCACTCTGATTGGCTAAAGCGCCAGTCGCATCGAAAGATCCACAGCCTTCACATCCTTGGTCAGTGTGCCAATCGATACATAGTCCACGCCCGTCTCAGCAATCGCCCGCAAGGTGCTTTCGTTTACCCCGCCTGAAGCTTCGAGTTTGGCGCGGCCAGCGGTGAGGGTTACGGCCTCACGCATTTCATCCAAGTTCAGTTCATCCAGCATGATGATGTCTGCGCCTGCATCCAACGCTTGGCGCAGTTCTTCCAAGCTTTCCACTTCAACCTCTACCGGCTTGCCTGGGGCAATCTGGTGGGCGGCGGTTACGGCTTGGGCGATGCCGCCGCAAGCGGCGATGTGGTTTTCCTTAATAAGGAAGGCGTCGTACAGACCGATGCGGTGGTTATGGCAGCCGCCCTGGGTGACGGCATATTTCTGCGCCAGGCGCAGGCCCGGCAGGGTTTTGCGGGTGTCGAGCAGCTTTACGTGAGTGCCTTGTACCAAGTCAGCATAGTGCTGGCAGCGGGTGGCGACGGCCGAGAGGGTTTGCAGAAAGTTCAGGGCGCTGCGTTCGCCGCTGAGCAGGGCGCGGGCTGGGCCAGCGAGTTCAAACAGGACTTGATTAGGTTCGGCGCGCTGACCGTCCTGAACATGCCAGTGCACGCTGACGCGGTCGTCGAGTTGGCGAAACACTGCATCCACCCAGGCGGTTCCGCAGATGACGGCATGCTCGCGGGTGATGACCTTGGCATGGGCCTGCCGCTCGGCGGGGATCAACTGTGCCGTGATGTCGCCGCTGCCGATGTCCTCTGCCAGTGCTCGGCGCACGTTGGCCTCGATTTCGTAGGCGAGGTCGGTAAGCGTGAGGTTCGGCATGGTGGGCTCCAGTCAGCGGGGTGCGCCGATTATAGGGTTTGGTAACCGTTTGCGCAGTGTTTGCAGCTGTTTACTGGGCGCGGGAACGCTATGCTGATGAGGTTTCGATGTTGCGAGTTCGTCTGCTGCTTAAGGCGAGTGTTGTTTTGGTCGCCTTTCGCTGACCGTTGGGAACCTCTGGCGCTGCATCTGTGATCTGGGTCATGTCTGGAAGAAAAGTCGGCTTGGTCTGCGCGTGCGCATCCCTATAATGGCTTTACTTTTTTAAATTGTTGACGCCAGGCCTTTGACGTTACGGATGACGCTCAGTTGATCGCTGTGCAGATCGGTTCGCCCAAGAGGGGCAGTCTGCAGGAGACTCGCAATGAAGACTGATGCGAATGTGGTTCACCTGAGCAAGGTGAGCCCTGAGCAATCGCCCACTTCACCGGTAGGAAGACTGCCTGTGGCGCTGACAAATGTGCGTGACAAAGCGGCGCAACAGCTCAAAGTAGCGTTGCAGGCGCTGTTCGACAATGCCGACGATACGCTGTTCGAGATGGCGGATCGGGCCACCAGCAACGCCGAGCAGAATGCCTTCTTTGAGGCGATGCGCGACTTGCGGCTGAAACGCAAGAATATCGAGCGCGGCTTCCTGCAGAAGGTATTTGAGGCCTTCGCCACTCTTAATCAGTACGAAATCGGCAAGCCGGCCCCCTTGGATGCGGTGTCATTCGAGACGCTTTCTCTGGTGCAGAATGATGCGCTGGAAGAGGCTGTGGCGCTGGACTCGATGGTTGCCAAAGTCATGAGCCGTGATGCTGCATCGCTCGGCCACCTGACCACGCGCTTCAATGCGATGGTCAGCAAGAAACTGGATGACAAGAGCAACCCGGTCGGCCCGACTTGCCTGTGTGAGTTCTTTCTCGAGGCCTGCAGTAGCCTTGGCGTGGAAATCAGGGTCAAGCTGATCATTCTCAAACTCTTCGAGAAATACGTTCTTTGCGATCTTGATCAGCTCTACGGCGAGGCCAATCAGGCGCTGATTGCGGCCGGCGTTCTTCCCGAGCTGAAGTCTGCGCCCGTGCGACGCAACCCGTCGCGCACCAGTGCGCCTGTGGGCAGTGCCCGGCAGGATGCTGCGGCGGAACTGAGCGGTGAGTTTGCGGATGAAGGCGTGCAGGAGGTTTTCGGCGCGCTGCAGGAGTTGCTGTCTCAGGCGCGCGGAACTTTGATCCCGTCGCGCAATCGGCCAGCGGATGCGCTGCCCATTTCGACCAATGACTTGATGCGTCTTCTGTCGCATATGCAGCAGAAGGCGCCTGCACAGGCCAGTGATGACTTTGATCTGCGTGAGCAATTGGAGAGTTTACTGACGCGGGCCAGTGCCAAAGCCGGTAAGGCGCGGGTTGTCGGTGAGGTCGATGAAGATGTCATCAATCTGGTATCGATGCTCTTCGAGTTCATTCTGGATGACCGTACGCTGCCGGATTCGCTGAAAGCGTTGATCGGCCGTCTGCAGATTCCGATGCTCAAGGTCGCCGTGATCGACAAGACCTTCTTCAGTCGTGGTAGCCATCCCGCACGCCGTCTGCTTAATGAAATTGCCTCTGCCGCACTGGGCTGGGGTGAGCAGGACGATACGCAGCGTGACAGCCTGTATCAGAAAATTGAGCAGGTGGTACAGCGTCTGCTGAATGACTTTGTCGACGATCCTCTGATTTTCTCTGAGCTGTTGGCGGATTTCCTGGCGTTTACCGGGGATGAGCGTCGACGCAGTGAACTGCTGGAACAGCGTACCCGTGATGCCGAAGAAGGCAGTGCCAAGGCTGCGCTGGCACGTCGTGAGGTTGAGCAGGCGTTGAACGAGCGGTTGCTGGGCAAGACGCTGCCGGAAGTGGTGGTGCGTTTGCTGCAGGAAGCCTGGAGCAAGGTGCTGATGCTGACCTGCCTGAAGCACGGCGTTGAGTCAGCCGAGTGGCAGGCGGCACTGGCGACCATGGATGATCTGGTTTGGAGCGTTGAGCTGCACGAAGAGCCGGAAGCGCGCATGCGCCTGCTGGAGATGGTGCCGGGGCTGCTCAAAGCGCTACGCGAAGGCATGACGAGCGCAGCGTTTGATCCGTTCTCCACCGGCGAGTTCTTCAGTCAACTGGAGGCGCTGCATGTGCAAGCCTTCCAGCGCTTCAAGCGCAGTCTGCCGGAGGAAACCCCGGTGGCGGATGCCGAGCCACTGGTCGAGATTGATGAGCAGCAGCGTGCGGCACTGGCGGACGCCGGAATCGAACTGCCGTTGCTGGCGCTGTCAGCAGCCGAGGCTGTTGAAGAGCCGGCAATGGTCGAGGTGGTCGAAGAGATTATTCTGCTGGCACCGGGTGAGCTTCGTCCGGCTGAGCCAGAGGCCAGTCTGCCGGATGACGATGAGTCGCTGCAGCAGGTCGACAATTTGCGTGTCGGGAGTTGGGTCGAGTTTCAGGAAGACGAAGAGCATAAGCTGCGCTGCAAGCTGGCGGCGATCATCAAACCGACCGGGAAGTATATTTTCGTTAACCGTACGGGCATGAAAGTGCTGGAAAAAACCCGTATGGGCCTGGCTGTGGAGTTCCGTCGCAGTGCCATCCGCCTGCTCGATGATGCGCTGCTGTTTGATCGTGCGCTGGAGTCGGTGATTGGTAACCTGCGCAAGCTCAAAGGTGCTTGACGCGCGCCAGTAGTCGACAAAGCAAACGCCGCCGGGTAGTGCCCGGCGGCGTTTTTGTTTGTGTGGCTGTGGAGTGGCCTTGGCCTTGGTGCGGTGCTGCACTAGAGTGATGGCCTGTTCAAGGAGCTTTGTATGCAGCTGGACCCTTCCAGTGGGTGGTGTGACGGCGTCCGGCACTGCCCGTCCCCCAATTTCAATCAGCGTCCGCTGAATGAAGTGTCGTTATTGGTGATTCACAATATCAGCCTGCCCCCCGCACAGTTCGGCACGGGTAAGGTGCAGGCGTTCTTTCAGAATCGCCTGGATGCGCATGAGCACCCCTATTTCGCCAGCATTGCCAGCATGCAGGTGTCGGCGCATTTCTTTATTGAGCGTGATGGCGTGGTTACGCAGTTTGTCTCTTGTAATGAGCGTGCCTGGCATGCCGGGGTGTCGCGGTTTGCTGAGCGGGAAAACTGTAATGATTTTTCCTTGGGCATAGAGCTGGAGGGTACAGATGATCTGCCGTTCACGTCCGTTCAGTATGCTGCACTGATTAAGCTGACTCAGCAGCTGCAGGCGGCCTACCCGGCCATCACCCTGGAGCGGATCTGCGGTCATAGCGACATTGCTCCAGGGCGCAAGACTGATCCCGGGCCGGCATTCGATTGGGCTACGCTGCGCTCGGGCCTGCAACAAGACAAGGAGCTGATATGAATTTTCTGGTGTTGCTGCTGGTGTTATGGGTCGAGAAATTTTCGGCCTGGCGTAGTCGTATCCAACAAGACGGCCCCTGGTTACGGCTGCTGGCTGCCATGGAACGCCATGCATTAACGGTCTCGCAGCCTTGGTTGGCGCTGGCGGCAGTGGTGGTGCTGCCGATGGTGGTGTTGGGTGTGTTACTTATGATGTTAGAGGCAGTGGCTTACGGTTGGCTGGCCTTCCCGCTGCATCTGTTAGTGGTGATCTACAGCCTGGGCCGCGGCGATTTGCTGGCAGCACTGGGGCCGTTTCGCGACAGCTGGCGGCGGGGTGATGCTGAAGCGGCTTATCTGGTGGCTCGGCGTGACCTGGCGCTGGAGGCCGATGACGAGGGCGAGTTGTTGCAGCGTGTGCAAGGGCATCTGGTGTGGCAGGCCTACCAGAGTTTCTTTGCGGTGATCTTCTGGTATGTGCTGCTCGGCCCTTTGGCGGCGCTGGCTTACCGCCTGGTAGCCCTGAGCAGTGAGCAGGCGACTCAGCCCGCCTTGCGTGAAGCCGCCGTACAGATCCGCCATGGTTTTGACTGGTTGCCGGTGCGGGTGCTGGCGGCCAGTTTTGCTCTGGTGGGCAACTTTGCCGGTGTCAGCCGCACCCTGCTGCACGAGCTGCTCAGTTGGGACATTGGTGCGGCTCAGTTGGTGATCATCACTGCGCGGGCGGCTGGCGAAACGCCGGAGCCCGTGATCGGTGAGGCTGGCGTCAGCACGCTGGACGGTCTGTGGCAGCTATTGGTAAGGGCCGCAGTGCTGTGGTATGCGGTTTTTGCTGCCTGGACGTTGCTTATCTGAGGTCGTCATTCCACAACCAGGCGGCCCCGCGTACCCCGCTGGAGTCGCCATGGCGGGCCTGCAACAGGCGTGTGTTGACCTGGTCGGAAAACACGTAGCGTGGCAGCAATGGCAGGACTTGCTGATACAGCTCGGCCGTATTGGACAGGCCGCCGCCCAGCACAATGGCATATGGATCGATCAGGTTGATCACTGACGCCAGGCCGCGCGCCAGCTGATCGCAGTAGCGGTTCAGCGCTTGTTGCGCGGCCGCATTGCCACTTCGTGCGGCAAGCACAATCGCGCTGGCTTCAAGACCCAGGTCGCTGCGTGTGGCCCAGCCTGGGCCGCTGAGAAAGGTTTCGATGCAGTCATCCTGGCCGCAATAGCAGCGCCGTACCGGGCCGTCCTCGGCGCGGCGCCAGGGCAGGGGGTTGTGGCCCCACTCACCGGTAATCGCATTCGGGCCGCCTAGCAGTTGCTTGTTCAGGGCTAATCCACCCCCGACGCCTGTTCCCAGAATAACCCCGAAAACGCTTGCAGCAGCCTCGCCTGCGCCGTCGCAGGCTTCGGAAAGGGTAAAGCAGTCGGCGTCATTGGCCAGCCGGACCGGGCGCTGTAAGCGCTGCTCAAGATCGGCCTGCAGATCCTCGCCAATCAGGCACTGTGAATTGGCATTCTTGATGCGTCCATGATCGGGCGATCGAGTGCCGGGGATACCGACCCCCAGGCTGCCCTGCTGGCCCAGGTCGCGCTCGCAATCTTCAACTAGGCTGACAATCAGACTGAGCGTTTTTAGATAGTCCCCCTGTGGGGTCGGTGCTCGGCGTCGCAGTACTTGCTGACCCTTTTGAAGGGCAATGATCTCGATTTTGCTGCCACCCAGATCAATACCCAGCTTCATTGATGTGCGCATCATTAACCTTAAGTTACACAGGTTGAGGTCGATAAGAGGTATACATGGAGCCCCTGTTCGGCCATAAATTTGTGACATTGATCACGCTAATCTGCCTGTATTAAGCGTGTTGATCCATGTGCCGTAGGTCGAGCAGCCAGGGACATGCACGCCGCCATTTGCCATTCTGCGCGGCCACTATGTAGCCTGACACGACAATAATTAGAACTGGAGACGTCCTGTGAAGACCGTGTTGTATCCGGCCATCGCGCTAATGAATCGCCTCAGCTTCGGCACTAAGTTCAGTCTGATCAGTGTTCTGTTCTTTCTGCCCATGCTGGTCACCAACTTCTATCTGGTACGAGACTCCTACCGGCAGTTCATCAGTACTCAAGCGGCCATCGAGAGCATTGATTTGCTCGGTGAGAGCTTGGCGCTGCGGCGTAACCTTGAAGATTTTGTGGACCTTGTTGAAATCAACGCCATGATCGGTCAATCCGGCCAGGCGGGCGACCTAGAAGTGCGCCTGAGCAAGCTGCAGGCTGAAATTGGTGATGAATTGCAAGGCCTGGCTGCAGTGGTGCACGAGGCAGAGCAGATCGAAGAGTTCAATAGCAAGCGTGATGCGCTGATTGCTGAACTGGCCGCGGTTCAGGATGAGACGTCCTTGAGCGGCAAGATTGTTCTGGCGGAAAAACTGCTGGGATCTTCCCAGGTGTTTATCAAGCTTGTCGCCAGCCAGGCGGGCCTCAGTCAGGACCGCGATGGCGACGTAAGGCAGATGGTCGAACTGGTTACAGTTGAAACCCCGAAAGTCACGGCGTCCCTGAGCGAGGGGCGGGCAATTGGTGCTTACTCGCTGGCTCAGGGGTTCCTTAACTCATCTGCCAGCACTGCCTTTGATGAGTTGCTGCTGGAACTGGAAAAGTTGCACGGCGAATACGCTCTGACGCTGCAGTCTTCGCTTAACAGCAGTGCTCAGGCGCGCGCTGTGCTGGCTGATCAGGCCGCCAGCAGCCTGGAGAGCCTGAAAACCAGTGCAGTGTTCTTCGAAGACAAGGTCGTGGTGGCTGACTCGCTGGATACGCCTTGGGCACAGTATTACAGCGATGTCAGCGCGGCCATGGAGCATACCTATCAGCTCAACACCGCGGTGCTGCAGTTCCTCGATAAACAGCTGGAAGTACGACTGATCGATAACCGAGCGCAGATGGTGTTGCTGGTGTCGGCGCTCGTGGTGGTATTCCTGCTGATCGTTTATCTCTATAGCGGCTTCTATGTGTCGATTCGCACCACGCTGAAAGCGCTTGGCCAGGTGATGACTCAGGTGGCTGCGGGCGATATGACTGTCAGCTTCAAGGCGCAGAGTCAGGACGAACTGGGTGAGCTTGGCCAGGTGTTCAATGAAACGGTGGGTAAGATCCATCAGCTGATTGAGCGCGTGGGGCTGACTGTGGCCGAGGTTGAGCGTCAGGCAGAGCGCGTGCAGCAGGTCTCTGGTGAAAGTAACCAGGCAGTGGCTGGTCAGCGCGGGCAGATCGACCTCATCGCCACGGCGATGAATCAAATGTCAGCTACCGCCCAGGAAGTTGCCAGCAGTGCCGCGGCCGCAGTGGGTAGCGCGCAGAGTGTGAATGATGAAACGGTCAGCGGTCGTGCGCTGGTTGAGTCCCAGGTGGGCAGTATCCAGCGTCTGGCAGGGGAGATCGATCAGTCGGTGGTGGTGATCAACAAGCTGGCCAGTGATAGTGCGTCGATCAGCCAGGTGCTGGACGTGATCAAGGGCATCGCCGAACAGACCAACCTGCTCGCGCTCAACGCCGCCATTGAGGCCGCGCGTGCCGGCGAACAGGGGCGCGGTTTTGCCGTGGTGGCCGACGAAGTGCGTAACCTGGCCAAGCGTACGCAGCAGTCCACTGAAGAAATCGAATCGATGATCGCCAAGCTGCAAAGTGGTGTCGGCGCGGCTGTCAAGGCGATGAGCACCAGTCATCAGATGGCGGACAACACCGTCAATGAATCAGGCAAGGTGCAGCAGGCGCTGGAGAATATCCTCGGTGCGGTGGGCATGATCGTCGATCAGAACCAGCAGATCGCTACCGCCGCCGAAGAGCAGACAGCCGTCGCGCAGGATATCGACCAGAACATCGTCGAGATCAGCCAGGCCGGTGAGCGTACCGCCGAAGGTGCCAGCCAGACTGAGCAGGCCAGTCGTGAGCTTTCCGTGCTGGTGGCGCGCCTGAAGCAGCTGATTGGTGCGTTCCGCGTCTGATCAGCGGCTGTCCGGCAAAGCCCGCCATTGGCGGGCTTTTTTGGGCTTGCAATCGCCTTTTGCTGCGTCTTGGTGATGTTGGGGCGGTTGCGTGTTGTGACCGAATTGCATCATTCCATGCGTGTAGCATCAATGTTCCAACCAAATAACTCGGCTGCGTTGCGGCTGCTGGCGCTGGCCAGTTCATCCGCGCTAATGCCGCGTAGTTCGGCCAGGGCCGTGCAAATGTCCGGCAGATATTCCGGGCTATTGCGCTGGTTGGGGTACATGGCGGGCGCCATGTCGGGCGAGTCGGTTTCCAGCACGATGGCCTCCAGTGGCAGTTGCGCCACCACCTTGCGCAGCCGCAGTGCCTGTGACCAGGTGGGTGCGCCGCCCAGGCCGAGTCTGAAACCGAGCTTGAGGTATTCGCGGGCTTCTTCAGTGCTGCCGGCAAAGGCATGAATGATGCCGCCACGGGCGGGCTTTAAGCGTTTGAGTGTGGCGATGGTCGCCGCATGAGCGCGGCGCACATGCAGCAGTGCGGGCCGCTCGAATTCGATGGCGAGTTTGAGCTGCGCCTCGAACAGCTGTTGCTGCCGCTCGCGATCAAGCTGTTCGAGAAAGTAGTCCAGGCCGATCTCGCCCACTGCACAGAACTTGGGCTGATCGGCGCAGCGGGTCAGCCACTCACTCAGCTCATTCAGGTGTGCGGTGCGGTGTTCATCCAGGTAAGCCGGGTGCAGGCCAAACGCCGCGTAGAGGCTGTCTTCGGCGTGCACCAGATCCCACACCCGCTGCCAGTTGGCCTGATGCACACCCAGCACCACCAGTCGCTCGACGCCAAGCTGGCGGCAACGGGCCAGCAGCTCACCGCGATCAGCATCGAAGTCGGGGAAGTCCAGGTGGGTGTGGGTGTCGATCAGGCGCATGGTCACATCATACGCCGCCGGGTTGCGTGTGTGGGCCAGCTTGCTGGCGCCAGCAAGCAAGCTTCTACAGAGGCGGCGATATCTTAGTGATGCTCGCGGGTGGCGCGGAATTTGATGTCCGGCCAGCGCTCTTCCATCAGGCTCAGGTTGACCCGTGTCGGGGCCAGGTAGGTGAGGTGGCCGCCGCCATCCAGGGCGAGGTTTTCCACGGCCTTGTTGGAAAATTCCTCAAGTTTTTTCTTGTCGCTGCAGTCGATCCAGCGCGCTGACCATACGGTGATGGGCTCGTAGGCGCATTCGACCTTGTATTCTTCTTTCAGGCGGCTGGCGACCACGTCGAACTGCAGCACACCGACCGCACCAAGGATGATGTCGTTGCTGCGCTCGGGGAAGAACACCTGAGTTGCGCCTTCCTCCGCCAGCTGTTGCAGACCCTGGCGCAGTTGCTTGGATTTCAGCGGGTCTTTCAGGCGTACACGGCGGAACAGTTCCGGGGCGAAGTGCGGAATACCGGTGAAGCCCAGCGCTTCACCCTCTGTGAAGGTGTCGCCGATCTGGATGGTGCCGTGGTTGTGCAGGCCGATGATGTCGCCGGCAAAGGCCTCCACCAGCATTTCCCGCTCGCTGGAGAAGAAAGTCAGGGCGTCACCGATGCGCACATCTTTGCCGGTGCGCACATGGCGCATTTTCATGCCCTGGCTGTACTTGCCCGAGCAGATGCGCATAAAGGCGATACGGTCGCGGTGCTTGGGGTCCATGTTCGCCTGGATCTTGAACACGAAGCCGGAGAACTTCTCTTCCACCGGCTCCACCGTGCGCTCATGAGCCGCCCGTGGCAACGGCTTGGGTGCCCAGTCGACCACTGCGTCGAGCACATGGTCGACGCCGAAATTGCCCAGCGCGGTGCCGAAGAACACCGGGGTCAGTTGGCCGTTCATGAATTCGTCTTGGTCGAATTCATGGCAGGCACCCTGAACCAGTTCCAACTGCTCAAGGAACCGATCGTATTCATCCCCCAGGTGAGCGCGCGCTTCATCCGAGTCGAGTTTTTCGATGATTTTTGTTTCGGTGCGCTCGTGACCGTGGCCGGGGGTGTAGACGATGATGTAGTCGCCTGCCAGGTGGTAGACGCCTTTGAAGTCCTTGTAGCAGCCAATCGGCCAGGTGATCGGCGCGGCTTTGATCTTGAGGACCGCTTCGATTTCGTCGAGCAGTTCAATCGGGTCGCGGATATCACGGTCGAGTTTGTTGACGAAGCTGACAATCGGCGTGTCGCGCAGCCGGCACACGTCCATCAGGGCGATGGTGCGTGGCTCAACGCCTTTACCGCCGTCGAGCACCATCAGGGCGCTGTCCACTGCGGTCAGGGTGCGGTAGGTGTCTTCCGAGAAGTCTTCGTGGCCGGGGGTGTCGAGCAGGTTGATCATGTGCTCGCGATACGGGAACTGCATCACCGAGGTGGTGATCGAGATCCCGCGCTGTTTCTCCATTTCCATCCAGTCGGACGTGGCATGGCGGTCGGATTTACGCGACTTCACCGTGCCGGCCACGGCAATCGCCTTGCCCATCAACAAGAGCTTTTCGGTAATGGTGGTTTTACCGGCGTCGGGGTGGGAGATGATCGCGAATGTGCGGCGTTTGCCGACTTCGGTGGCCTGGAGGGTCATTGTGCGGAATCCGTCGACTGAAGAGTCGGTCTGTCAAAAAAGGCGGCGATTATAACGGTAAACGTCGGCCCGCGCGGCGACCTGTAGTCAGGGGTGCAAAGCGGAGTTTTTGCGTGGCTTGTGCAGCATTCCATAACGGTTTGTTTTGAATATAAAACGTTCAATCAATAAGGCGACAAAGGGGGTCAAAACTACGGCATTTTTTGATTGATCTCGGCTTCCTGTGGCCCTAAAGTTCGCGCCCGAACGTCCATGCTGGCAACGATCCATCCGGCTCAAGTACTGACGACGAGAGGTTGTTCTCTATACAGACAATCCTCGGCGACATGCCTTGGGAAGTAGGCGAACCAAAGTGGGGAAACTGATCAGACGTTCTGCCTGTGCGGACTGGCCGCCAGGTCTCCCTGATGGTGGGTGAGCAATTGTGTTGCAGTGCTCACCCGCTGAATGTGTTTTAACTGGTTCTGCCCACTGGAGTCCCCGCATGTCGATCAAGGTCGAAGACTATTACGCACCCGCCACTTTTCAGCGCATGAAAGCCTTCGCTGATACCCAGGAAACCCCGTTCGTGCTGATCGACACGTCGATCATCAGCCAGGCCTACGACGACCTGCGCGCCGGGTTTGAGTTCGCCAAGGTGTACTACGCGGTCAAGGCCAACCCGGCGGTCGAGATCATCGACCTGCTCAAGGACAAAGGCTCCAGCTTCGACATCGCCTCGATCTATGAGCTGGATAAAGTGCTGAGCCGAGGCGTAACGCCTGATCGCATCAGTTACGGCAACACCATCAAGAAATCCAAGGACATTCGCTACTTCTTCGAGAAGGGCGTGCGTCTGTATGCCACCGATTCGGAAGCCGACCTGCGCAACATCGCCAAGGCCGCGCCGGGCGCGAAAGTCTATGTGCGCATCCTCACCGAAGGCTCGACCACCGCCGATTGGCCGCTGTCGCGCAAATTCGGTTGCCAGACCGACATGGCCATGGACCTGCTGATCCTCGCCCGTGATCTGGGCCTGGTGCCCTACGGCATCTCTTTCCACGTCGGTTCGCAGCAGCGCGATATCTCGGTGTGGGACGCCGCGATTGCCAAGGTCAAGGTGATCTTCGAGCGCCTGAAAGAAGAAGACGGCATCGAACTCAAGCTGATCAACATGGGCGGCGGCTTCCCGGCCAACTACATCACCCGCACCAACAGCCTGGAAACCTACGCGGAAGAGATCATTCGTTTCCTCAAGGAAGACTTCGGTGATGACCTGCCGGAAATCATCCTCGAGCCGGGCCGTTCGCTGATCGCCAACGCCGGCATTCTGGTCAGCGAGGTGGTGCTGGTGGCGCGCAAGTCGCGCACGGCTGTGGAGCGCTGGGTGTACGTGGATGTGGGCAAGTTCAGTGGCCTGATCGAAACCATGGACGAGTCGATCAAGTTCCCGATCTGGACCGAGAAGAAGGGGGAGGTGGAGGAGGTGGTGATCGCCGGACCGACCTGCGACAGCGCCGATATCATGTACGAGAACTACAAGTACGGCCTGCCGCTCAACCTGTCGATTGGTGACCGCCTGTACTGGCTGTCCACCGGTGCCTACACCACCAGCTACAGCGCCGTGGAGTTCAATGGCTTCCCACCCTTGAAGTCGTTCTACCTGTAAGCTCTGCAGCGGTTCGGCTGTCCAGCAAGGCGCTCATGTTTATGAGCGCCTTGCTCGTTTCTGGCGTGGATATTTGTGTTGCAACCATTGGCCTGGGTCAATGAAGCGACTAAAAGGCGCTGTCATAGTCGCGTCTGGCTATTTAGAATCATTTGCAATTAAGTGTGCGGTCAGGTTTCAGGGGAACCCAGTCATGATGTTGAGCATTGCCGATGTGCTGACGCCCGAGCAGGTGCGTGAGTGCCGTCAGGCCTTTGAGCTTGCCAGTTGGCAGGACGGTCGCTTGACCGCCGGTCATCAGGCCGTGAAGGCCAAGGCCAATCAGCAACTGGCCCAGGATGATCCTTTAGCGGTGCAGATTGGCGACTTTATTGTGCAGCGTCTGGGCAACCATCCGCCGTTTGTCTCGGCCGCCTTGCCGCTGAAGGTGTTGCCGCCGCGCTTCAATCGGTACACCGACGGCGGTACGTACGGCAACCATATCGATAATGCGATTTTCAGTGTGCCGGGTACGCTGCATCGGGTGCGCAGCGACCTGTCGGCCACGCTGTTTTTCAGTGAGCCGGATGAGTACGAGGGCGGTGAGCTGGTGGTCGAGGACAGTTACGGCAGCCACAGCGTCAAGTTGCCAGCCGGACATCTGGTGCTGTATCCCGGCAGCAGCCTGCACCGCGTCAACCCGGTAACCCGTGGCACGCGCTATGCGGCGTTCTTCTGGATTCAGAGCCTGGTTCGTGATGACACTCAGCGCGGTCTGTTGCTGGAGCTGGATCGTGCGATACAGGCGCTCACCCTTGACGTGCCCGAATCGGCCGAGCTGGCGCGTTTGACTGGGGTTTATCACAACCTGCTGCGCCAGTGGGCCAACACATGACCGGCATGCCGTTGCCAAAACTGACGCAGATCCCGCCGAGTCTCGCGGCTGTGGCGGACTACGAACCCCTGGCCCGTGAGCGCATGAGCGCACAAGCCTGGGCCTACATCGCGGGCGGGGCGGCTGATGAACTGACCCTGGCGGAGAATCAGGCAGCGTTTCAGCGTATTCGTCTGCGTACGCGGGTGCTGGCCGACCTCAGTGGTGGTAACACCCATCTGCAGTTGTTCGGCCAGGCCTTTGCTCATCCGATTTTCCTCGCCCCGGTGGCGTATCAGCAGTTGGCGCATGCTGACGGTGAGTTGGCGACGGTGTTGGCCGCGTCGGCCGTGCAGGCGGGCATGGTGCTGAGCACCCAGGCCAGCGTGGCCCTTGAGGCGGTGGCCGAGCAAGCGCATAGCCCACTGTGGTTTCAGCTGTATATCCAGCCTGATCGAGCGTTTACCGAGGCGTTGGTCAGGCGCGCCGAAGCCGCGGGTTATCAAGCGCTGGTGCTGACGGTGGATGCGCCGGTGAATGGCATGCGCAACCGTGAACAGCGCGCGGGCTTTTCTTTGCCGGGGGGGATTGAAGCCGTCAATCTGCGCGGCATGCAGCCGTTGCATGAGGGAGCGCCGCCCAGTGGTGGTCTTCTGCTCGGTGGTGCATTGCTTGCGGCTGCACCTGGCTGGGCGGATGTGCAATGGCTGCGCTCATTGACGCGCTTGCCAATTCTGCTCAAAGGCGTGATGACTGCCGAGGATGCGCAGCGCGCGGTGGCTGAGGGTATCGACGGTCTAATTGTCTCTAACCATGGCGGGCGTACGCTCGACGGCCAGCCGGCGAGCATCGAGGTGCTGGCGGAAGTTGCCGCCGCAGTGCAAGGGCGGGTGCCACTGCTGTTAGATGGTGGTATCCGTCGTGGAACGGATGTGTTCAAGGCCCTAGCCCTGGGGGCTGATGCGGTACTGGTCGGGCGGCCTTATGTCTACGGGTTGGCTACTGCTGGGGCCAGCGGGGTGGCGCATGTGGTGCAACTGCTGCGGGCCGAGTTGGAGGTGGCCATGGCGCTGACGGGCTGTCCTGATTTGGCCAGCATCACAGGCGCATGCATCCGGTAAAGCGTTGCAGGCCCGGGAACTAAACACGAATAAAAGTGTAAATACCTATTGCCTGATAATAATTATCAAATAGAATCACGCCTCGTTCAATTTTGGGGATGGTTCTCATGGGTATGGGTACAAAAGCGGGCAGCCTGCCACAGCGTCGTCTTCTGGCTACAGCCATCGGCCTGGCCGTGGCTTCGTGGGCAGGGGCTGGCATGGCGGCTGAGCAGGCTCCGCAAAAGGCCAAAACACCAGTCGAGCTGGGCAGCGTAACGGTCAAGGGCCAGCAGGCCGACGATTACAAAACCGAAAGTTCAGCCTCGGCCAAGTACGCCGTACCCTTGCTCGACACCCCGCAGACCATCACCGTGGTGCCTCAGGCTCTGCTTAAAGAGCAGAAAGCCCTGAGCATGAAAGAAGTGCTGGCCAACGTTTCTGGCATCACCTTCAACGCCGGTGAGGGCGGTGGTGGCTCGGGCGACAGCATCAACATCCGTGGCTTCAGCGCCAACGCCAACATGCAGATCGACGGCCTGCGCGACAGCTCGCAGAACAACCGCACCGACACCTTCAATATCGAAGCTGTTGAAGTCATCAAGGGCCCCAACTCGGTATTCGGTGGTTCCGGCACAACGGGTGGCAGCATCAACCAGGCCAGCAAGCAGCCGCTTCAGCGTGACTTCACCGAGATCGGTGCCAGCCTGGGTACTGACAACTATCACCGCCTGACTCTGGATACCAACCAGACCCTGGATGGCGTGGGCACCGGCAGCGCCGTGCGCCTCAACCTGATGGCCCATGAGAATGATGTGCCTGGCCGTGATGATGTGGATCGCCAGCGCTGGGGTATTGCACCGTCGCTGCTCTTGGGTCTGAGCGAATCGACACGTCTGACCCTGAGTTACTTCCACCAAACGGACGACAACCTGCCTGATTACGGCGTGCCGGCAATCAATGGCAAGCGCCTGGCGGGTGTGGACCGTGAAAGCTTCTTTGGCTGGCGCAATCTGGACAAGGAAGAAATCGAGAGCGATGCCTTCACGGTCAAACTTGAGCATGACATTAACGACAGTCTGCGCTTGCAGAATCTGACCCGCTATTCGGAAATCCACCGTGACACGGTCGTCTCGGCGGCTCATGTCAACCTTGAGCGTCGGCGTTCAACGACAACGGGTGTTGGTCCAGTGCTGGCGGCCGGCAAATACCTGCCCGCAGGTCCACAGGCCTATGGTCGTGATGTCACCAGCAAAATGCTGATC
Source organism: Pseudomonas sp. SL4(2022) (assembly GCF_026625725.1). Classification (NCBI taxonomy): domain Bacteria; kingdom Pseudomonadati; phylum Pseudomonadota; class Gammaproteobacteria; order Pseudomonadales; family Pseudomonadaceae; genus Pseudomonas; species Pseudomonas sp. SL4(2022). Next base: position 2,564,531 of record NZ_CP113060.1, read on the forward strand.
AATCAGACCAACCTGACCGCCAACTTCGAGACCCTTGGCCTGGCCCACACGCTGGTCAGCGGTGTGGAATTGTCGCGTGAGACCTATGACCGTACTACCTACGCCTATAACTTGGTGTTTCCGGACAGCGGTTATGACCTGAGTAACCCACCCGGTCGTTGGAATGGTCCGACCAATAAGGCTGATAGCGCGAAGACCGAGACGCGCCTGCTCGACCGCGCGCTGTACGCGTTCGACACCATCGCACTGAACGACTACTGGGACCTGAGTCTCGGCCTGCGTTACGACTGGGTGGATGGCGATGCCGATGATCACACCCTGGCGACCAATGCCCGGACGTCCTTCAACTCAAGCGATGAGCATCTGAGCAAGCGTGCGGGGCTGACCTATAAGCCGGCAGAGAATGGGCGTATCTACGTGGCCTATGGCGACTCCTTCAACCCATCCGCCGAGAACCTGGCGACCAGCGGTGCCGGCCTGTCTGCAGCGACTCAGGATCTTGAGCCTGAGAAGAACAAAACCTGGGAGTTGGGCACCAAGTGGGAGTTCCTCGATAGCCGTCTGGGCCTGGATGCAGCGCTGTTCCGTGTGGAAAAGAGCAATGCCCGCGAAACCATGGTTGATGGCAGTACCCAGCTGGCAGGCAAGCAGCGCGTTCAGGGCTTTGAGCTGGGCGCAACCGGACGTGTCACTGATCAGTGGAATGTCTACGCCAACTACACCTTCCTGGACAGCGAGACCCTGGAGGCGGCTGACACGGCTGCAGGTATCGCCCGTGAAGGTCAGGCGTTGGCCAACACCCCGCCTCGCTCGCTCAATCTGTGGACTACCTATGACCTGCCGGCCGGCTGGCGTGTGGGTTACGGCGCGCGTTATGTCAGTGAGCGCAACCTCACTGCCTCCAATGACGGTGTGAAACTGGATGCCTATTGGCTGCATAACGCCATGGTTGGCTACAAGGTCAACAAAGAGCTTGATCTGCAACTCAACCTCAACAACCTGTTTGATAAGGAATATGTTGAGAGCGTGAGAACGCAAGTGGGCACTACGGCGGGTGCTGGCACCACCACGGCGCGTTCTTCGGCCATTGAGTACGGTGCTGCACGTTCTGCAGTGCTGTCGGCGACCTACTCCTTCTGAGTGGCGACGCTAACCCACCGCCGCACGCGATGCGACGGTGGTAATGAGTTAAAGCAAACCCCGGTCACTGCCAGCAGTGACCGGGGTTTTGTTTTGTCTGGCGGGTGTGCGGCGCATCCGGACGTTGCCCGATTGCTTGTGCTGCCTGGTTTGTTTGGCCTGTGGTCAGCAGTCTGCCAGCACTGGGCATGAGCGAAGGGTTCGTGGCCGTTTGTCAGCGGTGTGCGGCGATGGGGGCAGCTAAGCCCTGGCGTCGCGGCTTGATCAATAGCGTTCAGGTCGGTCTGTTTCGCCTGTAGAGGTGTGTGGTAACTGAGGAACGATCAATTGTCTTCAGTACAGATCACGCCGATAACGACCGCTCTGGCTTAGCTGGTCCACCTGTTCATCCCCCAGCAGTTGACGCAGGCAGGTGTCGACATCGCGGCCCATGCCGTCGAGGCTGCCACAGAGGTAGAGGGCGGCGCCGTCGGCCAGCCAGGCGTGCAAGGTGCTGGCGGCATCGCACAGGGCGTCCTGTACATAGCGCTGCGGATGGCCGTCGCGCGAATAGGTGAGGTCGAGGCGTTCGAGGTGGCCGCTGTGCTGCCAGGCGCGTAGCTCGTCGATCAGCAGGGCGTCGTGGGCGGCCTGGCGCTCGCCAAACAGCAGCCAGTTGCGTGAGTGTGGATTGGCTGCGCGTTCCTGCAGGTGCGCGCGCAGGCCGGCAAGGCCGCTGCCGCTGCCAATCAGAATCAGCGGCGTCGTGGCGTCAGGGCCCTGGAAGCCGGGGTTGCGGCGGATGCGCAGGTCGATCTGGCGGCCAATTTCGGCATGCTGACACAGCCAGCCGGAGCCGAGTCCGGGGCTGCCGTCAGCCTGGTGCTGCAGGCGTACCAGCAGGTCAAGGTTGCCGCTGCTGCGGCACGAGGCAATCGAGTATTCACGGTGTGGAAGGGGTGTCAGTTCGGCAAGCCACTGCGCCATGCTCTGTTGATCCGGCCGGGTTGTGGGCAGGTGGCGTTGGCTCAGGGCATCGCGCAGCAACTGGCCATCAGGTAAGTGCTGTTGTGGATCAAGGCCGAGTTGCTGCAGGCACGCATTGATGCGCTGCGGTGCATGCCGAGGGCCGACTTCGACAATATCGCCGGCCCGCCAAGTGACGTCCTCTTGGCTGCTCAGGCGCAGTTGGAAGATTGGTGCGCCGATGTTGCCGGGGTTGAGGCAGAGGCGTTGCTCCAGTTGCCAAGGGCGGTAGTGTGCGGGCTGCCAGTCGACAAAATCGCTGTTGCCGCTGAGGTGACCAAGTTGTTGCTGCCAGTGGCGCAGGGTGCCGGCATCAAGGTTGTCGACACACAACAGGTCGAACAGCGGTTGCGCCTTGAGCGCTTGCAGGCGCAGCTGCAGGCGTTGGCCGAAGGCGCAGAACTGCGGGTAGCTGCTGTCGCCCAGGGCCAGGATGGCGAAGTGCAATTGTGGCAGTGAAGCCTGCTCAAGCAGGCTGCGCTCAAAACGTGCGGCGTTATCCGGTGCTTCACCGTCGCCGTAGGTGCTGACCACCAATAGCAGGCGCTCGAGGGACGCCAGTTGAGCGTCACCGAGTTGGTTAAGGGCGATGCAGCGCGCTGGCATGCCGCTATCGCGCAATTGCGCGCAGCTGCGTTCGGCCAGTGCCTGTGCCTGGCCGCCTTGGCTGGCGTAGGCAATCAGCAGTTCGCCGGTTTGGCCGGATGGAATGCGCCGCTGTGGCCAGCAATAGTGCAGGCACAGGGCGAGATAGGTGGCGCTGATCAGTCCCGCGCTGAGTTCGCGCGCCGGTTGCAGCCAGAACAACAGGCCGGCCAGGAGCAGGCAGGTTGGCAGGGGCCAGTGGCACAGGGCGTGAAGTCGCGGGGCGGTGATCAAGTCGAGTCGTCAGCCAAGAGTTGGAAAGCGCTGCCGCCGGGTGGCGACAGCGTTCGGGCGGGCATTAGGGCGCCAGCACTTCCAGAGTTGCGCTGTAGGCGGCGCGGCGCTCGGTGGCGGGGGCAATGACGCCTTCCTTGCTGCTCAGCTCGGCTTCCAGCCAGTACATGCCGGCGTTCGGCCAGGTGATGCTGATCTTGCCGTTGGCGTCGCTGGTGGTTTTGATTTCACCCAACTCGTCGCGGTAACGGTTACCGCCGGGGATCACGCTGACTTCAACACCAGCGGCCGGCTTGCCATCGAGCAGCAGAGTGAATTCGGCGGCTTCACCGGCGAACAGGTCGTTGGGGTGGGTAATCGGTGCCAGCTCAAGGCCCACGCCGGTAGTTTTCAGAACCGTAGTGGTCGGGTTGCCGGAGGTGACGAAGACTTCCATGCGACTGTTGTTCTGTGCCACTTTCAACTCGGCGGCATTGGCCGGTACCTGCTTGGCGAAGTCCTCGGCCTTGCCCATCCAACGTTTGTTTTCCTGGCCTTCTTTCCAGCTGGCGAACAGGCCGCTGTTGGCGATGGCCAGTTTGTAGGTGCCTTTCTGAGTCAGGTGCAGGTCGAAGGTGCTGCGGTAACGGCCAATGTTGCCGTTCTCGGCTTTGGCGGCGCTGCCATCCGGGGCGAACAGTTGCAGCACGGCGGCCGGACGCGGACGCATGCCGGGTGGGCCGCCAGCGGGGGCGTTGTCGAGGTTGCCGATGCCCTGAATGCGCAGCGGGAAGTGTTCGAAATAGAACAGGTCATTGGACACGGCGGCATCGACGGTGACCCACGGGTCTTCACCGGACAGTACGGTGGCCGACGGCAGCATCCAGGCGCGGTGGGCCTGGGCGGACAGCGGCAGGCAGATGGCCAGGGTCAGGGCGGTCCATTTTACGAGTGGGTGCATGGCGGTCTTCCTTAAGGGCAGTGATTCAAGGGACTGAGGTTCAAGGCGTCAGTTGCAGGGTGATCTGACCCAGCTCGCTGCTGCCCTGGGCGCTGTGGTTGGCGGCTTGCTTGGGTGGCCAGGTGAACGGCAGGCGCAGCAGTTCGCGGCCGCCCACTTCACGGGCGGCTTCCACCACCACGCGGTATTCACCCGCGGGTAACTGCTTGAAGGGGGCCGCGGCGCTGCTGAAACTCAGGCTCTGTTTGCCCACCGCACGGGTTGCGCCGCTGACGCCATCAACGGGCATCTCCAGGCTGCGGCCGCTGCGGCGCCACCACTGGCGCAGGTCCTTGAGCCACTTTTCGCCTTCCTTGTCCTTGAGCTTCTGGTCGTACCACACCGCCAGGTTGGCGACATGCGTCTGGTCCGGTTGCTCCAGCCAGATGGCCACATAGGGGCGGTGGTACTCGGCCACCTGCAGGCGTGGGATTTCCACGTCAAGCTGCAACTCGGCAGCCAGAACGGGCGCGCTTAACAGGGCGCACAGGGGCAATAGCAAGCGTTTTGGCATAACAATGTCCTTAGTGAATAAACAACAGCGCCAGCAGAACGGGGAGCACCAGGCCCAGGCCGAGCATCGGCCAGGTGCTGGGGCGGTTACCGGCGTAGCGTTGCAGCAACAGCAGGCCGCTGAGGCTGAACACCACACAGAGCACGGCAAATACGTCGATAAACCAGGCCCACGCGGTGCCAGTGTTGCGGCCCTTGTGCAGGTCATTCAGGTAGGCGATCCAGCCGCGATCGGTGGACTCGAACTCCAGTGCGCCGGATTCGATATCCAGGCTCAGCCAGGCATCGCCACCGGGGCGCGGTAAACCGATATACAGCTCACCATCCGACCATTCGGCGTCACGGCCATCCAGACGAATTGCCAGTTCGGCTTCCAGCCACTGGCGCAGATTCAGCGGCAGGCCCTGGCTTGGCTGTTTGTCTTGTAGCGCGGCCTGCAGCGCCTCGGGCAATTGCGCCTGATGGCTGATCACCTGGGGTTTTGCTTCGATCTGCGTGGCATGGTTGAGGGTGATGCCCGTGACGGCAAACAGCAGCATGCCGGCCAGGCACAAGGCGGAGCTGATCCAGTGCCATTGGCGCAGGGTGCCGAGCCAGAAGGAATGAGGCATAGACGCGACGTGTCAGTAGGTGTGGGTGTGTGGGAGGGCGATTGTAGTGAATTTTTAATGCTAAGCAGGATTATTTACAAACAATATACATTCCTATTGAGGTGTTGCGTATCGGCCTGGCATCAGGTCTGCCCTATGACGGCGCGAACTGCGTTGCGGGCTTCCCGTCACGGCAATGCGCCACTAAGCTGATGGCATGAAAACAATCCTGCTGAACTGCGACATGGGTGAAAGCTTCGGCGTGTGGCGCATGGGCGATGACGTGCATGCCATGCCGCTGATTGATCAGGCCAACCTGGCCTGCGGCTTTCATGCGTCCGACCCGCTGACCATGCAACGCACCGTCGCCCTGGCGGTAGAGCATGGGGTGAGCGTTGGCGCGCACCCGGCCTATCCGGATCTGCTCGGGTTTGGCCGGCGGCATATCGCCTGCTCGCCCGAGGAGGTCACTGCGCTGGTGCTGTATCAGCTCGGCGCACTGGATGCCTTCTGTCGCGCAGCCGGCACTCAGCTGGCCTACGTCAAACCGCATGGTGCGCTGTACAACGATCTGGTGCGCGATGATGCGCTGTTCAATGCGGTGCTTGAGGCTTGCGCCAGTTACCGCAAAGGCTTGCCGCTGATGGTGCTGGCGCTGGCCGACAACAGCCGCGAACTGCGCCTGGCTGATGCTGCGGAGGTGCCGTTGATGTTCGAGGCCTTTGCCGACCGCGCCTACCTGGCCGACGGGCAGTTGGCGCCACGGCGCTTGAGCGGCGCGGTGCACCATGATCCTCAACGGATTTTTCAGCAGGCCCTGGCGATTGCCCAAGGCGAGCCGTTTGCCGATATCGATGGCAAGCCGCTGCAGCTGCGCGCCGACAGCCTCTGTGTACATGGCGATAACGCCGACTCCCTGGCTGTGCTGCGGCGCTTGCGGGCCAGCCTGGACGCTCTATGATTCGCCTCGAACCGGCCGGTGCCGAAGCGCTGCTGCTGGTGCTGGCCGAACAGCCGGAGGCGCGGCTGCCGCAGCGTATCGCCCTGCTGGCCGAGCGCATCCGTAGCGAGCTGGACGAGGACCTCACCGACCTGGTGCCGGGCTGGACCAGCCTGCTGTTGCACTATGACCTGCTGCGTACCGATCACCTGCAACTGGCCGAGCGGCTCAAGCCGCTGCTGGAGCGCTGGTTGGCCGAGCCTTTTGTCGCGCAGGCCGGGCGGCTGCATCAAATCCCTATCTTGTATAACGGTGAAGACCTCGTCGAGGTCGCGCGCCTGTGTCAGCTCACTGTCTCTCAGGTGATCGAGTTGCATGCGGCGACCGAGTACCGCGTTGGCGCGATTGGTTTTGCCCCAGGCTTTGCCTACCTCGGTAAGCTGGATGCGCGCCTTGCATTGCCGCGCCGCGCCACCCCGCGCATCGCTGTGCCGGCCGGTAGCCTGGCAATTGCCGAGCGGCAGACGGCGATCTACCCACACAATTCGCCCGGCGGCTGGCACCTGATCGGTCGCTGCCCCTGGGCGCTGTTCGATGCTGGGCGAACGCCGCCATGCCCGCTGGCGCTGGGTGATCAGGTGCGCTTTCGCAGCATTGATGAGCGTGACTTTATTGGCGAAGGTGGTCAGTTATGAGCGGCCTGCGGGTGCTCAAACCTGGGCCGCAGAGCCTGCTGCAGGATGCCGGGCGGCGCGGCTGGCAACACGTGGGCGTATCGCCCGCCGGACCGCTGGATTGGCATGGTGCGGCCTGGGCCAATCATCTGCTGAACAACCCCTGGGGCACGCCGCTGCTGGAGATCGCCCTGGGCGGCGTCGAGTTGCAGGCTGAGGTCGACACCTGGGTGGCGGTGTGCGGCGCGCAGGTGCCGCTAAGTCTGGATGATCAGCCGCAGCCGCTGTGGACGCGTTTGCCGCTGCGCAAAGGGCAACGGCTGCGTCTGGGCTTTGCCCGCAGCGGCCAGCGTGCCTATCTGGCGGTGGCTGGCGGCTTTATTGCGGCGGCGCTGCTGGGTAGCGTCAGCGTGCAGCTGCGCGAGGGGCTGGGCCGGGCCTTGCAGGCGGGGGATCTGCTGGCTTGTCGCCCCGCGCATTTTACTCTCGCGGCCAGCGTGCCCTGGCCCTATCTGCCGAATTACCACTGCAAACCCTTGCTGCGGGTGATTACCGGCGGCGATGCGGCGAGTTTCGAGGAAGACCAGTTACAGGGCTTTTTCGCCCAGACCTGGCAGCTCAGCCCGCACTCCGATCGCATGGGCGCGCGGCTGCTTGGCGAGGCTGTGCAGCCGCCCGTGCGGCAGTGGTCATTGGGGGTTGGTCGTGGGGCGATTCAGGTGCCGCCGGATGGGCAGCCAATCATCCTGCAGGCCGATCACCAGAGCATGGGCGGTTACCCGTTGCTCGGTTGGCTGCATCCGCTCGATCAAGGTCGTCTGGCGCAATGCCCGGCGCACCATCCACTGCGGTTCACCCCGGTCAGCATCGGCGACGCCCAGGCTGAATTGCGTGAGTTTTACCGATTTTTTCGTCGCTTATAGGCGCTTTTGTAGCGTGGGTTAGTCGCGCATGGCCACGATGTGCAGGCCTATGCGGACTTGAGCGCTGCGTAACCCACCAAGCGGTAGTCGATCTTTCAACCGCCTGGTGGGTTGCGGCGCAACGGGCTAGCGGCAGCTTGTAGTCTGCGGTTATGCGCCTAACCCACCCTACGAGTGGGTGTGTTGCGCGTGTCTCTACAGGGTTTTGGCCATACGGCTGGCCAGCAGCGCCCAGGCAAATAGCCCCAGGCAGATGATCAGCATCGGCCAGCCGCGCCAGTAGAGGTAAGGCGTGAGGCCCTGCATCGGTTGCACCTGGCCGTAGAGCACCGCCTGCTCGAACTGCGGCAGTTGCGTGGTGATCTGGCCTTGCGGGTCGATCAGTGCGGTGACGCCATTGTTGGTTGCGCGGATCATCCAGCGGCCGGCTTCCAGGGCGCGCATCTGCGCCATCTGCAGGTGCTGCAGCGGGCCGATGGAGCGGCCGAACCAGGTGTCGTTGCTGATGGTCAGCAGCAGGTCACTCTGCGCTGCCAGGCTGGCGGCGAACTCGGGGTAGACCACTTCGTAGCAGATCAGCGAAGCCAAGGCGTGACCTTTGGCTTGCAACAAGCCCTGCTCGGCGGAGCCGCGGGCGAAGTCGGACATGGGCAGGTCAAAGAACGCAATCAGTCCGCGCAGCAGGTCTTGCAGTGGCACGTACTCACCGAAGGGCACCAGCTTCTGCTTGAGGTAATCGCCGCTGCCCTGGCCGACCACGCTGATGCCGTTGTAGTAGCGCTGCTCGCCACGCTCGTTGCTCTGGCGAATCGGCACGCCGGTGATCAGCGCGGCATTGCGCTCGTTGGCGAAGCGATTGATCACGCCCAGGTAACCCTGAGCGCGGTCCTTGAGCACCGGGATGGCGGTTTCCGGCCAGATGATCAGGTCGGTTGGCTTGGCACTGAAGGTCATGTCGCGGTATAGCGCGAGCTGGGCGTTGAGCTGCTCGGGGTCCCACTTCAGGTTCTGTTCGATATTGCCTTGCATGGCGGCAACGTTCAGCGGCTCGCTCAGCGGCTGGGTCCAGGCGTGGCCCTTGAGCGTCAGGCCGGCAATCCATGGCGCGACTAACAGCACAACACCGATGGCGAGAAACGCCTTGCGCGCCCGCAGCTGCGCCAGGTTGACCAGCAGGGCGGCGCTCAGGGCCAGGCTGAATGACAGCAGCCAGACACCGCCCACTGGCGCTAATCCGGACAGCGGGCCGTCGAGTTGGCTGTAACCGGCATAAAGCCAGGGGAAACCGGTGAGAAACCAGCCGCGAAAAGCCTCTTGTGCCAGCCATAGCGCGGCAAACGCCAGGGCGTCGGCCAGCGGGGCTTCTACTCGACGCAGCCAGCGTGCCCATACCCATGCGCCGAGCGCAAAAAACAATCCCAGCCCGGCCACGAACAGCAGGGTTAGCAGCAGCGCCAGTGCGGGCGAGGCGGCGCCGTAATCGTGAATGCTCACATACACCCAGCTGGTGCCTGCGGCGAACAGGCCAAAGCCATAACTCCAGCCGCGCAGAGCTGCCTGACGCGGCGTGAGGTCACGCAGGCCGAGGTAGAACAGGGCAATGGACAATAGCGCCAGCGGCCACAGGTCATAGGGCGCCAGCGCCAGTGGTGTGATCGCCCCTGCTACAAGTGCGAGCAGGGTGCCGGGCCAGCCAGGTCGAGTTATCCAATGCATGGGTGCAGATCCTTGGATTGCGGTGGCGCAAGGGTAAAGCGCAGGCGCAGGCGGGGGAAGTGTCGCCCGCCGACCACCATTGCCGATGGCCGGCTGCGGATCAGTTATTGATCGGCGTCAGGCGCAGCAGATGAATGCGCCGGCTGTCGGCGTTGAGCACGCGGAAACGAAACTCGCCGATCTCGGTGACTTCATTGCGTTTGGGCAGGTGGCCGAAGGCGCTCATCACCAGACCACCGACGGTATCGAATTCATCGTCGGAGAATGCGGTGTCGAAGACTTCGTTGAAGCTGTCGATTGGTGTCAGCGCTTTGACCAGGAAGTCGCCGGAGGGCAGTGGTTTGACGTAGCTGTCTTCTTCCACGTCGTGCTCGTCTTCGATATCGCCGACGATCTGCTCAAGCACGTCCTCGATGGTCACCAGGCCAGCGACGCCGCCGTACTCATCAATCACCACGGCCATGTGGTTGTGGTTGGCGCGGAATTCGCGCAGCAGCACGTTGAGGCGCTTGGACTCGGGCACAAAGGTGGCCGGTCGCAGCAGGTCCTTGATATTGAAATTGGACTGCTCGCCCGAGAGGATCAGCGGCAGCAGGTCCTTGGCCAGGAGAATGCCGACCACATCGTCGAGGCTTTCGCCCACCACCGGGTAGCGCGAGTGCGCCGCTTCGATGATCGCCGGCAGGAATTCCTTGGGCGACTGATTGGCCTTGATGCTCATCATTTGTGAGCGCGGCACCATAATGTCGCGAACCTGCAGGTCGGCGACCTGAATTGCACCTTCAACGATGGCCAGTGCTTCGCTGTCGAGCAGCTTGTTCTGGTGCGCTTCGCGCAGCACTTCCAGCAATTCCTTGCGGTTTTTCGGCTCATGAGCAAAAGCCTGGGTCAGTCTGTTAAACCAGGACTTCTGCTCGTTGCTCGATCGGTCTTCGCTCATGGTGGTTACTCAGGAACCTTTTGTAATTTCAGTTGGGTTTGCGTAGAGGGGCATTTATTCGTGGTCGGCGTAAGGGTCGGGATGCCCTAACTCAGCCAGCAATTCTCGTTCCAGCGCTTCCATCTCTTCGGCTTCCTCATCCTCGATATGGTCATAGCCGAGCAGGTGCAAACAGCCGTGTATCACCAGGTGCGCCCAATGCGCTTCGCTGGTTTTCGCTTGCTCCTGGGCTTCGCGCTCGACCACCGGTACGCAGATCACCAGGTCGCCCAGCAGCGGGATATCCAAAAACTCGTCCGGTACATCCGCAGGGAAGGAGAGCACGTTGGTGGCGTAATCTTTATGACGCCAGGTGTGATTGAGTTCGCGGCCCTCGGCTTCATCGACCAGGCGAATGGTCAGTTCGGAGTCAGCGCTGCGCAGGCGCAGGGCGATCTCGCACCAGGCGCGGAACTGCGCTTCGCTCGGCAGGGTGGCGGCATCGCTGGCGATCTGCAGATCAAGTTCAAGCATTGCGATCACTCTGGCCATTGTCTGGCATGCCCTGGGCGCGGCTGTCGTAGCGCTCGTAGGCTTCAACGATGCGTTGCACCAACGGGTGGCGCACCACGTCCTTGGGCTTGAAGTGGGTAAAGCTGATGCCTGGGACGTCACGTAACACGTCGATCACGTGGGTCAGGCCACTTTTGGTGCCGCGCGGCAGGTCGACCTGAGTGATATCGCCGGTAATCACCGCAGTGGAGCCGAAGCCGATGCGGGTGAGGAACATCTTCATCTGCTCAAGCGTGGTGTTCTGGCTTTCGTCGAGGATGATAAAGCTGTTGTTCAGCGTGCGGCCGCGCATATAGGCCAGCGGCGCGACTTCAATCACCTGTTTCTCGATCAGCTTGGCCACCTGCTCAAAGCCGAGCATCTCGTAGAGCGCGTCGTACAGGGGGCGCAGGTAGGGGTCGATCTTCTGCGACAGGTCGCCGGGCAAAAAGCCCAGCTTCTCGCCAGCCTCTACCGCCGGGCGCACCAGCAGGATGCGGCGAATCTGCTCGCGCTCCAGGGCGTCCACTGCGCAGGCCACCGCCAGGTAGGTCTTGCCAGTACCGGCTGGGCCTATGCCGAAGTTGATGTCGTGGTCGAGGATGGCTTTGACATAGCGCTGCTGATTGGCGCCGCGTGGGCGAATCATGCCCTTGCGGGTGCGCAGGGCGACGCTGGCTTCGACGGTCGGGTTGCTCAGCTCCTCGATACCGGATTCCTGCAGGAACAGGTGCACCAGGTCAGGCGACAGTTCGGTGCTTTGGGTTTCGCGGTAGAGGCGGCGCAGCAGTTGCTCGGCGGCGCGGGTCTGCCCTGCGGTACCGACCAGTTCGAACTGGTTGCCGCGATTGCGCAATTCGATGCCCAGGCGCTGTTCAATCAGGCGCAGGTGCTCATCAAATTGGCCGCACAGGTTGGCGAAGCGGCGGGCCTCAAAGGGTTCAAGGATAAAGCGAAGCGGTTCTATGGGCGCGTTCAAGGTCGTGTGATGGCCGCCAGTCGGCTGGGGTAGTGGACTGAAGAATAGCGCCAGCGGCCGCGAGGGGGAAGCTCAGGCCGCTGCACCTTTAGTCGCAGACGGTTTCGCTGATCAGCGTACCGCGTAGCGAGTTGGGCATGGCTTCGTCGATATGCACGTCGACAAACTGGCCGATCAGGCGTGGGTTGTCGCTGCGGAAGTTGACCACGCGATTGCTCTCGGTGCGCCCCTGGAGCATGCCGGGGTCCTTCTTCGAGTAATCGTTGACCAAGATGCGCTGCACAGTGCCAGCCATGCGTCGGCTGTTCTCGAAACCCTGCTGGGTGATGCGGTGTTGCAGCAGTGCCAGGCGCTGTTTTTTCAGCTCCAGCGGGGTGTCGTCGGGCAGGTCGGCCGCCGGGGTGCCGGGGCGCGCGCTGTAGACGAAGGAGTAGCAGAAGTCGAAACCGACATCCTCGACCAGCTTCAGGGTCTGCTCGAAGTCTTTCTCGGTTTCACCGGGGAAGCCGACGATAAAGTCCGAGCTGATCAGGATGTCCGGCACGGCGGCTTTCAGTTTGCGGATGCGTGACTTGTATTCCAGCACCGTGTGATTGCGCTTCATGGCCGCGAGAATGCGGTCAGAGCCTGATTGCACGGGCAGGTGCAGGTACTTCACCAGCTCCGGGATCTCTGCGTGGGCTTGGATCAGCGCGTCGGAGAACTCCAGCGGGTGGCTGGTGGTGTAGCGGATGCGGTCAATACCATCGATGGCGGCCACGGCGTAGAGCAGCTCGGCGAAGTCGGCGATCTGCCCATTCGCAGTTGCGCCGCGGTAGCCGTTGACGTTCTGCCCGAGCAGGGTGACTTCGCGCACACCGTGTTCGGCCAGGTGAATGATCTCGGCCAGTACATCGGCCATCGGCCGGCTGACTTCTTCACCGCGGGTATAGGGCACCACGCAAAAGGTGCAGTACTTGCTGCAGCCTTCCATTACCGACACATAAGCGCTTGGGCCATCCACGCGCGGCTCGGGCAGGCGGTCGAACTTCTCGATTTCAGGGAAGCTGATATCCACCTGAGCGATCTTGGTGCTGCGCGCGGCGTCGATCATTTCCGGCAGGCGGTGCAGGGTCTGCGGGCCGAAGACCACGTCGACGTAGGGTGCGCGATCACGAATCGCCGCGCCTTCCTGGCTGGCCACACAGCCGCCAACGCCGATCACCAGGTCGGGGTTGGCAATCTTCAGCTTTTGCCAGCGGCCGAGTTGCGAGAACACCTTGTCCTGGGCTTTTTCGCGGATCGAACAGGTGTTGAGCAGGATGATGTCAGCATCTGCCGCCTGTTCGGTGACTTCCAGGGCTTGATGTTCACCCAGCAGGTCGATCATGCGCGAGCTGTCGTACTCGTTCATCTGGCAACCGTGGGTTTCTATATAAAGCTTCTTGGTCATGCGTGCTCAACAAGGGGGTTGAAGAACCGCGCATTATAGGGGGCGAAGGCGCGCCTTCCTAGCATTGGCTGCTCGGCGGCTATGCTATGATCCGCGCCCTTTCGATTAACCCCCTCGGTACGAACTGTATAGCCATGAGCAAACGCGAGCCCATCTACAAGGTGATTTTCCTCAACCAGGGTCAGGTGTACGAGATGTATGCCAAGCAGATTTTCCAGAGCGATCTGTGGGGCTTTCTGGAAGTGGAAGAGTTCGTCTTTGGCGAGCGTACCCAGGTGGTTGTCGACCCCAGCGAGGAAAAGCTCAAGGCGCAGTTCGACGGTGTGGTACGCAGCTTTATCCCCATGCATGCGATCATCCGCATCGATGAGGTCGAACGCCTGGGTACGCCGAAGATCAGTGATGCCAAGGGCGGTGGCAATGTGATGCCCTTCCCTATGCCGATGCCTGACAAGTGAAGCTACAGCGCTCGACCATGCGGCGTTAAAAACTGGCTCGGCATGCTCATTTACACCAGTAAATTCCGCTGCCTCGCCAGTTTTGATCAGCCGAAGGCTGTTACTAACGCAGCGCCTTGCCTGCTCTTTGCTCGTTACGCTTCACGCCCAAACGGTTTGACTACGGCAGCGGTGCGAACGGCGAGGTAAGGGTATCGGCGTTCTGCAACTCCAGCAGGTAGTTGCGGAAGATCTGCCCGAGCACCTGGCTGGCGATTTCCAGCTCATCGCGGGGCATCTGCGCGGCGATCAGGTCGGCGCTGTCCATGGCTTCGTCCGAGCCGTTCACCGCCGCCATCTTCAGTACGATATAAGCCTGCACGGCGTTTGCCGGTACGCCTTCGCCACGGAAGAACATCATGCCCAGGCGGTACTGCGATTGCGCATGGCCCTGCAACGAGGCCTGCTCGAACCATTTCAGCGCCTGGCTGAGATCACGTTCGATGCGCTTGCCGTCGTAGTAGAACTCGCCCAGTTCGAACTCTGCTTGAAGATCGCCATTGCTCGCTGCTTGTTGGCAGGCCTCAAGGGCGGCGGGCAGTTCTTCGGGGGCGGTGTTGAGTGAGCAGCTGCCAAGCGCGGGGATCAGCAAGGAGTTACCGCTCGCCGAGGCGAGCAGTGGCAGCAGGAGCAACAGGCAGCCCAGGGACAGGGTGCGGCCGGTGCGTTTCATGAAAATCCGTTTACCTCGGGATGCACAACAGGCGGTGTGCCTGGCCACCGGGACGCGGCAGCCGTCACATTATGAAATAAGCAGCGACGTTCTTACAAAGTCTTTACCGGTTTTCTTCCGTGCGGCCATCTTTCGCGCTGGCGGGCAGACTCAGTAGCAGCCAGGCCAGCAGCGGATAGGCCGGCGTCAGCAGGGCGTGGAACAGGTCTACCCGGCGTAACGAGCCGATAAATCCATCCGTGCCCACCGCCAGGCCGGCCAGCAGAAACAACCCGACTACCGCAAGCGCCGCCGCCAGAGGCGCGCGTGCAGGCCATTGCATGGCGCCGGCGTAGAGGATCAGCAGCAGGGTCGCCAGGTTGAGCAGCAGGCGGTAATCCTCCAGCTGGTTCAGCTGCCGGAATAACTCGAAGAACGCGCACAACCCGAGCAGGATGCGCCCCCAATTGACGCGACTCCATTGCCAGCCCCGGCCCAAGGCCAGTGCGGCGGCGCCGAGTAGCGGCAAGCCGAGAAAGCTGCTGGCCTGGCTTAGCCACAGGTGCGCGGCTTGCGCGCTGGGGTCGATGCCAAAGCGAATCACGCCAACGGTCGCAGCAGCGGTCGGTAGGAGAAACCCCAGCAGTGCGCAGAACAACGCCGGCTGATCGCTCTCGCCATACTGCTTGCGGGCTTTGCCGATGGCGATTGCGCAGGCCAGACAGGCCAACGCCAGCACGCCATCGGAGAGTGCCGTGCTGTACTGCATCAGGCGTTCTTCAACTCGGCAAAGGCCCGCTCAGCGGCGTCCAGGGTGATGTTCAGCTCGGCATCACCATGGGCAATGGAGGTGAAACCGGCCTCGAAGGCGCTGGGCGCCAGGTACACGCCACCATCGAGCATCAGGTGGAAGAAACGCTTGAAGCGCTCGGCGTCGCTGGCCATCACGTCCTCAAAGGTGACGATGTCGTCGGCGCCGCTGAAGTACAGGCCGAACATGCCGCCCGCTTGGGTGGTGACGAACGGAATGCCGGCCGCATCGGCGCGGTCTTGCAAGCCCTGGAGCATGCGGCGGGTGTAGTCGGTCAGCTCGGCGTGGAAGCCCGGGCGTTTGATCAGGCGCAAAGTAGTCAGGCCGGCGGCCATGGCCAGCGGGTTACCCGACAGGGTGCCGGCCTGGTACACCGGGCCGAGCGGGGCGATGCAATGCATGATTTCGCGTTTGCCGCCAAAGCAGCCGACCGGCATGCCGCCACCGATAATCTTGCCGAAGGTGGTCAGGTCCGGAGTGACGCCGTAATACGCCTGGGCACCGCCGAGGGCAACGCGGAAACCGGTCATCACTTCGTCGAAAATCAGCACCACGCCGTGTTTGTCGCACTGCTCGCGCAGGCCCTGCAGGTAGCCTGGCGCAGGCGGCACGCAGTTCATGTTGCCGGCCACCGGCTCGACGATGATGCAGGCGACGCTCGAACCGACTTCGCTGAGCATCTGCTCGACGGCCGCCAGGTCGTTGAAGGGTAGGGTCAGGGTGTGTTTGGCGAAGTCAGCCGGCACGCCGGCCGAGCTTGGCACGCCCTGGGTCAGCAGGCCGGAGCCGGCTTTCACCAGCAGGCTGTCGGAGTGGCCGTGGTAGCAGCCTTCGAATTTGATGATGTTGTCGCGGCCGGTGTAGCCACGGGCCAAGCGGATGGCGCTCATGGTCGCCTCGGTGCCGGAGCTGACCATGCGCACCATGTCCATCGACGGCACCAGGCTGCACACCAGGTCGGCCATCTCGGTTTCCATGGCGGTTGGTGCGCCGTAGGACAGGCCGTGTTGCAACTGGTTGCGCACTGCGTCGAGGACTTCTGGGTGGCTGTGGCCGAGGATCATCGGGCCCCAGGAGCCGACATAATCCACGTAGCGCTTGTCGTCTTCATCGGTGACGTAGGCGCCTTCGGCGTGCTTGAAGAACAGCGGCGTGCCGCCGACGCTTTTGAACGCGCGCACCGGTGAGTTGACGCCACCGGGGATGTGTTTTTGCGCGTTGGCGAAGAGGGTTTCGGAACGGGACATGGCAGGGCCTCTCAAGCGGGTGTTGGGGCGCTTCGGGCTGCCCCTGACAAGGATTATTTCGGGATGAACAGGGCGCTAAAGGCGCGGGCGCGGCGTTCGACTTCGGTGGCGGAGTCAGCACCAAACAGGCCGTGCACCACGGCAACCATACTGGCGCCGTGGGCAATCAGCGCCGGGGCGTTGTCCAGCGTTACGCCGCCAATGGCGACAATCGGCAGGTTGACCTTGGTTTTCGCCGCCGTCAGCAACTCGACATCAGCCGCCGGTGCACCGGGCTTGGTGGTGGAATTGAAGAAACGGCCGAAGGCGACATAGCTGACGCCTTCCTTGGCGGCGGCTTCGGCCAGCTCCAGCTGGGCGTGGCAGGTGCCGCCGATAATTGCTTTGCGCCCTAGCAGCGCGCGGGCGGCGGACAGCGAACCGTCGCCTTGGCCCAGATGCAGGCCTACACCCAAGCGCGCGGCCAGTTCGGCGTCGTCATTGATGATCAGGGCAGCGCCATAGCGGTTGCACAGCTCACGCAGGGCTTCGGCTTCACGCAGGCGTCGCGCGTCATCGCTGGATTTGTCGCGGTACTGCAGCAGCGTTGCACCACCCTTGAGTGCCGCCTCGACGTAGGGCAGCAGCCTGCCCTTGAGCAATTCGCTGTCGGTGATGGCATACAGGCCACGCAGTTTCATCGGGTACTCCATCAGCGGCTTACTATTAATAGAGATCCAGGGGCAGGCGACGCGGGATGTACTGACCGTGGCCCGGTTGTTCGGCGTCACGCAGGGTGCGCCAGGTGTAATCAAGGGCAAACTGCACGGCGCTGACCAATTCCTGACCCAGTGCCAGGCGACCGGCGAGGGTGCTGGCCAGGGTGCAACCGGAGCCGTGGTAGCTGCCGGGTAGGCGCTGGCAGGTAAAGGTGTGGCGGCTGCCGTCACGCGAATACAGGCGGTTGTGCACTTCGTGCTCATCGCCATGGCCGCCGGTGATCAGCAGGTGCTGGATATACGGCAGGAGCTTCTCGGCGCACTCATCCGCACTGCCGTCCGGCAGCTCGGCGAGAATGCGCGCTTCCGGCAGGTTGGGCGTGGCGATGGTCGAGACGGCAAACAGGCGCTCGCGCATGGCGTAGCCAACTTCGTCCTTGCCCAATGCGCCGCCGCCACCGGCACGCAGCACCGGGTCACAGACCAGCGGAATACCTGGCAGGCGCTGCATGATTTCCAGTACGGTTTCGACCATCTCAACCGAGCCGAGCATGCCCAGCTTTACCGCTTCGATCGGCAGGTCATTGATCACCGCATTGGCCTGGGCCAAGACCCAGTCGCGGTCGAGCACGCGGAAGTCGGAAACGTTGACGGTGTCCTGCACGGTCAGCGCGGTCACGGTAGGGGCAGCGTGACAGCCTTGGGCGAGCAGGGCTTCGATATCGGCTTGCAGCCCGGCACCCCCACTGGGGTCATGACCGGACAGGCACAGCACTACGGGGCGAGAGGTAGGCGTTTTCATGGTGCGCGAGCTTACCACCAAACCAGGCTTTGCAGACCCCGACGCGACATCAAAGCGCTAGGGCGGTGATTGCCGGCGGGCGCTTGTGCTGTTGAAAAAGTCTCAGTGTCTGTCGGGTGATCGGAGTCTCAGGCGCAAATGCCTATGCTAGAGTTCCTACCTTCTTAAAACATCGTTCCAGCAGCCGGTCACGGCACGGCTGGCCAACCCTGGCTGAGCGGCATGCATTACATCTTTTTGTGTTTCTTCTTGCTGGTACCAGGGTTGGCCGGTGCATTGGTTTTTGATGAGCATACCCGCAGCCTGCCGCTCGGTACGGCGATGGCGGTGTTCGAAGATGTGCGAGGCGATGCGAGCATTGACGACATCACCTCGCCCGCTCTGCAGGGCAGCTTTCGCCAGCATGACAAAGGTGTACTGAATGCCGGTTATTCGCGCTCGGTGTTCTGGCTGAGGCTGGATCTTGAGTACCGCCCCCAGCAAGGCAGCGTCACTCAGCCCTGGCTGCTGGAGTTGGCTTACCCGCCGCTCGACCATGTGCAGCTGTACCTGCCTGATGCGGCAGGCCGTTATCACTTGCGTCAGCACACCGGCGATGCCCTGCCGTTTTCCAGCCGCGAGATCAAACAGCACAACTACCTGTTCGAACTGCAACTGCCAGCAGGGCAGCCGCAGCGTGTCTTTCTGCGTCTGGAAAGCCAGGGCTCGATCCAGGCGCCGCTGACCCTCTGGGCGCCCAACGCCTACCTGGAAGAACAGCCAGCGCGTATCTATGTGCTGGGCATCATCTATGGCGTGCTGCTGGTGATGCTGATCTACAACCTGTTTATCTTTCTCAGCGTACGCGACACCAGCTACCTGTATTACATCCTGTATATCGCCTCGTTTGGCTTCTACCAGCTGTCGGTCAACGGTGCGGCGATCGAGTATTTCTGGCCCAACAGCCCCTGGTGGGCGAACGCCGCCACGCCGTTTCTGATTGGTGCGGCCGCGTTGTTTGGTTGCCAGTTCGCCCGCAGTTTTCTGCATACCGCCGAGCACAGCCCTTGGGTCGACCGCGCCTTGTTGCTGATGATGGGGTCTGGTGTGTTGGTGATGACCCTGGCGCTGACGGCCAGTTATGCCTTGTCATTGCGTTTGGCCACCTACCTGGCGCTGGGCTTTACCGTGGTGATCTTCAGTGCCGGCATCCTTGCCTGGATGCGCGGCATGCGCGTGGCGCGTTACTTCATCATTGCCTGGACCGCCTTTCTGGCCGGAGGGGTGATCAACACCCTGATGGTACTGGGCTACCTGCCGAACATGTTTCTCACCATGTACGCCAGCCAGATTGGCTCGGCGCTTGAGGTCGGTCTGCTCTCACTGGCCCTGGCCGACCGCATCAATGCGATGAAGGAGGAGCGCACGCGCATCCTCCAGGAGGCCGGGCTCAAGCTTGAAGCCTTCAACCAGGAACTGGCCAACAGCAACCGCCTCAAGGATGAGTTCCTCGCCACCGTCACCCACGAGTTGCGCACGCCGATGAACGGGGTGATTGGTTCGCTGGAGTTGATGCAGATGCTGGAGATCGACGGTGAGCTGGCGCATTACCAACGCACCGCTGCGAGCTCGGCCCGCGACATGATGCGTATGGTCAATGACATCCTCGCCCTCACCGAATTGCAGGCCGGGCGTTTGTACCCACGCCGTGAGCCGTTCAGCCTGCGCGGCCTGTTTGACAGCCTGCGTGCGCAGTACGCGCCGCGCGCTGAAGAGAAGGGCCTGCGCTTTGTCCTGGAGCTGGATGACAGCTTGCCCGACACCCTTGAAGGCGACGCCAGCAAAGTGCTGCAGGCACTTAATTGTCTGCTGGATAACGCCATCAAGTTCACGCCGCACGGTGAGGTGCGGGTGCGCGTCTCGCGGCGCGGGGTGGCCAACGAGAGCCTGCCATTGCGTATCGAGGTGATCGACACCGGTGTCGGCTTCAGCGTGCCGGCCGAGGGTAAGCTCTATCAACGTTTCCAGCAGCTCGATGGCTCGATGACCCGCGAATATGGCGGTCTGGGTATCGGCCTGGCGATCTGCCGGCAGCTGGTTGATCTGCTTGGTGGCGATCTCACTCATGAGTCGCATCCGGGGCAGGGCAGCTGCTTCCGCCTGGATCTGCCGCTGGCTTTGCCGGTCCAGGTGGCTGCTCCGGCACCGCGGCCACCACGGAGTAAGGGCCTGGCGCTGCGGCAGCCGGAGCAATGTACGGTACTGATCGTCGAAGACAACGCGATCAACCAACTGGTAACTCGCGGCATGCTGCTCAAGCTCGGTTATCAGGTGCGCACTGCCGATAATGGTGCTGAGGCCCTTGAGGTGCTGCGTAACGAAACCATTGACGCGGTGCTGCTGGATTGCCAGATGCCGGTGATGGACGGTTTTGCCACCTGTCGGGCGCTGCGCAACCTGCCCGGCTGCCAGTTGCTGCCGGTGTTGGCGATTACCGCCCACAGCCACAGCGGCGACCGCGAACGCTGCCTGGCTGCTGGCATGAGCGATTACCTGGCCAAGCCGGTGAAGTTCGAGCAGTTGCGCAGCCTGCTGCATGACTGGGTGCTCTGCCGCGAGGCCTGATCTTGCGCTCTGCTGCGCGTCGGCCCTACTGCGTTAAAAGCAGGCTCGGATGCGAGCCCAGTCCGCTTGATTCGCTGCGCTTACCCTATGGGCCAGCCATTGGCTGTTACTAACGTAGCGCCTTGTAGGGCTCTAGCTCGCGAGGTCGTAAATTTATTATTGAGTTGAATGCGCCAGCAGCTGGCCAATATGCCCGCTGTTGTGCCCGGAATCGCCCTTTAGCCAAACTCTGAATCCTGATTCACTTGCGCAATAGTGAATCAGGATTCAGATCATGGCTTACCGTACCACTGCACTGCGTGTCGACCGCGATCAGGCGCTGCGCGAGCGCATCATCAACGCCGCCCTGGCGCGGGTCGCCGACGGCGGCTTTGCCGCACTGACCATGCAGGCGTTGGCTGACGATGTCGGCATTGCCACCGGTAGCCTGTACCGCCATGTGCAGAACAAGGGCGAGCTGGCGGCGGAAGTTTTTGCCGTGGCCAGTCAACGTGAGGTCGATGCCCTGGCGGCCACCGTGCGCGGGCCGGGCAGCCCGGTGCAGCGCCTGGCCGATGGGCTGGAGCGGTTTGCTGCGCGGGCTTGGGGCAGTCGCCAGTTGGCCTTCGCTTTGATTGCCGAGCCGGTGGATCCGCAGGTGGATGAACAACGCTTGTTCTACCGCGAAGCCTATGCCGATCTGTTCGTCGAATTGCTGCAGGAGGGCGTCGGTCAAGGCGTGTTCCGTGTGCAGCCAATCAACCTGGCCGCTGCCTGCCTGGTCGGCGCCATTGCCGAAGCCCTGGTCGGTCCGTTATCGCCGCCCGCCCGTGCGGCCCGCGAAGCCGGTTATCCCGCCCCCAGTCTGGCCGAAGTCAGCCAGGCCCTGATCACCTTTTGTCTACGCGCCGTGGGCGCCCCATTGCCCGAAGAGGAGCCTCAGCCATGAACGCCAGTCAACACGCCGAAACCCATGAAGTGTTCAACCAGGTGCCACCGTTGGATGGTGCCAACCTGTACCGCGTTGACCTGCCGCTGCAGGAGTGGAGCAAGCGCTTCGGCGGCGGTTGGGCCGAGCAGCGCCTGGATGTGTATGGCGCGCTGGCCGGTGGTGAGCTGATGGCCGCTGGTTTTCTCGCCAACGAGAACAAGCCGGTGTTCAAGAGTCACGACCGCTATGGTCACCGTGCGGACCTGGTGGAGTTTCACCCGGCCTATCACCAGCTGATGAGCGCCGCCATTGAACACGGCCTGCCGTCCATGCCCTGGACCGATCCGCGCGCTGGTGCCCAGGTGGCGCGCGCTGCCATGAGCTATCTGCACAGCCAGGCCGAAGCTGGCAGCGGCTGTCCGCTGACCATGACCTTCGCCAGCGTGCCGGCGCTCAAGCTGCAGGCCGATGTGGCCGAGAAGTGGTTGCCGAAAATCCTCGCCACGCAATACGACCCGCGCAACCTGCCGATCGAGCAGAAAACCGGTGCGACCATCGGCATGGCCATGACCGAGAAGCAGGGCGGCACCGATGTGCGCGCCAACACCACCCGTGCCTACCCGGTGGGTTTGGGTGGTCCCGGTCAAGCTTATGAACTGGTCGGCCACAAGTGGTTCTGCTCGGCGCCGATGTGCGATGCCTTCCTGACTTTGGCGTATACCGCCAAGGGTCTGACCTGCTTTCTGCTGCCGCGCCATCGCCCGGATGGCTCGCGCAACGAGTTCTATATCCAGCGCTTGAAAAATAAGCTGGGTAACTGGTCCAACGCCTCCAGTGAGGTGGAATTCCGCGGTGCCCTGGCCTGGATGGTCGGCGAAGAAGGCCGGGGTGTGCCGACCATTATCGAAATGGTCGCGCTGACCCGTTTCGACTGCATGATCGGCTCCAGCGCCCTGATGCGTCAGGCCCTGACCCAGGCCGCGCACCATTGTGCGCACCGCCAAGTCGGTGGCCGCGTGCTGAGCGAGCAGCCGCTGATGCAAAACGTCCTCGCCGACCTGGCCCTGGAAAGCGAAGCCGCGCTGGCGCTGACCCTGCGCATGGGCAAGGCGCTGGATAACCCGCATGACGAGCAGGAAGACAAGTTCGCCCGCCTGGTCACCGCCGTGGGCAAGTACTGGATCTGCAAGCGTGCGCCCGCCATGATCAACGAGGCTGCCGAATGCATGGGCGGCGCCGGGTATGTCGAGGACACCATCCTGCCGCGCCTGTACCGCGAAGCACCGGTCAACTCCACCTGGGAAGGTTCGGGTAACGTGCAGTGCCTGGACGTGCTGCGCGCGCTGTCTAAGGAACCGGGCGTACTCGACGCGCTGTTTGCCGAGTTGGGCAATGGCCATGGTGATGCCCGCCTCAACGCCCATATCGAAAAACTCCAGGTGGACTTCCGCGACACTGCCGACATCCAATACCGCGCCCGGCAACTGACCGAAGACGTGGCCCTGGCCCTGCAAGCCAAACTGCTGCTGGAAGCCGGCAATGCCGTGGTGAGCGATGCCTTTATCGCCAGCCGCCTGGGCGGTCAGGGTGGGCGGGTCTACGGCACTCTGCCGCGTGGGGTGAATGTCGAGGCGCTGGTGGCGCGCAGTACACCGCACCTGATCTGAGCACCGACTTGCGATCTGCTGCGTGCAGGTCCTCAGCGTTAAAAACAGACTCGGCGGCCGCGTGCGGCTAACGCGCGCCGAAGGGCGAGTGAAACGCGTAATGCTCGTGTACAAAAGTACACCCGTGTGCGAGCTCCGTCCGCTTGATTCGCTGCGCTCACCCTAAGGGCCAGCCGTTGGCTGTTACTTTGCTGCGCTGCGTTTCTTGTCTGTTTTGAGCCGCTGTTGGCTGTTGCTAACGTAACGCCTTGCAGGACTCTGGCCCACTAGATCGTAAGCCGGCTCTGAGGCGTTTGCTTTGCCGGTATGCGCGGACTGACTTCTTGAACGTTTCACCTTGAGCCCGGCCTCTGCGCCGGGCTCTGTCATTTCTCACGGCCGCCGGGTAAGGTGGCCGCCGATGGTTCCAGCTCGTGTGATGCGACTGGATGAAAAGGGAACAGGGTGAAGCGCACGTCGCCAATGCCCTGGCTGCCCCCGCAACTGTAAACGGCGAGCGACGCCCGGATGCCACTGACCGCAAGGTTGGGAAGGCGGGTGGAGTATCAAGCCGTGAGCCAGGAGACCTGCCATCGAAGCCGGGCGTTTATGCCCATTCCCTCAATCCGGATCATCGCGCGGTGGGCGCGGTACAGGAATCTCAATGCACATCGAACCAGAAGTCGTTACTGGCGCCAAAATCTTTCTTAGTTATGCCACCGCTGCAGGTGCCTTTGGCCTCTGTGCCAAGCTTGCGCTCGACAGCGTGCGCAACAATGGCGGCGCTGCCGCCCTGGCATTACGCAGCGTGCTGACCACTGCCCTGGTGTTCTGTTTCTTCGAAGTATTTCCGCACCACGCGGTCGGGGTTTCCGAGGTGCATCTGATCCTCGGTTCGACCCTGCTGCTGCTGTTCGGCGCAGGTGCCGCGGCGATGGGGCTGGCGTTCGGCCTGTTGCTGCAAGGGCTGCTGTTCGCTCAATTTGACTTGCCGCAGTACGGCATGAACGTTACGACGCTGCTGGTGCCGCTGTGGGCGATCAGCCTGCTGGCCAAGCGCATCATCGCGCCGGGTACCGCCTATGTGGACCTTTCCTACAAGCAGGCACTGGCGCTGTCGACGGCCTATCAGGGTGGCATTGTCGCCTGGGTCGGCTTCTGGGCGTTCTACGGGAATGGTTTCTCCGGCGAGAACCTGGCCGCCGTGGGCAGTTTCGGCCTGGCCTATATGAGCGTCATTCTGATCGAGCCACTGGTCGATCTGGGTGTGCTGGCTGCCGCCAAGGCGCTGTCCGCTTATAGCCGTGGGCCGCTGTTCAACGTGCGTCTGCATCAGGCTGCCTGAGGCTGACGCCAGACCCGGCGGCTGCCGCCGGGTGGGTGTCCACGGGTGATCTTGCGCTATCCCAAGCGCGGCGGATCAGGGCAAGATAGAGCCTGTCCGATCAGCCAGGAAGATGCCTTGTGAGCCTTTGTTCCGATGACTTCGTTGTCGCCACCACCGCCGAAGAGGCGGTGGACCGCCTCGCCGCGCTGCACCAGCAGGCCACCCGCGCGCTCAGTCAGGCGCTCAAGCGTTACCTGAAAGAGCGCAGCAAACCCGACTCTGCGCAGCAGTGTCAGTTCCGCTACCCCGAATTACGTCTGACCTACCTGTGTCAGGGCGAAGTGCCGACGACCGTGCGCGCCTATGCCAAGGTGCAAGTGCCGGGCACCTACAGCGTCACCGTGACCCATCCCGCGGCGTTCCGCAAATACCTGCTGGAGCAGCTGCGCCCCTTGATGAGCGACTTCACCGTGCGCGTGGAAGTCGGCATCAGCCAGCAGAACATTCCGTATCCGTACGTGGTCGAGCAGGGCGATGAGCTGGCCGGCTCCGGGGTCACCGCCGCCGAGCTGGCGCGCGTATTCCCCAGCACCGACCTGTCCGCCGCCACCGATGGCACCGCCGACGGCCTGTATGACTGGGAAAACACCGACCCGCTGCCGCTGGCGCTGTTCGATGCGGCGCGGGTGGATTTCTCCCTGCGCCGTCTGGTGCATTACACCGGCAGCGACTGGCGGCATGTGCAGCCGTGGATTTTGCTGACCAACTACCACCGTTACGTTGACCAGTTCATTCGCCATGGTCTGGATATGCTGGTGGGCGAATCGCGCTTCACGCGCATGGTGCTGCCGGGCAATGTGGTGATCGAGCGCGGCATGGCCGAAGGCGAGATGCAGGCCATCATCGAGAACGTCATCTGGCACCGTTATCAGATGCCGGCCTATCACCTGCAAACAGACGATGGCCACGGTATCACCCTGGTCAACATTGGCGTCGGCCCGTCCAACGCGAAGAACATCACCGACCATTTGGCCGTGCTGCGCCCGCATTGCTGGCTGATGATTGGCCACTGTGGTGGCCTGCGTCAGTCGCAGACCATCGGTGACTACGTGCTGGCTCACGCCTACATGCGCCGCGACGGCATCCTTGATCGCGTATTGCCGCCGCATATCCCGCTACCCGCGCTGGCCGAGGTGCAGCAGGCGTTGCAGGAAGCGGCCAAGCTGGTGACCGGTGAAGAGGGCGATGAGCTGAAGAAGCGCCTGCGTACCGGCACCGTGCTGACCTATGACGACCGCAACTGGGAGCTGCGCTGGGCCCAGGAGCGGCCGTTGATCAACCTCTCCCGTGCCGTGGCGGTGGACATGGAAAGCGGCACCATCGCCGCGCAAGGTTATCGCCTGCGGGTGCCCTACGGCACGCTGCTGTGCGTGTCGGACAAACCGCTGCACAGCGAGATCAAGCTGCCCGGTGCGGCCGGTGCCTTCTACGAGCGCGCGGTGACCCAGCACCTGCACATCGGCATCACCGCGCTGGAACTGATGCGCAGCCAGCTCAACTCGCTGCACTCACGCAAGCTGCGCAGCTTTGATGAGCCGCCGTTCCGCTAATCTGCGCTGTGGCTCAGAGCCTGCTGCAGCCAGATGCAGAAACTGCGAGTCAGTGGGTCGCTTTCGCTGTCGCGGTGCACCAGCCAGGCCCAGTTGGGGCCGCGCACCGTCTGTTCCACCAACGGTTGCAGCAGGCCGTTACGCCGTACCTGGTCAGCCAGCAACTGGCTGACCAGGGCGATGCCCAGGCCCTGGCTGGCGGCATCCAGCAGCAGGCCGGGGTCGGAGAAGTTCAGCCCGTGACTCTGCTGGCCCACGTCCATGCCACCTTGAACCGCCCAATGGCTCCAGTCCATTTCCCGTTCGCCATGCAAGGTGGTGCGTTCGCTGTGCGCCGTTGCCCATAAAGCCGGGTGGCAGGCCGGGTAGAGCCGATCTTCCAGCAGTACGCGAAAGCTGCATTCGGCTTGAGCGCTGAGGTCGTCGCGCACCGCGATGTCGATGGTTTGTGCGGCCATGTCCGGTACGTCATCGCTGGTGAACAGCCACAGGTCGATTTCCGGGTGCAGGCGATGGAATTCGCCCAGGCGCGGCACCAGCCAATGGCGAGCGAATGCAGGTGTGGTGTTGACCACCAGTTGATTGGGCTTGCGGTATTGCTCCAGGCGACGGATGCCCACGGCCAGTTGCTGCAGCAGCGATTGCGTGGTGCTGAGCAAGTCGTGCCCGGCATCCGTCAGGCTGACGCTGCGGCCACTGCGGAAGAACAGCGGCTGTTCGAGAAAGCTTTCCAAGCTGCGGATCTGCTGGCTGATAGCGGACTGGGTCAGGTGCAGCTCCTCGGCAGCCTTGTGGAAGCTGCCCAGACGTGCGGCGGCTTCGAAGCCGCGCAGGGCATTCAATGGTGGCCAGTGCTTGAGCATGATTGATAAGTCCTGCTAATCAGAAGTGTGCAAAATCTATCGTTTGTTGCCGCATTTTTACAGGCCTAGCATGGAAGTCATCTCCGCATTCGCGGTTTTAAGTGATAACAATGACTTAACTGAAGGCACTTGTATGCAGCATAACGCAGTCGCAGCAAACTCCTGGTTTATGCCCGCCGAATGGGTTCCGCATGCCGCCACTTGGATGGCCTTCCCGCACAATAAAGCGCTCTGGGAGTCGGGCTGGGGCGTGACGCTGGCCGAGGTGCAGGTTGATTTTGCCCGCGTGGCCAACGCCATTGCGCGCTTCGAACCGGTGAAAATGGTGGTCGACCCGTCCGCTGTGGCCCGTGCCCGCGAGCTGTGTGGTGCCAATATCGAGCTGGTCGAACTGGCCATCAATGACAGCTGGTGCCGTGACTCCGGCCCCAGCTTTGTCTGCCATCCGCAGTTGGGGCTGGCCGGTGTGAGCTGGCGCTTCAATGCCTGGGGTGGAAAATCCGCCCATGATCTGGACGAGAGCCTGGCCCGGCGCATCCTCAACGGCCTGGGTCTGGAGTGCTTCGGCACACCGCTGTCCAACGAGGGCGGGGCGATCCATGTGGACGGTGAGGGTACCCTGATTACCACCGAATCGGTGCTGCTCAACCCCAACCGCAATCCGGGCATGAGCAAGGCCGAGATGGAAGAGGTCTTCACCCGCCTGCTGGGCGTGAAGAAGACCATCTGGCTGCCGGGCGATCCGCAATACGTTACGGGCGACATGACCGACGGCCATGTGGATGGTGTGTGCGCCTTCGCCAAGCCGGGTGCGCTGCTGGTCGACGCCACCCATGACAAGGGTTCGGTCTATGCCGAGGTAGTACGTGAGAACCGTCGCGCCCTGGAGCTGGCTACCGATGCCCGTGGCCGTCAGTTCGAGCTGATCGACCTCTATGAGGCCACCGACGCCGTGGACACCGAGGCGGAAGTGTTCTGCGCTTCCTACACCAACTTCTACATCTGCAATGGCGCGATCATCATGCCGGCCTATGGTATTGCCGCCGATGATGAGGCAGCCGCTACCCTGCGCATGGCCTTCCCGGGCCGCGAAGTGGTGCCGGTGCAGATCAACCAGTTGGCTCATGGCGGCGGCGGGGTGCATTGCATCACCCAGCAGCAGCCGGCCTGGCCGTTGAAGGGGTGAGGTCATGAGTAAGCTGACCGTCGCCACCACCCAGTTCGCCTGCAGCTGGGACCTGAAACAGAACCTAGACCGTGCCGAGGAACTGGTGCGTGAAGCCGCTGCTAAAGGCGCGCAACTGATCCTGCTGCAGGAGCTGTTCGCCACCCCGTATTTCTGCATCGAGCAGGACCACAAGCACCTGGCGCTGGCCGAAGAGTACAAGAGCAGTCCGCTGCTCAAGCGCTTCGCCGCGCTGGCTGGTGAGTTGGGTGTGGTATTGCCGCTGTCCTGGTTCGAGAAGGCCGGCAATGCCTACTTCAATTCGCTGACCGTGGCCGATGCCGATGGCCGCCTGCTCGGGGTGTATCGCAAGACGCATATCCCCAATGCCATCGGCTATCAGGAGAAGGAATACTTCAGTCCAGGCGATACCGGCTTCCGTGTTTGGGACACCGCCTTCGGTCGCATCGGTGTGGGTATCTGCTGGGATCAGTGGTTCCCCGAGACAGCCCGCTGTCTGGCCCTGCAGGGGGCCGAAGTGTTGCTGTTCCCCACCGCCATCGGTTCCGAGCCGGGCGCTGCAGCGCTGGACTCGCGTGATCACTGGCAGCTGACCCAGCGTGGCCACGCGGCCGCCAACATCATGCCGGTGATTGCCGCCAACCGTGTCGGCCGTGAAGTGGCGACCACCGACCCGGCGTTGCAGATGAGCTTCTACGGCTCGTCCTTTATCACCGACCACAAGGGCAAGCTGCTGGCTGAAGCCGACCGCGACACCAGCGGTGTGCTGGTCCGTGAACTGGACTTGGCAGCCATGCGCGAAGAGCGCCTGACCTGGGGCGTCTACCGCGACCGCCGGCCGGAAATGTACGGGCCGCTGCTAGGTCTGGACGGCCAGAAAACGCATATCCACTGGCAAGCGCCGGGAGTCTGAGCATGAACGCATTGAACAAGCTGTTGGTTGGCTCGCTGAGCCTGGCGCTGGGTTGTGCTGTGCTCTCGGCCAAAGCCGAAGAGAAAACCCTGAAGCTGTATAACTGGGCCGATTATTTTGCCGAGGACACCCTGACCCGGTTCACCCAGGAAACCGGTATCAAGGTCATCTACGACGTCATGGACAGCAGTGAGACGCTGGAAGCCAAGATGATGTCGGGACGCAGCGGTTATGACCTGATTTTCCCCGGTGACACCGTGGCCGAACGGCTGATGCGTGCCGGTGCTCTTAAAAAGTTGGACAAGAGCAAGCTGGAGCATCTGGACGATATCGAGCCTGGCTTGCGTACTCTGCAGACCCAGTACCCGTATTCGCGACACGCCACGGTACCCTACACCTGGGGCTCGATCGGATTGACCTACAACACGCAAATGATTGAGCAGCGCATGCCCAATGCGCCGGTCAATAGTCTGGACATGTTGTTTAAGCCTGAACTGGCGGCCAAGTTCGCCGACTGTGGCATCTCAATGATTGACTCGCCCGATGAAGTGCTGGCCGTGGTGCTCAATTACCTGGGGCATGAACCGCGCAGCGGCAAAGAGCATGAGCTGGCCGAGGCGCTGACGTTGCTGAAAAGCATCAAGCCCTATATCCGCAAGTTCCAGTCACAGCCGGTCACGCAGTTGGTGAATGGCGAGATCTGCCTGTCGCTCGGCTACAGCGGTGATATGACCCAGGCTCAGCGCACCGCTGACGAAGCAGGCGCGGAGATTACCTTTGGTTACCGCATACCTGTTCAGGGCAGCACCATCTGGATGGACACCATGGCCATCCCGGCAGATGCCCAGCACCCGGAACATGCCTATGCGCTGATCAATTTCATCATGCGTCCCGAGAACATGGCGGCCATCAGTAATGCCACCGGGTATCCCACCTCCAGCGCCAAGGCCCGACCACTGGTGGCGGAGGATATGCGCAACAACCCCGACCTCTATGCCGATGAAACCACCTACGCACGGCTGATTCCCGGCAAGGACATCCCGCAGCGCGATATGCGCGCGCGGATGCGTGCCTGGAGCACGTTCAAGTCTGACCTCTAGTTTGGCCTGACTGCTCGTACCCCCTGAGGCCCTCGGTCGGCCAACTGCAATGCCTCGGGTGCGCTAAGGCGGCAGCGTGCTGCCGCGTCGGCCGCAACAGCAGGGGCATGACGCATCGATTTAGGGGCTTTCGGCCGCCAGCAAGAGTAACGCGTACAACCGCCTGTGGCGGCTGTGGAGCAGCATCCCATGGAGGGGAGACCAGACGCCGAGAACGGTGCAGACCGGCGGGTAATCACCATAAGACGAGGGTGCAGAACAATGTCTACACGTCGTGATTTCATCAAGCAACTGACAGCCGCTGCAGGTTTGGGTGTCGTAGCAAGCATGGGTATAGGCCTGAGTGCACCGCAGGTGCGTGCGGCATTGGGTAATAGCTGGTACATGCCCGACGAAAACGAGCTGCAAGAGCGCATCTTTCTTGCGTTCGCCGCGTCGGCGGCAACCTGGGAGGATTGGGCGGCACCGGTCAATGACTGTATTGCGTTGCTGGCCAGAACCATTGCCCGTTATCAGCCGGTGACGGTGCTGTGCCGTGCAAATCAGCTTTCGCTCGCCCGTCGCAAGTGCGGCACGACCAATATCAAGTTCCTCACCATGCCGCTCAACGATATCTGGGTGCGCGACTACGGCGGCACCTTCGTGGTGGATGGTCAAGGCGGGCGTGGCCTGGTTGATTTCAACTTCAATGGCTGGGGCAACAAGCAAGCTCACGCCAGCGATGCTCAGGTGGCGGATGCATTGAGCTACGAAACGTCGGCCACCTATGTCGCCAGCATGCTGACAGGTGAGGGTGGCGGCATCGAAGTGGATGGTCACGGCACGGCAATCATGACCGAGAGCTGCTGGGTTAACAGCAACCGCAACCCGGGCTGGACGCGGGCGCAGATCGAGGCCGAGTTGAAGGCCAACCTGGGGCTGCGCAAGATCATCTGGTTGCCGGGCATCAAGGGCAAGGACATCACGGATGCTCATGTCGATTTCTATGCACGCTTCGCCTCCAGGGGGGTGGTGATCGCGAACCTCGACAATGACCCTAAGTCCTATGACTACGCGGTTACCCGCACCCACCTTGAGATACTCAAGAACGCCACCGATGCAGACGGCAACAAGCTGGCGATACACACCCTGCCGCCACCCCTGAAGAAACGCAGCAACGTCTACACCCAGAACAACCCGGATTTTGCGGCCGGCTACATCAATTACCTGCCGATCAATGGCGCGGTGATCGTGCCGCAGTTCGGTGACGCCGCCGCTGACACATTCGCCAGGGACCTGCTGACCAGGCTGTATCCGGGGCGCGCGGTGGTGCAAGTGAATATCGACCCGCTTGCTGCGGGTGGCGGTGGCATCCATTGCGTGAGCAAAAACATGCCGGCGGTCTAGGTGCGTTTAGCGCCATAAGGGGTTTTGCGTAGCCCCTTATGGCACGGTGTTGAACGGGTGCCGCTGCGCCATGCGCATTGTTTTTTCAGCCAGCCATTCTGAATTTTTCGCGGCCGTATGGTTGCCACGCTATGTTTTTAAAGCCTTACCGACCGTTATGGCTGTTGCTGCTGGCAACGGTTTCTGAAACCACCCCGTGTCCGCTATGAGGCTGGCGCGGACGTACTAAGAGGGCATTTCTAATGCGCAGTTCACGCTCGTTGGCGCTGGTGCTGCTGTTCGGCAGCAGTCTGGTCGTGGCCGATGAATCCGCCACCCTGTTGTTGCACAACGCCAAGATTTATACCGTCAATGCGCAGCAGCCCTGGGCCAGCGCGATGGTGATCGATGATGACGGCAGTATCCTCGCTATCGGGGATGACGATGACGTGGCCGAGTATGTCGACGACGAAACCGAGGTTGTCGATATTCAGGGGCGTTTGCTGTTGCCCGGATTTCAAGATACCCATGCCCATGTTCTGGATGCTTCCTCCGAAGCCCAGGGCGACTGCCAGGTTTCACCGCAGGACGACGTTGCGCAGTGGCTTGTGGACATCCAGGCATGCAATGAACAAGACGCAGGCGAGTGGTTATTGGGCTGGGGCTTTTCGATCCACAGCCTGCTGGATGATGAGAACACCCCGCGTGAGCTGCTGGACAGCATCATTCCTGAGCGGCCGGTGGCGATCATGGAAGAAACGTCGCATTCGTACTGGCTTAACTCCAAGGCGCTGGAGTTGGCAGGTATCAATGACCAAACCGAGAATCCTGCCGGTGGTGTGATTCTGCGTGACGAGGCTGGGCGGGCCACTGGCCTCTTGCTGGACAATGCCGGAGACCTGGCGCTGGATAAAGCCTTGCCGCCCTCGCGGGCGTTAGCGGATGTCTACTATCAGGCGGTGCTCGCCGGGCAGGATGAGCTGGCTAAAAACGGCATCACTTCGGTTGCCGATGCCCGGGTATTCTGGCGGCGTGGGCATATGGAGGCCTGGCGTCGCGCGGCTGATCAGGACGAATTGACTGCACGCACGACCTTGGGGCTCTGGGCCTACCCGACACTGGATGACGACGAGCAACTGGACGCGCTTAAAGCCCTGTATGACGAAGGCTCAGATGAGAGCCTGCTGCGGGTCACACAGATCAAGTTTTATGTCGACGGCCTGATCCATAACACCACCGCGGTTATGAAACAGCCTTATCTGCAAAGCCTGCCCGGAGTCGACTCGCGAGGTGTTTACTACTTCACGCCCGAGCGCTTGACGCGCTATACCCGCGAGCTGAGTGAAGCCGGCTTTGACATGCATGTGCATGCCATTGGTGATCAGGCTGTTCGTGATGGACTGGATGCGTTCGCGGCGGCGGTGGCTGGCGGGCGTCATCGCTTGACCCACGTTGAACTGGTGGATCGCCGTGACGTGCCGCGCTTTAAGCAACAAGGCGTCATCGCAGACTTCCAGCCCAGCCCCTATTTTCAGCCCTCGTTCCTGAAGAGCAATGAGCCGATGATTGGTGATCGCGCCTACGCGATGCTGCCTATGCGTGAGCTGTATGACGCCGGTGCCCGGGTAACCCTTAGCTCTGACTGGGACGTTAACCCGGTTTCGCCATTGGGCATCATGCAAAACGCCCTTAGCTTAGGCTCGCGCAGCCTGCCTAGCCTGGAGGCGGCGGTTAAGGCCTATACCTTGGATGCGGCCTATACCCTGCGCCAGGAAAAGGACACCGGCTCGCTGGAAGTGGGTAAGCAAGCCGATCTCGTTGTGCTTGATCAGAACATCTTCGACTTGCCGATTAAACAGATTGGTCAGGCCAAGGTGCTTTGGACCTTGCTGGGCGGTGAGGAAACCTATCGCCATAAGAATTTTTGATCGCCTAACGTTGTGCCCGCACTGCTATTGGTGCGGGCACAACAATCATCAGCAGCTGGCGTCCAGCACCACCCGGTAACGCGCCTTGCCACTGCGCAAGTGGTCGATGGCTTCGTTGACCTTGCTCATGGGGAAGTGTTCGACCTGCGGCACAATCTGATGCCGCGCGCAGAATTCCAGCATGGTCGCCATGTTGCTCGGCGAACCAACCGGCGAGCCGGACAGGCTCTTCTGTTTTGGGATCAGGTTGAACACATGCACCGGGATGGCGCTGGGCACAATGCCGACAAAGTGCAGGCGGCCTTTGCCGCGCAACGTGCCGATCATGGCGTTCCAGTCCAGGTCGGCGCTGGCGGTGACCAAGAGGAAATCCAAGCTGCCGGCAATCGCTTTCAGCGCCGCGCTGTCAGTCGAGGCCACCACCTTGTGTGCGCCCAGGCGTTTGGCTTCTTCTTGTTTGCTCAGTGACGAAGTGAAGGCCGTTACCTCGCAGCCCCAAGCATTGAGGAAACCCAGCGCCAGATGGCCGAGGCCGCCGATGCCAACCACGCCAACCTTGTCGGTGGGCTTTACGTCAAAGTCCAGCAGCGGGCTGAACACTGTGGAACCGGCGCAGAACAGCGGGCCGACCAGCGCTGGATCAAGACCGTCCGGCAGCGGCACGGCCCAGGCCCAGTGGCTGCGCAGGCGGTCGGCGAAACCACCGTTGCTGCCGACAATCGTCGGTTTTACTGTGCCGCAGAGTTGGTGCGAGCCTTCCATGCACGAGCTGCAATGCATGCAGCTGCCCTTGTACCAGCCGATGCCCACGCGCTGGCCGAGCTTCAGGCCGCGTGCTTGCGGGCCGAGACGTACCACGGTGCCGACCACTTCATGACCGGGGATAAAGGGGTAGCGTGCATTGCCCCATTCGTTGTCGATCATCGACTGGTCAGAGTGGCAGATGCCGCAGTACTCCACGGCCACTTCAACGTCTTCGGCGCCCAGCGGGCCGGGGTCATAACTGAACTGTTCGAGGGGCGCGCCGGGGGCTTTGGCGGCCCAGCCGGTAAAGGTGTCGACGATGGATTCGGACGAACTCATAACAATGGCCTCGGGACGGGAAACACAACCTTGCCAGCATAGCCCGCTACACCGGCCAAGGCAGTGCGGATCACTCGGGCTGATAGTCCAACCGTGGCCTCGGTTACACTGGCCGCCTCATCACCGCTTGCTGGATTGTCTATGTCACGCCCACCTCGTCCTGCGTCCACTCGCCCATACAGCGGCAAACCTGCCGTGCGTCGCGTGGCCAAGGCGCCGCCTGCCGAGCCGCGCTTGCTGGTGCTGAACAAACCCTTTGATGTGCTGACCCAGTTCAATGACGAGCAGGGCCGCGCCACGCTCAAGGATTTTGTCGATGTGCCAGGCGTTTACCCGGCCGGACGACTGGACCGCGACAGCGAAGGGTTATTGCTGCTGACCAACGACGGCGGCCTGCAGGCGCGCATCGCCGACCCCAAACACAAACTGGCGAAAACCTATTGGGTGCAGGTGGAAGGTGAGCCGAGCGAAGGGCAATTGCAGCAACTGCGCGACGGTGTGCAGTTGAACGATGGGCCCACCCTGCCCGCCGACGCTCGCCTGCTGGATGAGCCGCTGCTATGGGATCGCCACCCGCCGGTGCGCTTTCGCAAAAGCATTCCCACCGCCTGGCTGGAGTTGGTGATTCGCGAGGGGCGCAACCGTCAGGTGCGGCGCATGACGGCGGCCGTTGGCTTACCGACCTTGCGTCTGGTGCGGGTGGCCATCGGCCCGTTCACGCTGGGTGGCTTGCAGCCGGGGCAGTGGCGTGAGGTGCCGGCATGCCTGGATTGATTCGCACTGGCTCAGCAGCGCCATGACGTTGCCCGGCGAGGACGGCACCGCCCAAGGGCGTTTGCCGGCATGACGTGGATCAATAACCGGCCTTGATGATCGCAATACCCTTGTTCAGTACCTCGCGCCAGGCTTGGCGGATTTCAGCGGTGCACTGCTTGTCATGTTCACCGATGGTGAGCAGCAGGGCTTCGAGCCACAGGTCATAAAGCTCGGGGCGGATGTCCAGCTTGGCACGCGAATGGGACTCGCCGAGGGCGCGCAGTTTGCTATCGGGCATGCCGCGCGCATGCATCACCAGATTGAGGATGCCCTGACGCAGCAGCTGCTTCTGTCCACCCATCTCGGTATGGGTGAACTTCTCCCGTACCTGCGGCGAACTGGCGAGGAAGTGACGGTAGAAGCTGTCGAAGAAGTCAGGGCTGGCGCAGCAGCGACCATAGCTCTGCATCACCAGATCGGCAGGGGACATGAGTACTCCTGAGGTGGGCGGCTGAACGCCGCAGACTAATGGGGGCGGCCGCTAGACAAGCGGGCAAGGCACGCGCGGCGAAACCGGTTTATGCGACCAGTCGCGACGTCTTGTCAGCCGTGAATGCCGCGAGCGGCTTCGATGATGTAGGTGATGATCGGCTTGGCCAGAAAAGCGAACAGGCACAGGCCCAGGGTGAGGAACAGAATTGCCGTGCCAAGGCGGCCTGCTTTGGACTTCTTGGCCAGGTCCCAGATGATGAAGAACATGAACAGAATCAGCCCGCCCACCAGGACGTACATCATCAGGGATTCAAACTGTTCGGTTTCCATTCGGGCCTCGTAAACCTGCGGGTGTTCGGCTGAGCGCCGAAGATCAGTGCGTGGGCGGGTGCTGTGACACTCGCTTGAGGGGCGCGATTATACGCGCAAGGGTCGATGCTGCCAGTCGCCCACCTTCAGGGTGCGGCGATCAGCCGCGCAGGTGCTGCAAGGGCAACTGCGTGGTGGAAAGGATCTGCTGCAATACGAAACTGGAGCGCACGCTGGAAACCCCCTCGATGCGGGTCAGGGTGCCCAGCAGCAGCTTCTGGTAATGATCCATATCTGGCACCACCACTTTGAGCTGATAGTCGGCATCCATCCCGGTCACCAGGCAGCACTCGAGCACTTCTGGGCATTTACGAATTTCTTCCTGAAAATGTTCGAAGCGTTCCGGGGTGTGTCGATCCATACCGATCAGTACGTAGGCGGTGAGGGTCAGGCCCAGTTGCTTGCGATCAAGCAGGGCCACCTGACCGAGGATGTAACCATCATCCTGCAACTGCTTAACCCGTCGCGAGCAGGGCGAGGGCGACAGGCCGATGCGCTCGGCCAGGTCCTGGTTGGACAGGGTCGCATCGCGCTGCAATTCGGCGAGGATATTCAGGTCGTAGCGATCAAGTCTGTTCATCTTTGCCATGCTTTTGTTTGCTGATTGCTGTTAATCATGCGCTTGTGGTGATTAATTGCGCAAGTGGTGGTTATATCAGCAATGTTCGCAATCTTTCGCTGCGCTGCCAGGCGTAAGCTTTACCTCAACTTCAAGGCCCGGACGACACGTCCAGCCGCCTCGCCCAATCAGGTGAGCGGTCGCCGCCGATCCCACCGGATCGTCACGGCACCCGGGTTCGCACTGCCCAACCAGGCGGGCGACGAAAAGGCGTTACCATCGCCACAATGACGGACACGCAAAAAAGGGGAAGGCCTGCAGGCCTTCCCCTTTTTTGTTGCCGGTGATTGATCAGCCCGCCAGGCCGGCGAATTGCAGCAACCACCAAGTGATAATCGCCAGTTGCACGAAGAATGCAGCAAAGCGCAGCCAGACAAACAGCGGGCTGGTACTGATCAGGTGCATCAAACTTTGCAACAGCCGCGCGCCAAGCAGCAGCAGGGCCAGCGGTTCGGTGATGGCGGTTTGCGCAGTGGCAATGGCGTAAAGCAGCAGTGCGGCTTGTAGTGGCAGGTTTTCCAGGCAGTTGGCGTGGGCACGGACCAGGCGTTGGCCAAAGTTGCCGGGGGTGTTGCTGCCATCGGGGTTGAAGGCATTGACGGCCATCTTGCCGCTGAGCACCAGTAGGCCGCGCTGGTTGACCAGCAGCACAATCAGTAACAGGGCCCAGGCCACCAGGCCGAGCAGGGAGGTCGCGGTTGCGGTCAGGGTCATGGGGTCGCTCCTTCATCTTGTTGTTGTGGGGTGGGGCGAACGGAGTCTACGATTTTTAGAGTATTTGCTCTAGCTGTCCGTTGGTGCTGTTGCCCTGTGCTTCACCACGCTGATGGGGTCGGCATGCACCAGTACTTCGGCGCGAGGAAACTCCCGGCGAATGGCCGCTTCTACTGCCTCGCAGAGGCTGTGTGCAGCCTGCAGGCTCAGTTCGCCCGGCAACTCCACATGCAACTGCACGAACCAATGGGTGCCGGAGAGGCGCGTGCGCAAGTCGTGCACGCCCAACACGCCGGGTACGGCGCAGGCCAGGCTGTGCATCTGCGTGCTGATCTGCGGATCGAGTTCCTGATCCATCAGCACGGTCGCCGCCTCGCGGACGATGCTGATGGCACTCCAGAAGATGTACAGCGCAATGCCGATACCGAAGATAGCGTCCAGTTGCGGCCAGCCGTAACTGGCCAGCAGCAATGCCAGGAGGATGCTGCTGTTGAGCAGCAGGTCAGAGCGGTAGTGCAGCGAGTCGGCACGAATCGCCGTGGAACCGGTCAGCTTCACCACATGACTCTGGAACAGCAGCAGGGCGATGGTCACCGCCAGCGACAGCAGCATCACCGCAATACCCAGGGCCGGTGCGCCAATCGGTTCGGGATTGAGCAAGCGGTCGATGGCGTGACTACCCACCAGCAGCGCGCTGGCGCCGATAAACAGCGCCTGACCCAAGCCGGCCAGGGCTTCGGCCTTGCCGTGACCGTAGCGATGATCCTCATCGGCCGGGCGCAGGGCGTAGTGCACGGCGATCAGGTTAAGCAGCGAGGCGGCGCCATCGAGTAGCGAGTCGGTGAGCCCGGCGAGCAGGCTGACCGAGCCGCTGAGCCACCAGGCAATGGCTTTGGCCAGCGCCAGAGTGAGCGCAGCCGCCAACGCAGCGAAGGTCGCCAGGCGCATCAGGCGGGCGTGTTGCGGTTGTATGTTCACGGGCTATCCAGAGGGTGCCTGTAAAAGGGTGGAGCCTGTTCCCGATCTTGCGAGCTAGAGCCCTGCAAGGCGCTACGTAGTAACAGCCTCCGGCTGGTCAAAACAGGCGAGGAACGGTCGGCGTCGCGGGCGACTGTACTGTTGTACATGAGTATTACCCGTTTCACTCGCCCTTCGGGTCGCGCTAACGCGCATTAGCCGCACGCGGCCTGCCGAGCCTGTTTTTAACGCAGCAGGGCCGACGCGCAGCGGATTGTCACAGGTTACTAGGCTGCCGGGCGCAGACCATAGGCTGCCAGCTGCTCCGCACTGCCGCTGTGCTGGATCAGGCGTGGGTCATCCAGGGGCAGGCTGTGGCCGGTTTGCACTTCGATCAGCGCCTTGAGCTTGAGCGGGTCGATCTTACCGTTGGCATCCACCACATCTTGCAGATCCTGTGGATCCACCTGGGAAGTCATACCACCAGGCAGGTAGATCGCCCCGGTGGCGAAGTCGATGCCGAAGGCGATCAGCCCAGGAATCACATAGAACAGAATGCCGATGGCGTTGAGACCGGCCACAACCGGGTCGATGCGGCCTTCGATCTGACCACGACGTTCCGGGAAGAACAGGGTGCCACAGGCGCTCAGTTGGGTAAGCAGGGTGGCGACGAGAAGGCCACCGATAACGCGGGTTTGGGTGCGCATTGAACATCTCCATGTAAAAAATGGCGCAACTATACCAATGCCTGTATTGCAATGCCGCTGCGTCAGGCGCTGCCAGCGCTATTTCGCGCAGCCATGCCTAACAGGTCAGACAACGCCAATGCTCTACAGGTTCGCCGTTATAATCCTGCGCCTTGAATGGAGCCTGCATGAATTCCCTGCCTATCGATGTGCTGCTGCCTGCGCTGTGTCAGGCCCTTGTCCTGCGTGATGAAGCGGTACTGGAAGCGCCGCCCGGTGCCGGCAAGACCACCCGCGTGCCGCTGGCGCTGCTGGATCAGCCCTGGCTGGCCGGGCAGACCATCATCATGCTTGAGCCGCGGCGGCTGGCGGCGCGCGCTGCGGCCGAGCGCCTGGCCAGCGAGCTGGGCGAGGCGGTGGGGGAAACCGTCGGTTATCGCATCCGCCTGGACAGCAAGGTCGGCCCGCGCACCCGTATCGAAGTGGTCACCGAAGGCATTCTGGCGCGGCGGCTGCAGGATGATCCGGCGCTGGAAGGCGTCGGTCTGGTGATCTTTGACGAATTCCACGAACGGAGTTTGGACGCTGACCTGGCGCTGGCGCTGTGCCTGAATGGCCGGGCGATGTTTCGCGGTGCGGACTCCGGTGAACGGCCGCTGAAGGTGCTGCTGATGTCAGCGACCCTGGAAGGCGAGCGGCTGGCGGGCCTGCTCGATGATGCGCCGGTGCTGCGCAGCGAAGGGCGGATGTTCCCGGTGGATATTCGCTGGGGTGCGCCCTGGCAGGCGGGTGATTGGCTTGAACCCAAGGTGTTGCAGTGTGTGCTGCAGGCGCTGGCCGATGAGCCGGGCAGCCTGTTGGTGTTCCTTCCGGGCCAGGCAGAGATTCGCCGGCTCAATGAACAGTTGGCCGAGTCCCTGGCGGGGCGTCGCGACATTCTGCTCTGTCCGCTGCATGGCGAGCTGGATCTCAGCGCCCAGCGCGCCGCCATCGAAGCCGCACCGCCGGGCCTGCGCAAAGTAGTGCTGGCCACCAATATTGCCGAAACCAGCCTGACCATTGATGGCGTGCGGGTGGTGATCGATGCCGGTTTGGCACGGGTGCCGCGCTTTGACCCGAACAGCGGCATGACCCGCCTGGACACCCAGCGTATTTCCCGCGCCTCCGCCACTCAGCGCAGCGGACGGGCCGGGCGCTTGCAGCCGGGCGTCTGTTATCGGCTGTGGTCGCAGGCGCAGCATGAGCAATTGGCAGCCTACGGCGCGGCGGAAATACTCCAGGCCGACCTCGCCAGCCTGGCCTTGCAGCTGGTGCGCTGGGGTGTGCAGCCGGTCGAGCTGGTCTGGCTTGATCCGCCGCCGGCAGCCGCCTATGCCCAGGCTTTGGAGCTATTGGGGCGGCTGGGCGCGGTGGATGCTCAAGGCAAACTGACCGCTCACGGTCAGGCCATGGCTGAACTGCCGACTCATCCGCGTATCGCCCATCTGCTGCTGCGTGGTCAGGCGTTAGGCCTTGGCCCATTGGCCTGCGATCTGGCGGCCTTACTCGGCGAGCGTGACATCCTGCGTGGTGCGGGTGCCGATCTGCACAGCCGCCTGGCTTTGCTGGCGGGTGATGCGCGGGTAGGCCGTGGTGGGCAAAGTGGCGTGCAGCGCGCTCGGCAGCTGGCCCGGCAGTTTCAGGGGTACCTCAAGCGCCGGCCCAGCCCGCAGGCAGTCAGTGATCCCGAACATCCGCGCTGGCTCGGCGCGTTGCTGGCGTTTGCCTACCCGGACCGTATCGCCCAGCAGCGGCGTGACGGCGGGGCGGAATACCGTCTGGCCAACGGCCGGGCGGCGCTGTTTGCCGAAGTCGATGGCCTGATGAAACACAGCTGGTTGGTAGTGGCTGACCTGGGCAGCCGCCAGGGCCAGCGTGAGGAGCGCATTTACCTGGCCGCCGAGCTGGAACCGCAGCTGTTCGAGGGTGTGCTGGCCGAACAGGTCAGTACACTGGAGGTGCTGGACTGGGATGAACGCGAAGGCGCTCTGCGTGCCGAACGGCAGCGCAAGGTCGGTGAGCTGGTGTTGTCGCGTGAGCCACTTCCCGGGCTCGATGCGCAGCAGCGCAGCCGCGCCATGCTCGGCCTGGTGCGGCGCAAGGGCTTGGCGCTGCTGCCCTGGACACCAGAACTGCGTCAATGGCAGGCGCGGGTGGCGTTGCTGCGCACACTGGATCTGGCCAGCAAGGACGCCACTGAATGGCCGGATGTCAGTGATGCCACCTTGCTGGCGACGCTGGAAACCTGGTTGCAACCTTATATGGATAACGTCACCCGGCTCAGTCACTTCGCCAACCTGGACCTGTCCGGCATCTTGTACAACCTACTGCCCTGGCCTTTGCCGCAACGCCTCGATGAGCTGGCACCACGCAGCCTGAGCGTGCCATCCGGTTCGCGCATCAGTCTGGATTACAGCGAGCAACCACCGGTATTGGCGGTGCGTTTGCAGGAGTTATTCGGCCTGGCGGATACCCCGCGTATTGCTGGCGGCCGGCAGGTGGTGAAACTGCACCTGCTGTCACCGGCGCGACGGCCTGTGCAGGTCACGCAAGACCTGGCCAACTTCTGGCGCAGCACCTATGCCGAGGTGAAGAAGGATTTAAAAGGGCGCTACCCGAAACACTACTGGCCGGATGATCCGCTGATCGCCGAACCCACTGCACGAGCCAAACCGCGCAAGTAGGTCTCAGGGCAGGCGCAGGTCTTCGCCCGCCGCTTGCAGCTCGGCATAGGCACGATCCAGCGCATCACGCAGCGCTTCGGCTCCTGGCGTATGGCGGGAAACGATCAGTTTCAGCGGAATGCGTTGCAGCTCGATAAACGGCAATTCGGACATGCCCAGGCGTTGGCGTGCCTGTTCCACGGTGGCCTGATAATCCAGGAGAAAGTCTCCTCTGCGACGCTGCAGCATCTCCAGAGCCGCGGTGTGGGTGCCCGTGCGGTGTTGCCGTATACCCAGTTGCGGATCGGCGAGCATGCGGTTGATCGAGTGCCAATAGGTGTAGCCGCTGATCATGATCACCCCGCGGCCTTTGAGGTCCTCAGGCAGGCGCGGCATTTGCGTGTCCTGGCGGAAGTATAGGTTGAGGATGATTTCACCCAGCAGTGCGCGGGTTTCCAGAGTGTGTTCGCGCAACTCCGGTTTGCCGGGTGCGCCGGGCCAGACCTGGACGCTGCCATCCTGCAAGGCGTTGTACAGGCGGGCGCTGGGATAGGAACGCAGCTCTGCACGATAGCCGGCATGCTCTAGCAGGCGTTTGCTCAGTTGCAGCATGGCGCCCTGGGGTTGGCCCGAACGATCGGTATAGGAGTAGGGCGCAAACTCGTAATAACCCACTTGCACCAGTGGTTTTGGTGTGTCGGCGGGTGCGGCGAAGCTGGAACTGCAATAGAAGATGGCAGTTAGCGCGAGGTAGATGAGTTGTGGCATGAAATAGGTTCGTACTGCGGCTGTTAGCCGTCTTTTCGTTATAAAAATGTCACATTGGCGAGCATGCTAATCGCCGGCCGGTTTGTCCAGCGTATTAGCCACAAAGCTCAGGCTTATTCCGGCAGACGGTGGGTGACATCAGGCTGATGATCGATAATTCCGGGGCTGCCGGGCTTTCCCTCTTTCGCAGCAAGGGCGCTCATCTGGCTGCTGGCGAGGTTGATATGTGCCTGGAGTCGGCAGCACGTGAACTATGCTCAATGAGCATGCCGACGATGAGAGTTGTGATCGATGTGGCGAGGCCAGTGGAGGGTATGCAAGTCTGCTCTGCTGGTCGGCTCACCGTCTTTTGCACCGCATTATGCCGCCATGCACCCGCAGCCCCCCGCCAGGCAAGGATACCCGTCGGCATTTGTGGTTGTCAGCACATCCAGGCTCGGCCTTGTTGCGACGTCAGCCGGAACAGGTTGTAGTAACAACGTTGGCAGTGATGGGGCCGGAGGCAGGTTATGTATCGCAAGGTGTTTGCCAGTAAGGTCTTCGATCGCAAAGTGGTGATAATCACGGGTGGCTGTGCCGGTATCGGTCGTGCTCTGGCCATGCGCCTGGCTCAGGCGGGCGCGCGTCTGGTGATTCTCGATCTGCAGCAGCAGGCGCTCGATAGTTTGGTGCAGCACTTGGCCGATCACCACAACGCTGAGGCACTTGGCGTGCTCTGCGATGTGGCTGATGCGGATGCAGTGGCTCGCGCGATGGCGCTGGCAGTCGAGCGTTTCGGTGGCATTGACGTGCTGGTCAATAATGCCGGGATTACCCATCGCAGCAGTTTTGCCGATACCGACCTGGCGGTGTATCAGCGCATCATGGCGGTCAACTACTTTGGCGCATTGCACTGCACCAAGGCTGCATTGCCCAGTTTGATTGCACGCGGTGGCCAGGTGATTGTGCTCAGTTCCCTTTCCGGTTTTGCGCCACTGCTCTACCGCAGCGCATACAACGCCAGCAAGCATGCTTTGCATGGGTTGTTTGAAACGCTGCGGTATGAGCTGAAGGGTTCTGGCGTCAATGTGATGCTGGTGTGTCCTGGTTTTACCGCCACCGACCTGCGCAAGAACGCGCTGGTAGGCGACGGCTCGGTGGCCGCTCAGCCGCCTCTGGCCATGGGCAAGGTGGCCTCGCCGCAGGATGTCGCAGACGCGATCTATCAGGGTGCGCTGAAACGTCGGCGGCTGCTGGTGCTGTCCAATGTCGACTGGCGTGCGCGGGTGTTGGCGCGCTTTTTCCCGCGGGTGTTTGAACGCGTTCTTCTGCCGCGTCTGTCGGGCCTCAAACCGCAGCGCAATGGCCTGTTCTGATGCGTGCTCTCTGTATTACTGTGCTGCTGTGGCTCTGCCTGCCGGTGCGTGCCGAGCAGGCGTCATTGTTGGTGATGACGGATGTCTGGCCGCCCTTTCGCATGCCGGCGGCCGATGGTTCATTGCAGGGGCTGGATATTGATGTGCTCAATCAGCTCAGCCTTCGCACAGGCTTGCATTTCAATGTTCAGCGTGCGCCCTGGGCGCGCGGCCTTGCGGCACTGGAAAACGGTAAGGCCGACCTGATGACCGGCCTGGCGAAGACCCCGGAACGTGAGGTCTACATCCACTACCTGCCGCAGCCTTATTACGCCTGCGCGCCGCGCTTCTACGCTGCACCGGCACAAGCCAGGGCCTTGCAGAGTTATATCCAGCTGGCTGCGCTGACCATTGGTCATGTGCTGGAGTCGGTCTACTTTGAGCCCTTTGACTCGGATACTCAGCTGCGTAAGGTTGCCGTCAATAACGAGGAGCAGCTACTGGCAATGCTTGCCCGTGGTCGCCTGCAGGCGCTGATCGGTACCGATTGCCAAGTTGATTACGAACTGCGTGACCCTCGCTGGCAGGGGCGAATTGTTAAGGCCGGGTTCCGGCCAGATGCTCGCACCGATTTGTACATCGGCTTTTCACGGCAGCGCAATTTGCAGGCCCAGTACCAGCAGATCAATCAGACTCTGGTGCAGTTGCAGGCCGAGGGCT
This sequence comes from Pseudomonas sp. SL4(2022), assembly GCF_026625725.1. NCBI lineage: Bacteria > Pseudomonadati > Pseudomonadota > Gammaproteobacteria > Pseudomonadales > Pseudomonadaceae > Pseudomonas > Pseudomonas sp. SL4(2022). The sequence goes on from NZ_CP113060.1 coordinate 2,609,131, forward strand.
GGATCAGCAAGGCAGCCCTGCGTTATCAGGTGAGTCAGCCCTGAGTGCTGACAACCGCTCAGTGTTCGTTCGGTTCAATGTACAGCTCGTAAACCAGTTCAAGATCCCAGAAGGTGGCTTCAATTTTGTGCCCATCCAGATCGCGCACAAAACAGCCGTAGTAAGGCTCACCATACTCTGCGCGCGGGCCTGGGGCGCCTTCATCAGTGGCGCCGGCCTCCAGTGCTGCCTGGTAAAAATCATGCACTGCGGCCTTGTCCGGGGCGACAAATCCGAAATGACTGCCATTGCCGATGCTTGCCGGTTTGCCGTTGATCGGTGTCTGCACCCAGAACTCCGGGTATTCGCGGCCATAGGCGACTGCGCCGGGATGGGCGAGCACACGTTTGCAGCCGAGGGTGGCGAGGACCTGATCATAGAAGGCTGTTGCCTTGTCGAACTGGTTGGTGCCGATGGACACGTGCGAAAGGATACTGGGGGTGGCGTCAGCCATAAACCGTCCTCCTTGATTGCTGCTGGCGCTCACTCGACGTCTGGCTGGGTACTGCGCAGCATGAATAAACGAAACAGTACGACGCTTGAGAATAGTTGGAGATAACGGCTTGTGCAGTCCAGCGCCAGATTGGCCAAGGCGTCCTCGTGGAATGCCGCACTGGACTGGAGCCAGCCATCGAGCAGCCACAGTGGCAACATGATGATCAAAATACAGGCGAGCATGGGCCAGAAGTAGCCTGTACTCATGCTGAAACTCTCCTGCAGGGCTTTAAGCGGAGGCATGCCGCGCAGTACCAGCAGGTACTCGGCAAAAGCCAGTTTCACCATCAGCCACACCCCAGGTAGAACGAACAGCGACGCGCCCAGCAGGATGCTCAGGGTCATGATGGCGGCGAGCAGGGCAAATTGTGGCCACAGGCGTAAACCACCGGCGATGAGGTCGCGCGCTGATGGCTGCAGGCCATTGCTGCGGGCATCGAGAAACAGGATCAGTGCAGCGCTGTACAGCGGGTAGAACAGCAGTCCCGCCAGCAGTCGCCAGGCTGTTTCCGACTCTGCGGGCGCTAGGTCTCTGACGTGCTGTAGAAAAATCCCCTCCAGCACGATCAGCGGCAAACACAGGCGGGTGATTGCCCACAGGTTGTGGCTGAAGAAGTACCAAGAGTCACGCAGGGCAGAGAACATATTCATGATGGCTTATCGAGGTTGAACTCAGTTATGCACGTTAACGGATCTGCGTTGGCACTCCAAAAATGAATCGAATAGAACGTTGGTTCTAAGGACGTCGGCATATTTGTTGCGCTGATTGGCCATGCTCATGACGGTTGGCTGGCATACTGCGCACAGACTTTAACCTGAGGGCTTTCTGCCCGTCAGCCGCATGATGAGGATTACCGGTGAAGAAGATCGCCGTATTCGCCGATGTACAGAACCTCTATTACACCGTGCGCCAGGCTTATGGTTGTCATTTCAATTACGCCGCGCTGTGGGCCGATATCAGTCAGCACGGGCAGATTGTCGAAGCCTATGCCTACGCCATTGATCGCGGTGACCAGAAGCAGCAGCAGTTTCAGCAGATCCTGCGCAACCTTGGTTTTACCGTGAAGCTCAAACCTTTTATTCAGCGTAGCGACGGCTCGGCCAAAGGCGATTGGGATGTTGGCATCACCATCGACATCATGGACGCAGCGCCGCGGGTCGATGAAGTGGTGCTGGCCTCCGGCGACGGTGACTTCGACCTGCTGCTGGACAAGATCCGTGGCAGTTATGGCGTCGAGGCCGTGGCCTATGGCGTGCCGGGGCTGACTGCGCAATCGCTGGTGCGTGCGGCCAGCCGCTACGTGCCGATCGATGGCGCGCTGCTGCTGAGAAACTGATTGATGCTCACGGATTCCATCGCTGTACTCGACTTTGAAACCACCGGTATGTCACCGGCCCAGCAGGCGCGCGCCACCGAAATCGGTGTGGTAATCGTCGAGGATGGGCAGATCGTTGCGCGCTACCAGAGTCTGATGAACAGTGGCGCCTGGGTACCGCCGTTTATCGAGCAACTCACCGGCATCAGCAACGCCATGCTGCGCACCGCACCGCCTGCCGCGCAGGTGATGCAGGACGTGGTGGAGTTTGTCGGCGACCGTCCGTTACTGGCGCATAATGCCAGTTTCGATCAGAAATTTTGGGACGCTGAGCTGGCGCTGATTCGCCGTCGTCGTGTGCAGCCGTTTGCCTGTTCTTTGTTGCTGTCGCGTCGTCTGTTACCGATGGCGCCGAGTCATAAGCTGGGTAATCTCAATCAGTGGATCGGCCTGCCTGATACTGGCAAGGCACACCGTGCGCTGGCCGATGCCGAGATGGCGGCCAACCTGACCTGCTTTATGGTGGCGCTGCTGCGCGAGCGCCACGGCATTGCCGATATCTCGCATGAGCTGCTGTGTAACCTGCAGCGGGTGCCGGCCGCGAAGATGTCGCTGGCGCTGCAGAAAATCCGCGATCATGCCTTTGGCTGACGGTGTTTTAGCGTCTCGTTACAACTGCGCCTCAAGTGTGGCGCGTAGCTGAATTAAGCCGGGCAGGCGCTTATTCAGGGCTCTTTGTCGACAGAGGCACACAGTATGTTCGGTTTGTTTAAACGCGAGCCCGCCAAGAAACTACGCAAGCAATACAGTGCCAAGTTGGAAGAGGCGATGCAGGCGCAGCGTAACAGTGATATCCGCAGCTATTCGATGCTGACGGAAGACGCGCAGGCGTTTTGGACGCAGTTGGAGCCCCTGGAGCGGGCTAAGCAATGGTTCGCCGATGTGATAATCAAAAAAGGCTGCCATCAGGCAGCCTTTTTGCGTTTCAGTGGTGCTTAGTTCTGCGCCAGCTTCTGCTCGTACTGGGCGAGCATTTTCTGCGCGTGGGCCACTTCTAACGCTTCCATGGCGTTGATTGGCTTGATCGCTACGGCGCGCTTGAGGTGCTGCAGAGCCTTGGCCTGTTCGTCGTCGCCATACACGTAGGTCAGGGCGTTAGCGTACTCGTAGTGGCCGATGGGCAGGTTGTCCTGGGCCTTGAAGCTGCGACTGAAGTACTTCTCCATATTGTCCGCGCTGACGCCGTAGGTCATGCGGCCGACCATCTTGCCGACCTTGCGGATCACCCCTGCTTCATAACCGCCATAAAGGGCGAGAGCGAAAGGCTGGTTGGGTTGTTTGGCCAGTAGAGCCTTGAGTTCGTCAGGGATCTGCGAGGTGTAGCCGCGCTTGAGCACTACAGGCACCGACAACTCTTCGCCCAGGCGTGCCTTGGCGTAGACGCGGCCGAACTGTGCCACGGTGTCGGCCTGTACCAGCTCGCCGGCCTGGTCGGTGTAGCTGATCACTTCTTCCAGTAGCTTATGTTTCTCAGCTTGGTCGGGGACCAGGAACATGGCGTAGACCACCTGGGCGAACATGGCTGGAATTTGTCCGCCGACCCCCAGGGCCAGGCCTTGTTTCTTCGCCTCGGCGAAGTCGCCACGGAACATCAGGCGCCACACGTCCTGCAGTTTGGCGGCGTAGATCTCGGCTTCTTCCGGCTTGCCGGTAAACCCGGTATTGGCCAGTACGGTTTTCTCCAGGGCCTGCGGGTGGGTGGTGGCCATGGTCACTACCCAGTCGGCGTCGGGGAAGGGGTAGTTGGCACCGAAACCACGGGTCAGTTGCGGCCAGGCTTGGCGCAGCTTGTCGCCTGAATAGTCGTAGGCGCTTTGGTCGTAGGGAAAGGGTTTCCAGTTGTCGGCGGCGACTGCGCTGAAGCTGCAGGCGGCAAGTAAGGCAATAAGTGTGCGGCGCATGGCGATGACCTGATTGTTGTTGTAGGTAGTCCCGCAAGGGATGCGCCGATCATAGAGTGCTACCTCCCGCGTCCCACCCATCCAAGGATGAGTTGCGCGGGTTTTCACTGCGTCCGATGCCTTTCATGGCCAGCCTTAAGCATGGCTGTCCTTGTGCTGGAACTGGCGGCGGTACTGGTTGGGTGACAGTTCCGTGTGCTGACGAAACAGGCGCGCGAAGAAGCTGGCATCGTCGTAACCGACTTCGTAGCTGATGGTCTTGATGCTTTTGCGGGTGGCGCTGAGCAGGCCCTTGGCGGTTTCGATGCGCAGGCGCTGCAGGTAGTGCAGCGGCTTGTCGCCGGTGGCGGTCTGGAAGCGGCGCATAAAGTTGCGGATACTCATGCCGTGTTCGCGGGCCACATCTTCGAAGCGAAACTTGTCGGCGAAGTGGTCTTCCAGCCATTGCTGGATTTGCAGGATGGTCATGTCGTGGTGCAGTTTCTGCCCGCCAAAGCCGATGCGACCGGGTGCGTAGTTACGCTGCACTTCATAAAGAATGTCGCGGGCCACGCCCTGGGCCACGCTGGCGCCGCAGAACCGTTCGATCAGGTAGATATAAAGGTCGCAAGCTGAGGTCACGCCACCGGCGCAGTAAAGGTTGTCAGCATCCGACAAGTGCTTTTCCTGATTGAGCAGCACCTTGGGGAAACGCTCGGCAAACTCGCTGAAGAAACGCCAGTAGGTGGTAGCTTCCTTGCCATCGAGCAGGCCAGCCTGGGCCATCCAGAACACGCCGGTAGCCTCTCCGCAGATGGCTGTGCCCGCCGCGTGGCGTTGCTTGAGCCAGCTGAGCACCTGCGGATGGCGCTGGCACAGTGCATCGAAATCATCCCAGAAGGCTGGCAGGATGATCACGTCAGCATCGTCCAGCGCGCTGTCGACCGGGATCAGCACATCACTGAAACTGCGCACGGGCTTGCCATCCGGGCTGACCAGGTGGATTTCAAAGGTCGGTGTCAGGCCGCGGCCCTGCTGTTTGCCGTAACGTAGGCTGGCCATGTGGAAGAAGTCTTTGGCCTGCATCAGGGTCGAGGCAAACACGCCCTCGGTGGCAAGAATGCTGACGCGGTGCAGCGGCGCTGGTGACGGATTCGGCATATATATTGTTCTTATTAAGGCTAAGTGGTCATGAGCTGGCTGGATCGTCTTATTTTTTGGCGCTTGTGTCCAGTGTGACCAAGCGTTTGCTTGGCTAAAGTCGAGGCCACTTTAAAACCGCTCTATCAAGCAGGTGTTGCCATGATCCCCAGAACGATTTTCAGCTCCGAACACGAACAGTTTCGCGACAGCGTGCGCAAGTTCCTTGAGCAGGAAGCCGTGCCTTTTCACCACCAGTGGGAGAAGGATGGCCATATCGATCGCGCGCTGTGGAACAAGGCGGGGGAGGCGGGGATGCTCTGCTCGCATATACCGGAAGAATATGGCGGCATGGCGGCGGATTTTCTCTACAGCACGGTGGTAATCGAGGAGGTCGGTCGCCTGGGGCTGACCGGCATTGGTTTCTCGCTGCATTCGGACATCGTCGCCCCCTATATCCTGCATTACGGCAGTGAAGCGCAGAAGCAGCATTACCTGCCCAAACTGGTGTCCGGTGAGATGGTCACCGCCATCGCCATGACTGAGCCCGGTGCCGGTTCCGACCTCCAGGGCGTGAAAACTACTGCCGTGTTGGAGGGTGATGAGTATGTGATCAATGGCTCGAAGACCTTTATCACCAATGGATTCCTCGCTGATCTGGTGATCGTGGTGGCCAAGACCGATCCAAAAGCCGGTGCCAAGGGCACCAGCCTGTTTCTGGTCGAGGCCAATACCCCGGGTTTTTCCAAGGGCAAGCGTCTGGAAAAGGTCGGTATGAAGGCTCAGGACACCTCCGAGCTGTTCTTCCAGGATGTGCGCGTGCCCAAAGAAAATCTGTTGGGTCAAGCGGGTATGGGTTTCGCCTACCTGATGCAGGAGTTACCGCAGGAGCGTTTGACTGTCGGGGTAGGGGCTCTGGCGTCAGCCGAGGCGGCGCTCAAGTGGACACTTGAATACACCCGTGAGCGCAAGGCCTTCGGCAAGGCAATTGGTGACTTTCAGAACACCCGCTTCAAGTTGGCGGAGATGGCCACTGAGATTCAAGTTGGTCGTGTGTTTGTCGATCGCTGCCTGGAGTTGCACCTGAATAAGAAACTGGATGTGCCGACCGCCGCGATGCTCAAGTACTGGGGGACTGACCTGCAGTGCAAGGTGTTGGATGAGTGTGTGCAGTTGCACGGTGGCTACGGCTATATGTGGGAATACCCGGTGGCGCGTGCCTGGGCTGATGCGCGGGTGCAGCGTATCTACGCCGGCACAAACGAGATCATGAAAGAGATCATCGCCCGCTCGCTGTGATCATGCGTTGAGTAAAAAGCCCGGTAATCGCCGGGCTTTTTTATGTCTCTGGTATCGGTCAGGGTGCCGGGTTGGGCTGGGCTTTGTGGATCGCCTCGATGCCGGCCATTACCTCGGCGGACAGTGTCAGCTCGCTGCTGGCCAGGTTGCAGTCCAGTTGCTCCAGGCTGGTTGCGCCGATGATGTTGCTGGTGACGAAGGGTTGTGTGGTAACAAAGGCCAGGGCCATCTGCGCTGGATCCAGGCCATGTTTGCGCGCTAGATCGACGTAACGTGCGCAAGCGCTTTCCGATTCCGGATTGGTGTAGCGAGCAAAGCGGTTGAACAGGCTGATCCGTGCATTGGCTGGGCGTGCGCCGTCTGCGTACTTGCCGCTGAGCATGCCGAAGGCCAGGGGGGAGTAGGCGAGAAGGCCGCATTGTTCACGGATGGCGATTTCGGCCAGGCCCACTTCGAAGCTGCGGTTAAGCAGGTTGTAGGGGTTTTGAATCGATACGCTGCGCGGCCAGCCGCGTTGCTCTGCCAGCTGCAGGAACTTCATGGTGCCCCACGGCGTTTCATTGGACAGGCCAATATGGCGAATTTTTCCGGCTTTGACCTGCTCGTCCAGGGCTTCGAGGGTTTCCTCCAAAGGCGTGTATTCGCTGTGCTGGTGGCGATAGCCGAGTTGGCCGAAGAAGTTGGTTGGGCGTTCCGGCCAGTGCAGCTGATAGAGGTCGATCCAGTCGGTCTGCAGGCGTTTGAGGCTGGCATCCAGCGCTGCAACGATGTGCGCACGGTTATGTTTGAGTTGGCCGTCGCGGATGTAGCTGATGCCATTACCTGGGCCGGCGATCTTGCTGGCCAGCACCCAGTCATTACGATCACCGCGTTGTTGGAAGTAGTCACCGATGATCTGTTCGGTCTTGCTGTAGGTCTCGGCACGCGGGGGCACTGGATACATTTCCGCCGTATCGATGAAATTCACCCCGTAAGCCTTGGCGCGTTCGATCTGGGCGAAACCCTCGCTGGCACTGTTCTGCTCGCCCCAGGTCATGGTGCCCAGGCACAGGCTGCTGACCTTGAGATCGGTACGGCCGAGTTGACGGTAATCCATTGCAAGCTCCTTGAATAAAGTGGGTTGGCATAATCGTGTTGAAATTCTCCGCGCAATCTGCATAATTGCGCACCTCTTTCTGCAGTGGAAGTGATGCGCCGCCTGCCGAAGAATCTTGCCGTATTACGGACGCGCTGACCCGAGCCCCCGATAGCGCCTGTTTTCGGCTGCCTTTGACCTTGTCAAAGTACGCACTATTCAGTAAGATCCGCCGTCTTATTTATCAGGGCGGCCCCTGAGGCTATAAAGAATGAAAACTTTTACTGCTAAACCGGAAACAGTTAAGCGCGACTGGTTTGTCGTCGACGCTGCAGGTCAGACCCTGGGTCGTCTGGCTACCGAAGTTGCAAGCCGTCTGCGTGGCAAGCACAAGCCTGAATACACTCCGCACGTTGATACTGGCGACTATATCGTCATCATCAATGCCGAGCAGATTCGTGTTACTGGTGCCAAAACCACTGACAAGATGTACTACTCCCACTCCGGTTTTCCGGGCGGCATCAAGTCGATCAACTTTGAAAAGCTGATCGCTAAAGCCCCTGAGCGCGTGATCGAGACTGCGGTAAAAGGCATGCTGCCGAAGAACCCGCTGGGTCGCGACATGTACCGTAAGCTGAAAGTCTATGCGGGTGCTGCTCACCCTCATACCGCTCAGCAGCCCCAAGAACTGAAGATTTAACGGAATAGTTCATTATGTCGGCGACTCAAAATTACGGCACTGGCCGTCGCAAGACTGCAACCGCTCGCGTTTTCCTGCGTGCTGGTACTGGCAAAATCTCCATCAACAATCGTGCTCTCGATACCTTCTTCGGTCGCGAAACTGCCCGCATGGTAGTTCGTCAACCGCTGGAGCTGGTTGAGATGGTCGAGAAATTCGACGTTTACGTTACTGTTGTTGGTGGCGGTGTAAGTGGTCAAGCTGGCGCAATCCGCCACGGTATCACTCGCGCTCTGATGGACTACGACGAGGCTCTGCGTCCGGCTCTGCGTAAAGCAGGCTTCGTGACTCGCGATGCCCGTGAAGTTGAGCGTAAGAAGGTTGGTCTGCGTAAAGCGCGTAAGCGTCCGCAGTACTCCAAGCGTTAATTCGCTACCTGCGTTCAAAAAAAACGCCCAGCACCATTCGGAGCTGGGCGTTTTTTTATGGGTGTCGAAAGCTTGTGCGGCATCATGCCGCATCCGCGGATGCCCTGATTTGTAAGGGGTTGAGTCTGTTGTCCGTGGGTAATTACCTTGTCAGTAAAGGGGCTTTTCTTTACCATTTGGCAAATTTTTTGCGCGACTCGATTTTTACCTAGTATAGGCCTGACCAACAGGCCATAAAGCTGATGGGAGACGACTGAATGAGCAATGACGGCGTGAATGCAGGCCGGCGTCGCTTTCTGGTAGCGGCCACCTCTGTGGTGGGCGCTGCAGGAGCGGTGGGTGCCGCGGTCCCGTTCGTGGGGTCCTGGTTCCCAAGCGCCAAGGCTAAAGCTGCCGGAGCACCCGTTAAGGTGAACGTCAGCAAAATTGAGCCGGGCCAGCAGATGGTTGCTGAGTGGCGGGGGCAGCCGGTTTTTATCGTGCGCCGTACCGAGGAAATTCTCAGTAATCTGGTGAAAATCGAGGGTCAGCTGGCTGACTTCGATTCCAAGGCATCGGAACAACCGAGCTATGTCGACCCGAAAACCCGCTCAATCAAACCAGAGGTTTTGCTGCTGGTAGGCCTGTGTACTCACCTGGGTTGTGCGCCATCCTTCCGTCCGGAAGTGGCCCCGGCGGATCTCGGTGCAGACTGGGTTGGTGGCTATTTCTGCCCATGCCACGGTTCGCGCTACGACCTCGCAGGGCGTGTCTACAAGGCTCAGCCGGCACCCTTGAATCTGCCTGTACCGCCGCACACGTATGAGTCGGATGATGTAATCATCATCGGTGTGGATCAGGAGAAAGCATGATGAATAAATTCATGGAATGGGTCGATGCGCGCTTTCCCGCGACCAAGATGTGGGAAGACCATCTCTCCAAGTATTACGCGCCAAAGAACTTCAACTTCTTCTACTTCTTCGGCTCCCTGGCATTGTTGGTTCTGGTTAACCAGATCGTTACCGGTGTCTGGCTGACCATGAGCTATAACCCGTCGGCTGAAGAGGCGTTTGCTTCGGTCGAGTACATCATGCGTGATGTGGAGTACGGCTGGATTCTGCGCTACATGCATTCCACCGGTGCTTCGGCGTTCTTCGTGGTGGTCTACCTGCATATGTTCCGCGGTCTGCTTTACGGCTCTTATCAGAAGCCGCGTGAGTTGGTGTGGATCTTCGGCATGCTGATCTACCTGATGCTCATGGCTGAGGCCTTCATGGGCTACCTGTTGCCGTGGGGCCAGATGTCCTACTGGGGTGCCCAGGTAATCATCTCGCTGTTCGGTGCCATTCCGGTGATCGGTGCGGATCTGACTCAGTGGATTCGCGGTGACTACCTGATTTCCGGTATCACCTTGAACCGCTTCTTCGCCCTGCACGTTGTGGCTCTGCCGATCGTAATTCTCGGCTTGGTGGTGTTACACATCCTGGCGTTGCACGAAGTGGGTTCAAACAACCCAGACGGCGTCGACATCAAGAAGAAAAAGGGCGAAAACGGCATTCCGCTCGACGGCATCGCCTTCCACCCGTACTACACCGTTAAAGATATCGTCGGTGTTGTGGTGTTCCTGTTTGTCTTCTGCTTCGTGATCTTCTTCTTCCCGGAAATGGGTGGCTATTTCCTCGAGAAGCCGAACTTCGAAGCGGCCAACCCGTTCAAGACCCCCGCGCATATTGCGCCGGTTTGGTACTTCACCCCGTTCTACGCGATTCTGCGTGCGGTGCCAGACAAGCTGCTGGGTGTTATTGCCATGGGTGCGGCTATTGCAGTGCTGTTCGTGCTGCCATGGCTGGATCGTAGTCCGGTCAAGTCGATGCGTTACAAGGGCTGGATGAGCAAGGTCTGGCTGCTGATCTTCTGCGTGTCCTTCGTGATTCTGGGCGTGTTGGGTGTGCTGGCTCCGACGCCGGGCCGTACGCTGTTGTCGCAGGTATGTACCTTCCTGTACTTCGCGTACTTCATCCTGATGCCGTTCTACACCAAACTCGAGAAGACCAAACCGGTTCCGGAAAGGGTGACTGGCTGATGAAAAAGCATTTTGCAGCATTAATTATTGCGCTTCTGCCAGGCCTGGGTTTTGCCGCTGGTGGTGTTGAGTATCCACTGGACAAGGTTGATATCGATCTGGCAGACAAGGTGGCTCTGCAAGATGGTGCTCGTACCTTCGCCAACTACTGCATGGGTTGCCATTCGGCCCAATACCAGCGCTATGAGCGCGTCGCCAATGATTTGGGGATCCCGCATGAGGTCATGCTGGAAAACCTGGTTTTCAACGGCGCCAAGATTGGCGAGCACATGAAAATCGGCATGAAGCCGGCAGACGCCAAGGCCTGGTTCGGCGCGGCGCCGCCTGACCTGACCCTGGTCGCTCGTGTACGTGGTAACGACTGGTTGTACACCTACCTGCGCACCTTCTATGAAGACACTGCGCGTCCGCTGGGTGCCAACAACAAGGTGTTCCCGAATGTGGGCATGCCGAACGTGTTGGTGGCCCTGCAGGGCCGTCAATACATCGGTTGCAAGCAGGTTCAAGTGGTTGAGGATGGCAAGAAGCTGTTCGATCCGCTGACCGGCACGCCGATCACCCACGAGGCCTGTGATCAACTGACCATCGAGCCTAAGACTGGCCAGTTGAGCACTGAAGAGTTCGATGAAAAGATCCAGAACCTGGTGACCTTCCTCGCCTACTCGGCCAATCCGGTCAAATTGCAAAGTCAGCGTATCGGTACCTACGTTCTGCTGTATCTTGCCTTCTTCTTCGTGTTCGCCTATCTGCTCAAGCGCGAATACTGGAAGGACGTGCATTAATCCTTTGCATCTCCGCTGTTGACCTGCGCGCCCCTTTGGGCGCGCAGGTCTTTCTGCTTCACATAACTTTATAAGCGAGGAGGATCGCCATGGGCGTGACCAATCGGTTGGCCTGTTACTCCGACCCCGCCGACCACTATTCCCACCGCGTACGCATTGTGCTCGCCGAGAAGGGTGTCAGCGCCGAAATCATCAGTGTCGAGAAGGATCGCTACCCGGCCAAGCTGCTGGAGGTTAATCCCTACGCCAGCCTGCCAACGCTGGTGGATCGTGATCTGGCGCTGTATGAGTCAACGGTGGTGATGGAATATCTGGATGAGCGTTACCCGCATCCGCCGTTGTTGCCGGTGTATCCGGTGGCGCGTGCGAATAGCCGGCTGCTGATTCATCGTATCCAGCGTGACTGGTGTGCTCAGGTTGACCTGATTCTCGATCCGCGTAGCAAGGAGGCGGCCCGTGCTTTGGCGCGCAAGGAGTTGCGCGAGAGTTTGACTGGCGTGTCGCCGCTGTTCGCTGATAAGCCGTATTTTCTCAGTGACGAGTTGAGCCTGGTCGACTGCTGCCTGCTGCCCATTCTTTGGCGTTTGCCGATTCTGGGAATAGAGTTGCCAAAGCCGGCCAAACCGTTGCTCGATTACATGGAGCGTCAGTTTGCCCGTGAGGCATTTCAGATCAGCTTGTCACCTGCTGAACGTGACATGCGTTAACCCAAGGAGGTTGTCATGAAGTCGAGCCGTCCTTATCTGGTGCGTGCCCTCTATGAGTGGATCGTGGACAACGATTGCACCCCGCACCTGCTGGTGAATGCTGAGTTTCCCGGTGTTCAGGTGCCCGCCGGCTTTGCCAACGATGGACAGATTGTCCTTAATGTTTCGCCCACGGCTGTGCGTCATCTGCATATGGATAACGAAGCGGTGAGCTTTGAAGGGCGCTTTTCCGGTGTGCCGCAGGGTCTATATATCCCTGCGGCTGCAGTGCTGGCGATCTATGCGCGGGAGAATGGTCAGGGCATGGTGTTTGATGCGGAGTCGCCGATGCTTGATGGCGATGAAATCGAAGATCCGGATGAGCAAAGTCCGCCGGATGATGAGCCGCCGCGCCCCAGTGGTAGGCCCAGTCTGAAAGTGGTCAAGTAACCATAAAAAAGGCGATCCGAGGATCGCCTTTTTTATGGTTGTCGTACGGGCGGTTTTGCTGGTGCTATCAGTTGGTGTACTGGAACAGCTTCACCACTTTCTGTACGCCGGATACGCTTTGCACCAGGTTGGTGGCGTGCGTGGCTTCGGCTTGCGAGACCAGGCCGAGCATATAGACGATACCGTTTTCAGTGATCACCTTGATGCGCGAGCCTGGCACGGCGCTGTCGGCTAGCATCTGGGTCTTGATGCGGCTAGTCAGCAACGAGTCATTGCTGCGCACCAGCAGCGAAGTGGGCTGCAGAACCTGCAGTTCGTTGTGCACCTTCTTCACGTTGTTGACGCGGCGGGCGGCCTGTTCGGCCATGCCCTTGAGGTCGTTGCGCGGTGTCTGGCCCGCGAGCAGAACTACACCGTTGTAGCTGGTGACGACAATATGCGACGTCGGGCTGGTCAGATCGATGTGCGCGCGGGCAACGCTGGAACTGACTTCCGAAGGGATGAACTGGTCGTCGATCTTGTTGCCGACGCTGCGGTTGCCGCAGCCGGCCAGGGCGAGTGCCAGCGCAAGGGCGGCAAGGATCAGCGGTGAACGGGTCATTCTTCACTCCCAAACAGTTGGCTGTCGATCAGGTCGCACAGGCAGTGGATGGCCAGCAGGTGGACTTCCTGAATGCGTGCGGTGACTTTCGAGGGGACGCGGATCTCCACGTCTTCCGGCAGTAGCAGTGAAGCCATGCCGCCGCCATCGCGGCCGGTGAGAGCCACCACGGTCATCTCGCGGTCGTGGGCGGCCTGGATGGCCTGGATCACGTTGGCTGAGTTACCGCTGGTGGAAATCGCCAGCAGCACGTCGCCCGGCTGGCCGAGTGCGCGAATCTGCTTGGAGAACACCTCGTTGTAGCTGTAATCGTTGGCAATCGAGGTGATGGTCGAGCTATCGGTGGTTAGAGCGATGGCTGGCAAGCTGGGGCGCTCGCGCTCGAAGCGGTTGAGCAGCTCGGAGGAGAAGTGCTGGGCGTCGCCGGCAGAGCCGCCATTACCGCAGGAGAGAATCTTGCCCTCGCTGAGCAGTGCCTGAACCATGGCCTGGCTGCCTTGCTCGATAAAGGGGATGAGCACTTCCATGGCCTGCTGCTTGGTTTCAATGCTGGCTTGGAACAGGTGGCGAATACGGGCTTGCATGTCCATTGGAGATATAACCTTCAGTGTGGCTTCTGTTCAGGTATCAAAGGCGTTTTGAATCCAGTCCAGTTGCGCGGGGGCTTGGCTGTCGGCGTTTATGGCAATCACATCAAAGCGGCATGGGTACTTGGCCCAGCGTGATTCTTGTTGCAGGAAGTGCTGAGCGGCGCGGCTGAGTTTCTCACGTTTGCGTGCATCCACGCTCTCTGCTGCGCCGCCCCAGGCGCTATAGCGCCGATAGCGAACTTCTACGAATACTACTGTATCGGCGTCGAGCATGACCAGATCGAGCTCACCAAGGCGGCAGCGCCAGTTCTGTGCCAGCAGACGCAGGCCATGCTGTTCGAGATGCTGCCGCGCCTGGGCTTCGGCAGCATCACCGCGTTGTTGCGTGCTAATGCGCTCGCTCAATTGATGCTTTCAGGCAGGGGCTGGACCTGGCCATCGCGGAACGCGGCCCAGGGTAGCTGGCGCTCGATACGCTGGTTCGGGTTCAGGCTCAGGTTGCCGGACAGGCCCTGCAGGCGAGTCTCGGGCAAGGCTTTGAGTTGGTTCAGGCGCGGTGCCAGGAGGTAAGCGTCTGCGCCCATGGCATACAAGCGGCCGAGGCTGCCACCGGCCTGCGGCCATTGCGTACTGGCTTGCTGGCGCAGTGGGTCGTTGACGTTCAGCAGCCAGGGTGTTTCACAGAACATGATGCCGTTGAGGTCGATGTACTGCGCCTGGTTATAGGTGCCGGTAAACAGGTGTGATGTGGCATACACCGGTACATCGCCGGCGTACTGGAAGGCCAGGGTCGGTTTGATCTGCTGGGCCTGCTGTGGAGTGGCGGCGAGGAAAATAAAGTCGACATCACGGCGGCGTGACGGAGCGGCGGCTACCGAGGTGCCCAGGGTGTTCTGCAGGCGCTTGCTGCGCGCCTCGCTTTCGCGCAGCTGGAACAGGTCGGCGATCTGCCGGGCCAGCTCGACAGGCTGATCAACATGTTCGGCCGCAATCAGAGTGCCGCCCTGGGCTTGCCAGCTCTGGCGGAAGGCGGCGAGTACGCGGTCGCCCCATTCGCCGTTGGGCACCAGCGCTACGGCGCGGCGCATGCCGTCGGCCCAAGCGCGCCGGGCGACTTCGCGGGCTTCGTCCTCGGCAGCGAGGCCGAACTGGAACAGTTGCGCCGGACCTTCCTGGCTGCCTTCGCTGTAGTTCAGGGCGAGGGTGGTGATGGGCAGTTGTTCGCGGCTGCTCAGTTGGCTGACCAGGTTTTTCTCCAGGGGGCCGATTACCAGTTGTACGCCGGCGGCCTTAGCCTGGGCGTAGAAGGCGTCCATGGAACCTATGCGCGAGCTGTCAAAAATCTGAACGTTCGGAGGGTTCTGTCCGGCTTGCTGTGCTTGGTAGTGGGCTGCCAGAAAGCCGTCGCGCAACGCACGCGCCACGCTGGCTAGTTGGCCATCTTGTGGCAGCAGCAGGGCGATCTCGGTCAGTGGTTGGCTGGAGAGCTTTTTCAGCTCGACCAGCGCCTGCGGCAGTTGTTGCGCGGCAGGGTGCTGCGGGTTGGCTGCAATCCAGGTATCGATGGCGCTTTGCTGCTGTTCCAGGGTGCCTGCGCTCTTGGATGCACGGGCCAGTTCCAGCCAGCCGTCGAGGTCGGCATCGCCGCTGGCGCGTAGTTCGCTTTGCGGCAGGCTGGAAATCAGAGCCCAGATGGCTTCCTGGTTATCTGCGGCGCTGGCGCCACTGAGCAGCGGGCCGATATAGGCGCGTTCGCGGGCTGCGGCCAGGATTTGTCCGGTGGCTTGCAGGGCAGTGGCGCGCACCAGTTGGCTGCGTACCTGCTGCTCAACCGGTAGCTCGCCCAGGCGCTCCATGCTTGGGTGGCTGAGGGCGCGCAGGGCGGCCTTGGGTTTGTTGCGGCTCATGTCCAGTTCGGCACGCAGGGTGCTGGTGTAGATCTGCTGAGCGGGCTTCAGGTGTTCCAGTTGCACCTGCTCCAGAATGCTGCTGGCGCGGGCTAAATCCTTCTGTTTATAGGCCAGATCTGCCGCCGACAAACGCAGTGCCGCGCCTTGCTCAACGGGGCTCTCGGCCGCTTGCTGCAGCAGTTGTTCGATGCTGGCTTGTGGTGTGCGTGGCAGCTCGCCCAGGGTCGATGAAGGTTGGCTGGCGCAGGCGGCGAGCAAGCCAGCAAGGCAGAGGATGGAAAGGGGGCGCAGGCAGGCGATCATGTAAGCGTTCCTGATACTTGATCAAATTGAGCCTTGAATTGTACCCAAGCCCGCCGGGTGGCGCGATGTCGAAGGTTGGAAACGGGCTACAATGCGCGCTTTGTTGATTTTGAGAGGCCTGTGCTGTGACCACTTCCGCTGCTGCAAATGTGCCTTTGGGCCGTCTTTATGTGGTGGCTACGCCCATTGGCAACCTGGATGACATCAGCACGCGGGCGTTGACTATCCTGCGCAGCGTGGCTCTGATCGCCGCAGAAGACACTCGTCATTCCGCACGGCTGATGCAGCACTTTGGCATCGGCACCCCGCTGGCAGCCTGTCATGAGCACAACGAGCGCGATCAGGGTGGGCGCTTTCTTGCGCGGTTGCTCGAGGGTGACGATGTGGCGTTGATCTCCGATGCCGGCACTCCGCTGATTTCTGATCCGGGCTATCACCTGGTGCGCCAGGCGCGCGCTGCTGGTGTTGCGGTGGTTCCAGTGCCGGGCGCCTGCGCGCTGATTGCTGCGCTGTCTGCTGCGGGCTTGCCCTCGGATCGCTTTATCTTCGAGGGTTTTCTGCCTGCCAAGGCGGCAGGGCGTCGCGCACGTCTTGAGCAGGTAAAGGAAGAACCGCGTACGCTGATCTTCTATGAGGCGCCGCACCGCATTCTCGAGTGTCTGCAGGATATGCAGGCAGTTTTCGGCGATGAGCGTCCGGCCTTGTTGGCGCGTGAGCTGACCAAGACCTTTGAGACGCTCAAGGGTATGCCGTTGGCTGAACTGGCCGCTTGGGTGGCTGCCGACAGTAATCAACAGCGCGGTGAATGTGTGGTGTTGGTGGCAGGTTGGCAGGCGCCCGAAGGTGAAGAGGCGGTCAGTGCTGAAGCGATGCGTGTGTTGAATCTGCTGTTGGCCGAAATGCCGCTGAAGCGTGCGGCAGCGCTGGCGGCGGAGATCACTGGAGTGCGCAAGAACTTGCTCTATCAGGTTGCCCTGGAGCAGCAGAAAGACGTTTAAACCTTGTTCTATCGGGCGCGGGCCGTTAACCTTGCCCGCGGAGAGTCGATCGGGCAGTCGCTGCCGTATTGCGTTCTGCGTAATGCGGGGGAGGAAAGTCCGGGCTCCATAGGGCGGAGTGCCAGGTAACGCCTGGGAGGCGTGAGCCTACGGAAAGTGCCACAGAAAATAACCGCCTAAGCATTTCGGTGCCGGTAAGGGTGAAAAGGTGCGGTAAGAGCGCACCGCGCGACTGGTAACAGTTCGTGGCTAGGCAAACCCCACTCGGAGCAAGACCAAATAGGGTTCCATTGGCGTGGCCCGCGCTGGAACCGGGTAGGTTGCTAAAGGCGTGCAGTGATGTACGTCGTAGAGGAATGACTGTCCTCGACAGAACCCGGCTTACAGATCGACTCTCCACCCTTCCTCATTTATCCGCTTCACTGTTTCGCTTCCTTTCTAATACCGAAAAAATCTTACTCTTAATAAATCACTTTAACTTTGAAGTTCAGCTTGCTGTATCGGCTTGTTTTTGTGTCCGAAACTTCGAGTTTTTCCTCCGTTTCGCCTCTCTGAAAGTTTGCTAAATCGCCGTTCTATAAGGATTTTTCCCTCCAAGCGTGCCTTGACGGTGGGGGGCGTGCGTTCCTATAGTGTGCGCGAGTGGTAAGAAGTGGCACAAAGTGGGTTTCTTAGGCACGGATAGCTAATAAAAAGGGGAAACGCGATCGTGTTTCGCGGAGCTAACGCCATCAGTCTCGACGCCAAAGGGCGACTCGCGATGCCAAGTCGGTATCGGGATGAGCTTGTGTCGCGTTGTGCCGGTCAGCTCATTGTCACGATTGATGCCATTGATCCTTGTCTGTGTGTCTATCCGTTGTCCGAGTGGGAGCTGATTGAAGCCAAGCTCCGCGAGCTCGCTTCTTTTCGTGAAGAAAACCGCCGTCTGCAGCGTTTGCTGATTGGCAACGCTGTTGACCTTGAGCTGGATGCCAGTGGTCGTTTCCTGGTGCCGCCCCGTCTGCGTGAGTACGCCAAGCTGGACAAGCGCGCGATGCTGGTCGGCCAACTCAATAAATTTCAACTGTGGGACGAAGATTCCTGGAATGCCGTGGCCGATGCCGATCTGGCCGCGATCAAGCAACCGGGTGCTCTGTCCGACGATCTACGTGACTTGATCCTGTGACCATGACCAGCAACTTTCGCCATATCACCGTGCTACTCGACGAGGCTGTCGAAGGGCTGGCTGTGCGCGCGAACGGTTGCTACCTGGATGGCACCTTTGGACGTGGCGGGCATAGCCGGCTGATTCTGGAAGGGCTCGGGCCAGACGGTCGCTTGCTGGGGTTTGACAAAGATCCCCTGGCAATCGCGACCGGGAATGCGCTGGCGGCCGAAGACGGCCGCTTTGTCGTTGTGCAGCGCAGCTTTGCCGAGCTGGGTGACGAACTAGTACAGCGCGCTCTGGCAGGCAAAGTCAGCGGTATTCTGTTGGACCTGGGCGTGTCATCGCCGCAGCTGGATGACGCCGAGCGCGGCTTCAGTTTTATGAATGACGGTCCGCTGGATATGCGCATGAACCCGGATGCCGGTGTCAGCGCTGCAGACTTCATCGCCAGCGCCGCTGAAGAAGAAATCGCCCGGGTTTTCAAGGAGTACGGCGAAGAACGCTTCGCCAAACGCATGGCCCGTGCAGTCGTGTTGCGTCGCGCCGAGCAGCCGTTTACCCGCACCGCCGACCTTGCTCAGGTGTTGACTGTCGCCAATCCTGCCTGGGAAAAGGGCAAGAATCCGGCGACTCGCGCCTTCCAGGGTCTGCGCATCTATATCAACAACGAATTGGGTGATCTGGAAGGCGGCCTCGACGCCGCTCTGGAAAACCTTGAGGTGGGCGGTCGCCTGGTGGTGATCAGCTTCCATTCGCTGGAAGATCGCATCGTCAAACTCTTTATGCGCAAGCATGCCAAGGGTGAGGTGGACAAGCTGCCGCGTGATCTGCCGATCATCCCGAAAGCGTTTGAGCCGCGCCTGAAACTGATCGGCAAGCCGGTGTTTGCTTCCGAGGCTGAGCTTGCGGCCAATCCGCGTTCGCGCAGCGCTGTAATGCGCATTGCCGAGAAAGTGCGATGAGCGCGCTGTTCGCTAAGCCATTGCCCGGCGGTAGTCTGCTGATGCTGCTGCTGTTCTTGGCTGTGCTGGTGTCGGCCGTAGGGGTTTCCTACAGCGCGCACTGGAATCGCCAGCTGCTCAATGAGCTGTATGCCGAGCTCAGCGTGCGCGACAAAGCGCAGGCTGAGTGGGGTCGGCTGATCCTCGAGCAAAGCACCTGGACGGCGCACAACCGTATCGAAACCCTCGCCACTGAGCGCCTGAGCATGCGGATTCCGGATGCCGCCGAAGTGCGTATGGTGGCGCCATGATGGGGCTTGAAGGCGCACTCTACCCTTGGCGGTTCCGTCTGGTGCTGCTACTGCTGGCACTGATGGTGGGCGCGATCGCCTGGCGTATTGTCGACCTGCAAGTGTTCGATCAGCGCTTCCTGCAGGCCCATGGCGATGCGCGCAGCGTTCGGCATATCCCGATTCCGGCGCACCGCGGCCTGATCACCGATCGCAATGGCGAACCTTTGGCCGTAAGTACCCCAGTTATCACCTTGTGGGCTAACGGCAAGGAACTGCAGAGTGGCCAGGCCAAGTGGAATGCACTGGCGGCTGCCCTGGGGCAGGAGCCCAAGGCCTTCAGTGTGCGGCTGCAGGCCAATGCCGAGCGCGAGTTTATGTACCTGGTGCGCGGGCTGACGCCGGAGCAGGGGCAGCGCATTCTCGATCTGAAAGTGCCAGGGGTGTATGGCATTGAAGAGTTCCGCCGCTTTTATCCGGCTGGTGAGGTAGCTGCCCATGTGGTGGGCTTTACCGACATTGATGACCGCGGCCGCGAGGGCATGGAACTGGCCTTCGAGGACTGGCTGGCCGGCGTGCCAGGCAAGCGTCAGGTGCTCAAGGATCGGCGCGGGCGGCTGATCAAGGATGTCCAGGTGGCACAGAATGCCAAGGCCGGTAAGGCCTTGGCATTGTCGATTGACCTGCGCCTGCAATACCTGGCGCACCGCGAGCTGCGCAATGCCGTCACCGAGTTCGGCGCCAAGGCCGGCAGCCTGGTGTTGCTCGACGTGCAGACCGGCGAAGTGCTGGCCATGGTCAACCAGCCGACCTACAACCCGAATAATCGCCGCAACCTGCAGCCGGCGGCCATGCGCAATCGGGCAATGATTGATGTGTTTGAGCCCGGCTCGACCGTTAAGCCGTTTTCCATCGCCGCCGCCCTTGGCTCTGGTCGCTGGACGCCGGAAATGACCGTGGATACTGCTCCCGGCAGTCTGCGTATCGGCCGTTACACCATCCGTGACGTGTCGCGTGGCGGTGTGCTTAACCTGACCCAGATTCTGATGAAGTCGAGCAACGTCGGCATCAGCAAGGTGGCGTTCGATATTGGTGCCGAGCCTATCTACGCCGTGATGCAGCAAGTCGGTTTGGGCCAGGACACGGGTCTGAGCTTCCCCGGTGAGCGCGTTGGCAATCTGCCCAACTACCGGGTCTGGAAACAGGCCGAGACCGCCACCCTGGCGTACGGCTACGGCCTTTCGGTGACAGCCGTGCAGCTGGCGCATGCCTACTCGGTGCTGGCCAACGACGGCAAGAACGTGCAACTGTCGATGGTGCGGCTGGACCGTCAGCCGGTCTCGACTCAAGTGATTGATGAGCAGATCGCCAAAACCGTGCTTGGCATGCTTCAGGCCGTGGTTGAAGAGCCGGGCGGCGGCGGTGCGCGGGCCAAGGTGCCGGGTTACCACGTCGGCGGCAAGAGCGGCACCGCGCGTAAAGCCGCTACCGGCAGCAAGGGCTATGTCGACAAGGCTTATCGCTCGTTCTTCGCGGGTGTCGCACCCATCGACAACCCGCGTATTGCCGCTGTGATCATGATCGATGAACCAAGCGAAGGCGGTTACTACGGTGGCCTGGTTTCTGCACCGGTGTTTGGCAAGGTCATGGCCGGTGCGCTGCGGCTGATGAACGTTGCACCGGATAATCTGCCGCCACCTGATGCGGTGAAGGTCGAAACCGTCGCTGCTGCACCCGTTAAAGGAGGGCGTATCTGATGCCCATGCCGCTTAATCAGCTGTTGCCGGAAGCCGCCAGCTCAACCCTGATTCGCGAATTGACCCTGGACAGCCGCAAGGTGCGTCCGGGTGACCTGTTTCTGGCTGTGCCGGGCACCCAGCAAGATGGTCGCGTGCACATTGCCGATGCCGTTGCCCGCGGCGCGGCCGCTGTAGCCTACGAGGTGGAGGGCGCTGCCGTGATGACCGCGCACAGTGCGGAGCTGGTTGCGCTCAAAGGTCTGGCCAGTCAGTTGTCGGCGATTGCCGGGCGCTTCTATGGCGAGCCAAGCCGTGGCCTGCACCTGATCGGTATTACCGGCACCAACGGCAAGACCAGCGTCAGCCAATTGCTGGCCCAGGCGCTGGACCTGCTTGGCGAGCGCTGCGGTATCGTCGGCACCCTCGGCAATGGTTTCTACGGCGCGCTCGAGCAGGGCCGTCATACCACACCTGACCCGATTGGCGTGCAGGCCACCCTGGCTGACATGAAGAACGCCGGTGCTCGCGCCGTGGCCATGGAAGTCTCGTCACACGGCCTGCATCAGGGACGAGTGGCTGCCCTGGCGTTTGATGTGGCGGTGCTGACCAACCTGTCCCGTGATCACCTGGACTATCACGGTTCTATGCAGGCCTACGCCGATGCGAAAGCCACGCTCTTCGCCTGGTCGGACCTGCGTTGCCGGGTGCTCAACCTGGATGATGCCTTTGGTCGTGAACTGGCCGCTGCGGAGCACGACTCCCGGCTGATCAGCTACAGCCTGATCGACGCCGACGCCTATCTGTATTGCCGCGATGCGCAGTTTGACGAGCAGGGTGTGCGCGCCACGCTGGTCACCCCGCGCGGTGAAGGCAGCCTGCGCAGCTCGCTGCTCGGGCGCTTCAACCTGAGCAACCTGCTGGCGGTGGTTGGTGCGCTGCTCGGCCTGGATTACCCGCTGGATGAAATCCTCAAAGTGCTGCCGCAGCTGCAGGGCCCTATTGGCCGTATGCAGCGCCTGGGCGGTGGCAAGCTGCCTTTGGTCGTTGTGGATTATGCGCACACGCCAGATGCGCTGGAAAAAGTCCTCGAAGCCCTGCGCCCGCATGTCAAAGGCCGCCTGCTGTGCCTGTTCGGCTGTGGTGGCGACCGTGACAACGGTAAGCGCCCGCTGATGGCAGCGGTGGTCGAGCGCCTCGCTGATGCGGTACTGGTCACCGATGACAACCCACGCACCGAAGCCCCTGCACAGATCTTCAAAGACATTCGCGCCGGTTTCGCCACACCTGAGGCCGTGCAGTTCGTCCATGGCCGTGGTCAGGCGATTGCTCAGCTAATCGCCAGCGCGTCTGCCGATGATGTGCTGGTGATGGCCGGTAAGGGGCATGAGGACTATCAGGAAATCAACGGCGTGCGTCAGCCATTCTCCGATCTGGTCGAAGCAGCCAACGCGTTGGCTGCATGGGAGGTGGCGCATGCTTAAGGCGCTGCGGTTGAGCGAAGTGGTGGGGCCACTGAGCGCCCGAGTGATCGGGGGCGATGTGGTGTTCAGCGCCGTCAGCAGCGACAGCCGCGCCATTCAGCCAGGCCAGCTGTTTGTCGCCCTGGCCGGCCCGCGCTTTGATGGCCACGACTACCTGGCTGAAGTCGCCGGCAAAGGTGCAGTGGCGGCGCTGGTTGAGCGTGAAGTGGCGGATGCGCCGCTGCCGCAACTGTTGGTCGCCGATACCCGTGTGGCCCTGGGGCAGTTGGGCGCGCTGAATCGTCAGGCGTTCACTGCGCCGGTGGTCGCCATCACCGGTTCCAGCGGCAAGACCACCGTCAAGGAAATGCTCGCCAGCATCCTGCGCGAAGGCCTGCAAGGTCTGGTGCTGGCCACCCGTGGCAACCTCAATAACGACCTTGGTGCGCCGCTGACCCTGCTGGAGTTGGCGCCTGAGCATGTCGCCGGTGTCATCGAACTGGGTGCCAACCATGTCGGCGAGATTGCTTACACCGTCAGCCTGACCAAGCCCCAGGTGGCCGTGCTGAATAACGCCGGCACTGCGCATGTGGGTGAGTTTGGCGGCCCAGAGAAAATTGTTGAAGCCAAGGGCGAGATACTCGAAGGCTTGAGCGACAGCGGTGTGGCCGTGCTCAACCTTGATGACCGGGCCTTTACCATCTGGCAGCAGCGCGCCAAAGGTCGCCGCGTCAGCAGTTTCGCCCTGGTTAATCCGGCGGCTGACGTTTACGCCAGCGAGCTGGCCCGCGATGCTCGTGGCTGCTCGGCGTTTACCCTGCATTGCGCCAGCGGTCAGGCCCGCATCCAGCTCAATCTGCTTGGTGAGCACAATGTGGCCAACGCCCTGGCCGCGGCTGCTGCCGCTCTGGCGCTGGGGGTTGCGCCTGTGGCAATCAAGGCCGGCCTGGAAAACCTGCAACCGGTCAAGGGTCGCGCCGTTGCGCAGATTGCACCGAGTGGCCTGCGCGTGATCGACGACAGCTACAACGCCAACCCGACTTCGGTCTGCGCCGCCATCGATATCCTCGCCGGTTTCCCCGGCCGCCGCGTGCTGGTGTTGGGTGACATTGGCGAGCTGGGTGCGTGGGCCGAGCAGGGCCATCGCCAGGTCGGCAGCTATGCGCTGGGTAAGGTCGATGCGGTGTATGCCGTTGGCCCGCTGATGGCGTTTGCCATTGAAGAATTCGGCACAGATGGCCGGCATTTTGCCGACCAGGCCAGCCTGATTGCGGCGCTGCAGAGCGAGCAGGGCGACACCACTGTTCTTATTAAAGGTTCACGCAGCGCCGCGATGGAAAACGTCGTGGCGGCACTGTGTGGCACGTCTGGGGAGGTTCACTAATGCTGCTGCTGCTGGCGGAATACCTGCAACAGTTCCACAAGGGTTTCGCAGTGTTCCAGTACCTGACACTGCGCGGCATTCTCGGCGTGCTCACGGCGCTGGCCTTGTCGCTGTGGCTCGGTCCATGGATGATCCGCACCCTGCAGATTCGCCAGATCGGCCAGGCGGTGCGCAATGACGGCCCACAGTCGCATCTGTCGAAGAAGGGCACGCCAACCATGGGGGGGGCGCTGATTCTGTCGGCCATTGCTTTCAGCACCCTGCTCTGGGCTGACCTGTCCAACCGCTATGTGTGGGTCGTGCTGGCCGTCACCCTGCTGTTTGGTGCCATTGGCTGGGTCGACGATTATCGCAAGGTGATCGAAAAGAACTCGCGGGGCCTGCCGAGTCGTTGGAAGTACTTCTGGCAGTCGGTGTTCGGTCTGGGGGCGGCCCTGTTCCTTTATATGACTGCGCAAAGCCCGGTGGAAACCACCCTGATCCTGCCGATGATCAAGGATTTCGGTCTGGAGCTGGGCCTGGGCTTCGTGGTCCTGACCTACTTCGTGATCGTCGGGTCGAGCAACGCTGTCAACCTCACTGACGGCCTCGACGGCCTGGCCATTCTGCCTACCGTGATGGTCGGCGGCGCGCTGGGGATTTTCTGCTACCTGTCGGGCAACGTGAAGTTCGCCGAATACCTGTTTATTCCCTACGTGCCGGGTGCAGGTGAACTGATCGTGTTCTGCGCCGCCCTGGTCGGCGCTGGTCTTGGCTTCCTCTGGTTCAACACCTACCCGGCGCAAGTGTTTATGGGCGACGTTGGCGCGCTCGCTCTGGGCGCGGCACTGGGCACCATCGCGGTGATCGTCCGTCAGGAAGTGGTGCTGTTCATCATGGGCGGCATCTTCGTGGTGGAAACCCTGTCGGTGATCATCCAGGTCGCCAGCTTCAAACTGACCGGCAAGCGCGTGTTCCGCATGGCGCCGATCCATCACCATTTTGAACTGAAAGGCTGGCCCGAGCCGCGCGTGATCGTGCGTTTCTGGATCATCACCGTGATTCTGGTGCTGATCGGCCTTGCCACCCTGAAGCTGCGTTGAGGAAAGCATGAGCCTGATTGCGTCTGACCACTTCCGCATCGTTGTCGGCCTCGGCAAAAGCGGCATGTCCCTGGTGCGTTTCCTCGCCCGCCAGGGGTTGCCGTTTGCCGTGGTTGATACCCGTGCCAATCCGCCGGAGCTCGCCACCTTGCGTGAGCAGTTCCCGCAGGTGGAAGTGCGTTGTGGCGAACTGGATGTGGAATTCCTCTGCCGCGCCAACGAGCTGTTGGTCAGCCCGGGTCTGGCCATTGCCACTCCGGCGCTGCAGGCAGCGGCGGCGCGTGGAGTCAAGCTGTCGGGTGATATCGACCTGTTCGCCCGCTATGCCCAGGCGCCGATCGTGGCGATTACCGGCTCCAACGCCAAAAGCACCGTGACCACCCTGGTCGGTGAGATGGCCGCAGCGGCCGGCAAGAAGGTCGCTGTCGGGGGCAATCTCGGTACGCCAGCGCTGGATCTGCTCAGTGACGACATCGAACTGTATGTCATGGAGCTGTCGAGCTTTCAGCTGGAAACCACTGACCAGCTCAACGCCGAAGTGGCGACCTGCCTGAATATCAGCGAAGACCATATGGATCGCTACGCCGATCTGCCGGCCTATCACCTGGCCAAACACCGCATCTTCCGTGGCGCACGGCAGGTGGTGGTGAACCGCGATGACGCGCTGTCGCGTCCGTTGGTGGCTGATCAACTGCCGTGCTGGTACTTCGGCTTGGGCAAGCCGGACTTCAAGCGTTTCGGCCTGCTGGAAGAAAACGGCGAGAAATCTCTGGCCTACCAGTTCGCTGCGTTGCTGCCGGTGCGTGAGCTGAAAATTCGCGGCGCGCACAACCAGTCCAACGCCCTGGCTGCTTTGGCACTGGGCCATGCTGTAGGCCTGCCGTTCGAGCCGATGTTGGCCACCCTCAAGCAGTTCGCTGGCCTGCCGCATCGCTGCCAGTGGGTTGGCGAGCGCAAAGCCGTGAGTTACTACGATGACTCCAAAGCCACCAACGTCGGCGCTGCCCTGGCAGCCATCGAAGGCCTGGGCGCGGATATCAGCGGCAAGCTGGTGCTGATCGCCGGTGGTGATGGCAAGGGCGCGGACTTTTCGGCGCTGAAAACGCCAGTCGGCAAGTTCTGCCGCGCCGTGGTACTGCTCGGTCGCGACGCCGAGCTGCTGGCTGACGCGCTGGGCGCCGCCGCGCCGCTGATCCGGGTCAACACCTTGGAAGAAGCTGTGCAGCGTGCTGCAGAGCTGGCTGAGGCGGGCGATGCCGTGCTGCTGTCACCGGCCTGCGCCAGCCTGGACATGTTCAAAAATTTCGAAGAGCGCGGGCGTCTGTTCGCCCAGGCTGTGGAGGGCTTGCAATGATGCTGGCCCGCCTGCTCGCCGCCCCTTCACCGCTGCATACCCGTCGTGGGATCGACATTGATTTCCCGCTGCTGGCTGGCTGCCTGGCACTGCTGGGGTTAGGCCTGGTGATGATTGCTTCGGCGTCCTCGGAAGTGGCGGCGGCGCAGTCGGGCAACCCGCTGTACCACATGATTCGTCACCTGGTTTATCTCGCCATTGGCACCGGTGCTGCGTTGACAACCCTGCTGGTGCCGATGGCACTGTGGCAACGTTACAGTGGCACGCTGCTGCTGGTGGCTGTGCTGCTGCTGATTCTGGTGTTGCTGCCGGGTATTGGCCGTGAGGTTAACGGGGCCAAGCGCTGGATCGGCTTTGGCATCTTCAACCTGCAGCCGTCCGAGCTGGCCAAGCTATTCAGCGTGATGTTTATCGCCGCCTACCTGGTGCGTCGTCAGGAAGAAGTGCGCGAGAAGCTCACTGGCTTTATCAAACCGATGCTGGTGCTGGGCCCGATTGCTGCGCTGCTGTTGGCCGAGCCGGACTTCGGCGCCACCGTGGTACTGGTGGGCGCGGCCATCGCCATGCTGTTCCTCGGTGGGGTCAACCTGCTGCGCTTTATTCCGCTGGCGGCCTGCGTACTGGGCCTTGGCGTGTTAGTGATGACCAGTCAGGCCTATCGCCTGGAGCGCCTGACTAACTTTGTCGACCCCTGGGCTGACCAGTACGGCGCCGGTTATCAGTTGAGCCAGGCGCTGATTGCCTTCGGCCGGGGTGAATGGTTTGGCGTCGGCCTGGGCAACAGCGTGCAGAAGCAGTTCTACCTGCCGGAAGCGCATACCGACTTCGTGTTTGCCGTGCTGGCCGAAGAGCTGGGCATGGTCGGTGCACTGATCACCGTTGCCCTGTTTGTCTTCGTCAGCGTGCGCGCCCTGTATATAGGGCTATGGGCGGAGAAGGCTAAGCAGTTTTTTTCGGCCTATGTGGCCTACGGTCTGGCGTTTCTGTGGATTGGCCAGGTACTGATCAATATCGGGGTGAACATCGGCCTGCTGCCGACCAAAGGTCTGACGCTGCCATTTCTCAGCTACGGCGGCAGCTCGCTGGTGATCTGCTGCGTCAGCCTGGCGCTGTTGCTGCGCATCGAATGGGAGCGTCGCACCCAACTGGGCAGCGAGGATGTCGATTTCAGCGAAGCCGATTTCTTCGACGGCCAGCCTGCTGAGGAGGTTCGCCATGCGCGGTAATGTACTGATCATGGCTGGCGGCACTGGCGGGCATGTATTCCCGGCGTTGGCCTGCGCCCGTGAGTTCAAGGCGCGCGGTTACAGCGTGCACTGGTTGGGCACGCCGCGCGGGATCGAGAATGAGCTGGTGCCGGCGGCTGGTCTGCCGTTGCACCTGATAGATGTCACGGGTCTGCGTGGCAAAGGCAAGCTGTCGCTGCTGAAAGCGCCGTTCCAGCTGCTCAAGGCGCTGTTCCAGGCGCGCAAAGTAATGCGCGAGCTGCAGCCGGTGTGCGTGTTGGGCATGGGCGGCTATGTCACGGGGCCTGGCGGCCTGGCCGCGCGCCTGAGCGGCGCGCCGCTGATCATCCACGAGCAGAACGCTGTGGCCGGTACGGCCAACCGCAGCCTGGTGCCATTCGCCAGCCGCGTCTGCGAAGCCTTCCCGAATACCTTCGGCAATAGCGACAAACGCCGCACCACTGGCAACCCGGTGCGCGAAGAGCTGTTCCTGGAAACCCCGCGTGATTCGCTGCGCAACCGCCAGCCACGTTTGCTGGTGCTGGGCGGCAGCCTGGGCGCCGAACCGCTGAATAAATTGCTGCCCGAAGCCCTGGCGCTGGTGGCCGCCGAGCTGCGCCCTGAGGTGTTCCATCAGGCCGGTAAACAACATGATGGCGTGACCGCTGAACGCTATCGCGCCGTTGGCGTCGAAGCGCAGGTCGCACCGTTTATCAAGGACATGGCGCGGGCCTATGCCTGGGCCGATCTGGTGGTGTGCCGGTCCGGCGCGCTGACCGTCAGCGAGCTGGCCGCCGCCGGCCTGCCAGCGTTCCTGCTGCCGCTGCCGCATGCCATTGACGATCACCAGACCCGCAATGCCGATTATCTGGCCAGTGCCGGCGCTGCCGTGCTGCTGCCACAACGTTCCACTGACGCCGCCAAGCTGGCTGCGCAGCTGACCGAGGTTTTGATGCACCCCGAACAACTCACTCACATGGCGCAGACGGCTCGTCGCCTGGCCAAGCCCGATGCAACCTGCACCGTCGTCGATATCTGCCTGGAGGTGGCCCGTGGCTAAGTCTCCCGCCGCTGCACGCTCGGAAATCCGCCGCATGCGCCGCATTCGCCGCATCCACTTTGTAGGGATCGGTGGTGCCGGCATGTGCGGTATCGCCGAAGTGCTGCTCAACCTCGGTTATGAAGTGTCCGGCTCCGATCTGAAAGCCTCGGCTGTGACCGAGCGCCTGGAAACCTTCGGCGCACAGATCTTTATCGGTCACCGCGCCGAGAACGCCGAGCAAGCCGACGTGCTGGTGGTCTCCAGCGCGGTGAATACCAGCAACCCGGAAGTCGCCACGGCGCTTGAGCGTCGTATTCCGGTGGTGCCGCGTGCCGAAATGCTCGCCGAGCTGATGCGTTACCGTCATGGCATCGCCGTGGCCGGTACCCATGGCAAGACCACCACCACCAGCCTGCTGGCCTCGGTGTTCGCTGCTGGTGGTCTGGACCCGACATTCGTGATTGGTGGCCGGCTGAATGCTGCCGGCACCAACGCCCAGCTGGGCAGCAGCCGTTACCTGATCGCCGAAGCCGATGAGAGTGACGCCAGCTTCCTGCACCTGCAGCCGATGGTCTCGGTGGTCACCAATATCGACATGGACCACATGAGTACCTATGGCGGTGACTTCAACAAGTTGAAGAAAACCTTCATCGAGTTCCTCCACAACCTGCCGTTTTACGGCCTGGCGGTGATGTGTGTGGATGACCCGATCGTGCGCGAGATTCTCCCGCAAGTGGCGCGTCCAACCGTGACCTATGGCTTTGATGAAGACGCTGATGTGCGTGCCATCAATGTCCGTCAGCAGGGCATGCAGACGTTTTTCACCGTGCTGCGCAATGGTCGCGAGCCGTTGGATGTGTCGGTGAACATGCCGGGCAACCACAACGTGCTGAATGCCCTGGCCACCATCGCCATCGCCAGCGACGAAGGCATCAGCGATGACGCCATCGTCCAGGGCTTATCGCAGTTCCAGGGCGTCGGTCGGCGCTTCCAGGTCTACGGCGAGCTGCCGGTGGACGGCGGCAGCGTGATGCTGGTCGATGATTACGGCCATCACCCACGCGAAGTCGCGGCGGTGATCAAGGCTGTGCGTGGTGGGTGGCCGGAGCGCCGCTTGGTGATGGTTTACCAGCCGCACCGCTTTAGCCGTACCCGCGACCTGTATGACGATTTCGTGCAGGTCCTCGGTGATGCCCAGGTGCTGTTGCTGATGGAAGTCTACCCGGCCGGTGAAGCGCCGATTCCGGGCGCTGACAGCCGCAATCTGTGCCACAGCATCCGTCAGCGTGGCCAGCTCGACCCGATCTATATCGAGCGCGGTGTGGACCTCGCGCCCATCGTCAAGCCGCTGCTGCGCGCGGGCGACATTCTTCTCTGCCAAGGTGCCGGCGATATCGGCGGCCTGGCTCCGCAACTGTTGCAAAGTCCGCTGTTCGCAGCGACCGAAGGTAAGTTGAAATGAGTGCTGCCAGTCTGCAATCACAATTTCCGGTCAGCGCCTTTGGGCGTGTGGCCGTGCTGTTCGGTGGCAAAAGTGCCGAGCGTGAAGTCTCGCTGAAGTCCGGCAATGCCGTGCTGCAAGCGCTGCTGGCTGCAGGTGTGGATGCATTCGGCATCGACGCAGGCGATGACCTGCTGCAGCGCCTGACTGCCGAGAAAATCGACCGCGCCTTTATCGTGCTGCACGGCCGTGGTGGTGAGGACGGTTCGATGCAGGGGCTGCTCGAATGTGCCGGTATTCCGTACACCGGCAGTGGCATCCTGGCCTCGGCCCTGGCCATGGACAAACTGCGCACCAAGCGCGTTTGGCTGAGCCTCGGTCTGCCGACGCCGGCCCACGCGGCGCTGGCCAGCGAAGCCGACTGCCATGCGGCGGCGGCTGAGCTGGGTTTCCCGCTGTTCGTCAAACCGGCCCATGAGGGCTCGAGCATTGGCATGGCCAAGGTC
This sequence comes from Pseudomonas sp. SL4(2022), assembly GCF_026625725.1. Taxonomy (NCBI): domain Bacteria; kingdom Pseudomonadati; phylum Pseudomonadota; class Gammaproteobacteria; order Pseudomonadales; family Pseudomonadaceae; genus Pseudomonas; species Pseudomonas sp. SL4(2022). The sequence goes on from NZ_CP113060.1 coordinate 2,639,536, forward strand.
AACGATATCGATGCCCTGATTACTGCCTGGAAAGAAGCCGGCCGCTACGACTCGCAGGTGCTGGTCGAGCAGATGATCGCCGGTCCGGAATTCACCATCGCCATGCTGCGCGGTCAGGTGCTGCCGCCGATTGCCCTGGGCACGCCGCACAGCTTCTACGACTACGACGCCAAGTACCTGGCCAATGACACGCAGTACCGCATCCCGTGCGGCCTCTCGGCGGAGAAGGAGGCTGAGCTGAAAGACCTCACCGCGCGCGCCTGTGAAGCGGTCGGCACCCAGGGTTGGGCCCGCGCCGACGTGATGCAGGACGCTGACGGCAAGTTCTGGCTGCTTGAAGTCAACACCGTGCCAGGCATGACTGACCACAGCCTGGTGCCGATGGCGGCTCGTGCTGCCGGTCTGGATTTTCAACAACTGGTGTTGGCGATTCTGGCCGACAGCCTTGAGGCGCGAGGTTAAGTCATGACGGCCACCTTGCGTCACCAGCCAGGTTCGAACCGCGCCCCCGTGCGCGGTAAGCCTGCGCAGCGCGGCGCCAGCCGTTTGGTGGCCAAGGAGCCGATCAGCCTGCGGATGAACCTGCCGAAGGCACGCTTCACGGGCATGGGCGGTTGGCTGAAGCGTCTGACTTGGCCGCTGTTGCTGCTCGGTCTGGGCTATGGCACCTACGAGTTGTCATTGCGCGCGCTGCCCTATGCCGATCAGCCGATTGCGCGAATCAGCGTCGAGGGCGACCTCAGCTACGTCAATCAGCAGGCCGTGCAGCAGCGGATTGCGCCCTATGCCAGTGCCAGCTTCTTCAAGGTGGACCTGCTCAGCCTGCGTCGCGAACTGGAACTGATGCCGTGGATTGCCAGCGCCCAGGTGCGTCGCGTATGGCCGGATCAGTTGGTGGTGCGTTTGGAAGAGCAGCTGCCGATTGCCCGCTGGGGCGATGAGGCACTGCTGAACAATCAGGGTGAAGCGTTTGCCCCGCAGGAAGTCAGCAATTATCAGCACCTGCCGCAGCTGTACGGTCCGCGCCGTGCCCAGCAGCAGGTGATGCAGCAATACCAGGTGCTCAGCCAGATGCTGCGGCCCATGGGATTTTCCGTGGCGCGGCTGGAGTTGCGTGAGCGCGGCAGCTGGTTTCTCTCCACCGGGCAGGGCATCGAGCTGCTGCTGGGGCGTGACCATCTGGTGGAAAAAATGCGCCGCTTCTCGGCCATCTACAACAAGGCCTTGAAAGAGCAACAAACGAATATCGCGCGTATCGATCTGCGCTATGCCAACGGCCTGGCCGTGGCGTGGCGTGAGCCGGTAGCGCCCGCAGCGGCACCCACCGCTGTCGTGCAGTGAATCAGGAGAAGACAAGAGCCATGGCAAACGTGCAGAGCGGCAAGATGATCGTCGGCCTCGACATTGGCACCTCCAAGGTAGTGGCGTTGGTAGGTGAGGTGAATGCAGACGGCCAACTGGAAATCGTCGGCATCGGCACCCATCCGTCGCGCGGCCTGAAAAAGGGCGTGGTGGTGAATATCGAATCTACCGTGCAGTCGATCCAGCGCGCCGTGGAGGAAGCCCAGCTGATGGCCGGTTGCCGTATCCACTCGGCCTTCGTCGGCGTGGCTGGCAACCATATACGCAGTCTCAATAGCCATGGCATCGTCGCCATCCGTGATCGTGAAGTCAGCCCGGCGGATCTAGAACGCGTACTCGACGCCGCTCAGGCCGTGGCCATTCCTGCCGATCAGCGCGTGCTGCACACCTTGCCGCAGGACTACGTGATCGATAACCAGGAAGGCGTGCGTGAGCCGCTGGGCATGTCTGGTGTGCGCCTGGAAGCCAAGGTGCACGTAGTTACCTGTGCCGTAAATGCCGCGCAGAACATCGAGAAGTGCGTGCGCCGTTGCGGTCTGGAAGTCGACGACATCATTCTTGAGCAGCTGGCCTCCGCTTATGCAGTGCTGACCGACGACGAGAAAGAGCTGGGCGTGTGCCTGGTGGACATCGGTGGTGGAACCACTGACATCTGTATCTTCACCGAAGGTGCGATTCGTCACACTGCGGTGATCCCGATTGCCGGTGACCAGGTGACCAACGACATCGCCATGGCCCTGCGTACGCCGACCCAGTACGCTGAAGAAATCAAGATTCGCTATGCCTGCGCGCTGGCCAAACTGGCCGGAGCCGGTGAAACCATCAAGGTGCCAAGCGTCGGTGATCGCCCGCCGCGTGACCTGTCGCGTCAGTCCCTGGCCGAAGTGGTCGAGCCGCGCTACGACGAGCTGTTCACCCTGATTCAGGCGGAACTGCGCCGCAGCGGCTACGAGGACCTGATCCCCGCCGGGATCGTCCTCACCGGTGGTACCGCGAAGATGGAAGGCGCCGTCGAGCTGGCCGAAGAGATTTTTCATATGCCGGTGCGTCTGGGCGTGCCCCAGGGTGTCAAAGGATTGGCCGATGTGGTGCGTAACCCCATCTATTCCACAGGCGTAGGCCTGCTGCTGTACGGGCTGCAAAAGCAGGCCGACGGTATTTCCATGTCTGCGCTTGGCAGTTACAGCGATGAACCCAAACAACCTGTGCTGGAACGGCTGAAACGCTGGGTCCAGGGCAACTTCTGATTTTGCAGTAGGCGTTACAACTAGAAAGTAAAAAGGAGAGGGAAAATGTTCGAACTCGTAGACAGCGCTCCACAAAGTGCAGTTATCAAGGTGATCGGCGTGGGCGGTGGCGGCGGCAACGCAGTCAACCACATGGCGAAGAACAACATCGAAGGTGTGGAGTTCATCTGCGCCAATACCGATGCTCAAGCCCTGAAAAACATCGGCGCGCGCACCGTGCTGCAACTGGGCACTGCGGTGACCAAAGGTCTCGGCGCTGGCGCCAATCCGGAAGTCGGCCGCCAAGCAGCCATGGAAGACCGCGAGCGCATCGCTGAAGTGCTGCAAGGCACCGATATGGTCTTTATCACCACCGGTATGGGCGGCGGCACTGGCACCGGTGCTGCGCCCGTCATCGCTCAGGTGGCCAAGGAAATGGGCATCCTCACCGTTGCGGTGGTGACCCGTCCGTTCCCGTTCGAAGGCAAGAAGCGCATGCTGATTGCTGAAGAAGGTATTCGCGCGCTGTCGGAAAGCGTCGATTCGCTGATCACCATCCCCAACGAAAAATTGCTGACCATCCTCGGCAAAGACGCCAGCCTGCTGTCGGCTTTCGCCAAGGCTGACGATGTGCTGGCCGGTGCCGTACGCGGTATCTCCGACATCATCAAGCGTCCGGGCATGATCAACGTCGACTTCGCCGACGTGAAAACCGTGATGAGCGAAATGGGCATGGCGATGATGGGCACTGGCTGCGCCAGCGGTCCGAACCGTGCACGTGAAGCCACCGAAGCGGCAATCCGCAACCCGTTGCTGGAAGACGTCAACCTGCAAGGCGCACGCGGCATCCTGGTGAACATCACCGCCGGTCCTGACCTGTCCCTGGGTGAGTACTCCGACGTGGGTAACATCATCGAGCAGTTCGCCTCCGAGCACGCCACCGTCAAGGTTGGCACTGTGATCGATCCGGATATGCGCGATGAGCTGCACGTGACTGTAGTTGCCACGGGTCTGGGCGCGCGTATCGAGAAACCGGTCAAGGTTATCGACAATACTGTGCAAGTTTCTGCCAGCACTGGCGGTAACGCTGCAGCCCCGGCGCGTGCTGAGCAAAGCGTCAATTACAAGGACTACGAGCGTCCGACCGTTCAGCGTCAAAGCCACGGCGGTGCGGCTACTGCGGCCAAGCTGAACCCGCAGGATGACCTGGATTATCTGGACATCCCGGCGTTTCTGCGTCGTCAGGCTGATTGATGAAATGTATCAGGAGTATTGGGGTGATTGGTGTTCAGCAAAGGCCGGTTCTGCTATCATCGCCGGCCATTGTTGAAAACTATTCGCAACTAGTGCTATAGCGGCCAAAGCCATGATCAGACAACGCACCCTGAAGAACATTATCCGCGCCACTGGCGTCGGCCTGCATTCCGGGGAAAAGGTATACCTGACCCTGAAGCCGGCACCCGTGGACACCGGTATCGTGTTCCGTCGTACCGACCTGGATCCTGTCGTGGAAATTCCCGCGCGTGCAGGCAATGTCGGTGAAACCACCATGTCGACCACGTTGGTCAATGGTGATGTCAAGGTGGATACGGTAGAGCACCTGCTTTCGGCCATGGCTGGCCTGGGCATCGATAACGCCTACGTCGAGCTCTCCGCATCCGAAGTGCCGATCATGGATGGCAGTGCGGGTCCCTTTGTATTCCTGATTCAATCGGCGGGTCTGCAGGAGCAGGAAGCCCACAAGAAGTTCATCCGCATCCTTCGCGAAGTGACCGTGGAAGAGGGCGACAAGCGCGCCACTTTCGTGCCTTTCGAAGGTTTCAAGGTGACCTTCGAGATCGATTTCGATCACCCGGTTTTCCGCAATCGCACCCAGTCGGCCAGCGTTGATTTCTCCAGCACCTCGTTTGTGAAGGAAGTCAGTCGCGCCCGTACCTTCGGTTTTATGCGTGATATCGAGTTCCTGCGTTCACAGAACCTGGCGCTCGGCGGCAGCGTAGATAACGCCATCGTGGTAGACGAATTCCGCGTGTTGAATGAAGACGGCCTGCGGTATGAGGACGAGTTCGTCAAACACAAGATTCTCGACGCGATCGGTGATCTCTACTTGCTCGGTAACAGCCTGATTGGCGAGTTCAAGGGCTTCAAATCGGGGCATGCGCTGAACAATCGCTTGCTGCGGACCTTGATCGAGCAGACCGATTCTTGGGAAGTCGTCACCTTTGACGACCCCAATACGGCGCCAATCTCTTACATGCGCCCGGTTGCGGCCGTGTAACGCAACACCCTCCTTTTTTACTTTCAAAGGCCACCCTCGGGTGGCCTTTTTTTATACCTGAGTATTGGCTTGTCTGAGCGTCTACTGATCGCTTTTGCGGTGGTTGGCGAGGCGCTCAAGGGCGGCGCGTAGCTTGGGGTCGCTGATGCTGTCGGCGGTCGCTTGGATGTTTTCTGCGGCGCTGTCGGAGAGGTTGATTGTGCGACCCGCTGCACGCCTTTCGGCAGTCGGAGGTTGCACCTTGAACAGAATCTTCGTTAAGGTCGCGAACTCTTCAAGTGCCTGCAGTTGTTTCAATAAGCGTTTTTGTTGATAGCGCAGGCGGGTGGCCCAGTGGCCATCAGTGATGATCAGCAGCAGGCAACCCTCGCGCCATGACGCTACATGGCAGTGTTCGCGAGCAGCCGGCTGCAGCTGGCTTTCCACTAGGTGCTGCAAGCGATCAATGCGTTGCGCTTGATTGAACAGCGCCTTCAGGGGTTTCGCTTCGCGCAGTAACGCGGCGGGAGCTTTGGCCGGCAAAGGACGAAAAGTCATGGCAGGACGCCTGAAAAAGTGAAGCCGCCATGGTAGCAGAATCGCTGTTGCTGACTGACGCTTCACCACTAGGGGAAGGCCGTGCACATTATCTTACTCAGTCGGCACCACGGTGCCGCGCGATCGCTTAGCCTGGACTTGCGCTGGCTGCTACTGGCGTTCGTCGTGTCGCTCGCTGCGGCCTTGGGCGGTGGGGTTGCCGTGGGGGCCTGGTGGGCACCGGCGACTGTAGCGGTGCATGACGATACGCAGCTCAATCAGGTGCTGGATCAGCAGCGTGCCGAGGTCGGTGAGGTGCGACGCGATGCCCAGCGCCAACTGGACGCCTTCGCTGTACACGTGGCTGAGTTGCAGGCTCGCCTGACTCGTCTGGATGCCTTGGGCGCGCGGCTCACCGAACTGGCGGATCTGGACGCCAGCGAATTCGATTTCTCGCTCAGCGTGGGGCAGGGCGGTGCCGAGGATGTGCTGGGCGAAGCGGCCTATGCGCCGCCGCCATTTATGGACGAGCTGGATCAGCTCAGCCTGCGCCTGGACAGCCGCGAGCAACTGCTGGAAGTGCTTGAGCAGCTGATTGGCGAGCGCCAGTTGAATGAGGCCGAGTACCTGTCCGGCATGCCGGTGCGTCAGGGGTATATGTCCTCACCGTTCGGCCGTCGTGTACATCCGCTGACCGGGCGCAATACCCAGCACAAAGGCGTCGATTTTGCCGCCAAGCCCGGCAGTGATGTGGTGGCTGTGGCCGCTGGGGTGGTGAGCTTTTCCGGTAATCGCTCCGGTTATGGGCATACCGTGGAAATCAGTCATGCCGATGGTTACACCACGCTGTATGCGCACAATCAGAGCAATCTGGTGCAGATTGGTGACCTGGTGCAGCGCGGCCAAACCATTGCCCGGGTGGGGCGCAGTGGCCGAGCCAGTGGTTATCACGTGCATTTTGAGGTGAGCAAGGATGGTCGTCTGGTCAATCCGGCCAGCTATATCGCTCGCGTGAGCGACGACGAATAACGTAGCTTTCCTCATTCGCGTTTCCGGGTAGAATGCCCGCTTCGCACGCAGCCATGAACGGCTGCATGGGTGGCTGTTCAGTCACCCTCAATCCATACGCCTGGAAGATCCTGTCGATATGTTTGCGCCTTTGTTGAAAAAACTCTTTGGAAGCAAGAACGAGCGTGAAGTCAAACGCATGCTCAAGGCGGTGCAGGCCGTCAATGCCTTCGAGGAGCAGATGCTTGCTTTGTCCGATGAGCAATTGCGTGCCAAGACGGCGGAATTCAAAGCCCGTCTGGCCAAAGGCGAAACCCTTGATCAACTGCTGGCCGAAGCCTTCGCCGTAGCCCGTGAAGCAGGCAAGCGGGTGATGGGCATGCGTCACTTCGACGTGCAGCTGATCGGCGGCATGACCTTGCACGAAGGCAAGATCGCCGAGATGCGTACCGGTGAGGGTAAGACCCTGGTGGCGACCCTGGCGGTGTACCTCAATGCACTGTCCGGAAAAGGCGTGCATGTGGTCACGGTCAACGACTACCTGGCCCGCCGCGACGCCAACTGGATGCGTCCACTGTATGAGTTTCTGGGCCTGAGCGTCGGCATTGTCACGCCGTTCATGCCGCCGGAAGAGAAGCGCACCGCCTACGCGGCCGATATCACCTACGGCACCAACAACGAATTCGGTTTCGATTACTTGCGCGACAATATGGCCTTCAGCCTGGAAGAAAAATTCCAGCGCGAGCTGAATTTTGCCGTAATCGACGAAGTTGACTCCATTCTCATCGACGAAGCGCGTACCCCGCTGATCATCTCCGGGCAGGCCGAAGACAGCTCGCGCCTCTATACCGAGATCAACAAACTGATCCCGCGCCTCAAGCTGCACATTGAGGAAGAAGAGGGCGTGGTGACTCAGGAAGGTCACTACAAGGTTGACGAGAAATCCCGTCAGGTTGAGTTGAACGAAGCCGGTCACCAGTACGTTGAAGAAATGCTCACCGAAGTCGGCTTGCTGGCCGAAGGCGAGAGCCTCTACTCGGCGCACAACCTGGGCCTGCTGACCCATGTGTACTCGGGCTTGCGTGCGCACAAGTTGTTCCACCGCAACGTCGAATACATCGTGCAGAACAATCAAGTGCTGCTGATTGACGAGCATACCGGCCGTACCATGCCGGGTCGTCGTCTGTCCGAGGGTTTGCACCAGGCCATCGAAGCCAAAGAAGGCCTGCCGATCCAGGCCGAGAGCCAGACTCTGGCCTCGACCACCTTCCAGAACTATTTCCGCCTCTACACCAAACTGTCCGGCATGACCGGTACAGCGGATACCGAAGCGTTCGAGTTCCATCAGATTTACGGTCTGGCGGTGATCGTCATCCCGACCAACCGTGCTCTGGCGCGCAAGGACTTTAACGACCTGGTGTACCTGACAGCGGACGAGAAGTACGCCGCCATCGTCACCGATATCAAGGAAAGCATGGCCCAGGGCCGTCCGGTGCTGGTCGGTACGGCTACTATCGAAACCTCCGAGCACATGTCCAAATTGCTCAATCAGGAAGGTATCGAGCACAAGGTGCTCAACGCCAAGTTCCATGAGAAGGAAGCCGAGATCATTGCCCAGGCCGGTCGCCCGGGTGCGCTGACCATCGCCACCAACATGGCCGGTCGTGGTACTGACATCCTGCTGGGCGGTAACTGGGAGGTCGAAGTGGCCAACCTGGAAAACGCCACGTCTGAGCAGATCGCGCAGATCAAAGCCGACTGGCAGAAGCGTCATCAGCAGGTGATTGAGGCCGGTGGTCTGCACGTGATTGCCTCCGAACGCCACGAGTCGCGCCGTATCGACAACCAGTTGCGTGGTCGTGCTGGCCGTCAGGGTGACCCGGGTTCCAGCCGCTTCTACCTGTCGCTGGAAGACAACCTGATGCGCATCTTCGCCTCGGATCGGGTGAAGAACTTCATGAAGGCCCTGGGCATGCAGTCCGGTGAAGCCATCGAACACCGCATGGTCAGCAACGCCATCGAAAAGGCCCAGCGTAAGGTTGAAGGCCGCAACTTCGACATGCGTAAGCAGTTGTTGGAATTCGATGACGTGGCCAACGAGCAGCGCAAGGTGATTTACCACATGCGCAACACGCTGCTGGCGGCCGATAACATTGGCGAAACCATCGCCGATTTCCGTCAGGAAGTACTGGACAGCACCATTAATCAGCACATTGCGCCGCAATCGCTGCCTGAGCAGTGGGATATCGCTGGCCTGGAAGATGCCCTCTACAGCGGCTTCAACCTGCGTCTGCCGGTTCAGCAGTGGCTCGACGAAGACGACAAACTGTACGAGGAAACCCTGCGCGCACGCATCCTCGACGAATTGGTCAAGGCTTACAACGAGAAGGAAAACGAGGCCAGCGCCGAAGCCCTGCGCACCTTCGAGAAGCAGATTCTGCTGCGCGTGCTGGACGACCTGTGGAAAGACCACCTGTCGACCATGGATCACCTGCGTCACGGTATCCACCTGCGTGGCTATGCGCAGAAGAACCCCAAGCAGGAGTACAAGCGCGAGTCCTTCACCCTGTTCCAGGAGCTGCTGGAGTCGATCAAACGCGACACCATCCGCGTGCTGTCGCATGTGCAGGTGCGTCGCGAAGACCCGGCCGAAGAAGAAGCCCGTCTGCGTCGCGAAGCCGAAGCGCTGGCTGAGCGTATGCAGTTCCAGCACGCCGAAGCTTCGGCCCTGCTGCCGGAAGCCAGCGAGGAAGAGGGTGATCTGGCGGTGGCTACCGCCCCCGTACGTACCGAGCCGAAGATCGGCCGTAACGAGCCGTGCCCTTGTGGTTCCGGCAAGAAGTACAAGCACTGCCACGGTCAGGTCAACTAGGCCTGCCGTGTATCGAGGGTTGGGCCGACAGTGACGTTGGCGATGCATGACCCCGCTTGATTAACGCCGCGAACGGTCTGACCGCTCGCGGCGTTTTACCATCGCAATCAGACGTATCACCACCTTAAGGAGCGTTCGCTATGGCTGTTGGTCTTGGCCCGTTGTCTACCCTGCACCCGGTTCCAGGTTTCGAATTGGGCATCGCTTCGGCGGGCATCAAGCGTCCGGGGCGCAAGGATGTGGTGGTGATGCGCTGTGCCGAAGGCTCCACCGTAGCCGGGGTGTTCACCCTCAATGCATTCTGCGCCGCACCCGTGATTCTGGCCAAGAAGCGCGTCCAGGGCAGTGTGCGTTACCTGTTGACCAACACCGGTAATGCCAACGCAGGCACTGGCGAACCGGGCCTGCAGAATGCCACGCGCACCTGTGCGGCCCTGGCCAAACTGACCGGCGTGGATGACAGCGCGGTACTGCCGTTCTCCACCGGGGTGATCGGCGAGCCGCTGCCCGTTGAGAAGATCGAAGGTGCCCTGCAAGCTGCGCTTGATGATTTGGACGAAAACCACTGGGCTGAAGCTGCCACCGGCATCATGACCACCGACACGCTGCCCAAGGGCGCCAGCCGCCAGTTCCAGCACGATGGTGTGACGGTTACTGTGACCGGCATCAGCAAGGGTGCTGGGATGATTCGCCCGAACATGGCGACCATGTTGGGTTACATCGCCACTGACGCCAAGGTGGTGCGTAGCGTGCTGCAGGATCTGGTGCGCGACGCGGCGAACAAATCCTTCAACCGCATCACCATCGATGGCGATACCTCGACCAACGATTGCTGCATGTTGATTGCCACCGGTCAGGCCAAGCTGCCGGAAATCAGCGAAGCCAACGGCGAGCTGTTCGCCAAGCTCAAGCAGGCGGTGTTCGACGTGTTCATGGAAGTGGCGCAGGCCATCGTGCGTGACGGCGAGGGCGCAACCAAGTTCGTTACCGTACAGGTCAACGGCGGTGGCACGCATCAGGAATGCCTGGATGTGGCCTATGCCGTGGCCCATTCGCCGCTGATCAAAACGGCGTTGTTTGCTTCCGACCCGAACTGGGGGCGCATTCTCGCCGCTGTTGGTTACGCCGGTGTAGCGCAACTGGATGTGAGCAAGATCGACGTGTTCCTGGGTGATGTGTGCATCGCCAGCCGTGGCTGCCGCGCGGCGACCTACACCGAAGAGCAGGGCGCTGCGGTCATGGCTCGGGAAGAAATCAGCATCCGCATCGAACTGGGTCGCGGCGCGTGCAGTGAGACTATCTGGACCACCGACCTGTCCCACGAGTACGTGAAGATCAACGCCGAATACCGCACCTGATCTTTCACCCCCTAGCTGTTTGACGGCCCGCATTCCCGTTGTTCATGCCCCCATGCACAACGGGAATTTGCTATTGCGCCAGTCGCCTTTTAAGGTCATTGACCTTCTTGCATCGAGCGCAGCCCATGTCATTTACTCTGGTTATTGGCGACAAAACCTATTCGTCCTGGTCGCTGCGGGCGGCGCTGGCACTTGAACTGACCGGCGCTGCCTACACCGAACAGCTGATCACCCTGAACCGACCTGATACCCGCGCGCGGATTCTGCAGCACTCGCCGACCGGCAAGGTGCCGCTGTTGATCTGTGAGGATGGGCCCATCTGGGATTCGCTGGCGATTGCCGAGTACCTGGCCGAGTGTTTCCCTGCTGCTCAGCTGTGGCCTCAGGCGCGAGCTGCCCGCGCGCTGGCGCGCAGTGCCTGCGCCGAGATGCACAGCGGCTTTGCCGCGCTGCGCAGCCATCTGCCGATGGACCTCAAACGCAATCAGGCGCTGACTGAGATACCGGCCGATGCCGTGGCCGATATCCAGCGCATCTGCATGCTGTGGGCCGAGTGCCGGCAGCGCTTTGCTCAGGAAGGCGGGTTCCTGTTTGGTCAGCCAACTCTGGCGGATGCCTTTTTTGCCCCGGTGGCGGCGCGTCTACGCAGTTATCAGGTGGCGCTGCCGGCAGAGGCTGCCGCCTATGTCGACACCATCTATCAATGGCCGGCGTTTCAGCGCTGGTACCAAGCTGCCCAGGAGGAACATCTGGCGTGAAACGTATTCATGTAGCCGCTGCGGTGATTCGTGGCGTGGATGGGCAGATCCTGCTCGCCAAACGGCCCGAAGATAAGCATCAGGGCGGCCTGTGGGAGTTTCCCGGTGGCAAGGTCGAGGCCAGCGAGGCGGTGCAGACCGCCCTGGCCCGTGAGCTGGACGAGGAGCTGGGCATTCGCCCCACTGCCGCGCGGCCGTTGATTCAGGTGCGCCACGATTACCCGGATAAGCAGGTGCTGCTGGATGTCTGGGAGGTCTCGGCGTTTACCGGTGAACCCCACGGCGCCGAAGGCCAGCCGCTGGCCTGGGTCAGCCCGCGGCAGTTGGGCGATTATGAGTTTCCCGCCGCCAACCGGCCGATTGTCGCGGCCGCGCGTTTGCCCGAGCATTATCTGATCACCCCGGAAGGGCTGAGCGGACCTGAGTTGCTACGTGGCATCCAGACTGCCCTGAAGAGCGGGATTCGCCTGCTGCAACTGCGTGCCCCGGCAATGTTTGATGCGCAGTATCGCGATATTGCCGTGGATGCCCTCGGCCTCTGCGCGGGCAAGGCGCAGCTGATGCTCAAGGGGCCGTTGGAGTGGCTGGGCGACTTTCCCGCTGCCGGTTGGCACCTGACGGCGCAGCAGTTGCGTGATTTGAGCGCTGGCGGTCGGCCGTTTCCCTTGCAGCGCTGGCTGGCGGCCTCCTGCCACACTGCGCAGGAGCTGGCGTTGGCTACACAGATGGGCGTGGATTTCATCACCCTGTCGCCGGTGCAAGCCACGCAGACCCACCCCGAAGCACAGCCGCTGGGCTGGGCACAGGTTGCCGAGCTGCTGCAGGGCTTCAACCAGCCGGCTTATCTGCTCGGCGGCGTGACCCCGGCCGACGTGGAGCGGGCCTGGGCGGTCGGCGCCCAGGGCGTGGCGGGTATTCGCGCGTTCTGGCCGGAGTGAGTCCGTTTATGTGTCTGCCTGATTGAGTGCGTTGATGTCTGTTGAGGCCCGTTCCCCGTCCAACATGCGCCCCAGCACCCTGCATTTGCCGCGTGGCAACTGGGCGACGGTGTTCGAGTGCCTGTGCGCGCATTTCCCGGCTATTACCCCGGCGGTGTGGCAGGAGCGGATCGTCCGAGGGCGGGTGCTTGACGCGCAGGGGCAGCCGCTCGGCATAACATCGGCTTATCGCGAAGGGCTTAAAGTGCACTACTTTCGTGAGGTGCCGGCGGAGACGCCGATTCCTTTCGAAGAAACCGTGTTGCATATCGATGAACACCTGCTGGTGGCTGACAAACCGCATTTTCTGCCGGTGATGCCCGCCGGTGAATACGTCGAGCAGACATTGCAGGCGCGGCTGGCCAAGCGCCTGGGCAATGCCGACCTGGTGCCGCTGCACCGGATTGATCGGCACACCGCGGGGCTGGTGTTGTTCTCTACCAGCCCTGCCAGCCGTGGTCAGTACCAGGCGTTGTTTCGCTTGCGGCAGATGGACAAGTGCTACGAGGCGCTGGCGGCGGCCTTGCCGCAGTTGGACTTTCCGTTGTTGCGGGCGACGCGACTGGAGGGTGCTGAGCCGTTCTTTCGCATGCAGGAAGTGGTCGGTGAGGCGAATACGGAAACCCGTATCGAAGTCGCCCAGCGCCTGGGCGAGCACTGGTTGTACCGGCTGTACCCGGTTACCGGCAAGAAGCATCAACTGCGGGTGCACCTGGCCGCGCTGGGCGCGCCGATCCTCAATGATCCGTTCTATCCCGAGGTCACGGACGCGCCAGATGCACCGGATGACTACAGCAAACCGCTCAAGTTGCTGGCCAGGGGGCTGAGCTTTATCGACCCGCTAAGCGGTGAGCGGCGCGAATTCGAAAGCCAACTGAGTTTGCTCTGAAATCGTAGGGTGGATGAACACAGTGTCATCCACCCTACGCGACTACGCGACTACGCGACTACGCGACTACGCGCTTAGCTGTGCGGTTCTTTGGCAGCCGCCCGCCAGAGCACTTCATCGATGCCCTGGCGTTTGGCGATCAGCCGTGCGGCAACAAATAGCAGGTCGGACAGTCGGTTGACGTAGGCCAGGCCTACGCCGCGAATCGGCTCCAGCGCATTCAGGTGTTGGCAGCGACGTTCGGCGCTACGTGCCAGGCTGCGGCACACGTGAGCCTGAGCGATCAGGCGTGAGCCGCCGGGCAGAATGAAATTCTCCAGCGGGCCGACTTCTTCGTTCCAGCGGTCGATGGCGGCTTCCAGGCGTTCAATTTCCGGGGCTTGCAGGGCCTGGTAGTCGGGCATCGCCAGTTCTCCGCCGAGGTCGAACAGGCGGTGCTGACAGGGTGCGAGCACCTCGATGATCTCGCTCAGCCCCGGCCATGCGCCAACGTGCTCGGTCATATCGGCCAGCAGCAGGCCGATATGGCTGTTCAGTGTATCCACTTCGCCCATGGCATCGACCCGAGGATGATCCTTGGTCACGCGGCGGCCGTCGGCCAGACCGGTTTCTCCGGCATCGCCGGTGCGGGTGTAAATTTTTGAAAGGCGGTAACCCATGTTTAGAGACCTGTGTCGGGGTGGCTGGTAGTCAGTGGCAGGCGCAGGGTGAAGCAGGTGCCTTGACCGGGCTTGGATTGCACCTCCATCTGCCCTTTATGGTTGTTGGTGATGATGAAGTAGGACACCGACAGGCCGAGTCCGGTGCCCTGACCGACCTCCTTGGTGGTGAAGAATGGTTCGAAGATGCGTTTGCGCACCAGCTCGGACATCCCGACACCGTTGTCCTCCACCTGGATTTCCACCCAGGGTGTTACCTGGCGTACGCGTAGGGTGATCTGCCCGGGCTGGCGGTTTTCGGTGCGCTGATGGATGGCCTGCGCGGCGTTCTTCAGCAGGTTGAGCAGCACCTGCTCCAACTCGTTGGCGGTTGCCGGTACCGTGGGCAGGTTCTCGGCAAAGTCACGCTCAATGGTCAGGCTCTTGAAGTCGAAACTCTCGGTCAGGTCGAAGTCGTTGCTGGCAATTTCCACTGCCTGATCAATCAAGGCTGGGAGGTTGCAGGGGGCCAGCTGGCGATCGCTGCGGCGGCTGAAGTTGAGCATGTGGCTGACGATTTTCGCTGCTCGGGTGCCGGCCTGCTGAATGCCGTCGAGCAAGCGTGGAATTTCCCGAGCGTTGAGGTAGCGGTCGATGGCTTGCAGGCTGATACCAGCCTGTTCGGCCTGCTCACGGTTCTTGTCCAGTTCGGGGGACAGGCGCCGGCGAATGTTCTGTACGTTGTGCAGGATCGCTCCCAGCGGGTTGTTGATTTCGTGTGCCATGCCCGCGGCAAGGCCGCCAACCGAGAGCATTTTTTCCGATTGCACCATCATATCTTCCAGATTCAGGCGCTGAGTAATATCGTCGATACGGATGACCACGCCGCGCCCACTGCTGCCCGTCAGCGGGTAAAAAGTCAGGGCAAAGTGGCGTTGTTGCTCGGGTTTACCCCAGGTCACGCGTTCGATCTTTTCTACATGGTGTTTTTCCACGGCGCGCTGCAGCTGTGTGATGAAGGGCTTGAGCGGTGGAAAGGCAAGAAAGATCGGTTGGTTAAGGGCTTCGTCCAGGCGCGTCCCCGAGAGGCTGCTGGCCTCCTGGTTCCACTGGGTGACATAGAGCTGCTCGTCGAGAGCGATCAGTGCCGAGGGCATGGAGTCGATGATGCTGTTGAGGTACTTCTGAAAGCCGGTGAGTTTTTTCTCGATCTTGCTGCGCACCTGCACCTCCAGTTCCAGCTTGCGGTTGGAGTGGCGGGTTTCCTCGGCCAGGTGCTGCGCCTGGTCGAACGCTTCCTGGGCGTCGTCACGGGCACGCTTGAGTTGCTGTTCGCGGGCTTCAATACGAATCAGCATGGTGTTAAAGGCATCAGCCAGGCTGCCGATCTCGTCGCGGTTGCCACGGCGAGCGCGCAGGGCATAGTTCTCTTCATGGGTGACTTGGCGTGACAGTTCTTCCAGGCGGCGGATGGGACGGGTAATCAGGCGCCTTATCTGGCGTGAAACCAGCAGCCAGAGCAGCACGCTGAACGCCAGAATCACCCCGCTGGCGGTCAAGGTGCCGGTGTAGAAGACCCCAGGCAATTCGCTTGACGCAACCAGCAACAAGTGGCCGGAGTGGCCGGATGGCTGTGGCAGTTCGACCAGCTGGTTGATTCGAAACTCGCTGTGGCGCCAGGTTTCTACTTCCTCGATGCGCGGCGGCAGGTTTAGTTTTTCACCGCGTTGTAACTGCGCCAGGCTGCGGCCTCGGCTGTCATAGATCACAGCCGCACGCAGGGGGGCGTAGTCATCCAGGCGTTTGAGCAGTGCTTCGGCTGCGTCGTGTGAGCTCAATGCTTGGGTGCTGAGGGGCGGGCTGGCAATCAATCGCCCGAGGGTGTGCAAGGCCTGCGGGGCCACGCTTTCCTGGGATATCCAGTAGGCCGCGCTGATAAAGGCCAGGTTGGCCACCAGCATGACGGCGGCCAGCAAGGCCAGCAGGGCGACCAGCAGTTTGCGGCCTACCGGAAGATTCTCAAGACGCTGGCGCAGGGGCATGGTTATGCATGTCGTGAAGTTGGACGTAGAGGCAGGTTAGGGGCTGATGAGGTGCGTGCGCAAGCCAGGAAACATCAGCCGCCTCAGTGGCAGGGTAGTCCACGTGCAGTGAGGTGGTTCAGTAACTGGGCGTGCAGGGCTTGCAGGTGCGGCAGGGGCAGTTGATGGCGTTGTGCGGCCTGGCAGGCATAGCCCAGCAGGTAGGCGATTTCCGTGCGCCGACCCTGGCTGGCATCCTGATGCATGGAGGAGTAGTTCATGGCCGTGGCCTGGATCACCCGTAGCACATCGTCATACAAGCCTTCGGCGGCGTTGCTCTGGCCGCAGCGTTGCAACAGTTCGACCAGCTCGTCGGTGAGGCAGGCGAGTTGAGCGGGGTGCTCACGCAGTTGACCATTGCGGCAGTCTTGCAAGACGGTCAGCGGGTTGATCGCGCAGTTCAAGGCCAGCTTGCGCCACAGTCGGCTAAGGATGTCCAGGCTCCAGTCATGGGCTATTCCGGCCTGGTGCAGGTCTGCCAGCCAGTCGGGCGGTTGCATGTTCAGTGGGTCGCCAATCCAGGTGTGGCCGTGGCCGGCGAACACCACTTGAAAGTCGGCCTGGCGAAAGGCGCCTTCGGTGCTTGAGGCAAAGATGCAGCGTGCCTGGGGGGCTGCGCGGGCCACTTCGTCCTGGCTGCCCAAGCCATTCTGCAGCAGAAGGATATCGGCACCAGGAACCAGGCGATGGGCCAGTTGGGCCACCGCAGTTGCGGCGTCGTAGGCCTTGCAGGCGAGCAGCAGGCGCTGGATCGGCTGGCGGTGATCAGGTGTTTGCGCGGCGATGGGGTAATGCTGTGGCTGGCCCTGCTCTATCAGGGTCAGCCCGCCGGCCTGTTGATAGCCATGCAGTCGCGTCGAGTCGCGCAGGATCAGCTGCACCGGCAGGCCGGCTCGCGCCAGACGCGTCGCCCATAAGGTGCCGAGGCTGCCGGCGCCGAGGATATGCCACATGCTGAGCGAGGCTTATTGCGGCAAGGACAGGCGCAACGCGGTCACCAGTCCGGTGCTGTGTGATTCGGGCAGTATCCGGGTTGCGTGGTCGGTAATCTGGTCCGGGGTGATGGGGAGGCCTTTTGCATCAAGCCCCACCAGGCTGATACCGGCCTTGAGGCTGATAAAGCCTTCGCTGGTCTTGAAGGCCTTGAGGTTGATGCCTTCATGCAGGCGTTTGAAGCTGCTGGGTGAGCACTCATGCAGATCGGCCAGCAAGGTAATCAGGCCGAAGTGGCACTCATCCAGGCGTACCAGAACATCCAGCGGCCGCACCAGTTGTTGCAGGCGCCGGGCCACGCCGGTCAGCAGTTCGTTGTAGAAGGCATCGCCATGCCGCTGGTGCAGCTCATGCATGTCCTGTAGGCCAATCAGCAGGTAGCAGAGCGCGCCGCCACGGGATTCAACCTGGCGCAGGCTGTCGAGCATCTTCTGGTGCAGGTAGCGGTTGTTGCCCAGGCCGGTGAGCGGATCGATCAGGTTGCGCTTTTCCAGGCTGGCGATGTTTTCGGTGAGCAGGCGGTTTTCCTGCAACAGGCGTTGCAGGGTGTTGCACAGGCGATCGGCGGCGAAGATGCGCGGCACCAGTTGTTCGTTCATCGCGGCCTTGCTGATGAAGTCATCGACACCGCTGTCGAAGGCTTCACCCAAGACGTTTTCGCCTTCCTTGCCGGTGAGCAGGATGACGTAGGTGTAGTGATGAGCCATTTCGTCGAACTGGCGTACTTTCACGGTCAGCTCCAGGCCGTTCATCTCCGGCATCAGCCAGTCGGCGAGCAGCACACTGGCCGGGCGCTGCTCCAGCAGGCTGATGGCTTCGGCGGCGCTGCTGGCAAAACGCAGATCCTGATAGCCCGCCTGGGTCAGGACGCGCCCGATCATGGCGCTGGAGAACTTGGCGTCATCGACGACCAAAATGCTCAGGTGGGGGTTCGGCATGTGCAGGCTCGCTAGGGTAAATCACAAGGACCCGCGACTTCGCCGGGCAGTGTTTGTTGCTCCCGCTATATAATGGCCGGGTTTTTTTATCGTCAAGCCAGGCGTGTCCCATTCGTGATGCAGGGCGCGCCGTCTATCTGGAGCAAACCCATGCCTTCGTTCGACGTGGTGTCCGAGCTGGACAAACATGAAGTTACCAACGCCATCGATAACGCCATCAAAGAGCTGGAACGTCGCTATGACCTGCGTGGTAAAGGTAGCTTTGAGCTGAAAGAGCTGACTGTCAACCTGACGGCCGATGCGGATTTTCAGTTAGAACAGCTGATTGAGATTCTCAAGCTGGCGCTGGTCAAGCGCAAGATCGATGTGCAGTGTCTGGAGTTCAAGGACGCCTATGCGTCGGGCAAGAGCGTCAAGCAGGAGGTGATTCTGCGCGAGGGCATCGAGAAAGAGCTGGCGAAGAAGATCGTCGCTCATATCAAAGACAGCAAGCTCAAGGTCCAGGCTGCTATCCAGGGTGAGCAGGTGCGTATTACTGGCAAGAAGCGCGATGATCTGCAAGAAGCAATCGCCTCGCTGCGCGCCAAGGAATTCGGCATGCCGCTGCAGTTCAACAACTTCCGCGATTAAACCCTTGTCGCCACATGGCGTCGCACACGGCTCGATGCGTCTGACCGTCATGGCTTGCCATGGCGGTTGCCTTTAAAGCTGAGGAAAAAGGAGCACCCATGGAAATGAATGTCGAGCAATTGGCCAAGGTGTCGGAGGCCTGGCTGCCTGTGGTACTGGAGTACAGCGGTAAGCTTGCGCTGGCGCTGATTACTTTTCTGATCGGTTGGTGGCTGGTCGGTAAGCTGACCACCAGCATTGGCCGTTTGCTGTCTCTGCGTCAGGTAGATCGCGCCCTCGGCAGCTTTATCGGCAGCTTGGTCAGTATCGTCCTCAAAGTCTTGCTGATGATCAGTGTGGCGTCGATGGTGGGGGTTGAAACCACCTCGTTTATCGCCATGATCGGTGCGGCAGGCCTGGCGATTGGTCTGGCGCTGCAGGGCAGTCTGGCTAACTTTGCCGGAGGCGTGCTGATCATGCTGTTCCGGCCGTTCCGTGCCGGGGACTGGATTGAGGCACAGGGCGTGGCGGGAAGCGTCGACAGCATCCAGATTTTCCATACCACGCTGAAAACGGCGGACAACAAGGTCGTGATCGTACCCAACGGCAGTCTGTCAAACGGCCACATCACCAACTACTCCCGCGAAGCGTTCCGTCGCGTGGATATCAACCTGGGCATCGACTACGCCAGTGATATCAAGCAGGCCCGTGAGGTTCTCTTGACGATTGCCGCCGACCCGCGGGTGCAGCGTGATCCCGAGCCAGTGGTGCTGGTGACCGGGCTGGGTGAGAGTGCCATCAACCTGTCGTTGCGTGTCTGGGTCGCCACTGCGGATTTCTGGCCGGTGACGTTTACGTTTACCGAGTTGGCCAAGGAGCGCTTAACCGAGGCGGGTATTGGTATTCCGTTCCCGCAACGGGTGGTGCATCTGGTGCAGCAGGCGGGTTGAACCGCCTGGTAAAAAGCCCCGCTCAGGCGGGGCTTTTTTATGCCTGTTCGGCCGAGCTGAGTGGCTCCGGCGGGACAGGCTGGGTGCGTTCTCGTCGCCACTGCAACAGGATCAGGATCAGTGTCGGTACGCCAAGCAGGGCTGTGGCCAGGAAGAATTCAGCGTAACCGAGCTTCTCCACCATCACGCCAGAGTATCCACCGATCAGTCGCGGTAGCAGCAGCATGATTGAGCTGAGCAGGGCGTATTGGGTGGCGGAGAACTTGAGGTTGGTCAGGCTCGACAGGTAGGCAACGAAGGCGGCTGTGGCCAGCCCGGCACTGAAGTTATCGGCAGAGATGGTCAGAATCAGCATCTGCACATCAGGCCCCATGCCAGCGAGCATGAGGAACAGCAGGTTGGTGGCGGCAGACGCCGCACCGCCGATGAACAGAATGGGCAAAATGCCAAAACGCACGATCAGCAAGCCGCCGATACCTGCACCAACCAAGGTCATGACCAGGCCGAAGAGTTTGCTGACGCTGGCGATCTGGTCCTTGGTAAAGCCCTGATCGATGTAGAACACGTTGGCCATCACGCCCATTACCGTATCTGACATGCGGTAGGTGGCGATCAGCCCCAGCAGCAGAAAGGCCTGCCAGCGGTAACGCACAATGAAATCGTTGACAGGCGTGAGCACCGGCGCCAAACCGCGGCGACCCATGGACGACAGGCACAGCGCCGTCAGGATGGTGTACAGCAGGGCGCGCAAAAAGGCGCGATCCTCCAGCAGCAGGTTGAGCAGAGTCGCTTCACCATTGATGAGGCTGGCAAAGTCGGTGTTGTAGAACTGGGTGAACATGGCTGGTACGGAAACCAGCAAGACGATCAATACCAGTACGGACACGATCTGGTGGCTGAAGCCGTAGCGCGCGGCAGCCAGTTGGGTGCGCAATGGTACATCGGGTTCGCGCATCCACAGGCTGGTGAGCAGGCCTGGCAGCATCAGCAAGGCAAACAGCAGGTAGGTGCCAGCCCATGCGGCATGCTGGTAGAGCAAGGCGGTTGAGCCAAATCCTTCGGCGAAATACAGGGCACCCGCGGTTGCCAGCAGGGCGGCGACGCGGTAACCCGCCATGTAGCTGGCGGCAAGGGCGGCCTGTCGGGTGTCGTCAACGATTTCCAGGCGGTAGGCATCGACAGCGATGTCCTGAGTCGCAGAGGCAAACGCCACCAATACGGCCAGGGAAATCAGCCAGGTCAGGTGGGTTTGCGGGTCGCACAGGGCCATGCCGGCAAGACCAATAGCGATCAGCAGTTGCGATAGCACCAGCCAGGAGCGGCGGCGACCCAGCTTGCCGAGCAGTGGCAGGCGCCACTGGTCGAGAAGGGGTGACCAGACCCATTTAAAGGCATAGGCCAAGCCGATCAGGCTGGCGAAACCAATGGTTTCTCGCGCGACACCGGCTTCGCGCAACCAGACAGATAGGGTGGAGAACACCAGCATATATGGCAGGCCAGCGGCGAACCCTAGAAGCAACAGCACCAATGTGGAGGGGCTGGAGTAGGCAGCAATGGCGTCGCGCCAGCTTTTACGGGGCATTGAAGGGGTATCAGCCTGAGTTTGACCTATTAAAGGGCGCACTCTAGGGGCTGTTACCGTTTTAGCGCAAGCCGCGTTGCCGCTAAAAATCTCGCCAGGCTCCTGCGCGGTCGCGATAAAACGGCAACAGCCCCTACTTGCTGTGCTCCATTGGTCGCCAGCCATAGCGCGGCATATCCACCCTGTCGTTGTGGATTTGCACGCCTTCGTCACGCAGCCGGATGCGCTGCTCGGTGCCGCCGGGGCTGCCTGCGGGCAGGCTGATGCGCCCGTTCGCCGCAATCACGCGGTGCCAGGGCAGTGTACTGCCCTCGGGCAACTGACTGAGCGTGCGTGCGACCCAGCGCGCCGCACGCCCCAGGCCGGCATAAGTCGCCAACTGGCCATAGCTCACCACACTGCCGGCCGGCACTTGGGCCAGCACGTTATACAGTGCGCCACGCCGTGCGTCGTGGCTTGCTGTCGGACGGGCTGACGCGGCATGCTTCGCTCCCTGTTCTGGCTGGCTGTCTGGCGCTTCCATCATGTTGCTACGTTCCCTGTTGTGCTTGTTGATTACTCTGCTGTGTACGCCCGCCTGGGCGGATACGGTATGGCTGAATAATGGTGATCGGCTGACGGGGGAGATCATTCTTCTGGATGGCGGCAAGCTGGCGTTGAAAACCAAGTACGCCGGACAGGTGCTGATTGCCTGGAAGGATATCGACACCCTGCGCTCGGAGAAACCCTTGCTGGTCAGGCGTGAGGGTTTCGACAGCGAGCAGAGCAAACAATTGGAAGCCGCCGGCAAAGGCATGGTGCGTATGGTTAATGCCAGTACCCAGACCATTCCCCTGGCCAGCATCAATCGTCTTATACCGCCGCGTCCGTTGCTGCGTGACCGGGTTTGGGAGGGCAACCTGGACGCCAAGCTGGACATGAAGCGTGATGACAGCGAGACCGACGAATGGAAGCTCAAAGGTAATACTCGCGTTGAGCATGGCCGTTGGCGGCATGTGCTCAGCAGCGAGTTGGAGCGCAAGGTCAAGAATGATGTGAAGACTGCGGACAACTGGCAGCTGGAGTATGACCTTGACCGTTTTCTGACGGACCAATGGTTCTGGCGGGTCGGTGTGGAGCATGACGAGGATGAGTTTGCCTTGTTTTCGCGTCAGCGCACCTTCGGTGCAGGTCCCGGTTATCGCTTTTGGGATAACGAACTGGGACGTTTTGACATGATTACCCAGTTCAACCGCACGCAGATGCGCAGCAGTCTGGGCGAGCTGGATTTCAATACCTATTCGCTGGAGTGGGATTACAAGCGCTTGCTCTGGGGTACTCGGCTAGAGCTGTACAGCAATGCGGAGCTGCAGGTGCCTGAGATTGAACAGGTGGACTATGTGCTCGATGGCGAGGTGGGGCTGCGATATCGGCTCAACGACTGGGCGCGGTTGTCGCTGTTGTATGAGTTGGATATGGCGCGTGGTTTGGGTCAGACCTCCAGCGAGCGACGTTATCTGCTCGGAGTGGGGGTCGGTTGGTAGCGTCTCAGGGGTTCTAAGCTGAACACGTGGGGCTTCTGTCGGTCAGTGCTTGCTCTTGCGGTGTGCATACGGATAATGCGCGACCTTTCGCAAACCCGAGACAGATTCCTTTTCGTATGTTTTCCAGAACCCTGCTGTGCCTGGCCCTGAGTGCCGCGACAACCTCGGCGTTGGCCGATACCGTTTGGCTGAAGAATGGTGACCGCCTGAGCGGCAAGATCAAGTTCTACGACGGTGGCAAATTGCTGCTGGAAACGGATTACGGCGGTGCCATTGCGCTGGACTGGCGCAAGATCGCCACGCTGGAAAGTGATCAGGAACTGTTGGTCAAGGAGAGCGCGGTACACGGCGAGCGCGCCAAGTCCTTGCAGCCTGCCGAACCTGGCAAGGTCACGCTGGCCAATGGTGAGGCGCCGAAAACCATTGAGCTGGCCAGTATTCAACAGATCCTTAAGCCCAAGCCGCTGGTCGAGGATTTCATCTGGAAAGGTAATGTGGATGCCTCGCTGGATTACAAGCGCGCCGAGCGTGATACCGACGACTATGACGTCAGCCTGAAAACCCAGGCTCGTCATGGTCTGTGGCGGCACAATGGCAAGGCCGAGTACAACCGCGAGTTCCAGAACGATGTAGAAACGACCAATAACTGGAGTGCTGAGTACGCGCTGGACCGTTTCCTGACCGAACACTGGTTCTGGCAAGGTAGGCTGGAGTACAAACGTGATCACTTGGAGGACCTGCGTCGCCAGCGTACCGTGGGTAGCGGTCCGGGTTACCAGTTCTGGGATAACGAGCTGGGCGCCTTCTCCGTGGCCGGCCTGCTTAACCGCACTGACTACGAATATGCCAATGGCGAGAACGACAACTTCTATGCCGTCAGCATGAAGTGGGATTACAACCGTTATCTGGTCGGTAAGAGTGTCGAACTGTTCAGCGATGGCGAAGTGGGTAAGCCGCTGGCCAACGCCGCTGACTACACCCTGGATGCCGCTGTGGGCCTGCGCTACAAGCTGACCGACTGGGCCTCGCTGAATATGAAGGCCGAGAAAGACCTGGTCAGCGGCTCGGAAGGTGAGTTGGACGAAACCCGCTACAGCCTGGGTTTTGGCGTGGGTTGGTAAGGTCTTAGTCGCATAAAAAAGCCCCGCGTTTGCGGGGCTTTTTGTTTGTAGCTGCCGATCTTGCGATCAGAGGCGCAGGCCGCCGTCCAGTTCCAGAACACGACCGGTGTAGTAGTCGTTTTCCAGAATGTAAGCCACCGAGTGAGCGATCTCGGCGGGTTTGCCCATGCGGCGCAGCGGGATGACCGAGGTCATGCGTTCCAGCGCTTCCGGTTTCATGCTGGCAACCATTTCGGTTTCGATAAAGCCCGGTGCTACGCCCGCCACGCGGATGCCGTAACGCGCCAGTTCTTTGGCCCAGACCACGGTGTCGGCTGCCACACCGGCCTTGGCGGCGGAATAGTTGGCTTGGCCGATATTGCCGGCGCGGGAGATGGAGGAGATGTTGATGATCGCGCCTTCGTTCTTCAGTTCGATCATCTTCGCGGCCACTTCACGGGTGCAGAGGAACACGCCGGTGAGGTTGACGTCGATCACCGACTGCCACTGGGCCAGGCTCAGCTTGGTGATTTCGCCGTCCTTGACTTTGATGGTCAGGCCGTCACGCAGGATGCCGGCGTTGTTGACCAGGCCATTGATGGCGCCGAAGTCCTCGGCAACCTGGGCCACGGTCTGGATCACTTGTTCTTCATTGGCGACGTTGCACAGGTAGGCGCGCGCTTCCACGCCCAGCGCCTTACAGGCCGCGACAGCTTCGTCGAGTTTTTCCTGATTCAGGTCGACCAGTGCCAGCTTGGCACCTTTTCCTGCCAGGTATTCGGCCATGGCGCGGCCAAGCCCTTGGCAGCCGCCGGTGATAATGATGACCTTGTCTGTAAGTTGCATTGCGATTCCCCTCAAATGGTGTCGTGGAGCCTTGTCGGCGCGGTAATCTAGGCGCCTGTCCGTTTGTGACGGATTCTATGCAAGGAGTCATAAGGTGAGCGTGAAAGCCGGCAAGCATGCCCGAGAATTGCTGCTCAAGGAATACCGGGGCGTGCTCAGCACCCATTCCAAGGCCATGCCGGGTTTCCCTTTCGGATCAGTGGTGCCCTATTGCCTGGATGCTGACGGTTATCCGCTGATTTTGATCAGTCGCATCGCTCAGCACACCCATAACCTCAAGCAGGACGGTAAATGCTCGCTGTTGGTGGGCGAGCGCGGTGCGGAAGATGTACAGGCGGTCGGCCGTCTTACTTTGCTCGCGCAAGCGCGACAATTGGATGACGAGGGGCAGATTGCGGCGGCCGCGCAGCGCTATTACCGCTATTTCCCGGATTCGCGTGGCTATCACCAGGCCCATGATTTTGATTTCTGGCGGCTGGAGCCGGTGCGCTGGCGCTATATCGGTGGTTTTGGTGCCATTCACTGGCTGGAGCAGGTGGCGTTGGCCAATCCCTTTGCTGGCGACAGTGAAATCAGCATGGCCGAGCATATGAACAGCGATCATGCCAAGGCCATCGCTCACTATGTCGAACTGGCCGGTTTGCCTGCCCACGTGCCGGCCGAGCTGGTGGGGCTGGACAGCGAAGGTTTCCACCTGCGCATCGGCCAGAGCCTGTATTGGCTGGCCTTTCCAACATCCTGTAACAGTCCGCTGGCGGTGCGCCAAGCCTTGGTGGCGCTGGCCCGCGCTGAAACCTGGCCGACCGACGGTCAGGCTTCAGCTTGAATTCAGCCCGACACCCCATACTTCCCTCTTACTGGAAGCTGATCTTCCGTTAAGGACCCCTGTGATGCGTGCTTTTCTATTTCTTTTTTTGCTGTTTCCGATCATCGAACTGGCCCTGCTGATTCAGGTCGGGAGCGCTATCGGCGTGCTGCCAACCCTGTTGCTGGTCATCGGTACGGCCATTCTCGGCAGCGTTTTGCTGCGCGTAGCTGGCGTTGCCACGGCCTGGCGGGCACGGGAAAAGCTGGCGCGCGGTGAGCTGCCTGAGCAGGAGATGCTTGAAGGCCTGCTGATCGCCGTCGGCGGTGGTCTGTTGTTGCTGCCGGGCTTTATCAGCGACATCTTCGGCGTGCTCTGCCTGATTCCCTTCACCCGTCGCCTGCTGGTCAACAAGGTGCGCCTGCGGGCCGCCGAGCAGGCCATGCGCCAGCGCGCCTTTTTCGACGACCAGGCCGCGCGCTCCGGGCAAGTTCGCCCCAATGTGCTGGAAGGCGAATACGAACGCCGTGACTGACCCCGCAGGCCTCATTTGGGCGGCATTGATCGCAAAAATAATCATCCGCCACCCTTGAAATCCCCTTTTACGCCCTTATGTAGCGGACACCGCAAGGTTTTCTGTCATTCAGACAGATCAGACTTCAGCGCTACGCCTGGCGCAGCGCTACCGGCCCCGCCGGACTTTGCTAACCCGCCGGTGACTGCACCGGCCGAAAAACCACCTATAGGGAGAGATCGACAATGAAGCTTCGTCCTCTGCATGACCGCGTCGTAATCCGTCGCAGCGAAGAAGAAAAGAAAACCGCAGGCGGCATCGTGCTGCCAGGTTCCGCTGCCGAGAAGCCGAATCAGGGCGAGATCGTGGCGGTAGGCACCGGCCGCGTACTGGACAGCGGTGAAGTGCGTGCTCTGGCCGTTAAAGTCGGTGACAAAGTGGTGTTTGGCCCTTACTCCGGCAGCAACACCATCAAGGTTGACGGTGAAGACCTGCTGGTAATGAGCGAGAGCGAAATCCTCGCTGTCGTTGAAGGTTGATTTCAGCGCTCTGTCGCTACGAATTCCGCTCTATCTGAACGAATCAAGGAATAACCATCATGGCTGCTAAAGAAGTTAAATTCGGCGATTCCGCCCGCAAGAAAATGCTCACCGGTGTCAACGTTCTGGCTGACGCGGTAAAAGCGACCCTCGGCCCGAAAGGCCGCAACGTGGTGATCGAGAAGAGCTACGGTGCTCCGCTGATCACCAAAGACGGTGTTTCCGTTGCAAAAGAGATCGAGCTGAAAGATCGCTTCGAGAACATGGGCGCGCAGCTGGTAAAGGACGTTGCCTCCCGTGCTAACGACGACGCCGGTGACGGCACTACCACCGCCACCGTTCTGGCTCAAGCCATCGTCAACGAAGGCCTGAAAGCCGTCGCTGCCGGCATGAACCCGATGGACCTCAAGCGCGGCATCGACAAGGCGACCATCGCCATCGTCAAAGAAATCAAAGCCCTGTCCAAGCCCTGTGCGGACACCAAGGCGATTGCCCAGGTTGGCACCATTTCTGCCAACTCTGACAACTCCATCGGCGACATCATTGCTGAAGCCATGGAAAAAGTCGGCAAAGAAGGCGTGATCACCGTTGAAGAAGGCTCTGGCCTGGAAAACGAACTGTCGGTTGTTGAAGGCATGCAGTTCGACCGTGGCTACCTGTCGCCGTACTTCATCAATAAGCCGGACACCATGGTCGCCGAACTCGACGGCCCGCTGATCCTGCTGGTTGACAAGAAGATCTCCAACATCCGTGAACTGCTGCCGGTTCTGGAAGCTGTTGCCAAGTCCGGCCGTCCGCTGCTGATCGTCGCGGAAGACGTTGAAGGCGAAGCCCTGGCGACTCTGGTTGTGAACAATATGCGTGGCATCGTTAAAGTCGCTGCCGTCAAGGCACCGGGCTTCGGCGACCGTCGCAAGGCCATGCTGCAGGACATCGCCATCCTGACTGGCGGTACCGTGATCTCCGAAGAAGTAGGCCTGAGCCTGGAGAGCGCGACCCTGGAGCACCTGGGTAACGCCAAGCGTGTGATCCTGAGCAAGGAAAACACCACCGTTATCGACGGCGCTGGCGCGCAGGTTGATATTGAGGCTCGCGTTGCGCAGATCCGCAAGCAGGTTGAAGACACCACCTCCGACTACGACAAAGAGAAGCTGCAAGAGCGTCTGGCCAAACTGGCTGGCGGTGTTGCCGTGATCAAGGTCGGTGCTGGCACCGAAGTGGAAATGAAAGAGAAGAAAGCCCGCGTTGAAGACGCCCTGCACGCCACCCGTGCAGCCGTTGAAGAAGGCGTGGTACCTGGCGGTGGTGTGGCGCTGGTGCGTTCGCTGCAAGCCATCAGCGAACTGAAAGGCGACAACGCCGATCAGGACGTGGGTATCGCGCTGCTGCGTCGTGCGGTTGAAGCACCGCTGCGTCAGATCGTGGCCAACGCTGGCGGCGAGCCAAGCGTTGTAGTCGACAAGGTCAAGCAGGGTTCGGGCAACTACGGCTTCAACGCCGCCACCGACACCTACGGCGACATGATCGAGATGGGTATTCTCGACCCGGCCAAAGTGACCCGTACTGCGCTGCAGGCTGCTGCCTCCATCGCCAGCCTGATGATCACCACCGAAGCGATGATCGCTGAAGTGGCTGAAGACAAACCAGCTGCTGGCGGTATGCCAGACATGGGTGGCATGGGTGGCATGGGCGGCATGATGTAAGCCAGCCCAGCTCTCACAGCCCATCGCTAGATGGGCTGTACGCTGTAAAGAAAACCCCGTGCCTGTCACGGGGTTTTCATTTTTCTCGGCTATAAACAGTCCCCTCGGCAAAGCGGTACGCCAATTGCTTTGTATGGCGCGTGCTCCCGGACTGGAGCCTGTCAATTGGCACCGTGCTGCTATTCAGCATTGTTGCTGCTCATTTTGACCTCACCTGGATGTGCTCTACCGTGCGGCTTGCGCGCTGGTAGTGGTCGAGATACCGGTGGTTGGTCGCTTCAAAACCATTGCTTCTAGCCTGTCTGTTGCTGATGCAACTGGGCAATAAAGTGACCCCAGGGTTGTTACCGCTGTACCTGGCCAATCCTTGGTTAGGCTCAGTATTGAACCAACGCGTCTGGGTAGGTTCGAAGTCTGGCTGTCGAGCACTATGTGAGTGGATCAGGACGATCCTGAAGGGGCGTGAATATGACCGTCGGTCGCATAGAGCGTCGTAGCGGTTGTCCATGATCTAGGGTGAGAACAAAGCGTTTGGCAGCGCTATCAAGAGGTTGCAGTGATGAAGCTAGAAATCGCACGAGGTTTGTTTCTGGCCACCGCGCTCAGCGTGGCCTCGCTCGCGGCGGCGGCCTGGCAGGAAGCCAGCCCCCAGGTCATCACCCTGAACGAGCAATTGGGTTATTGCCCATTGCCACCTCAGGCGCGAGCGGCCGAGGTGGTCCGCCCGGATCAGGATTTGCTGCTGTTTATGTTCAGCCTGTCCCAGGGTGTGCGTTCGCAAGGCTAGGCGCTTTGCGGGGGGGGCAGGTATAAAAAAGCCCGGCTTAGTGCCGGGCTTTTTGTTGCGTGAGTCCCTGTGCGCAGTGTGTTCTATCCGTGGGCCTTGGCGACTGCTGTGTTGGGAGCATCAGGCTGCGCCAGCAGGCTGTACACGCAGGGCAGCACGAACAGGGTGAACAGCGTGCCGATCGACATGCCGGTGGCGATCACCAGACCGATGTCGAAGCGGCTGACCGCGCCAGCGCCACTGGCGAGGATCAGCGGCACCATGCCGAAGACCATCGCCGCGGTGGTCATCAGCACCGGACGCAGACGAATCGCCGCCGCTTCTTCGACCGCGTCACGGCGCGACAGGCCTTTCTCACGCCGCAGCTGGTTGGCGAACTCGACGATAAGGATGCCGTGCTTGGTGATCAGGCCAATCAGCGTCACCAGGCCCACCTGGGTGTAGATGTTCATGCTCGACAGGCCGAGGAACAGTGGAAGCAGCGCTCCACAGATCGACAGCGGTACCGTGACCATGATCACCAGCGGGTCACGGAAGCTCTCAAACTGCGCCGCCAACACCAGGAAGATCAGGGCCAGGGCCAGGGCGAAGGTGGCATATAGGGCATTGCCTTCCTGAACCAGTTGGCGCGATGCACCGGCGTAGTCGTAGGAAAAGCCAGCAGGCGCTTCTTCCTGCATGATCTGCGTCACCGTCTCGACCGCTTCACCCATGCTGACAATTGGCACGCCCTGGATGATGGCCGAGTTGAGCTGCTGGAACTGGTTGAGCTGGGTCGGGCGAGCACGGTCGCTGACCTTGACCAGGGTTGACAGCGCCAGCATCGCACCGCTTTCGCTCTTCACGTAGTAGCTGTTCAGCCAGCCCGGATTGTCGCGGTAAGCACGCTCGACCTGGGCGATCACCTTGTAGCTGCGCCCGTCGATGGTAAAGCGGTTGATTTCACCTTCGCCGAGCAGGCTGGCCAGGGTCAGACCGAGGTCTTCCATGGACACGCCCATTTGTGCGGCTTTCTCGCGGTCGATTTCTACGACCACTTCTGGCTTGTCGAAGGCCAGATCGACGTCGAGGAAGGCGAACTTGCCAGACTCCACGGCGCGTTGCTTGACCCGCTCGGTCACTTGCAGCAGGGACTGGTAGTCGTTAGGGGTGTTGATCACGAACTGGAACGGCAACCCTTCACCGGTGCCTGGCAGTGCAGGCAGGTTGAAGCCGAAAATCTGCAGGCCGGCGATTTGCGACAGGCGCGCTTGCACCTCGGGAAGGATTTCCATCTGCGTGCGCTCGCGCTCACCCCACGGCGTCATCAGGAAGCCGCCGATACCCGATTGCACACCGCTGGTGCCGTTGATCTGGAAGGAGGAGTAGTACTCGGGGAACTCCTTAAAGATGGTCACGAACTCATCGGTGTACTTATTCAGGTAGTCGAGGTTGGTGGCTTGTGGGGCATTGGCAATCATAAAAATGATGCCTTGATCCTCTTCGGGAGCCAGTTCACTTTTGGTGAATTTGAGCAGCACCGGGATCAGGCACATGACGATCACCGCAAACACCAGCACCACTGGGCGTGTGTCCAGCGTGCTGTGCAGGGCGCGCTGGTAGCGGCGCTTGAGGCTGTCGAAAATCTGATCGAGTTTGTGTGCCAGGCCCGATGGATTCTCTTCATGGCGCAGCAGCTTGGCGCACATCATCGGCGACAGGGTCAGGGCGACGATGCCGGAGATGATCACCGCGCCGGCCAGGGTCAGGGCGAATTCCTTGAACAGCGCGCCGGTGAGGCCTTCCAGAAAGCCGATGGGCGCATAGACGGCCGCCAGGGTGATGGTCATGGATATCACCGGTACCGCGATTTCCCGTGCGCCTTCAATGGCCGCATCAAAAGGCGTTTTGCCTTCCTCGATATGCCGGTGGATGTTCTCCACCACAACGATGGCGTCGTCCACCACCAGGCCGATGGCCAACACCATCGCCAGCAGGGTCAGCAGATTGATCGAGTAGCCCATCAGTTGCATGAAGAACAGCACGCCGATCATCGACAGCGGGATGGTGATCACCGGGATCAGTACTGAACGGAACGCGCCGAGGAACAGGAACACCACCACGATGACGATCAGCACCGCTTCGCCGAGGGTCTTCACCACTTCGTCGATGGATGCCTGGATAAACAGGGTGGCGTCATAGGCGATGGAAACTTTCAGGTTCGGCGGCAGCTGCGCTTCCAGGTCTGGCATGACCTTGCGCACTTCCTTGATCACATCCAGCGGGTTGGCCCCCGGCGTACCCTTGATGGCGATGTACACCGAGGGGGTGCCGTCGAAGGAGCTGATCGCGTCGTAGCTTTCCGCGCCCATTTCCACCCGCGCCACATCGCGGATCAGCACGCGGCTGTCGCCCACGGTCTTCAACGGGATGGCGGCAAACGCCTCGGCCGATTTCAGGTCGGTTTCGGCGTTGATGCTGGTGACCACGTACTCGCCTTTCACTTCACCGGCTGCGGCAAGGAAGTTGTACTTGCGCACCGCATCGTTTACGTCACCGGCGGTCACGCCGTATGCACCCATTTTTACTGGATCGAGCCACAGGCGCATGGCGAACACCTGATTGCCGAGAATTTCGGCCTCAGCCATGCCCGGCAGGGTGGCCAGCTTGGGCTGGATGACCCGCGACAGGTAATCGGTGATCTGCGGGTTGCTCAGCTCCTGGCTGTAGAAGCTGATGTACATCAGCGCCGTGGAGTCAGCGGCTTCCTTGCTCAGCACTGGGTCTTCGGCGTTCTGCGGCAGCTGGTTCTTCACCTCGTTGGCCTTGGCCAGCAGTTCGGTGAACAGGCGGTCGCTGTTGGCGCCGATGCGCGCATAAATCGAGATGATCGATACGTTCTGCCGGCTCTCCGAGGTCATGTAGTCAATGCCGTCGGCACTGGCCAGACTCTGCTGCAGCGGCTGGGTGATATAACCCTGGATGGTCTCGGCATTGGCCCCGGGGTAAGCCGTGGTCACCGTGATCAGGGCGCTTTCCATCTGCGGATACTGGCGGATGGTCAGTTTGCTGAATGCCTGGAAGCCAAGCAGGATGATCAACAGACTGACCACGGTCGCTAGTACCGGGCGACGGATAAAGGGATCAGTAAAAGCCATAAATAAGTTCCTTTGCGCCGCGCCGGGTTAATTGGCGCTTGGCTTGGCCTGCGAGTTGGCGATGCTGACATGGGCGCCGTTATCCAGCTTCAGCTGGCCGGCGGATACCACCTGCTCACCGGCTTGCAGGCCTTTGAGAATCACCACTTGGCCTTCACGGCGTTCGCCGGTTTCAACGAAGCGGCGGTCGACAGTCAGTTCGGCCTGGCCTTTGTCATCTTTGACCACCTGGCCGTCTTCTCCTTTCTTCTCGCCGATCACGTACACCGAATTGCCGTAGAGGGTGTAGGTGATGGCGGTTTCCGGGACAACGACCCGATCCTGTTCACCGGGCAGAAGAACCTCCAGGTTGGCGAACATACCCGGCAGCAGTTTGCTCTCCGGGTTGGTCAGCATGGCGCGGACCTGCACGTTGCGCGTGGTGTCTTCGACCTTGGGGTTGATCGCAGCGATTTCGCCTTCGAACACCTCGTTCGGGTAAGCCGCTACGCTGAAGCGCACGCGCTCGCCGATGGCCAACTGGGGCACCGCCTGCTCCGGCAGGAAGAAGTCGACGTAGAGCTTGCTCAGGTCCTGTAGGGTGGCGATGGTGGTGCCGGAGGCGAGGTAGTCACCAACATCCACCTGGCGGATGCCGATCGTGCCGGCAAAGGGTGCAAGGATGCGCTTCTTCGCCAGTTGCGCCTGCAGCTGGGCAACGCTGGCGTTGGCTTTCTGCAGGCTGGCCTGAAGTCGGTCGAACTCACTCTTCGAGATGCTCTGCCGACTGATCAGGCTGCGGCCGCGTTCATATTCCACGCGGGCCAGACCCAGCTCTGCCTGTGCAGTGGCCAGGCTGGCCTGTTCGACATCGCTGTCCATCTGGATCAGCGGCTGCTGCAGGGTAACCTGCTCACCGGAGCGGAACAGCACCTGTTGCACAGTGCCGCCGACTTCCACGGTCAGGTCAACGCCCTGAAAGGCCTTGAGTGTACCGATGGCCGGCAGGCGGCCCTGCCACGGACGCGTTTCGGCGCTGGCCGCATCTACGCTGACGGCCGGCTGCGGTGCCGAGAACATCTGCACTTGTTGGTAGATAGAAAAGCCTTTGTAGGCGGCGAGGGCGAGTACCACGAGGAGTACCGCGCCGAGCATGATCAGCATGCGGCGAAGCAACATATTCCGGTTCCTTGGCAAAGCGGTAAGAGGGCCTGGGAATAGGCAAGAGGGGCACATTAGACCTCGCGCAGAGGCCTGTCAAAGATTCGCATTTGCAAAATATTGCTGTACAAAAGTTGCCTGATTGATCAAGTGCTTTTTAAGCAAAATGCCAGCATGTGCTGGCATTTTGTTGTTTGCTTTTCAGTGCGCTCCGCGGGTCAGGCACTCAGGCGTTGAGTAACCTCATTTAGCTGCCCTGACAGGTCATGCAGGTTGCGCCCGGCGCTTTCGGTGCGCTGGACGTTCTCCTGATTGGCTGTGGCAATGGAGGTGATCTCGGTGAGGTTGCGCGAAATATCTTCGGCCACGGAGGTCTGTTCTTCGGCGGCGGTGGCGATCTGCCGGTTCATGTCGCGGATCGCTTCCACTGCGTTGGTGATCAGCTGTAGCGTGGCGCCGGCTTCGGTCACCTGGGTCACGCCTTCTTCGCTGCGCTGCTGGCCGCTTTGAATGGCGCGCACTGCATTCACCGCCCCGGTTTGTACGGTGTCGATGATCTGGTGGATTTCCGCGGTGGACTCGGCGGTACGCTGCGCCAGGGTGCGCACTTCGTCGGCTACCACGGCAAAGCCTCGACCCTGTTCACCGGCGCGTGCGGCTTCGATGGCCGCATTGAGGGCCAGTAGATTGGTCTGCTCGGCGATGCCACGAATGACTTCCAGCACCTTACCAATTCGTCCTGTATCGTTTTCCAGGCGGCGAATCACGTCTGAGGTGTTGCTGATTTCGCTGCGAATATCAGTGATGGTGCTGATGGTGGCCTGCATCACCATATCGCCCTGGCGTGCCGCATTATCAGCCGCGTCGGCGGCGCCGGCAGCTTCAACCGCATGACGGGCGACTTCTTGGGCTGTGGCGGACATTTCATGCATGGCGGTGGCGACCTGGTCGGTACGCGAGAATTGCTCGCGTGTTCCCTGGGCCATCAGGGTGGCGATCGAGTTGAGTTCGCCACTGGCGATATCCAGGTCAGCCGTGCTGCGTTTCAGGCGGGTAAAGGTGTCGGCGAGGAAGTCACGCAGGATGTTGGCCGCGACGGCGAGTTTGCCCAGTTCGTCTTGGCGTGTGGCATCTACATGTTGGCCGAAGTTGCCCCGGCTAAGTTGGGCGATATGATCAATCAGTTCGCGGATCGGGTTGATTAAGTTGCGGTTGACCAGCCATAAGCTGAACAGGGCGGTCACCACGGTAGCGCCGAGCATCAGCAGGGTGCCATAGGTGATGGTGCGGTCTGCTGCGGCATTGATCTGGCTTGCTTGCTCCAGGCTTTGTTTATGCAATTCGTTGGACAGGGCCTCCAACTGTTGTGCTGTGTTGCGGTCAATGCCGGACACCGCCTTGTCACCGACTGCAGCGTCACCGCCAGCAGCGACAAAGGCATCGCGACCCTTGCGGTAGTTGGCGCCGAGCGTCTGGTGTTCGCTGCGCAAGGTGTCGACCTTGGTTTTCAGCGCGCGGTCGGCACCGGCCAGCTCGCTCAATTTGCCCAGTAAGTCCTGAACCTTGCGCTCCTGTGCTTCGAACTGGCCCCAGTATTTGTCCAGTTGGGCTTTGTCGCTGCCACGCAGCAGGACGTTTTTCCACTCCTGTACCTGGGTCTTGAAGTTCAGGTTGGTTGAATCAATCAGCGTCGACGCCTCCAATGGGCCATCAAGCAGGCCACGATAGGCCTGCATGCCGCTGGAGAGGAAGCTGAAACAGGCCAGTGCCGTGACCAGAATCAGCGCCAGGCTGCCGCTGAGCAGGGCGAGGATTTGCGCGCGCAAGGATTTCTGCAGAAACATGGGTGGATACCCCCGACTGTGGAATACGAAATGCCAGTGACGCGAGCGCGTCCTACTGCGAAGTCCTTCTCAACTGGTATCGGCTGTGCCGCAGTATTTCACGTACGGCCTGACAGGAGTATAGATCGGCTCTGCAGAGGCATTCTTTAACCTGCCGCAGGTGTGTTACAGATTCGGGACAGGCCGCATGACCCGCCACCTCGTGCGAGCGTGCTCCTCATGCTGTTGTGTCAGGCCAGGCGCAGGTGGTTGTCCCATAGTCCTGCAGGGAGTTGTAGCGGCTGGCTGCTGATCTGAGCGCCGCGGCAGTCGTACAGGCGGCAACGGCCGACGCCGCTGCTGACCACAAAACCGTCGGCTACTGCGCCTACTCCGGCGCAGTCGGCCAGTGGCGCATCCAGGCGCAACTCGGCGCTGTCCAGGTCCCAGATAAACACCCGATTACCGCGTGGCGCGGTCAGCGCCAGCAGGCGCAGTTCGCTGTGGATCGCTACGCTGGCGGTGTACTGGTTCATCAGCTGACGCTGCGCATTGGCCACCGGGAAGTGCTGGAAGGGCTGGCCGGGGCGTTTGATCGCCAGCAGCGGCACCACATCGCTGGTTGCGCCCATATATTGCTGGCCGCTGACAATCGTGCCATCGCTGGCCACGGCCATATGGCGCACGCTGTTCATCCGTTCTGGCAGCTGTTCCTTGCTGATCAGGCTGCCGTCGCGGCGCAGCAGCACCAGGCTGGACTCCATGGCGTCGAGGTTCATTTCCACCCGGCTGTCGGCTTCGGTGCGGATGCCGCCGTTGGCCACGACCAGCGTTTCACCGTCTGGCAGCCAGAGCAGCTGGTGCGGGCCGATGCCGTGGGTCGACAGTTCGCTGCTGCGCAGCAACTGTTCACCTTGCAGGCGATAGACGCCAAGTAGGCCGCGACCGGGATCGGAGGTGTCGTTCTCGGTGGCGTACAGCCATTCGCCGTCCTTGTGGAACACCGCATGGCCGTAGACGTGGCGCTGCTTGGGTGAGTGGATGGTCTGCAGCAGGCGGCCATCGCGAGTGTCGATCAGGTAGCTCTGGGTGCTCGGGCGGCGACCGACAAACAGCGCCATTGGCAGAAACGGATGGCCGATAACATCGTGGCAGCGCTCGTTGACCTGGGTGGCAAATACCGGGCTGCCATCGAGCCGGTAACCCACTGCGAAGTGTTTGCCGGCGCTGTCGTTGCGTGCCGACAGCAATAACGGCTGCGCGCCACTGTGCATCAGCGTCCAGCCGCCGTAAGTGCCGGCGGCCGCTGCCGTGGCGGCAACAGCCGCGATGCTCAAGCCGAGAAAGGTGCGGCGATTGATCTGCATGGTTCAGTCACCGTCATGGGCGTTAAAGCCCAGCTGGATGCCCAGAGTCTTCGCCAGCTCGGATTCATGCAGGCGATGCAACACATTCAGGCTGTCATACAGGGCGTTGACCTCGGCGCGGCCGGCGTCGTCGCTAAGCAGTTCGCCGAGCGGCCGTTGGGCGGCGGCCAGGCGTTGACGGGTGTCGCTGTAGGCGTCGTTGATGCGTTGTTTCAGTGCGCCCTGATCACTGCCGAGCAGCGCCTGGATGCCATCCTGCTCGGCACCCAGCCAGATGCGTTCGGCGCTGGCCAGACTGGCAGCGAGGTTGGCCAGACTGGCCTTGCTGCGCCAGGCTTCGGCCTGATAGGGCTGCGGCTGACCTTTGCTCTGGCGGCCGAGTGGCGTGCCGAGTTTCTTCTTCAGCCCGTCGATGGCGCTAACCTGGGTACGCAGCAGCTCGGCCACCGCTTCCGGGGCTTCGGCGTAGCGCGCATTGGGGAAGTCCCTGAGCAGCGCGGCCATACCGTCTTTGGCTTGCCACTGGCTTAGCACATCGGCGGCGAGGACTTGCTGGTGCTGGCCGATGGCAACGATCAGCGGGCAGTAGCGGGTTTTCTGCTCGGCGACGTTCAGATCAATTGCCGGATCGAACAGCAGGTATTCATAGGCGGTGAGGCCTTGTACCACGACGCTGGATTTATCCAGATCGGCTGGGGTCAGCTCGGGTTTGCTGTTGACCAGCGCCTCAACCTGACGTGCCACCAGGTTCTTCTTGTCCGGCCAGAACTGGATCTGCCAGGCGCGGTTGCCTTCCGCCAGCGGACCGAAGGCAACCGGTTGCACGGCGGCCCAGGCGCTTTGCGCGCTGGCAAAGGCCTGACGGGCTTCGGCGAGGTTCTGTTGGCCGGCGCAGAAGGCCTGGCCGCTAGCTGCCAGCTGGCGGTCGGCTTCGCTCCAGGCGCTGTAAATCGGCAGCAACACGCCATCGGTGAGTGCACGGCTGACCTGCTGCTGCGGATCGCTTGGGCTGCAGGCGGTAAGCGTAAGGCTAAGCAGGGCGAGCGTGAGGGGTGAGCGGATCATCTGCGGCTCCTTACAATGAATTCAGAAAAGCCAACAGCGCGTTGCGCTCGTCGGCATTGAAAGTGATGACCTGCTGCTTGGCCGCCTCGGCCTCGCCACCGTGCCAGAGGATGGCTTCCAGCAGGTTGCGCGCGCGGCCGTCATGCAGGAACAGGGTGTGGCCGTTAACTGTTTCTGTCAGGCCGATGCCCCAGAGTGGTGGGGTGCGCCATTCGCGGCCGCTGGCGAGAAACTCCGGGCGGTTGTCAGCCAAGCCTTCGCCCATGTCATGCAGCAGCAAGTCGCTGTAGGGGCGAATCAGCTGATTGGCCAGCTCCGGCTCGGCGGCGTCACTGGCGGTGGTGAATTGCGGGGTATGACAGCCCTGGCAGCCTGCCTGGTGGAACAGGGTCTTACCAGTCAGCACCTGCGGTGTATCCGCGCCACGACGTGCCGGTACACCGAGGTTGCGGGTGTAGAACAGCACGCTGGCAAGAATGTTGTCGCTGACTTCCGGCTCGCCGCCATGAGGTGCGCTGCGGCAGTCGGGTTGTGCCGCAGTGCAGTTGTCCTGGCTGACCAGGCTGCTGGTCAGGCCCATGTCGTTGGCAAAGGCCTCGGCGTTCTGTTGGTTGAGGGTTGGTTGTCCGGCTTTCCAGCCAAAACGACCCAGCACCGTGCGTTGTTTCTCGCGGTCCCAGACCTGGTTGGCGCGCCCTGAGATGCCATCGTTATCACTGTCTTCGGGGTCGGCATTGGCCAGGATGGCCGCTTCGGGAATGGCTTCGAGCAGACCCAGACCAATCATCGGCGGAGCGATGCGTGCCGAAAACAGCGTATCGGGATGCAGAGCGCCATAACCGAGCTGGCTGATTTCCAGGTTGGGCTTACGCAGCTCAATTCGGGTGCCGTCGGCAAAACTGACCTGCTGCGTGCTGTAACTGACGCGCACCTTGCCCTCGGGGGGAACACCGGGGTTGGCCATGTCCTGCAACTGGCCACCGTAGGTGGGTTCGGCCAGTACGCCAAGGCGCTGGATAATCTCGGCATGTTCGCTGCCGGCTGGAATTGACAGGCGTACCAGCATCGACACCGAGCTGATCGCATCAGACGTCGGTGGGTGGCCGCGACCGTCCTTGATATGGCAGTTCTGGCAGGCGTTGGTATTGAACAGCGGGCCGAGACCGTCACGCGCGGTGGTAGTGGCCGGTGCGGTGACCCATGGGTTGCGGAAGAAGCTGTTGCCGACGCTGAAGTCCAGACGGCGTGAAGGCGTCAGATTGGCGGAGGGCAGGGAAAAGGCATTTTGGTCGGACTGGCGCACGGTGGTGCTGCCCGCAGACAGGGCTTCACCGGGTTCGGCTTCGGTGAATTGAGGGCCATTGTCGCAGCCAGTCAGGCCAAGACTCAGGGCCAGTAAGAGCGCAACGCGGTGCGGCGCATGCATGGAAGAGATCCGCAGCAAAAAACAGGCGGCTGATCTTAACAGTCCATCCCGTTTTAAATAAGACGGATTTGCATTATCGCTGGTGGCCAAAGGTCGCAGGGTATAAAAAACTGCATGCCATAAAAAAACCGCAACTCCGGTTAAGGCGTCGCGGCTTCTTATGCGCTACCAATCTTCGGACTTCGCGAGCTGGAGCGAGACAAGGCGCTACGTTAGCAACAGCCGTAGGCTGGCCCGAAGGGTGGGCGTAGTGAATCAAGCAGAGTTTACGAGCATTACTTGTTTCACTCGCCCTTCGGGCCGCGCTAAAACGCGTTAGCCGCAAGCAGCTTGCCGAGGCTGTTTTCAACGCAGTATCGCCGACGCGCAGCAAGCCCTACGCGGTTAGAAGCTGTGGTCAGCGGTATCCGGATTGAGATCACTGATACCCAGCTTGCCAGCGGCCTGCTCGATGGCGCCAGTCTGCTTGACCAGTGCGGCGATGGCATCACGAACGATCTGTTGGCCTTCGGTATTGTCGGCGGCGATCAGCTGATCGAAGTGCTTGCCGTTGTTCGCGCTGTCGACCAGAGCCTGCAGCTTGCCTTCGGTGGCTTCGAGGTCGGCTTTCAGGGTGCTGTCAGCAGCGGCATCAACCTTGGCCACCAGCGACGAAAGGCTTGGGCCGGTCAGGGTGGTGCCGTCGACTTTCTTGTATTCGCCCAGGTAGACGTTGCGAATACCTTTGCCGTTGTAGAAGTGCGAGTTGTGGGTGTTGTCGCTGAAGCAGTCGTGCTCGTCTTCGGTGGAGTTGGCTTCCAGTGCGACCTTCATGCGCTCGCCGGCCAGTTCGCCGAGGGACAGGCTGCCCATGCCGAACAGCATCTTGCGCAGGCCATTTTCAGCTGTGTCGGCTTCCAGTGTGGCGCGGTAGTTGTCAGTCTTGCCGGCCTGCCATTGCACAACCATGGCATCGAGGTCGCTGACCAGCAGGTCGGCGGCGGCTTTGATAAAGGCGCGGCGGCGCTCGTTGTTGCCGCCAGTGGCGCCTTCACCCACGACGAAATCGCTGGCTGGGCGCTCACCGGCACCTGGGCCGCTGCCATTCAGATCCTGGCCCCACAGCAGGAATTCGATGGCGTGGTAGCCGGTGGCGACGTTGGCTTCGGAGCCGCCCAACTCATTCAGGCTGGCCAGCAGCTCCGGGGTGATGGTGCTGACATCAATCTTGTCTTCGCCGACCTGAAGCTCTTTGTTGGCAATGATGTTGGCGCTGGCGCCCGGGTTGCCGAGGGCGTGCTGGTAATCCTTGGCGACGTAGTCGATCAGGCCTTCGTCCAACGGCCAGGCGTTCAACTGGCCTTCCCAGTCATCGACTACGGCGTTGCCGAAGCGGAATACTTCAGTTTGCATATAAGGCACACGAGCGGCCAGCCAGGCTTCGCGGGCGGCTTTCAGCGTGTCGGCGTTCGGATTGGCGAGCAAGGCGTCTACGGCTGCTTGCAGGGTTTTACCGGTGCTGGCGGCATCGCTGAATACGGCCAGTGCCAAGTCTGCGTAATGGCTGACAACTGCCTTGGCGGCTGCTTCGTCGACCTTGCTGCTGGCGGCTGCCGGAGCACTGTTGCTGCTGGCTGCTGGAGCGGCCGCTTGATTAGCAGGCGCCTTGTCTTCGCCACAACCGGCGAGAGAGATAGCGATGGCGAGCAGGCTGGCAGAGGCCAGGGGCATACGAAGCATGGCGAAATCCTTTGCAAGTGAGAGTGGAGCACCCATGTGGGCGAGTGCAAAAACTGAAGCATAATGCGAAAGATTTTCATTTTGCGCAAAGGGTCGTTACGTTTTTTTCATTTGGATTGCTGGCGATCCTTATCTTTTGTCCTGGGTGCCAGCTGAATGCTGCAGGGCGTCATGTTCCATTCAGTCGCTGGTACGCCCGACCTGAGAGGGGTGTGGTCACGATTCAAACGTGAGTTGTGGCAAAACAACGTGCTGCCCAAGTTTCGCGAGGCGGGTGCGCTCAGTGAGCTTCGGTCTTTTTACGGTTAGAAAAAAGCCCGCCAGAAGGGCGGGCTTGTCC
Source organism: Pseudomonas sp. SL4(2022) (assembly GCF_026625725.1). Taxonomy (NCBI): domain Bacteria; kingdom Pseudomonadati; phylum Pseudomonadota; class Gammaproteobacteria; order Pseudomonadales; family Pseudomonadaceae; genus Pseudomonas; species Pseudomonas sp. SL4(2022). The sequence continues at coordinate 2,680,405 of NZ_CP113060.1, forward strand.
GTGTGAATGAGCGTCAGAGCGTCGCCGGATTGGCAGTGTTGTTCAGGCGTCGTGCCTGCTTCAGATAGGCTGTTAATTCCCGTGCAGGCAATGGCTTGCTGTACAGATATCCCTGACCCTCGTTGCAACCTTGAGCCATGATATAAGCCTCTTGCTCAACAGTTTCGACACCTTCGGCGATGACTTGCATGCCCAGGCTTTTGCCCAATTGAATGATGGCGCGCACGATGGTGGCATCGTCCTCATCATCCAGGAGGTCTTGTACGAAACTTTTGTCGATCTTGATCTTGTCCAGGGGCAGGCTCTTCAGGTAACTCAGTGAAGAATAGCCAGTGCCGAAGTCATCAATCGCGATCAGCGCGCCGGAGCGGCGCAAGCTGAGCAGGTGCTGGGCGGCGGTGTTGATGTCTTCCATCAGGCCGGTTTCGGTAACTTCCAGCTCAAGGCTGCGCAGTGGCAATCGGTAGACCTGCATCAGGTTGTTCACGACCCGTGGCAGCTCTGCGTGGTGCAGTTGCACAGTGGAGAGGTTGACTGCCATACGCAGCTCGGTGAAGCCCTGGTCATGCCACTCGCGCAGTTGGCGGCAGGTCTGGTCGAGAATCCATTCGCCAATCGGGATGATGGTGCCATTTTGTTCGGCAAGCGGGATAAACAGATCCGGCGGCACAAAACCATGCTGCGGATGCTGCCAGCGCAGCAGCGCTTCGACGCCGACCACGCTGTGGTCGCGGTAGTCGACCTGCGGTTGGTAGACCAGGTGCAGTTGATTCAAGGCCAGGGCGTCACGCAGGTCTTTTTCCAGTTCGCGACGGCGGCGCATTTCGCTGTCGACGCTGGCGATGTAGAACTGGTAGCGGTTGCGTGAACGACTCTTGGCCAGGGTCATGGTCTGTTCGGCTTTCTGCAGCAGTTTTTCGGTGCTGTCACCGTCTTCCGGGAACAGCGTAATGCCGATGGTCGCGCGCAGGCGAACTTGCTGCTGGTCGAGCATAAACGGGTTATCGAGGTCGTCGAGTACGCTCTGCGCCAGTTCGGCGGCTTCGTAAGGCTGTTCGATATCTGCCTGCACCAGCGCGAATTGGTCACCCCCCAAACGTGCCAGCGCACCAAGGCGGCCACTGTGGCTGCGCAGGCGGTCGGACAGTGCCAGCAGCAGCTGGTCGCCGGTCTGGTAGCTGAATTGTTCGTTGATGCCCTTAAAGTCATCCAGGCCGACGCAAAGCACGGCGACGCGGCGCTGCAGGCGGCCAGCATCTTCAAGAATCTGGTCGAGTTGTTGCTGCAGCTGCTGACGGTTCGGCAGACCGGTGAGGAAATCATACTGAGCCATGCGCAGCAGGCTGTTTTCCGCTTCGCGGCGCAGGTTGGTGTTGCGTTCGATGGAGGAGAGCAGCTGGTTGGCGGTATTGATCCACAAGCCCAGCTCGTTCTTTTCGTTGCCCTTGAGCATGGGCAGCTTGTGTTCGCTGGGGCGATCCGGGTTGATATTGGTCAGGTGCTCAATGATCTTCGACAGCGGCTTGGTCAGCAGCCAGTGGTAGACCAGATACAGCACCAAACCCATGGCGAGGGCGCGCAGCACGCCAGAAATAAAGATGATGATCGAGTTGGTGACAAAGCTCTCGCCGTAGGGGGCTGTGTCGAGAGTGATGCTGAGGTCGCCGTAGTACTCGCTGTAGGGGCCGCGGCCGACCAGCTGGGTGGTGAAATTCTGTTCCTTGCCGAGGATCGGATCGGTCAACCAGCGGGTGGGGATATCAACCTGTTCGCGGGCCTTCTCCGCCAGCATTGGCTCATTGGGGTGGCCGATGGCGGCCATGCGCACTGACTCGTGCTGGAACAGACCTTCGATGACTTGCATACCCATTTCCCGGTCGAGACTGTAGACCGCCTGGGTGGAAGGATCACGGAACATGCCGAGGATGCGGTGCGCGTCGTTTGCGACGGCCTGACGTGTCTTGTACACGTCGAAAACGATCTGCGCACAACTCAAGACCACGCCGACGATGAGTGCAGAGAGCAGCACCACACGAAGCAACTTAAGTGACAAGCTGTTTTTGAGTTCCAGCTTCAAGTGACGGTTCCTTGTTAGAGGCCTTTGGCGTCAGACGCTAGTGAGTATTGGCAAAGTCGCGCTTGCAGTCAAAGGGCCATTATCAAAGTTTGTCGAACAAACTTTTGTGTCGTGATGGCGCGGATGCTAGCGGACATAAGAGTAAGTTGCACTGTCTCGGTGCATGCGCTGTGCTGCTGCGGCTTGCCAGCTACTCGTTTTTTCTTGGCATGAGAGTTGCCATACCTCCGGCACTCACCGTGCGGGGGATATGCAATGAAAACTCGACTGTCAGGAATAGCTGCGTTTGCGGTATCGCCACTGGCTCAGGCGGCCAGCGATGATGCGATCAATACGGCCTGGTTGGTGCTGGCCAGCGTGTTGGTGTTTTTCATGCAGGCTGGCTTTGCCTTGCTGGAAAGCGGAATGTCGCGGGCGAAGAATGCCGTTAACGTGATGATGAAGAACTACATGGACGGTTGCGTCGGCGGCATTACATTCTGGTTGTTCGGTTTCGGTCTGATGTTCGGCAGCAACATCACCGGCTGGTTCGGCATGAGTCATTTTGCGCCGCACGATGGCGAGCCCTGGGATTTCACCTTTCTGCTATTTCAGATGATGTTCGCGGCCACGGCTGCAACCATCGCCAGTGGCGCCATGGCCGAGCGCACGCGTTACTCGGCCTATTTGATCGGCGCGGTGGTGATCAGCGGGTTTATTTACCCGGTGTTCGGCAGCTGGGTGTGGAGCGGCATATACGGTGGCCAGGGGTGGTTGGCGGCCCTGGGCTTTATCGACTTTGCCGGCTCCACTGTGGTGCACAGCGTCGGCGCCTGGTGTGCGCTGGCCGGTATTCTGGTGCTGGGGCCGCGTCTGGGGCGTTTTGCTGCGGACGGTGCGCCGCGCAGCATTCCTGGGCACAACCTAAGCCTGGTCGCGCTGGGCGGTTTCATCCTTTGGTTTGGCTGGTTTGGCTTTAACGCCGGCAGCAGCCTGGGGATAAATGTCAGCCTCGGGCTGATTGCCCTGAATACCCACCTGGCGGCGTCGGCCGGAGCACTGGGTGCATTTCTGGCGCAGCGCAGCACCTCCAGCCCGGTGCTGTTGACTACCACGGTGAACGGTTCGCTCGGTGGTTTGGTCGGCATCACCGCCGGTTGCGCGACGATGTCGCCGCTGTTTGCCCTGCTGACCGGGCTGGTGGCCGGTGGTGTGGTGGTGTTCGGGATGCGCCTGCTGGAGCGCTGGCAACTGGATGACGTGGTCGGTGCGATACCGGTGCATGGTTTTGCCGGGGTCTGGGGCACGCTGGCGGCTGGGCTGTTCTTCAGTGGCGACCTGTTCAATTGGTCACGGGTTGGGGTGCAGTTGCTGGGTGCCGGGGTCGCGTTTGTCTGGGCGTTCCCGCTGGCGTTGATGCTTTACCTGTTATTGGCGAAAACCCTCGGCCTGCGCACCTCTTCGCAACATGAGCAGCGTGGCCTGGATTATGCCGAACATGCTGAGGTGGGCTATCCCGAGTTCAACCTGGCGGTGACCTTCGACAGTAACGACCTGCCGAGGAGGGTGTGACATGAGCCTGGCAACTCGCCGACGGGCGATCTACACCGGCCTGGCCGGGCACTTTGCTGAAGACGAACTGCTGGCTGTGCTGGCCCTGTGGGAAAACAAATACGCCGACAAACCGCCGTTCGCTCTAAATGAGTTTCTCGGTGAAGTGGCGGCGACCTGCGAGCGCAAGTTGGAGCGTGCCAAGCTCTACCGCGAGCTGGTGGGGGCGCTAACCGGCCCGTTATCAGCCTTGCTGCCGGACCCGGAACCGCAGTTGCTCAGCTGGCGGCAGCGGATGGGCGTGGCGGCACCGCTACGGGTCGGCACGGATAGCCAAGCACGGCATACCTTCGAGGCGCTGAGCCGCGTGCTGTTCAATGCGCTCGACGCCGGGTTGCTGCCACGCCTGCAACATTTCGTTGCGGGTAACCTGAGCAATTTAAGTGGCAGCAATGTGCAGCGCCTGCGCGTGCGGGCCTGGCTGGAGCAGGGCGCTGAACTGGAACCGGCCGGCCTGGGGCTGGAGCAGCTACGGCAGTTGCTCAACCTGCTGTACATCGGGTTGTGTGAATACCTGGGGCCGGTGGTGGCTGATCAGCGTCTGACTCATGCGGTGCAGCAGGTCGAGGCGTTGCACCTGGCCTTGGCGCCGCGCAAGCTGTTGTAAACCGCTGGTGCAGAAAACAAGAAACCCGGCACAGGGCCGGGTTTCTTGTTATTCGGGAGCGCTGACTTAGGCGGCGTAGTTTTTCGCTACGAAGTCCCAGTTGACCAGGTTCCAGAACGCCTCAACATACTTCGGACGCAGGTTGCGGTAGTCGATGTAGTAGGCGTGCTCCCAGACGTCGCAGGTCAGCAGCGGGGTGTCGCCGCTGGTCAGCGGGCAGCCGGCGCCGATGGTGCTGGCCAGGGCCAGAGAACCGTCAGCCTTCTTCACCAGCCAGCCCCAGCCGGAACCGAAGGTGCCGATGGAAACCTTGCTGAATTCTTCCTTGAACTTGTCGAAGGAACCGAAGGCTGCGTTGATGGCGTCAGCCAGAGCACCTGTCGGTTGGCCACCGGCGTTAGGCGCCAGGCAGTTCCAGTAGAAGGTGTGGTTCCAGACCTGAGCGGCGTTGTTGAAGATGCCGCCGGACGAAGTCTTGACGATTTCTTCCAGGGTTTTGCCTTCGAACTCGGTGCCTGGAACCAGGTTGTTCAGGTTCACGACATAGGTGTTGTGGTGCTTGTCGTGGTGGAATTCCAAGGTTTCCTTGGAAATATGCGGCTGCAGGGCGTCATGTGCGTAAGGCAGCGGCGGCAATTCGAAAGCCATGGTTTATCTCCTAATCAGGTCAGGTGCGGTGTGCGCGAAGCCGATCACGGGCGGCCATCTCAGCGGCGTGAGTTATCTCTTTGCGCCGCAAGCCCTGAATCATAGCACTGGCCCTACGGCTTAAACACGCGGCAACTGTGTGGAAAACCAACTCGGCGCGCTCTGTGCCGGCGTGCGGCAATGCTGCTCAGCCCAGTTGGCCGCCGCTGAGTAACTGCCAGGCAATGCTGAACATCATCAGGGCTACGCCCAGGTCGATAACCCGCCAGGTGCTGGGGCGCGCCAGCCAGGGTGCGAGCCAGGCGGCGCCCAGGGCCAGGCAGAAGAACCAGATTAATGATGCGCTGGCCGCACCCAGCGCATAGGCACCCGGTACCGGTTGCTGTGCGCCCAGTGAGCCGATCAGCAGTACCGTGTCGAGGTAAACATGCGGGTTGAGCAAGGTCACCGCCAGAGCCGCCAGCAGCACTGCCTGGCGTGAGCGCGGGCCGCTTTCACTGGCCTGATTCAGTGCTTGTGGGCGGCTGGCACGGATCAGCGCCTGAGTGCCATACCAGAGCAGGAAAGCCGCGCCGCCCCAGCGGGCGATGCCCAGCAGCAGCGGGCTTTGCGCCAGCACAGCGGCCAGGCCGAACACCCCGGCGGCCACCAGTAGGGCGTCGCAGATTACGCAGAGCAGCGCCACGGGCAGGTGATGCTCGCGGCGCAGGCTTTGCGCCAGGACAAAGGCGTTTTGTGCGCCGAGGGCGATGATCAGTCCGGCGGCGATCAGTAATCCGTTGCTATAGCTTTGCCACATCTCGGTTACTCCGCCTGTGCACTGAGTTGTTGCAGAACAGCCTGCGCGCGCGGCCCGTCGGCATGGGCGACGAACAGGTGATCGTGGTAGTAGCCGGCGATCACGTTGCAGCTGATCCCGGCTTGCGCCAGAGCGCTGGCGACAGCCGCCGTCAAACCCACGGCTTCGAGAGCCGAATGCACATGCAGTGTCAGCCAGGCGGCCACATAGCTGTATGGCAGGCGCAGTTGCTCTGCCTGCAGGCGCGGCAGAATCACGCTGAGGCCCTCGGCTTCCTGAAAACTGCCCAGTGGTTGTATGCCTTGCAGCTGCGTGGCATCGCTCAGGCTACAGAACACGTAAGCACCTTCGTTCAGCTGTGGACTCATGCTGCGCAGCAAGGTTGTCAGTGAGGTTTCGCCGGCCATGCGGATTGCCTTGTTCAGAGTGGTGATGCTGGTCAGTTTGCTGTGGCTGGGTATATAAGAGAAACCAATAATCCTGATTGCCCATTAGGAAATCTTATTTTGCTCGATTACAAGTTACTCGCCGCCCTGGCTGCGGTTGTGGAGCAGGCTGGTTTCGAACGAGCGGCGCAGGTACTGGGGCTGTCGCAGTCGGCTGTGTCGCAGCGGATCAAGCTGCTGGAGGCGCGTGTCGGTCAGCCGGTGCTGGTGCGTGCGGTGCCGCCAGCGCCCACGGAAATCGGCCGGCGTCTACTTAACCATGTGCAGCAGGTGCGTCTGTTGGAACGTGATATTCAGGCGCAGGTGCCGGCACTGGATGAAGGCGGCATGCCGGAGCGCCTGCGCATTGCCCTGAATGCGGACAGCCTGGCCACCTGGTGGGCGGCTGCGGTTGGGGTGTTCTGTAGCGAACAGCGCCTGTTGCTGGACTTGGTAGTGGAGGATCAGGAGGTCGGTCTCAAGCGCATGCGCGCTGGCGAGGTGGCGGCCTGTGTGTGTGCCAGCGAGCGTCCGGTGGCCGGAGCGCGGGCCATGCTGCTGGGAGCGATGCGTTACCGGGCGTTGGCCAGCCCGGCCTTTATCGCCCGGCACTTCCCTGATGGGGTAAATGCACAGACGTTGGCCCATGCGCCGGCCATTGTCTTTGGGCCGGATGATTTGCTGCAGCATCGCTATTTGTCCGGGCTGGGTGTGGAGGGCGGTTTTGCCCACCACTTGTGCCCTTCGTCCGAGGGCTTTATCCGCCTGGCGTTGGCCGGTTTTGGTTGGGGCCTGATTCCCGAGTTGCAGGTGCAGGGCGAACTGGCGCGCGGAGAACTGGTTGAGCTGCTCGCCGAGCAGCCGATTGATGTGCCGCTCTACTGGCATCATTGGCGCAATGGTGGCGAGTTGCTTAACCAGTTGACGCAGCACCTGGCGCAGGCTGCAGGCAAGAGTCTGGTGGCGTTACTGTGAACTCAGGAGCGCTGCACCTTGCCCGAGCCTGGCAGTTGTTCCACGCAACGGGCGCCGAGCAGTCTTGACGGGGTGAAGTAGCCGCCAGTGCCGCTGTAACTCAGCAAATGCCGCACGGCCAACAAGGTACCGTGCACGGTGACGTCATAGCCATTGGCGGTTTCCAGGCGCGCGGTTTTTACCTCACCGGCGGCATTACGCACCTCGCCCCACAGCCAGGTGCGTTGACGGGCGCGGCTGGCTTCATCGGGGCCGCTGACGCGTTTTTCGATCAGTCGCTTGAGCCAGTTCTGCACCGCATCCAGGCCGAGCAGGCCGCGCAGCGGGTCGATCAGTCGCATCACGATGGCGGCCATTGTTGGCGTCGGCAGGTACACCTCGATATTGTCGATGCCGGTGGAGTGGTAGGCGGTGGACACATCGCCCCAGGGGATCGTTACCGCCGGTTTTTCACCGCGACCAAAGTTGATGGTGCGGCGCTTATAGCCCAGCGGTACATCGGTGATCACGCCTGCGCGGCGCACCTTACCGCCAAACTTCAGGCCTTCCACCGAGGTTTTTGCCGTACCGGGCGACAGCCCGCTGCCAGAATCGAAGCCCAGCGCCAGGTGCGTGGCATCGGGCAGGGCCTGGTGCAGACAGGCGGCCAGGCAATCGCTGGGGATGACATCAAAGCCCACGCCGGGGCAGACCACTACGCCCCGCTCGCGGGCCTGCTGATCCCGCTGGTGAGCGGCTTCGAACACGCTGATCTCGCCAGTAATATCGACATAGTGGGTGGCGCTGGCCAGGCAGGCGTCGAGCATCGGCGCGCTGGTGGCGGAGAATGGCCCCGCGCAGTGAGCGACCACGGCAACATCCGCCAGGGCTTCCTTGGCTCGGTCCAGTTGGTGGATATCGAATATCCGGCATTCCAGGCCCAGCAGGCTGCCCAGAGCGTGTACAGCGGCCGGGTTACGCCCTGCCAGAATGGGCGTGAGGCCCTGGCGCTTGGCTTCGGCGGCCAGCAGGTGGCCGGTGTAACCGTTGGCGCCATAAATCATCCAGTGCGTGGCCATCCTGTTTTCCTTTAATAAGCGGAGGTAGGGGCACAGCTTAGCGGGTGCTGCCGCCTTTGTTGGCCTATCGCAGGGTGTGTGCGGTCGCTGCTATGGCCTGCACTGCCACTGCGCACGCTGCTAGAGTGGCGCATCGAGCAGGCCAAGCGGGGTGTTGCAATGAAGATTCTGGTAACCGGAGCCAGCGGTTTTATCGGCGGGCGGTTTGCCCGCTTTGCCCTGGAACAGGGCTTGCGTGTGCGGGTTAACGGCCGCCGTGCCGAGGGTGTCGAGCACCTCTGCTCGCGTGGTGCGGAGTTTGTTCAGGGCGATCTATCTGACCCCGAGCTGGTGCAGCAGCTGTGTCGGGACGTTGAAGCGGTGGTGCACTGCGCCGGCGCGGTCGGCGTCTGGGGGCGTTACGAGCACTTCTATCAGGCCAATGTCACGGTCACCGAAAACGTGGTCGACGCCTGTATTAAACAGAAGGTGCGGCGCCTGGTGCACCTGTCGTCGCCGTCGGTGTATTTCGACGGTCAGGCGCATGTCGGCTTGCGTGAAGAGCAGCTGCCCAAGCGGTTTTCCGATCACTACGGCAAAACTAAGTTTCTTGCCGAGCAGCAGGTGTTTGCCGCCCAGGAGTTCGGCCTGGAGGTGCTGGCGCTGCGTCCGCGCTTTGTCACTGGGGCGGGCGATACCAGTATCTTTCCTCGGCTGATCAATATGCAGCGCAAAGGTCGGTTGTCGATCATCGGTAACGGCTTGAACAAGGTCGATTTCACCAGCGTGCACAACCTCAACGAAGCGCTGATGAGCTGCCTACTGGCCGCCGGGCCTGCGCTGGGGCAGGTGTATAACATCAGCAATGGTGCGCCAGTGCCGCTGTGGGATGTGGTCAATTATGTGCTGCGCAAACTCGACCTGCCGCCGGTGACCCGCCATCTGCCTTATAGCCTGGCGTATGGCGCGGCGGCGTTGAATGAAGGCGTGTGCAAGCTGCTACCCGGTCGCCCGGAGCCGACCCTGTTTCGCCTGGGGGTGGCGGTGATGGCCAAGGATTTCTCCCTGGACATCAGCCGCGCCCGACAGCATCTGGAATTCGAGCCCAGGGTTAGCCTGTGGACCGCGCTGGATGAATTCTGCACCTGGTGGCAGGCGCATCACCCGATTTGATGCCCGGTAAGTCAATCTCAGGCGTAAACACGCTGCCCGCGGTACATGCGTACTGACCCACTGGCCGGGCGGTGTGCATGCTCTTCCACCAGCAGCGGATGTCCGGCTTGCATGCGTGGCGTCGTTGCAGCCTCGCCGAAGGGGCGGTCGCTGTACTGAGCCAGCAGTTGACCCAACTGGCGGGTTTCATCGCTGCTGGAGGTGAGGCAGGCGCTGAGCATGCTGTTGATTGCATCCGGCTGGCTCATGCGAATATCCACCGCCAGCTCTTCGCGCAACCGGCGGCGCAGGCTTTTCATGCAATCCAACACTTCTCTATTCAGCTCCATGGACCTTCCCCCGTAATTAGAAGTGGACTGGGTGCCTTCATCCGGAATGCCCCGTCTGGTCTCGCCGCGTTTGCCGCGTGCGGATCGCGCCTGTAGCGGCCGGCTTCCCTGACCCTACGAAAACGTCGCAAATAGACAACTGCAAGGCGCGTACCAGTTCACACTCTGCGGAACTGCGCTGCTTGCAGCGGGTCGATGGCCTGAGTTGTGCCCTTCGTCGGTGCGCCCTGCACTGGCATGGCGCGACACTGAAGCCCTGCGCGCGAACCGGTATACTGCGCGGCATTCTGCTACTGAAGGTTGACCCATGCGTAACGATGCCCACGACGAACTCGATCACGTGCCCAGCCTGCGGGCTGATCAGCGCGATCATGACGACTATGCCGCAGAACCACCGGAGCCTGCGCGCAGTCCTGCCTATGGCCGCGTAGCGGCCGCAGCGCCGGTGAAATCTGCCAGCACTGGCCCGCTCTGGGCCCTGGTTGGCGCCTTGATGATTGCCTTGGGCGGGCTTGGCTGGTGGAGCTTCCAGCAGATCAGTCTGATGGAGCAGCAACTGGTGGCGACCCAGGAAAGCTTTGCGCGCATCAGCGAGGAAGCGGCCGGGCGAATTCAGGATATTTCCGGCAAGGTGGTGGCCACTGAATCCTCGGTCACCAGCGGCAGTGAGGCGCTGAAGCTGCAGGTCAAACAGCTGGAAAGCAAAGTGGCCGAGCTGAGCAAACAGCAACAGGGTATGACGGGCCAGAGCACCGAGCAGAATAATCGGCTAGAACAGTTGGCCGCGCAATTGAAAGGTCAGGAAGGTGGTGAGTCGAAGCTGGAAGCGGTTCTCAGCAAGCTCAGCGCAGAACAGGCTGCGCTTAAAGATGAGCAGACCAGCCTGAAAAGTGCGCTGGCCGGGCAGAGCAAGCTCGACGAGAAAATGGCCAGCCTGCGCAGTGAGATCGACGCGCTGAAAAAACAGGGCAACTCCAGCCAGGCCATTGCCCGTGTCGAGCAGGACCTGCTGATACTCAAGAGCGATCTGGAAACCCGTCCTGCCACCAGCAATACCGTCGAGTTTGATGCTTTCCGCGCGCAGATGAGCCGCAACATCAGCACCCTGCAGGCGCAAGTGTTGAACCTGCAGCAGCAGATTGACGCCCGCTGAGTGAGCTGCAACAAAGAAGCCCGCCAATTGGCGGGCTTCTTTTTTGAGGCGTTTAAACCTCAGGTAGATACTGGCAAGCCTCTGTGGGAGGCGTTTTAGCGGCGAACGTTCGATAACGCTATCGCGGCTAAAACCCCTCCTACGACAGAGCGGCTACAGCGTTGGGTAGTCGAGGTAGCCGACCGGGCCTTTGCCATAGAAGGTTTCCGGGTGCGGGGTATTCAGCTCGGCATCCTGCGCCAGGCGCGCCGGCAGGTCCGGGTTGGCGATAAACGGAATGCCGAAGGCCACTGCATCGGCTTTGCCTTCAGCCAGCCAGGCATTGGCTTGATCCTTGGTGAAGCGCTCGTTGGCGATAAACACGCCGCCGAAGGCTTGTTTCAGGCTTGGCGACAGGCTGTCGTCGGCTTCCTTCTCACGGGCGCAGATAAAGGCGATGCCGCGTTTGCCCAGTTCACGAGCGACGTAGGTAAAGGTCTCGGCGCGGTTGGCGTCGCCCATGTCATGGCTGTCCGCACGCGGTGCCAGATGGACACCTACGCGGCCAGCGCCCCAGACTTCAATCGCTGCATCAGTGACTTCCAGCAGCAGGCGTGCGCGGTTTTCCAGGCTGCCGCCGTAGCGGTCGGTGCGCTGGTTGGTGCTGCTTTGCAGGAACTGGTCGAGCAGGTAGCCGTTCGCGCCGTGGATTTCCACACCGTCAAAACCGGCGGCCTTGGCGTTTTCCGCGCCCAGGCGATAGGCCTCGACGATATCGGCGATTTCTTCGGTTTCCAGGGCGCGCGGGGTGACGAAGTCCTTCATCGGGCGCACCAGGCTGACGTGACCCGTCGGCTGGATGGCGCTCGGTGCGACGGGCAGTTGACCGTTCAGGTAGATCGGGTCGGAAATGCGCCCAACGTGCCACAGTTGCAGGACGATCTTGCCGCCTGCAGCGTGCACGGCCTTGGTCACATTGCTCCAGCCGCGTACCTGATCATCCGACCAGATGCCGGGGGTGTCCGGGTAGCCGACGCCCATCGGGGTCACGGCCGTGGCTTCACTGATGATCAGGCCAGCACTGGCGCGCTGCACGTAGTACTCGGCCATCAGCGCGTTGGGTACGCGGCCTTCATCGGCGCGGCAGCGGGTCAGCGGGGCCATGATGATGCGGTTGTTGAGTTGTAGGTCGCCAATCTGGATCGGGTCGAAAAGTGTGGTCATGGGACGGTCCTCTCAGGTTATTCGTTGAGTGCAAGTTCGGGTTCAGGGCTACGGGTACTAAAAGTCAGCAGGGTGGCCAGCAGCGCCAGTACAGCCAGTACGGCTGCGGCCAGGGGCACGTGGGTCAGGCCGAAGCCTTCGGCAATCACCAGGCCGCCAACCCAGGCACCGAGGGCGTTGCCGAGGTTGAAGGCACCAATATTCAGGGTCGATACCAGGTTCGGTGCACCGCTGCCAAAGGCCACCACATTGACCTGAAGGGCCGGCACCGCAGCGAATGCGGCGGTGGCCCAGAGGAACAGGGTGATTTCGGCCGGGATCAGCGCCTGGCTGGTCCAGCTGAATAGGGTGGAAATCACCGCCATGGCGACAAATACGCCGACCAGGGTGGCTTTCAGGCTGCGGTCGGCCAGGCGGCCGCCGAGCATGTTGCCGAGGGTCAGGCCGAGGCCGATCAGCAGCAGGGTCCAGGTCACGCCGTTGGGCGACACGCCAGTGACTTCGCCCAGCAGCGGCGCGATGTAGGTGAACAGGGCAAACATCGCCGCAGAGAACAGCACCGTGGTGCTCAGCGCCAACCACAGGCCGGCACCGCGCAGGGCGCGCACTTCGCTGGCGAAGTCGGCCTTGGCTTCATCGGTTTTGCTGGGCAGCACGCGCCACAGGCCGATCAGGGCAATCACGCCAATCAGGGTCACGGCCCAGAAGGTCGAGCGCCAGCCGGCGTACTGACCGAGTGCGGTACCGAGTGGCACGCCGAGCACGTTGGCCAGGGTCAGGCCGGTAAACATCAAGGCGACGGCTGAAGCGCGGCGATTGGCGGGCACCAGGCTGGCGGCCACCACCGAGCCGATGCCGAAGAACGCGCCATGGCAGAGGGCGGTGATGACCCGGGCGAGCATCAGCATCTGGTAATCGCTGGCCAGGGCGCAGAACAGGTTGCCGGCGATAAAGATGCTCATCAGCATCAGCAGTGAGGCTTTGCGCGGCCAACTGGCGGTGGCCAGGGCCATAAAAGGTGCGCCGATGGCCACGCCCAGGGCGTAACCGCTGACCAGCCAACCGGCGCCGGGGATCGACACGCCGAGGTCGCCCGCCACTTCTGGCAGCAGGCCCATGATGACGAATTCCGTGGTGCCGATGGCAAACGCGGACAAAGCGAGAACGAGAAGCGCTGCAGGCATGCCGTCAGCTCCTGAAAAAGGGGTGAATGAACAATGAGTTTTAGAGCGCTTGGCTGATGTGGTTGAGGAACGCCTGGATCGTCTCTTCATTGCGCTTGAAGAAGTTCCATTGGCCAACCTTCTTGCTGCTGATCAAACCGGCGCGCTGCAGGGTTGCCAGGTGTGCGGAGACTGTTGATTGCGACAGCCCGGTGCGCTGGTCGATCTTGCCGGCGCACACGCCGATTTCCAGCGGATGGTCCTGGTCGGCGAAATACGCCTGCGGGTCTTTCAGCCAATGCAGGATGTCGCGCCGCACCGGATGGGCCAGTGCCTTGATCACTTCATCGATATCGAGTTGCATGCGGGTTATCCCCAGTGCGCTGTAACGCCATATCGCGATGAGGCGAACCTTATATCGGTTGCTGACGATATACAGATCGTTCATGGCGATAGTCATCATCACGCCTGCTGATGTGTAAGCTGAGGCCATGAATTACCTCGCGCATTTACACCTCGGCGGCGACGCGCCGGCCCAATTGCTGGGCAGCCTGTATGGCGATTTCGTCAAAGGGCCGCTGGGTGGGCAGTGGCCGGCGGATATCGAAGCGGCGATCCGCCTGCACCGGCGTATCGATGTATTCACCGACAATCATCCATTGCAAATGCAGGCGCGGGCGCGTTTTGCCATTGAGCGGCGGCGTCATAGCGGCATCTTGCTGGATGTGTTTTTCGATCACTGCCTGGCGCTGAACTGGGCTGACTATGCCGCCGAGCCATTACCGCGCTTTACTAGGAGGGTGTATCTGGTACTGGCCGCTGAGCCGCGTTTGCCTGAGCGTCTGGCGCACATTGCGCCGCGCATGGCAGCGCAGGATTGGCTGGGCAGTTACCGCGACTTTTCCGTGCTGGAACAGGTGGTCGCGGGGATTGATCGGCGTCTGTCGCGGCCAGGCTTGCTGGCCGGCGGTGCCGCCGAGCTGGAGCGGCTGTATCAGCCGCTGCTGGAGGATTTTCGCCAGTTCTATCCGGAGTTACAGGCCTTCGTGGCGCGCGAGCGTGGACTCGGCGGTTAGGCTGCCTGGCTTTCAGTTTCAGCCTTTTCAGTTTCAGCTGCGTCTACCGCACCAAACAGCGCCTGACTGATCGCCTGCTGCGCCGCGCGGGCCAGGGCGTTGCGGTTCAGTTCGCTGCTGGCAATTGGCGTCAGCAGCTGAATGTGCACTTCACCCAGTTCGCTGCCGAGCAAACGCAGCAGGTGCGAGAGCATGTCGTCATCGCCGATAAACGGCGCCACGCTGCACGGTTTGCCGCCGCGCAGGTAACGGATGGCCACCGGCTGCACAGATACGCCACTGTCGATCGCACTGCTCAGTAGGCGACCGTGAAAGGTGCGCAGCCCCAGCCCATCGGTGGTGGTGCCTTCGGGGAAGATCAGCAGGTTGCGCCCGCGTTGCAAGTGGTTGCCCAGCTGCTGGCTGAGCAGGCCGCTATCACCCGAACCCCGGCGAATAAACAGGGTGCCGGCCTTGTGCGCCAGCCAGCCGGCCACCGGCCAGGTGCGCACCTCCGCCTTGGACAGGAAGGACAGCGGAGTGAGCATGCCGAGCAGTGGAATATCGGTCCAGGACACATGGTTGCTGACCCATAGCATCGGCTGACGTGGCAGCTCGCCCTGTACCTGCAAGCGAAATGGCAGCGCCCCGGCCAGGCGTGCGAGAAACCAGCGGGTCAGGCGTTGGCGGGTTGGCATCAGGTCATGCCGGACCAGGCGTTCAAGCAGGGTTATGCTCGCCGCCAGCAGGGTGCCGAGGCTGATCACCAGCAGTAGGCGTGCCAGGCGCAGGTACAAACGCACTTTCTTCATCAAACACTCTCGCGACAAAAACACAAACGCCGGCACTGTCTACAGAGTGCCGGTGAGTTGTGCAAGATTACTCCGACTTGCTGTTAAACAGCGGCTTTGAAGTGCCGTGCATAGCGTGGGCACAGCTCGTCACGCTTGAGCAGGATAAACACGTCAGCGACCTGGAAGTCCTGATCCCAGCACGGCTCGCCGCAGATCTTCGCGCCCAGGCGCATATAGGCCTTGAGCAGCGGCGGCATTTCGGCGATCACGTTGCTTGGCACATCCAGCGCCGGTAGCGGGTTTTTCGGTTCGGCGCGCAGGTGTTCGGTGCACAGGTAGCGTTCGCGCAGGCGCTGCATGATCGCCTGGGCCTGAACACCGCCATCCTGCATGGAGATGCTGGCGCAGCCCATCAGGTAGCGATAACCGCCTTCGTTGAGCACTTCGGCCAACTCGCCCCAGAGCACGGCGATGGTTGCACCGTTGCGGTAGGCGGCATCGACGCAGGTACGGCCGATTTCCAGCACCGGGCCTTCGAGGTGTGGCAGGCCGTGCAGGCTGAATTCTTCTTCGCTATAGAAGCGCCCCAGGCTGGCGGCAGCGCGGTGGTCGAGCAGGCGAGTGGTGGCTACCAGCTCACCGCTGTTGAGGTCGCGCACGCCGATGTGTTGGCAGTGAATATCGTAATCATCCATGTCCAGGCCCAGTTCGGCACCCTTGAGCTTGGCATCGAATTCGGCACTGAATACGCGAAAACGCAGCGCCTGGGCTTCGCGCAGGGCGGCAGCGCCCAGCAAGCGCTCGGCTTGCAGGCGACGAGCGGGGGTGGTGCGGTCGCGGGTGATTGCCATCTGGGTCATGCCGTCATCTCCTGTAGCCGGCTTTTTGCCTTGCAGCCGGTCGATCTTGTTGGGCAAGCTCAGGCTAGGTAGCGGCGGTGTCACCTCCATGAAGATTTGGTGATGCTTGTATGACACGGTGTTCAATCCCTGGAACAAGGAGCAAGGCATGCCCTGGCAACAGCTGTTGAGTCCGAAAACGCGTTTACCGGTGACGGGGCTGGAGGAGTGGTACGCCAGCCTGCTGGACCGTATTGGCCACCCAACCCCGTTGCAGCTGGCCCTGCTCGGTGGACGGCTGGCTGCGACGCCAGGGCTGGCGTTTCTCGCCGGGTATCAGGGCGCGTTGCGTGCGCTCTGGCCAGCTGCGCCCTGGACGTTGGGGGCGCTGTGCGTCACCGAAAACCGCAGTACCCGACCGGCGGATATGAGTACGCGGATCAACGCCCTGACCCTCGACGGCCGCAAGGATTTCGTCACAGCCGCCGAGGCCGCCGACTGGTTGCTGGTGGCGGCCCGTGAGGACGTTGCCGGCGCGCGGGTGCAACTGGCCCTGGGCGTGGTGCGCAATGGTGCGCCAGGGGTGCAGATCGAGACGCTGCCGGCGTTGCCACTGATGCCCGATGTCAGCCATGGCCGCTTGCATCTGCAAAGCGCGCAGTGCGAGCGCTTGCCCGGTGACGGTTGGGATGACTATGTAAAACCCTTCCGCACCCTGGAGGACACTCATGTGTTGGCGGCGCTGACGGCCTGGTTGTTTGGCATCGGGCAGGAGTCTACTTGGCCGCAGGCCCTGCAATTGCGCCTGCTTGGTTTGCTGGCCGGCTGCGCGGAAGTGGCGCGGCAATGCCCGAGCGCCGCAGGCAGTCATCTGCTGTTGGCCGGATTATTTGCTCAGTTCGACAGCCTGCGCGGAGAGCTGGACAATGCCTTTGCCAGCGGCGATGCGCACTGGGCGCAGCTCTGGCAGCGCGACAAAGGCCTGCTGGCGATTGCCGGCAGCGCGCGCAGCAAACGCCAGCAGAAGGCACAGGCCCTGCTGGGGCTCACACTGTAAGGCCCGGCAGGGGCATCGATAGCGACCGTGTAGGCGTCGGGTGGATGACGCCCTATCCGCGTGGGGGCGGGCATGCGCTACCCAGCCGTCACGAAACCGATATCAGCGGTTTATGAGTTGTGACCACCACTGCCTTGTTGGCTTGATCCAGGTCAGTAAGGTTGGGCCGCTACGCCATTAAGCTCACGGGCTTTCGGGAGAGAGCCTGCCATGCGACGCGAGCCCATAGTGCTGTTCGATAACGGTGAGCATCAATGCATGATGTTCGATGATCTGGTCAGCGGGGAGGGCGTGCAGTCCAACCAGTTTCTGATCACCGACAACGAGCAGTACCTGCTGCTTGATCCGGGCGGTGACCTGACGTACACGCCGTTGTCGCTGGAGCTGTCCAAGCACATTCCGGTGCAGGACCTGACCTATATCTTCGCCTCGCACCAGGACCCGGACATCATCGCCTCGCTGGACAAATGGCTGTTGCACACCCGCGCACGGGTGATCTGCTCCAAGCTCTGGGCGCGGTTTTTACCGCACCTGACGGCCAACTACCTGGCGCTTAGCCGTGGCATCAACACCTTTGACCGGATCATCGCGCTGCCGGATCGCGGCCAGTCCTTCAGCCTTGGCAAATGCACGCTTAAGGCGGTGCCCGCGCATTTTCTCCACTCGGTGGGCAACTTCCAGCTGTATGACCCGGTGAGCAAAATTCTGTTTTCCGGCGATATGGGCGCCTCGATGGTCGACGACGCGCACCCGGTCACGGACTTCGTTAACCATGTGCCGAACATGCTCGGCTTTCACCGGCGCTATATGGCCAGCAACAAGGTCTGCCGGCTGTGGGCGGCGATGGTCCGTGACATGGATGTTGCGATGATTGTGCCGCAGCACGGCCGGCCTTTTGTCGGCGCAGAAATGATCAATGCCTTTCTCTACTGGATCGAGAACCTGGAATGCGGCATGGATCTGCTAGGTGCAGAGGATTACCGCTTGCCGGATTAGTCGCCTGGGCATAAGCCGTGACTTTTCGCGCCGAACAGCCGGATAAAGCGGCGTGTTCGGCGCTTTTTGTCGGCGTCAAACGCATGCTAGGGTGCGGCCTTCGATCCCAGCAGAGGCGGCTCCATGTCCATCACTCCCTTTCCCGCGCGGCGGCTGATGCTGGCGTGCATCTTCGCCTTGGGCTGCGCCACGGCGCACGCCGAGAACTGGCCTGGCAGCGACTGGGACAGCCAGTTGGCCGCGCCCAGCAGCGCGCTCAGCGAGCTGGAGCGCTATGCCTTCCCCGCCCGTGATGACGCCACCCGCAAAGGCGTGCGCACTGATGCCCTGCTGGTAATCCGCGATGGCCAGGTGGTTTACGAGCGCTATGCCGCACCGACCACTGCCGCCACGCCGCACCTGACCTGGTCGATGGCCAAGAGCCTACTGGCCACCACCATGGGGGTGGCTTACGGCCAGGGGCGTTTCCGTCTGGATGCACCGGTGGCGGATTACTACCCGCCGTTTGCCGCACATCCGCAGGTCAAGGTCGGTCATCTGCTCAACTGGGCCTCGGGGCTGGACTGGCAGGAAGACTATGAATACGCGCCGCTGAAATCGTCGGTGGTGGCGATGCTCTACACCCGTGGCCGCAGTGATATGGCGGCGTTTACCGCCGCGCACCGCGCCGATGCCGAGCCGGGGGCACGCTTCCGTTATTCCAGTGGCGATAGCAATGTGCTGGCTGCTGCACTGAAAAACATGGTGGGCGAAGCGGCTTACGCCGATTACCCCTGGACTGCGCTGTTTGATCCGCTGGGGATCACGACCGCTGTCTGGGAGCGCGATGCCGCGGGCACCTTTGTCGGTTCCTCATACGCCTATATGAGCGCCCGTGACCTGGCCCGTGTCGGTCTGCTGATGCAACGCGATGGTCGCTGGGGCGAGCAGCAGCTGTTGCCCAAGGCGTGGGTCGACTTCAACCGTACGCCTTTTGCCAACTACCAGCCGCAGGCCGAAAAGCCGGGTGAAGCGGTGCCAGGCGGTCAGTGGTGGCTGAATGCGGCCGTAGCCGGTGCGGGCAGGCCCTGGCCGGATGCGCCGGAAGACACCCTGGTGGCGTCCGGGCACTGGGGGCAGGGGCTGTATGTGATCGCCAGTAAAAATCTGGTGATCGTGCGCTATGCCGATGACCGCGATGGCAGCTTTGATCGCAACCATTTCCTCAAGCTGGTTCTCTCCGCGTTGGCCGATGAGGTGCTGCCATGATTCGTCGTCGTCCGTTCAGCAGCCTGTTGTTGCTGATTGCGCTGTTGCTCGCGGCCCTGGCCTGGCAGAACCGCGCACACCTGCAAGCCTTTCCAGGCATCATCGGCGCTTACTCGGCCAAGGAGTACTGTTCGTGCCGCTATGTGGCGAACAACCCGGTCGACTACTGCGAGGCGTATGTGGCGCAGTATGTTTCGCTCTCCGGCTTTTTCGATGACCAAGCCAACAAGCGCGTGACCGCGCGCGGCCTGGGCAGCACCCAGAGTGCGCAGTGGCTGGGTCCGCGGCAGGGTTGCCAGCTGTTACCGCAAGCCGCGCCGCTACCGTAATCAGGGCCGTGATCGAATCGAGCGCCCGGCAGGGTTTGCAAGGCCCGGCCGGGCGGCTATGGTGGCGTCTCCATTTCCCATGCGTGAGCCGCAATGCGCAGAGTCAACCGCCGCGTGAACGGTCATGCCGCATAACGTCTTTCCCTGGCGACGCGGTAATGCACTGACGTTGCTGATCGACGGGCCGCAGTTTTTCGAGCAGATGCTGGCGCGCATCGACGCAGCGCTGCGACAGGTCGATCTGGAACTCTATCTGGTGGAAAGCGGGGCGTGCAGCCGCATGCTGATTGATAGCCTGTGTGCAGCCGCGCAGCGTGGTGTGGTGGTCCGTTGCCTGTTCGATGCCTTTGGCGCGCAGGGTTTGCATGCTGCGGATCGACAGCTGCTGCAGGCGGCTGGCGTGCAGGTACAGTGGTACAACCCACTGCGCTGGAAGCACGGCGTGCGCAACTTTCACCGTGATCACCGCAAGTTATTACTCGTCGACGAACAGTTTGCTTTTGTCGGCGGCACCGGTTCGACCGATGAATTCTGGCAGCCAGGCCAAAGCAGCAGTGTCTGGCACGAGGTAATGGTGGAAATCAGCGGGCTGCTGGTGGCCGATTGGCAGCAGCTGTTTGAGCGCCAATGGCTGGCATGTCAGACCTGGGTCGCCTGGCGACCAAAGCTGCCACTGCGCCTGAAAAGCCTGCCGGCCTTGCCCGCTTTAGGACAGGGGTTGGGCCGCGTGGCCTTTGCCGATGCCTTACAGCACCGCGATATTCTGTTGTCGCTGGTACGTGCTTTGCGCGGCGCCAAGCAGCGTATCTGGCTGGCAACGCCGTACTTTCTTCCGACCTGGCGGGTTCGTCGCACGCTACGCCAGGCCGCCAAGCGTGGCATTGAGGTGCGCTTGCTGTTGGCCGGGCAACATACCGATCACCCACCGGTGCGCTTTGCCGGCCAGCGCTACTACGCCAGCCTGCTCAAAGCCGGCGTACAGATATTCGAGTACCAGCCGCGTTTTCTGCACCTGAAAATGGTGCTGGTGGACGACTGGGTCAGCGTCGGCTCCTGCAACTTCGACCACTGGAACCTGCGCTTCAACCTGGACGCCAACCTGGAAGCGCTGGACCCGCAGTTTACCGCCAGCGTGGCGGCCAGCTTTCAAGCGGATTTTGCCGATAGCCAGGAAATCACTCTGGCCGACTGGCGCGCGCGGCCGTGGTGGCGGCGCGTGCAGCAATCCATCTGGGGGGCGCTGGATCAATTGTTGGTCAACCTGCTTGATCGCCGCCGCTGACCCGCACTTTTGTCGGGTGTGGGGCGGCTAGGGCGCCGTTATGCTCGGGTCATAACACCCATAATAAGGAAGCTGTCGATGCGAGCCCTGTCCTGTCTGACCGTGCTGTGTGTGCTGGTCTTGAGCGGCTGTTCAACCCCAGGAGCCTTTTTCGGAGCAACGCAGGGCCATGTGTTTCGTGAGCATGTGCTCAGTGATGAGGATCATGCCCTGGTCTACCTCTATCGGCCGCAGAGCGACTGGGCGGACCAGGAGCTGGAAGCCCCTGCGCTATTTCTCAACAATGAGCGCATTGGCAGTCTGCCGAGCAATGCCTATATGGTGCTGGAGTTTGATATCGCCAGTTATCAACTGGAGATGCGCCGCCCCTTGTTTGGCTCGCACTGGACTCTCTTCGCTGACGGTCCGCTGGATTTCACCCTGATCAGCAGCTTTGCCCTGGATGCCGAGGCCGGTGGTATTTATTACCTGCGCTACGACGAACTCAACCCGCCACCGGTGAACGAGCAGTCGCCGAGCCAGGGCGACGGTCCGCTGCAGCTGGTATCCAAGGCAGTGGCGGACACGGAAATCGGTGCCACCCACGAAATTCAACCCTTCGAACGGATTGCCGCCAGTGGCGAAACCGAGCGCATGCAGCGCAGCTTCTGGCGCCAGGTCGGCAAGTCGCTGGACAAGATCGGCATCTAGAACGCAACGGGCCAGCGCAAGGCTGGCCCGTTACCACAACGTGAGCATGGCCATTGCGGCCATGTACTGACGCCCTTAAATCAATTCAACAGCGACCGCCGTGGCTTCACCCCCGCCAATGCACAGCGAGGCGATGCCACGCTTGCCGCCGGTGTTTTTCAGTGCATTGATCAGGGTCAGGATGATCCGCGAGCCGGTGGAACCGACCGGATGACCCTGGGCGCAGGCGCCGCCGTAGACGTTGACCTTGGCGTGATCCAGGCCGTGTTCACGGATGGCTAGCATGGTCACCATGGCGAAGGCTTCGTTGATTTCGAACAGGTCAACGTCGGCCTTGTCCCAGCCGGTTTTCTTCAACAGATTGCTGATCGAACCAATCGGCGCAATGGTGAACTCGCTCGGGTCCTGGCTTTGGGTGGCGTGCGCAACGATCTTCGCCATCGGCTTGAGGCCACGTTTGGCAGCTTCTTCAGCGGTCATCAGGAGCAGCGCCGAGGCACCGTCGGAAATCGAGCTGGCGTTGGCCGCCGTGATGGTGCCGTCCTTGCGGAAAGCCGGCTTGAGGCCCGGAATTTTATCCAGATTGGCGGTCAGGGGTTGCTCGTCATCCTTAACCACGATGTCGCCCTTGCGGCTGCTGACGGTGAGCGGAACGATTTCCGCATCCAGTGCGCCGCTGGCGATGGCGCTCTGTGCGCGTTTCAGCGACTCAATGGCGTAGGCGTCCATGTCTTCGCGGGTGATGCCGTACTGATCGGCGGTTTCCTGGGCAAAAGAACCCATCAGGCGGCCGGTGCGCGCATCTTCCAAACCGTCGAGGAACATGTGGTCCTTGATCTCGCCGTGGCCCATGCGCAGGCCCGCACGTGCTTTGGTCATCACGTAAGGGGCGTTGGACATGCTTTCCATGCCACCGGCGATCATCACGCTGTTGCTGCCGGCCTTGAGCGAGTCAAACGCCATCATCACCGCTTTCATGCCCGAACCGCAGAGCTTGTTGATCGTGGTGCAACCGGTCGCAGCGGGCAGGCCGGCGTTCAGCGAGGCCTGGCGCGCCGGGCCCTGTTTCAGACCAGCAGGCAGCACACAGCCCATGATCACCTCCTGCACGTCGGCAGGCGCAACACCGGCACGTTCAACTGCAGCGCGAATGGCGGCCGCACCCAGATCAACCGCGGCAATGCTCGACAGGCTGCCTTGAAAACCACCCATCGGCGTACGTGCGCCGCTGACGATGACGATATCGGACATCGGAAAACTCCTCGTTTTTGTAATAGATCGCAGGTCAAACACATCGAATGCGAGGCAATGATTCTACTGCGTGACTAAAAATGCCCAAAGAGTCACGCAAAAAATCATTCTTTGGGCTGATTTGAGCAGGCGGCGGCGGCTCTAGATTGGGCCCACTGAAAAAACCAACAATAGGTACCGCCATGCTGCAGACCCGCCTGATTGCTCCCGCTGACAATGCTCACAATGCGCCGCTGCTGATCAAGCGCCTCTTGTTGTCGGGCATTCGTTACGAGAAAACCCGCGAAATCGTTTACCGCGACCAGTTGCGTTACAGCTACGCGACCCTCAACGAACGTGTAGCGCGCCTGGCCAATGTACTCACTGAGGCCGGGGTCAAGGCTGGTGATACCGTGGCGGTGATGGACTGGGACAGCCACCGCTATCTGGAATGTATGTTTGCCATTCCGATGATCGGCGCGGTGCTGCACACCATCAACATCCGCCTATCGGCTGAGCAGATTCTCTACACCATGAACCATGCCGAGGATGCGTTCGTGCTGGTCAACAGCGAGTTCGTGCCGCTCTACAAAGGCATCGAAAGTCAGCTGACCACGGTGCAGAAGACCATGCTCTTAACCGATGGCACGGACAAAACTGCCGAATTGAATGGTCTGGTTGGTGAGTACGAAAACCTGCTGGCGGCCGCCAGCCCGCGTTACGACTTCCCGGATTTCGACGAAAACTCGGTCGCCACGACCTTCTACACCACCGGCACCACCGGCAACCCCAAGGGCGTGTACTTCAGTCATCGCCAACTGGTGCTGCATACCATGGCCGAAGCCAGCGTGCTGGGCAGCCTGGACAGCATTCGCCTGTTGGGCACCAACGATGTGTACATGCCGATCACCCCGATGTTCCACGTGCATGCCTGGGGCATCCCGTATGTGGCCACCATGCTGGGGATCAAGCAGGTCTACCCTGGCCGTTATGAGCCGGACCTGCTCTGCCGGTTGATCAAGGAGGAGAAGGTCACCTTCTCCCACTGTGTACCGACCATTCTGCAGATGGTCATGGCCGCTCCCAGCGCCCAGGGCCATGATTTCGGCGGCCTGAAAATGATCATCGGCGGCAGCGCGCTCAATCGTTCGCTGTATGACGCCGCCAAGGCGCGTGGCATCCAGCTGACCGCTGCCTATGGCATGTCGGAAACCTGCCCGCTGATCTCCTGTGCCCATATCAACGATGAGCTGTTGGCCGGCAGCGAAGATGAACGCACCACCTACCGGATCAAGGCTGGCGTGCCGGTGCCGCTGGTGGAAGCGGCGATCATGTCCGCCGATGGCACCCTGTTACCGGCCGATGGCGAGAGTCAGGGCGAATTGGTGCTGCGCGCGCCCTGGCTGACCCAGGGTTACTTCCGCGAGCCGGAGAAGGGCGCTGAACTGTGGCAACACGGCTGGCTGCACACCGGTGACGTGGCGACCATCGACGACTTCGGCTTTATCGATATCCGCGACCGCATCAAGGATGTGATCAAGACCGGCGGCGAGTGGATTTCCTCCTTGGAGCTGGAAGATCTGATCAGCCGCCACCCCGCCGTACGTGAAGTCGCGGTGGTGGGTGTGGTCGATCCGCAATGGGGCGAGCGGCCGTTTGCCCTGTTGGTACTGCGCGATGGCCAGAGCCTGGATGCCAAAGGGCTCAAGGAACACCTCAAGCCGTTTGTTGATCAGGGCAGCATCAACAAGTGGGCGATACCGTCGCAGATCGCCCTTGTTACCGAAGTTCCCAAGACCAGCGTCGGCAAGCTGGATAAGAAACGCATTCGCTTGGATATCGTCCAGTGGCAGGCTGCCGGCAGTCCGTTCCTTTCCACGTTATAAGGTTTTCTGTAACGGGCGCAGCTGCAGGCAGCGTCCGTTATACGGCAGTCGCTTGGCACCGCGCAGGCCAGGCGGCTCAAGGCCTGTAGGTATCTGTGAAGTGATTGCTAGGTGGGTCTTGGCCGGTCAGTCCGGTTGTTCAATTAACGGCAAATCAGGTCGTTTGGGGTGACTGGCCGGTCAAACAAGCGTTTGGCTTGCTAATTGCTCATTCCAAGCCATTCTTGGCTCTGCCGGTAGTGGTCAACACGCCGAAACCTGCGAGCCAGAGTGCCTGGGGCTGCAAATCACACTTTCGAGGGATCAAGCAGAAGTACCCGCTGGCTATAGTCCGCACCATCCATAACAAAAAGCACATGGAGTAGCGTCGATGACAAAAACAAAACAAACCTGGCGCCTGGCAAAACTGCCACTGGCCGTCAGCCTCGCATCCACCCTCGCCGCCCCTGCATTCGGCGTTACTTTCAATATCGGTGAGATCGAAGGTCAGTTCGACTCTTCGATGTCGATTGGCTCAAGCTGGTCGGTGCGTGGTGCTGATCCAGATTTGATCGGTTTTAACAACGGTGGTGACGGTCTTTCGCAAACCTCAGATGATGGTCATGCCAATTTCAAGAAAGGCGAAACCTTCTCGAAAATCTTCAAGGGTATTCACGACCTGGAGTTGAAGTACGGCGATACAGGTGTATTTGTTCGTGGCAAATACTGGTACGACTTTGAACTGAAAGATGAAAGCCGTCAGTTTAAGGACATCAGCGACAGCAATCGCAAAGAAGGGGCGCAAGCTTCTGGTGCGCAAATTCTTGATGCCTTCGTTTATCACAACTATGCCATTGGTGAGCAGCCAGGCTCGGTTCGTTTGGGTAAGCAAGTTGTAAGTTGGGGTGAAAGCACCTTTATCCGTAACAGCATCAACGAAATTAACCCGGTTGATGTGTCTGCATTCCGCCGCCCTGGTGCTGAGGTGAAAGAGGGCTTGATCCCAGTCAACATGTTCTATGTGTCGCAGAGTCTGACTGAAAATCTCTCAATGGAAGCGTTCTACCAGTTGGAGTGGGATCAGACCGTAGCGGATAACTGCGGCACGTTCTTCTCTCAGGCAGACATTGTTGCTGATGGCTGTGACGACAATCTGCGTGTGTTGAGGCAAGCCTCGAGTTTTAGCGCACAGCAGTTGGCGCTGCTCGGAGGTCTCGGTGTTGATATCAACCAAGAAGGCGTGCTTGTTCCTCGTGCAGGGGATCGCGATGCTCGTGATGATGGTCAGTGGGGTACGGCATTCCGCTACTTCTTTGAGCCGTTGGACACCGAATTTGGTGCCTATTTCATGAATTATCACAGCCGCACACCAATTTTCAGTGCCACTGGTGCCGCTCCAGCGTTTTACAACGCAGCCACTATCCCAGGCTTCCCAGCTTCTGCGGCTCTAGCACCATTGCGTGTAGCTGGTAACTCCGAATATTTCATGGAGTATCCAGAAGATATTCGCCTTTATGGTGTGAGTTTTTCGACTACGTTACCAACCGGTACCGCGTGGGCTGGTGAGCTAAGTTACCGGCCGAATGCCCCCGTTCAGTTGAATACTACTGACGTTCTCTATGCCGGTCTGAAACCGCTTGCCAACCCAGCTTTCAACCCATTGGCGGCTGCAACTTTTGCTGGTGCTGGTCTTGGGAATATTTCTCTTCTTAACGGCGCACCTGGCAGTGATTTACATGGTTATCGCCGTAAGGAAATTACCCAATTTCAGACTACTTTTACCCATTTCTTTGATCAGGTCATGGGCGCTAGCCGCCTGACTCTGGTTGGCGAAATCGGAGTTGTACATGTAGGTGGTTTGGAAAGCTCAGATGACGTTCGTTATGGCCGAGATCCTGTATATGGTCCAGGTCCTCTTTCGGGTAACTATGCAGTATCTGGCGTTGGTGTATTTAACGCATGTAAAGGTCTGAATGTTAGCACTTTGGGTAACAATCCCAACGCTGAGAACGCGACCAAGTACTGTGAAGACGACGGGTTCGTTACTTCTACTGCCTGGGGTTACCGCGCTCGCGCCATCTGGGATTACCCGGACGTATTCGCTGGTGTAAACCTGAAGCCAAGTGTTTCCTGGTCGCATGACGTTGACGGCTACGGCCCGAACGGCTTGTTCACCGAAGACGCTAAGGCTGTCAGCTTGGGTCTGGATGCGGACTACCAAAACACTTACACCGCCAGCCTGTCTTACACCGATTTCTTCGGCGGCAAATACAACACTTCAATTGACCGCGACTTCGTTGCGCTCAGCTTTGGCGTGAACTTCTAAGTAAGCGGACGAGATTTTGAGGACGACTATGACTATGAAAACAACAAAAAGTCTGCTGCAAACCGGTGCGCTGACACTTTCGCTGCTGGCCAGCGGTGTGATGGCTGCCGTCTCGCCAGATGAGGCCGCGAAACTGGGTACTACGCTGACTCCGATTGGTGCGGAAATGGCGGGTAATGCGGATGGCTCGATCCCTGCCTGGACGGGCGGTCTGCCAGCCAGTGCTGGTACTGCCGACGGTGCGGGTTTCCTTTCGGACCCGTTCCCGAATGAGCAGCCGCTGTTCACTATTACCGCGCAAAACGTGGATCAGTACAAAGACAAGCTGACCCCAGGCCAGCTGGCGATGTTCAAGCGTTACCCGGAAAGCTACAAAATGCCGGTGTTCGCAACCCATCGTACTGCCAACCTGCCCGCTAATATTCTGGCCGCAGCCAAAAACAACGCGGTGAATACCAAGCTGGTCGAAGGCGGTAACGGTTTGGAGAACTTCGATCAGGCCAACCCGTTCCCGATTCCGAAGGACGGTCTGGAAGCCATCTGGAACCACATCACCCGCTA
This sequence comes from Pseudomonas sp. SL4(2022), assembly GCF_026625725.1. NCBI lineage: Bacteria > Pseudomonadati > Pseudomonadota > Gammaproteobacteria > Pseudomonadales > Pseudomonadaceae > Pseudomonas > Pseudomonas sp. SL4(2022). The sequence continues at coordinate 2,707,856 of NZ_CP113060.1, forward strand.
CCGTGGTGGCAGTGTGAAGCGTCTGGTAACCCAGGCAACGCCGCAGCCGAATGGTTCCTACAGCCTGGTTTACTTCCAGGATGAGTTCACCTTCCGTGGCGCCCTGAAAGATGCAGACAACAGCAAGCCGAGCAACGTGCTGTTCTATTTCAAACAGCGCGTAACCGCGCCGTCGCGTCTGGCGGGTAACGTGTTGTTGGTGCACGAGACCCTCAACCAGGTGAAGGAACCGCGTCTGGCGTGGTTGTACAACGCCGGTCAGCGTCGTGTGCGTCGTGCGCCGCAGGTGTCCTATGACGGTCCAGGTACTGCCGCTGACGGTCTGCGTACTTCCGACAACTTCGACATGTACAACGGTGCACCTGACCGTTACGAGTGGAAGCTCAACGGTAAGAAGGAAATCTACATTCCTTACAACAGCTACCGTTTGGACTCACCGAAGCTGAAGTATGACCAGATCATCAAGGCTGGCCATATCAATCAGGATCTGACCCGTTATGAGTTGCACCGCGTATGGCATGTGACTGCAACCCTGAAGTCGGGCGAGCGTCATATCTATGCCAAGCGTGACTTCTTCATCGATGAGGACACCTGGCAAGCAGCGGCGATCGATCATTACGACGGTCGCGGTACCCTGTGGCGTGTGGCTGAAGCCCATGCTCAGTACTACTACGACAAGCAAGTGCCGTGGTACAGCATCGAAACCTTGTATGACCTGCTGTCTGGCCGCTACTTGGCTCTGGGCATGAAGAACGAAGAGAAGAGTGCCTACGAGTTCGACTACCCAGCCAAGGAAAGTGATTACACCCCAGCGGCCCTGCGCCAGGCGGGCGTACGCTAAACCTGCGTCATGCTGTATTGAAAACCGGCCCTAGTGGCCGGTTTTTTTATGTGCAGTCATTGATTTCGATTGTCTGGCCGGTGTTGCGATGACCCTTTGCCGACATGCTGTTACAAGCCGTCAGTTTGCCCCGCACACGCCAAGCACTCTGTGGCTGATGGATGAACAATCAGTGTAGTTTGCTACCCGACTGTACCCAGGGCTTCAAATGCACGAGTCAAGGCGCTAGTCTGCGGGGCATCGGTAGTGCCTCTGCCTGACTACTACAAGAAACCGGCTGATGACTGATTTGTCCCGTATTCCTGGCTTGGTAGCGACCCCCAATGTATTGGGCGGGCACTTCTATCGGCCTCCGTTACCCGCCCACTATGTTCCACGCCCGCGCTTGTGCGAGCGCCTGCTAGGTGGTTTGGCGGGGCGCCTGTTGCTGGTCAGCGCTCCGGCTGGGTTTGGCAAGAGCTCGCTGGCTATCGAGTTTTGCGAACACTTGCCAGAGCAGTGGCAAAGCCTGTGGTTGGGGCTGAGCGTGCGCGACAGCGATCCAGGGCGCTTTCTTGAGCGCTTGCTCAGTGGGCTGCAAGAGTTTTTCCCTGGTGTGGGGCAGGAGGCGCTGGGCTTGCTGCGCCTGCGTCAACGGCATCAGCCATTTGCCTTTGAAGAGTGGCTGGACGGTTTGCTTGATGAGCTGGCGGTGTGCCTTGATCCGCAGCAACCGTTGCTACTGGTGCTGGACGACTATCATCTGGCGCAAGGCGCCGTCTTGGATCGTTGCCTGCAGTTTTTTCTCAATCATCTGCCTACCGGACTGCTGATTCTGGTGACCAGTCGTCAACGCCCGGACTGGCACCTGGCGCGTCTGCGCCTGTCGCGCCAGTTACTGGAACTGCATGAACAGGATCTGCGCCTGACCGACGTTGAAAGTACTGCGTTGCTCCGGCTGCAGGGCGCCGAGCTGTCGGCCGAAGCGCTGGCCGCCTTGTTGCAACGCAGTGAGGGCTGGGTGGCGGGGTTACGCCTTTGGTCGCTGGCCGTCAGCGAGACGCAGGAGTCGGCGGCGTTGCCGGCGCGGGTGCAGGGCGGTGACGGGCTGATTCACGACTACCTGCTGGAAGAGGTGATCGAACGCCAGCCGGCTGACGTGCAGGCCTTTCTCTATGAGACGGCCAGTCAGGAGCGCTTCTGCGCCGAGCTGTGTGATGCCCTGCGCGATGCCCATGACAGCGCTGCGATTCTCCGCCACCTACAGGCGCATCAGGTGTTTCTGGTGCCGCTGGATGAGCAGGGCAAATGGTTTCGCTATCACCACCTGTTTTCCGATTTGCTGCGTAGCCGGCCGCAGCCCACCTCAGGTCTGCATTTGCGCGCGTGTCGCTGGTTCAGCGCTGAGGGCTTGCTGGATGAAGCCATCGAACAGGCGTTGCGCGCAGGCCAGCCGGACGTGGCAGCGAACCTGGTGCAGAACCTCTCCGAAGAACAGTTGTTGGCCGAGCAGAACGTCGCCACCTTATTGCGCTGGAAGATGGACTTGCCGGACAGCCTGCTGACCAGCACACCACGGCTGATTCTGTTGTACGGCTGGGCGCTGGCGTTGGCCTGTCAGCTGGATGCCGCCGAAGAACTGCTGGCTGAGCTGGGGCGTTTTATGCCCGCCCGCGAGCGCCGCGAGCAGGAAGGTTTGCTGGCCCAGTGGCTGGCCCTGAGTGGGGTGATTGCCCGCGGCCGCGGTGACAGCGGCAAAGCTCAGGCCTATTGCAGTGAAGCGCTGAGCTGTCTGCCGCTGGACCGTTATGGGCAGCGCCTGATGTGCCTGTCCAGTCTGGCCAACCTGGCGATTGTGCACGGTGATCTGTGGCGTGCCCGTGGGCTGAACCGTGAAGCGTTGGAGCTGGCGCAGCGGGTCGGTAACCCGCTGTTCGAAGCCCTGGCCTATTACGACCGTGCGCGGGTGTTGCAAGCCCGTGGCGAGGTGCTCCGCGCACTGGACGAAGTGCGCCAGGGCCAACAGCGTCTGGCCAAGCTGCCGTCCCAGCGGCAGTACGCCGCACGTGGACGGCTGACCCTGTACGAAGGCTATCTGCTGAGCCTGCGTCTGCAGCCGCAGCAGGCCCGTCAGCGCTTGCTGGCCGGAATTGCCGAAGCGCGTGGTTGTCGTGATATCAGTGTGTTGATCGGGTACTGCGTGCTGGCCAGCCTGGAAGGGCGCTGCGGCAACCTGCCAGAAGCGTTTGCCCAGTTGGCCGAGGCCGAGCGGCTGATGCATATCTGGGATATTCCGCCGATCTACTACCTGGCGATGATCACCCTGACCAAATGCGAGCTGTGGCTGTGTCAGGGTCAGACTGAGCTGGCGGGTGTCTGGCTGAGTCGCTTGCTGGATGCCTATGGCGGTGAGCAGGCCGCTGCCGCGCCAGAGTTCCATCCACAACTGCCATTGCATGTTCAGCTGCATCTGGCCACATACGAGCGTTTGCAGGGCGAGGATGAACAGGCCGAGCGGCGTTTGCGCGGGCTGAGCCAGCTGGCGCAGAACGCCGGTGGTCAGCTGCTGGGGGCGCTTGCGCAGATGCAACTGACGGATCTGCTGCGTGATGCCGGGCGCGAACGCGAGGCGCAGCAGCAGTTGCACAGTGCCCTGCAAACGGCGGCCGGTGGAGGCTTGCTGCCTTTCCAGGGGCTGCTGACGCGACAACCCGAATGGCTACGTGAGCAGTTGCTGACCCAGCACGCCAGCCCGCTGATCGAAGCCCTGCAACAGCATCTGCCGCAGGCGCTGGTCAGTCAGGATGATTATGCCGCTGTGGTCGATGCCCTTAGTTCGCGGGAGTTGGCCGTGCTGCAATTGATCGCCCAGGGCTGCTCCAACCAGGAGATCAGCGACAGCCTGTTTATCTCCCTGCACACGGTCAAGACCCACGCCCGCCACATCAACAGCAAACTCGGTGTGGAGCGGCGCACTCAGGCCGTGGCGCGGGCCAAGAGCCTCGGCCTACTGCGCTGATTCCGCCGGAACTGATAGATCAAGGCTGCGCGTTGGCGCTTTGCGTGGTTGCGCCGCGGCGGCGGCCAGTTTGGCCTGCACATCCTGCTGGATACTCAGCAGCACTGGCTGCAGTTCGCGCATGTTTTGCTGCACTTCTGCATAAGCATGCTGCTGCGCCAGTTGTTCGACACGCTGCAGCAAGGTTTCACGCACCTCCCCGCTCAAATGAATAAACAGTTCGGGCAGTTGCTTGCTCAGTTCGGCGCTGTAGAGCACCAGCTCTTCACGGCCAAACTGTTTGGTCAGGCCCAGGTAATCCAGGGCGCTGGAGGTGAGCATGGCTGCTGCCGCCTTGGTTTCATGCAGGCCTTGCAGACGCACCGGGTTGCTTTGCTCGGTTTGCGAGAGGGTCATCCAGAATTCGGTGGTCAGGGTAAACAGCACCGCCTGCTGGCGCAGTGAATAACTCATCACACCCAGCGCTTCGGCGGCATAAGGCTGCTGCACCGCGCGAAAATCAAAATACAGGCGCATCAGCTCCTTGAGGCGGAACAGCGCTTCGCGGGCTTCGTTCTGCCGCAGCTCCAGCGGGGCGTAGATGTTCAGCTGCGGGCGGAAGTTCTCTTCGCTGACCATGCGCTGGTAGATCGGTCCGGTGAACTCGCCGCTGCGGCGGGGCAGGGCGTTGAGCTGAGTGCTGTCGACCTTGTTCAGGGCCTCCAGCAGCTGCTGGTAGTCGGCGCTGTTCCAGGGTTTATGGATGTCGGGAATCTTCTGCCCGAGGTAGAACAGCTCGCTGGCCTGCACGGGCGCGAGCAGAACCAGCAAAAGGATGGCCAGCGATAAGGTACGGCGTGATGGTAGCGTGTGCGACACAAGAACAATCCTGCGGAGTAGGCGTGGCCCAGCGTAACCAGCTTGGCGGCTCGCGTCACCCGCGCCTTGGTTGGGAAGTGTGCGATGCAGCAGGCGTTGGCAGAACTGGGTGCCGTTCGCGCGGTATTTGAAGACCTCGGCGGTTACGGCGCGGTGGCCCAGCAGCAGGAGCAGGATGGCGATGGGCCGCTGATCGGTCATCTGCAACGCACCAATATTCAGCTGGCGGCGATTCCGGTTTTCGCCCGCAAGGGGCTGGCGGACACCACGGTGAACGACCTGCTGGCGGCGGCCAACGTGTCGCGACGCACCTTCTACAAGTACTTCGAGAACAAGATGCAGGTGCTCGAAGGCATCTATCAGACGGCGGTGTCCCTGCTGCTGTCGCGTTTCAGTGAAATGCAGAGCATTGCCGGCAGCCCGCAGGCCTGGCTGCAGGGTATGGTCGGGCGCTACTTCGACTATCACCTGGCGGTCGGGCCGATTATCCGTCTGATGCAGGAAGAAGCCCTGCGCGCCGATTCCCCGCTGGCCGCACACCGCCAGCGTGCGCATACCGAGATGGCGCGGTTGCTGGCCGAACGTCTGCACGGTGCCACCCAGGCGGCTGACCCGCTGACCTACCGCGCGCTGATCTGGGCCATGGAGGCGGCATCGCTGGAGCTACTGGGCCGCGCCGCCAAACGCGAGGAGATCGAACAGGCCAAGCGTGTGCTCAGTGAGCTGCTGATTGCTTCGCTGTGTCCCGCGCCCCGCTCAACCTAGGTTGGTACGAATAGTCGTCGAGCGAAGGTCAGGCGAGGCAAAAAACGGTGAGGAAGCGGAGTTTACGAGTTGTAAATGAGCATTCCGAAGCGGTTTTTAACGAAGCACCACCGAGCGCAGGCACTTGTCGTACCTAACCTAGGTTAGGCGTCAGCCCAGGGTGTACATGCTCTGATAGACCAGATGCATCTTTCCCATAACAACAATCTAGAGGTGCCTGCATGTCTGCTTCCAGTCTCCCGCTGACGCCACCGCTGGCGGCCGGTTTTGCCCGTCTGGGCTTCGGCGCCCTGCCGCTGGAGCGCCTCAAGGCGCGCTATGGCAATGCCGCCAATGGCTCGCGCTACATCGAACTCGATGGCTTCAACCTGCATTACCGCGATGAGGGCAGTCGCGACAAGCCCGTGTTGGTATTGATCCACGGCGTGGTGGCCTCGCTGCACACCTGGGATGACTGGCTGCCAGCCTTTACCGCTGAATACCGGGTGATCCGTTTCGATGTGCCGGGCTTCGGCCTCACCGGCCCGGCCCGCGATGGCGTGTATTCCGCCGAGCGGATGATCAAGGTATTCGGTCTGCTGCTCGACTACTTGGGCGTGAGCAAGGCGTCGATTGTCGGCAACTCCCTGGGCGGTTATATCGCCTGGAACTTCGCCCTGGCGCAGCCGCAGCGAGTGGAGAAGCTGGTGCTGATCGATCCGGCCGGTTATCACATGCACAAAGTGCCATGGATGATTGCTGCTGCTGCCTTACCCGGTGCCACCGTGGCCATGCCACTGTGGATGCCGCGCGCGTTGATCGCCCAGGGCATCAAGGAAGTGTACGGCGAGCCGGCACGGATCAAGCCGGGTGTGGTGGATCGCTACAACGACCTGACACGGCGACCCGGCAACCGCCGGGCGATGATGGATATCTTCCGCGTGCTGCTCAAGGTCAATAAAGACGAACTGCACACCACGCCGACACGGGTGGCGCAGATTCAGGCGCCGACGCTGCTGCTGTGGGGCGAGCGTGACCGCTGGATTTCGCCCAAGCACGTGCCGCTGTGGCAGCGTGACCTGCCGGGCATTCAGGTGAAAACCTACCCGGGCGTTGGGCATATTCCGATGGAAGAAATCCCGCAGCAAAGCGCCGCCGACACCCTGCGTTTTCTACAGGCTTAACGTCGCCGCTAAAGCGCCTCCCACAATGTTCTGTCGATGAGTGTGTGGGAGGGGCTTTAGCCGCGACGTAACCCGGATGCAATCCGGGCTACAAGAGGTGCATAAAAAAGGGAGCCGGCGGGCTCCCTTGTTCGTTGCGTGAACAGCCGCGTTAAGCCGCCTGGCTTTGTACGGGCAGATCAAACTCCGTACGGGTCTGGTAGAGCAACTCCAGGTTGTTGTGCTCCCAGGGGTGGAACTTAGGCTTGAAGAAGTCGCGGTAGGTGCTGAGCAGCGGGCGGAACACGCCTTCCTTGCCCCACATCCACTGAATGCCGTCGCGCCACACGCGCCAGTTCCACAGCAGGCCGTCCTGTTTGAGCATATGCGCCAGGCCGCGAGTGGTATCGAGGACAAAGAAGAAGGTGCCCATGATCATCGCCCGCCGCAGCAGTTTGCGGCTGCCGCAGACCTGGTTATACACGTCGAAAGCCACCGCCTTGTGCTCGGTTTCTTCCAGGGCGTGCCAGCGCCACAGGCGTTCCATCACCGGATGCGCCCCCTGCATGTGGCGCGGGTCCTTGAGCAGGCCGTCAGCCATGATCGCGGTGATGTGTTCCAGCGCGGCAGTTGCTGCCAGTTGACGCTGCGGCGAAAACTTCTTCTGGGTAAAGCGGATGCGTGCGCGGGCGCGCTTTTCAATACGGGTAATGTCGTAACCGAGGTCGCGCAGGCGATTGCTGTACTCAAGGTGCTCGCGGCTGTGGTGGCCTTCCTGGCCGATAAAACCACGGATCTGTTCTTTCAGCACCGGGTCATCGATCTGGTCACGGAAATGGCGCACCGAATCGATAAAAAAGCGCTCGCCATCGGGGAACAGCACCGACATGGCGTCAAACAAATGGGTCTTGAAGGCATCACCACCGTGCCAATGTCGAGGCAGCGGGTTGGGGAAATCGAAATCCATATGCCGTGGACGAATCTGCAAACCTTCCGGTGTGGTGCTGACCATGCTGACTCCCTGAGTCTGTGACTGACACGTGAACTCACTATGAGTTCGCCGGGCCGCTCGGCAAAGGTTCACAACAGCCAATATTTCGGTCATATATGGCCAATGTTGTACGGATGTACCAGCGCGTGCGGCATCTTCGCGCCCTCGTCGTGCATTCAAGCGCCCGTGCCAGAGCTTTGCGTTGGGGAAATCGGCGCTCGCCAGCCGCCTTGCTATGCATATGCCCAACCTTCGGTTGTGGCGATGCACTGATCAAGCCCTGACTATGCATAAGGCTTTGAGGGGCGCGGTCTACCGCTCACTAAATTCAGCCGACAGCCTTAGTGACACCCTTGTCGGGTTTTGTTGATCAGGGTTATCGTCGCTGCCAGTGGTCATTTCTGGCCAGATAATAAGAACGCTATGAAGCCATCACCGAATTTCTTTGCCGAACTGGTTCCTGTCGCCTATGCCGCCGCCTTGCTCGATCTGGTCGAAGAGCTTGGCGTACCGCGTGCGCAGTTATTCAATGCAGCCCGCGTGCGGCCTGAGGTGCTGGGCAATCCCCAGGGGCGATTGTCCTTTATCGACTTCACCCAACTCACCAGCAGCGCCCTGCGCCTGTGTGATGAGCCGGCGCTGGGGCTGCTGCTTGGCCAGCGCCTGAATGTCTCCACCCATGGCATCCTCGGCTATGCCGTGCTGTCCAGCGCCAACCTGGGCAAGGCCATCCAGTTTGCCCTCAAGTATTACCGAGTACTGGGGCTGACCTATGAACTGGAAATGGTCGAGTTGGGCGCACGCGTCGAGTTGCGCGCCAGCGAATCGATGCCGCTGGGGCCTTTGAGTCGCTTTGCCGCCGAAAGCTTGCTGACCAGCCTCTACACCATTGCGCGTTTTCTCGTGGGCGAGCGCCTGCAAGACGTTGAAGTCGGTTTTGCCCACGCCGCACCGCACTATGCCGAGCGCTATGAACGTTTGTTCGGCGTGCCAGTGGCGTTTGATCAGCTGTATCACCGCCTGAGCATGCCAATTGGCTACCTGGATCGACCGATGGCCCTGGCCAACCCGGCCACGGTGCAAATGTGCGAACAGCAATGTGAAGCGCTGCTGGCCAGCCTGGATGTACAGGACGGCCTGCTGACCCGCGTGCGCCGCCTGTTGTTGGCGCGCCCCGGCGACTTCCCCGACCTGGCCAGCGCCGCCGAAGCCCTGCACACCAGCGGCCGCAGCCTGCGCCGGCACCTGTCGAGCATGGGCACCAGCTACCAGCAAGTGCTCGATGAAGTGCGCAAGAGCCTGGCCCTGCAATACCTCACCACCACCCACCTGCCGCTCTACGAAATTGCCTACCTGCTGGGCTTTAGCGACCCCTCGAATTTCCGCCGTGCGTTCAAGAAATGGACGGGTAAACTGCCCAGTGATTACCGCGCTGAGGAATAACCATGAGTTCTGCCGCAACCCCGACCCTGATCCGCGAAACCTTTCCTGTCGGGCCGTTGCAGTGCAACTGCACGATCATCGGTGACCCTGTGACCAAGAAGGCGATTGTGGTCGATCCAGGTGGCAATCCTGATCTGATCATGGCGCGTCTGGAGGCGCACGGGTTGAAGGTGGTGAGCATCATCCATACCCACGCGCATCTGGATCACTTTCTCGCCTCGGGGCAGATGAAGGAGAAGACCGGCGCGACGCTGCATTTGCATAAAGAGGATCAGTTCCTCTGGGACAACCTGGAGATGCAGTGCCGCATGTTCGGTGTGCCTTACACGCCGGTGCCCGCCCCGGATCAGTGGCTCAGTGATGACGAAGCGTTGGCCTGCGGCTGTGGTGTGGCATTGCACACGCCTGGGCATACGCCGGGGTCGATGAGTTTCTGGTTTGCCGATGCCAAGCTGCTGATTGCCGGCGACACCCTGTTCAAGCGCGGCATTGGTCGGACGGATTTGTGGGGCGGGGATTATTCGACCATCGAACGTTCGATCAAGCAGCGCTTGTATTGCCTGGATGAGGATGCCACGGTGGTCACCGGCCACGGTCCGGATACTCGGCTGGGCGATGAAATGCGTGAAAATCCGTTTGTTCGCGCATGAGCAGGCCGTGTGTACCGGGCGTTGACGGTGGGTCGGGAAGGAACTTTCGTAGGGCTTTCTGCTCTCACCTGCGGGTGAAAACCTTGTACTCGAATTGGATGAAGGAAGCGCACATGAAGCTGTGGCGAAATCTGCCGGTTGCATTACTCGGTCTGAGTGTATTGGCCGGCTGTACCACCAACCCCTATACCGGTGAGCGTGAGGCGGGCAAGGCGGGCATCTACGGCGGAATTGGTGCGGTGACTGGCGCGGTGATTGGTGCGACCACCTCAAGCAAGAAGGATCGTGGCAAAGGTGCCCTGATCGGCGCGGCCGTCGGTGGTGCAGCCGGTGGTGGTTATGGCTATTACGTTGATACTCAGGAAGCCAAGTTGCGCCAGACCCTGCAGGGCACGGGTGTACAGGTGCAGCGCAATGGGGATGACCTGAAGCTGATCATGCCGGGCAATATCACCTTCGCCAGTAACTCGGCGGATATTTCCAGCAGCTTCTATCCGACGCTTAACTCGCTGGTCACGGTATTCAAGGAGTTCAACAAGAACGGCGTGAACATCGTTGGCCATACGGACAGCACCGGCTCGTTCGAGTTGAATCAGAACCTGTCCAACCGGCGTGCACAGAGTGTTGCCTCTTATCTGAGTGCCAATGGTGTTGCCGGTTCGCGCTTGTCGGCCTACGGCGCGGGTCCGAGTCAGCCAATTGCCAGCAATGCCAATGAAGCTGGCCGCGCGCAGAACCGCCGCGTCGAGATCAACCTGCGTCCGCTATAAGCGCAGGCGTTTACAAGGCCGTGCAGTCTCCAGGCTGCGCGGCTTTTTTATGCCGGCGATTTGGGCCCGGCTACCTGTTCAAATCGTGACTAGACTGCTGGCAATGGTTCACTTCTACCTTGCCGTCGCAGTGCCCCAGTCTGCGCCGGACATGGACGATGACTGGAGATTCCATGGACGACCACCTCGCGTTTCCTGCCCGGAAAATCTGGCTGCCACTTTGGGCCACCCTGTTTGTGTTGATCAGCCTGGTCAGTTTGTCGCTCTGGCAATGGCAGGCACTGACGCAGCGTGACAATCAGCAGCGCCAACAACGTTTTGAGCTCGAAGCGCAGGACATCAGTCAGCGTGTGATTAGCCGTATGCAGGGCTACGAGATGGTTTTGCGCGGTGTTTCGGGTTTGATGACGGGCAGTGAGCATGTGGCGCGCGAAGAGTGGGAGCGGGCCGTTGATCAGCTGCAACTGCAGGATCGTTATCCCGGCATTCAAGGGCTGGCGTGGTCCCGCTATTTGGCAGCTGATCAGCTTGAGGCCTTTATTGCCGACGAGCGTGCTGGCGGCCGCGAGGATTTCCGCCTGTATCCCCCTGGCCAGCGTGAACATTATCTGCTGATCGACTACATCAGCCCGCTGGATTGGCGCAATCGCCGGGTTTTGGGCTTCGACATGCTCAGTGAGGCGGTGCGCCGGGCGGCTGTTGAACAGGCGATGGACACCGGTGTAGCGACCCTGAGTGCGCCGGTCATTCTGCGTCAGGAAACTGCAGAGAATGTGCAGGCCGGTGTGCTGTTGTACCTGCCGGTGTATCAGCCCGGTAAACCATTGAGCACCCGTGAGGAGCGCCGTGCAGCAGTACTCGGCATGCTCCACGCCGCTTTTCGCAGCCATGATCTGATGGCCGGGATTCTGGGAGCGCAATCCAGTCGATTTTCCATTCGCCTGAGGGATCAGCAGGCCCCTGATACCGTGCTGCTCAGCGGGGAAGAACAAACGGCAGGTTTACCCGCTTCGTTCCGCCATGTGATCGAGCTGCCCCTGTATGGGCGTAACTGGTTACTGGAGGTGAGCAGCACCGACATCTATGACGCTACGCGGATCAATCCGGACGGGCATGCCAGTTTGTGGCTGGGGTTGCTGGTCGCTGTGCTGCTGGCATTGTTGGTGGGCGGCTATCTCTACTGGCGCGAGCGCGAAGCGCATAGCAGCCTGCTGGCCACCGAGCGTTTGCGTGAGCGAGAGGAGCGCTTTCGATTACTGCTGGAACGGCTGCCGGTTGCAACACTGCTGTGCAATGCACAGGGGCGCATCGAGATGGCCAATCGCAGTGCTGCGGAACTGCTGGATTGTCCTGCTGATAGCCTGATCGGCGAACGGATGAAGCGCTTTCTGCCGACGGTTGATCAGCTCAGTGAACTGGTCAGTGGCGAGGGGGCTGCGGAGTTGGCCAGCGAATATCAGGCTCGCCGCGACCTGGGTGATGACATACCGGTGACGTTGAGCCTTAGCGTGTTGGACGACTCCAGCGGCGTCAGCTATCTGATCAACCTGATTGACCTGCGCGCCCGTAAAGGTGCGGAAGAGCGCTTTCGCCGGGTAGTTGAGGCTTCGCCCAATGCGATTGTGCTGGTGGATGCCAACGGTTGCATTGCCATGGTCAATCGCCAGGCAGAAAAGTTGTTCGGCTATTCACGCGACCAGTTGCTTGCCCAGCCAGTGGAACTGCTGTTGCCCGAACCCTTGCGTACCAGTCACGCGCCTATGCGCATGGCATTTCAGAGTGCCCCGGTGCAACGCCAGATGGGCCGTAACCGCGAGCTGTTCGGCCAGCACAGTGATGGTCGGTTGATCCCTCTGGAGGTTGGTCTGTCGCCCATTCTGGGCGGCGAGGATGCTCTGGTACAGGCGGTGATCATCGACATCAGTGAGCGCAAAGCCGCCGAGCAGCGGCTGCGAGAGCAAGCCGAGCAGTTGATTCTGGCCAATCGCTATAAGTCGGAGTTTCTTGCCAACATGTCCCATGAGCTGCGCACGCCGCTCAACAGCATCCTGATTCTCAGTGACCAACTCCGCCTGAATAGTGCCGGCAACCTGACGGAGAAGCAGGCCAGGCATGCGGACATCGTGCACCGTGCGGGCAGTGACCTGTTGCAGCTGATCAATGATGTACTGGATCTGGCCAAGGTCGAATCCGGGCGTATGCAACTCAAGCTCGAAGCGCTGAATATGCAGGATATTCTGGTGGAGCTGGATGCCAGCCTGAGGCCGATGGCTGAGCTCAAGGGCTTGCATCTGCACACGCAGTTGGAAGCCGGCGTTCCTCGCATCGTTCATTGCGACCGTATTCGGTTGCATCAGATTTTGCGCAATCTGCTGTCAAATGCCTTGAAGTTTACCGAGCAGGGGGCGGTCAGCCTGACTGTCAGCTGTGCCAGTGGTGAGCCGCCAGCCGGTCATGAGTTACTCGATTTCAGCGTGCGCGATACGGGTATTGGTATCGCGGCGGATAAACACGAGCAGATCTTTCAGGCCTTTCAACAAATCGATGGTTCTACCAGCAGACGTTTTGGCGGCACGGGGCTTGGGCTGGCGATTACCCGTCAGCTGGTGCTGGCAATGGACGGCGAGATCAGCCTGCAGAGTGCGCCGGGCGAAGGTTCCTGCTTCAGTGTGCGTCTGCCGGTACGCGTCGTGCCTCAGGTGGCGGATGAACCATTGCCGGATGCGCCGCAGCGCAGTGGCAGCGGCCCGGCTGTCCTGATTGTCGAGGACGATGTGAACTTTGCGGCCGTGCTGGCCGAAGAAGCGCAGGCCCGTGGCTTCACCAGCGTGCACTGCCGCAGTGGTGTGCAGGCACTCAATCTGCTGCAGAGCGAGCATTTCAGCGCCGTCATCCTGGATATTCTGCTGCCGGATATCAGTGGCTGGCAGCTGTTCCGGCGGCTGCGTGGGCAGGCCAGCTATCGTCTGACGCCGGTGCATATCATTTCCTGCGTACCGCAACCGATTGACTGGACTGATGACGGCACTCGGTATCTGGTCAAGCCCATTCAACGCGCCGATCTGGAGCAGGTATTTGCTGAGTTGCAGCACAGCCCCCTGCCGGTGCAGCGCCTGCTTCTGGTTGAGGATGTTGAGGTGGAGCGCGAGCATTATCGCGAGCACCTGCAGCAACTGGGGTTCACGGTGCGCGCCTGTGCCCGTGCGGATGAGGCGCGTAGCGTTTACAGCAAAGAGCAGTTCAGTGCGCTGGTGATCGATCTTGATCTACCGGACCAGGATGGCTTCGAGTTGCTTGAAAGTCTGGATCGTCTGAGCCCTCTGCTCGGCAAACGCGTGGTGATCAACACCGGGGTGGACGTCACGCGTCAGGCGCTACAGCGTTTGCGTCGTTTCAGCGCTGTGGTAGTGCATAAGCATGGCGAAGATATGCAGGGTTTGAGCGAGGCTGTGCAGGGCTTTCTGGGCGGTGTGTGTGATGACCCGGTCCGCCAGGAGGTGGTTCATCTGGACAACCCGTTGGAAGGACGGCGCGTGCTGCTGGTTGATGATGATGTGCGCAATGTCTACGCCATGAGTGCTTTGCTCGACGAATTGGGGCTGGTGATCGGCTCTGCCAAGGACGGAGTGGAGGCTATTGCCTGCTATGAGCGCGAGCCCTTTGATCTGATTCTGATGGACATGGCCATGCCCGTGATGGATGGCTACACCGCCACCCGCCTACTGAAAGGCGAGCATGCCTGTGCCATCCCGATCATCGCCCTGACGGCCCACGCAATGAACGGCGATCGGGAAAAGTGCATCGCTGCGGGGGCCGACGATTACCTGGCCAAACCGGTCAGTCGTGAGGCCTTACTCGACATGCTGGTGCGCTGGTTGGCCTATGCGCCGGGGTCGGGTGCAACGGCAGGTGGTTCAACGGCAGCGTTCCGGTAGTTTCACTGGGTACTGCTACCCTGAACCAGAGCGAGGGACGGTAGGGCCAGGGGCAAGGGAGGACACATGGCACAGCTACAGATGAAGGTTGCGGCACCGACTCAGATTCTGCTGGTGGTTGATGATCGCCCGGAGAACCTTGAAGCCATGGAGGCCTTGCTCGACGATGGCGACTGGCAGTTGCGCTGTGTGGGGTCGGGCGAGGAGGCGTTGCAGTGCCTGCTTGAGAACGATGTCGGGCTGGTACTGCTCGACGTACAGATGCCGCAGATGGACGGTTTTGAAGTGGCGCGCCTGATGCGCGGCAATCCGCGCACCCGCTACACCCCGATCATATTCGTGTCTGCCATTGCCCAGACTCAGGACTCGGTGCTCAAGGGCTATGCCACTGGGGCCGTGGACTTCATGCTCAAACCGTTCGAACCCAGTGTGCTGCGGTACAAGATTCACGCCCTGCTTGAGCACGAGCGCAATCGCAGTGAGCTGCTGCAACTCAGTCAGCAATTGGACAATGCACGTGCGTTCAATGCCTCGGTACTGGATAACGCTGCTGAGGGCATCATGGTGGTGGGGGACGATGGCCGTATCCAGTTCGCCAATCCGGCCATGGCGCGCATGCTCGACAGTTCTGTGCGCGACCTGGAGGGCAGTGAAATGCTTTCTTACCTGGTGGCGCCCCAGGTCACCTGCGAGTGGCGCATGTCCGAGTTCTATCAGCAATGGCGGCGTGGTGAAGCCTATCGTCTACATGATGCCAATTTGCGTACCCTGAGCGGTGGTCAGGTGCCAGTGGCATTGTCCTGTTCGCCCTTGCCGCGCCTGCAACATGCCATGGTGGTCATGGCGCTGGATATGTCGGTGGTGCGCAACCTGCACCAACAGCTGGAGTCGCAGGCCATCACCGATGCGCTGACGGGCCTGCTCAATCGCCGTGGGTTCTATCAAGCGGTGGATGCGGCACTGGCGCGCATCGATCGGAGTGGTCAGCGCATGGCGGTGCTTTATCTCGATCTGGATGGGTTCAAACGCATCAATGACTCTTTGGGGCACGACGCCGGTGATCAGTTGCTCAAGCGCGTGGGGGAGCAGCTCAAGACCAGTCTGCGTCCCTACGACAGTCTGGCGCGGATCGGCGGCGATGAGTTTACCGCGCTGCTCGATAGCCTGGAGCACCCTGAGGATGCTGCCCGCATTGCCGAGAAACTGATTGAGCAGGTTTCAGTGCGGCATACCATAGAAGGCGTGGATGTGACCCTGGGGGCCAGTGTTGGCATTGCCTGCTTCCCTGAGTGTGGACAGACTGTTGAGGGATTGTTGCGTGCGGCGGACATGGCCATGTACGAGGCCAAGCGTTCCGGGCGGCAGCAATACCGCTTCTTTTCAGCGGAGATGAACGGCCGTGCGCGCTCGCGGCTGATGCTCGAAGAAAGCCTGCGCAACGCCATCGAGAATGATGACTTTGTTCTGGTCTACCAGCCGCAGATTTACCTCGATAGCGGTCGCTTGCGTGGTTTCGAGGCGCTGCTGCGCTGGCAGCATCGGGTGGCAGGGACGGTCGCGCCGGGGGTTTTTATTCCGTTGCTGGAAGAAACCCGGTTGATCAACCGCTTGGGCAGTTGGATTTTTAAGGCCGGTGTAGAACAGTGCCGGCAGATGAGTCAGCTGCATGGTTCTGAGCTGGTTGTCAGTCTCAACGTCAGCCCGGTGCAGTTCAGTATGCCGCAGCTGGTCGATGACTTGCGCCGGGTGCTGGATGAGCACCAGTTGGCGGCACAGCAGTTGGAGGTGGAAGTCACCGAGAGTGCGCTGATGCAGGATCTGGAGACCAGTCGCGAACAGCTGCGCCAGCTGCGCCAGCTGGGGGTGAAAATTGCCATCGACGATTTTGGTACCGGCTACTCATCCCTGGCCTATCTGCGCCATTTCGAGTTGGATACGCTGAAGATCGACCGCCTGTTTATTGCCAATATGCTCGACTCACCGCGCGATGCGGCGGTGGTCAGTACCATTATTGATTTGGGCCGCCACCTGGGCCTGGAAGTGATCGCCGAAGGGGTGGAAACCATGGCCCAGCGTGACTGGCTGGCCCAGCACCACTGCGCGATCATGCAGGGCTTTCTGGTGGCGCCGGGGCTGAGCGCGGAGCAGGCCAGGGCGTTTCCTGCGCAGCTGGACTGGCACAACCTGCCGCGCAACGAAAAGCCCGCCGGATAGGCGGGCTTGAGCGCAGTGTGGGCGAGTATCAGCGCGCGGGGAAGCGCTGTTTCAGCTCATCGAGCTGCGCATCCTTGTCCAGCCACAACTGGTTCACCCACTGCTGGAACTGCAGGCGATAGGCTTCGTCCTGATCATAGTTGCCACCGATGAATTCAGCCGGAATCTGCAACTCCTCGAAGCGCACCACCACCTGGCTGACCCTGCCACACAGCAGGTCCCAGAAACCAGGATTGCCCTGTGGGTAGTGGATGGTGACATTGACCATGCTGTGCAGTTGCTCGCCCATGGCGTCGAGTACAAAGGCGATCCCGCCGGCCTTGGGTTTGAGCAGGTGCTTGAATGGTGACTGCTGCTGCGCGTGCTTGGCGGGCGACAGGCGCGTGCCTTCGAGGAAGTTGAACACCGAAACCGGGTTGGTCTTGTAGCGTGCGCAGGCCTTGCGCGTGGTGGCCAGGTCCTGGCCGCGTTTCTCTGGGTACTTGGCCAGGTACTCCTTGCTGAAACGCTTCATGAACGGGAATTCCAGCGCCCACCAGCACAGGCCAATCACCGGGACCCAGATCAGCTCCTGCTTGAGGAAGAATTTCAGCAGCGGCATACGCCGGTTGAGCAGGTACTGCAGGACCAGAATATCCACCCAGCTCTGGTGGTTACTGGTCACCAGGTAGGAGTGCTGTTTGTCGAAGCCGCTCAGGCCGGCGACATCCCAGTGGGTCTTGCCGACCTGTTTCATCCAGAATTTGTTGGTGCTGATCCAGAACTCGGCAATGCCATGCATGACAAAACGCAGCGCCCGTTGGATCGGGGCAATCGGCAGCAACAGCTTGAGCAGCGCCACGGCGAACAGCGGCCAGCAGCAGATCAGGGTGTTCAGGGCAAGAAGCAGGCTGGCCAGCAGGCCGCGTAGTGGGGCAGGCAGAAAATACAGCATTGGGGCAGGTGCCTCCAGAAAATGGGGCCGGCTGTTTGTGGCCACAGTTGTGGCGCTCAAGCGGCCTTAGCCCCCGACTTATCTACGCCTGCGGTTTTGTACCGCAGATCGGTCGGCGCACAGGTTAACGCCTGTACACCGAACTGCAACCCCCTCGAAACGCTGGTGATCGCAGCGTTTCGTGGATATTTACCGCTGATCCAGGGGTGGTGCGGCTTCCGTTGCCGCTTATTGCGGCAGATTGGCGGCCTGAATGGCGGTCAGGGCAATGGTGTAGACGATGTCGTCGACCAGTGCACCGCGTGACAGGTCATTCACCGGCTTGCGCAGGCCTTGCAGCATGGGCCCGACGCTGACGCAGTCGGCGCTGCGTTGCACCGCCTTGTAGGTGGTGTTGCCGGTATTCAGGTCGGGGAAGATAAACACCGTGGCGCGGCCGGCTACCTGGCTGTTGGGGGCCTTTTGCCGGCCAACACTTTCAATCGCTGCGGCGTCGTATTGCAGCGGGCCATCGAGCAATAGTTGAGGGTCGATGGCCCGCGCCAGGCGCGTGGCCTCACGGACTTTCTCGACTTCTTCGCCGCTGCCGGAATCACCGGTGGAGTAGCTGAGCATGGCCACCCGTGGGGTGATACCGAAGGCGCTGGCTGAGGCTGCGCTTTGCAGGGCGATTTCTGCCAGCTCCACGGCGCTTGGGTCGGGGTTTACCGCGCAGTCGCCATACACCAGCACTTGGTCAGGCAGCAGCATAAAGAACACCGAGGACACCAGTTTGTACCCCGGTGCGGTCTTGATCAGCTGCAGGGCCGGGCGGATGGTGTTGGCCGTGGTGTTGATGGCCCCGGATACCAGGCCGTCGACTTCATCCAGCGCCAGCATCATGGTGCCCAGCACCACCGTGTCTTCCAGCTGCGCGGCAGCCATTGGCGCGTTCAGTCCTTTGCCTTTGCGTAACTCGACCATGGGCTCGACATAACGCTCGCGGATCAGGTCCGGGTCGAGGATTTCCAGCCCTTCTGGCAGCTCGATGCCATGGGCGCGGGCCACCGCGTGGACGTCATCCGGCTTGGCCAGCAGCACGCAGCGTGCGATGCCGCGTGCCTGGCAGATGGCCGCAGCCTGCACGGTGCGCGGCTCGCTACCTTCGGGTAGAACGATGCGTTTGTTGGCCGCTTTGGCGCGCTGCACCAATTGATAGCGAAAGGCGGGTGGCGACATGCGCAGCTCGCGTGGCTGGCCGCAGCGGGCGAACAGCCATTCGTGGTCGATATGGCTGGCGACGAAATCAGCGACCTTCTCCGCGCGCTCCTTGTCGTCGACCGGGATTTCCTTGTTCAGGCGGTTGAGGTTGGTGGCGGTGTCATAGGAACCGGTGCTGACCGTCATTACCGGCAAGCCACTCTGCAATGCTCCGCGGCACAGCTCCATGATCCGTGGGTCCGGGGCAAAATCGCTGCACAACAGCAGGCCGGCCAGCGGCATGCCGTTCATGGCGGCCAGACTGGCCGCGAGGATGATGTCGTCACGATCTCCAGGTGTGACCACCAATGTACCGGGCTTGAGCAGTTGTACGGTGTTGGCCACCGCACGGGCGCAGAGTACGATTTTCAGCATGCGCCGCTGCTCGTAATCGCCGGCATTCAGCACCCGCGCGCCGAGCAGGTCGGCGATGTCGCGGGTGCGCGGGGCGTTCAGTTCGTCCTGCCAGGGAATGCAGCCGAGCAGGCGGAAGTCATCGGTCTTGAGCAGTGGGGAGAGTTCCTTCAGGCGACTGGCGAACGCCTCGGTGCCGTCTTC
Source organism: Pseudomonas sp. SL4(2022) (assembly GCF_026625725.1). Taxonomy (NCBI): domain Bacteria; kingdom Pseudomonadati; phylum Pseudomonadota; class Gammaproteobacteria; order Pseudomonadales; family Pseudomonadaceae; genus Pseudomonas; species Pseudomonas sp. SL4(2022). The sequence goes on from NZ_CP113060.1 coordinate 2,727,194, forward strand.
GCTGGGTACCTTGTTGAGGATCACGCCGAGTACTTTCTCGTCTTTGGGGCCGCCAAACAGCTGCGCCTGGATCTCCACCCGATCGCTCAGTTCGCTGAGGCTTTCCTGTTCCGGGGCGGAGACCAGAATTACCTCGGCATCCAGACTTTTGGCCAGATGGAAGTTGACCCGTGCGGCATAGCTGGCCTGGCGGGTTGGCACCATGCCCTCAACGATAACCACATCTTTGCCGGCAGCAGCCTGTTGGTAGAGGCTGATAATTTCTTCCAGCAGCTCATCCAGCTGACCGTCACCCAGCATGCGCTCGACATGCGCCAGTGCCAGGGGCTTGGGCGAATGCAGGCCGTGGGTGCGGGCGACCAGCTCGCTGGAGCGCTCTGGGCCCAGGTCTCCCTGATGCGGCTGGGCGATGGGTTTGAAAAAACCGACCTTGAGCCCGGAACGCTCCAGAGCGCCGACCACACCCAGGCTGATCGAGGTCAGGCCGACACCGAAGCCGGTCGGGGCGATAAAGAAGGTGTGCATGGGGCTTCCTTTGTGGCTGGGGCGGGTATGCCCGCGAAAACAGGGTGCTGGCCGCTTGCGGCTCAGGCGTCAAGTAGGGCCAGGGTGTCGAGGGCGATCTGCCGTTCCTCGTTGGTCGGCACCACCATGATCCGTGGATGACCCGGTGCCTGGATGGGGCCGGCTGCGCCGCGCACGGTGCGGGCATTGGCCGGCTCGTCGAGGGCCAGGTTGAGCAGTTTCAGATGGGCAACGGTCTGGCTGCGAATCAGTGCCGAGTTCTCGCCGATACCGCCGGTAAAGACCAGGCCGTCGAGTTGTGGCAACGCGCAACTCATGGCCGCCAGGGATTTGGCCAGGCGGTAGCAGAACACCTCGATGGCCAGGGTGGCGCCGGCATGCCCCTGTCCGCGGGCCTGCTCTAAGGTGCGCATGTCGTTGGACAGGCCGGACAAGCCCAGAAGGCCACTGTCCTTATTGAGCATGGTTTCGATCTGCTCCAGGCTCCACCCCAGGGTGCGGGCCAGGTGGCTGTGCAGGTTGGGGTCGACATCGCCGCTGCGCGTGCCCATCACCACGCCTTCCAGAGGGGTCAGGCCCATGCTGGTGTCGCGGCTTTGCCCGTCGACGATGGCGCAGGTCGAGCAGCCATTGCCCAGGTGCGCCACCAGCCAGCTACTGGCACTGACCGGTAGGCCGGCCAGCTCGGCAGCGCGCTGGCTGACAAACCGGTGGCTGGTGCCGTGGAAACCATAACGGCGTACGCCGTGTTCGCGGTACAGGTGTTCGGGCAGGGCATAGCGGTAGGCGTGCTCGGGCAGGGTCTGGTGAAAGGCCGTATCGAACACCGCCACCTGAGTCAGGTCGGGGAACAGCTTGATCGCCGCTTCGATGCCCAGCAGATTGGCCGGGTTATGCAGGGGCGCCAGTGGCGCGGTGGCGCGAATTGCCGCAAGGCTGGGGGTATCCAGGCGGCAGGCCGCAGTGAAATGCTCACCGCCATGCACCACACGATGGCCAATACCGTGCAACTGCCCGCCAGCGGCGGCCTGCACCAGGGGCAATACCTGGGCGAGAGCCGCACGGTGATCGGCATGGGGCAGGATCAGGCTGTCTTTTTTGTCGCCTTGTTGCCAGTGAATTTGTGCATCCGGGCCGCCCAGCCGCTCAGCCAGACCGCTGAGGATAAAGCCATCTTGCACTTCGTTGATCAGGGCAAACTTGATCGACGAGCTGCCGCAGTTGATCACCAGAATATTGCGTGCGGGCATCTACCACTCCTTGTTCAAATCTTGGGTCGGGCGTTCTATCGTCGCCTCGCTTGCGCCATTTTCAGCTGCGCACCATCCGCAGGCAAAGGCTTTGTCCAGTTGCGCCTGACGCTGTTGGGCATCCAGCACCCAGGCGCGATTTTGCCAGGGCGGCTGGTGGCGCAGGTGCTGGGTATGGCCGCAGGACAATACGGCCACCCAGTGGCCGTGCTCATCCTGACGAAAATCAAGCAGGCGCGCTGAGGCCACGCTTGCCCGTCCGTCTGTGTCCGGTTCGCTTTCGCGCGTGCCCTTGGGTAAACTTGCCCGCTCTTTATTTCCAAGCAAAGGTCTCGCCCCATGCTGATCGCCGCCAATAAGGCTGTCTCCATCGACTATACCCTGACTAACGATGCCGGTGAGGTGATCGACAGTTCCGCAGGCGGCGCGCCGCTGGTTTATCTGCACGGTGCCGGCAACATCATCGGCGGCCTGGAAAAAGCCCTGCTGGGCAAGCAGGTTGGCGACGAACTGGACGTTGCCGTTGAGCCGGAAGATGCCTATGGCGAATACAGCGCCGAGCTGGTAGCCACTCTCAACCGTTCGATGTTCGAAGGTGTGGATGAGCTGGAAGTGGGTATGCAGTTCCACGCCTCCGGCCCGGACGGCGGCATGCAGATCGTGACCATCCGTGAACTGGATGGCGACGACGTGATCGTTGACGGCAATCATCCGCTGGCGGGTCAGCGCCTGAACTTCAAGGTCAAGGTTGTTAACGTACGTGATGCCAGCGAAGAAGAAGTTGCCCATGGCCATATCCATGGCGAAGGCGGTCACCATCATTGATGGTTTAGCCTTATGTGAGAGCCGCGAGTCGACTTATGGTCGTATCAGCCGCTGGTTCCACTGCTAAGCTGCAAAAGAAGAAAGGCGCCTTCATATAGGCGCCTTTTTTATGACCCGCCATCCTCGGCGGTCACCCTGCGGGCCGTCGCGGTGCGACGTTAAGAATGGCTCCCGGCCATTTTTTGTCTGCTACACGCAACCTGTGTGTTCTCAAGGAGTTAGACCATGAGTGCCTTTCACGACCTCAACCTGCGTGCACTGGATGGCCAAGAGCTGCCGCTGGCACCCTTCAAGGGGCAGGTGGTGCTGGTGGTTAATGTGGCTTCCAAGTGTGGCCTGACACCCCAGTATGCTGGCCTGGAAAAGCTCTATCAGCACTATAAGAGTCAGGGCTTCAGCGTGTTGGGATTGCCGTGCAATCAGTTTGCCGGGCAGGAGCCTGACAGCGAAGAAGCCATTGCTACGTTTTGCAGCCTCAACTACGGCGTGACCTTCCCGTTAGGCAGCAAGCTTGAGGTGAATGGGCCGGACCGCCATCCGCTGTATCGCCTGCTGGCAGGTGAGGGGGCCGAATTCCCGGGGGATATCACCTGGAATTTCGAGAAATTCCTCGTCGGCCATGACGGCCGTGTGCTGGCGCGCTTCTCGCCGCGCACCACGCCGGATGATCCGAGCATTATCCAGGCGATCGAAAAAGCCCTGGGATAAGGCCATTTGCGCCAAGGCTGCGGACTAAGCCGGTATACAGCTTGTTCGCAGCCAGGCATCGCGGCTTAATCGGTTGATCTGCCGAGGATGCCCCCGATGAGCCTGTTTCCCGCTGACACTGCTATTGCCCCCGCTACCCCTGCCGCACTGCGCGAGCTGATCGAGAGTCGTCGCGCGGTACGGCGCTTTACGGCCGAAGTGGTGCCTGATGAGGTGGTGCGTGATTGTCTGGAGCTGGCGGTGCTCGCCCCCAACTCCTGCAACCTGCAGCCCTGGAGTTTCCAGGTGATTCGCGATCCGGCGTTGCTGGCCCGTTTGCATCCGGTGTGCATGAGTCAGAACGCCGCCAAGGCGCCGCTGATCATTGCCGTGCTGGCGCGCCCGGATACCTGGAAACAGGCTTGCCAGAACATCATCGACTACTGGCCGGAGCCTGAAGTGCCTGCGCGGATTCGCCGCTTCTACAACAAGACCGCTCCCTTTCAGTACAACCAGGGCCCATTCGGTCTGTTTGGGCTGTTCAAACGTCAGCTGCTGCGGGTGGCTGCCTGGCGCAAACCGCTGATGCGCGCGCCCAACAGCCAGGCGCAGATGCGCATCTGGGCGGTGAAATCCACGGCGTTGGCGGCGCAGAACCTGATGCTGGCCTTCCAGAGCCATGGCTATGCCACCTGCCCGATGGAAGGTTTTGATGAGGTGCGCCTGCGCAAGACCCTGAACATCCCGCGCCAGGCGTTACCGATCATGTTGCTGGCGGTGGGCAAGCAGGATGAAAAGGGCGTGTATAACCCGCGCCTGCGTTTTCCGTTGGAGCAGCACGTGACATGGCTATAGCCGTAGGTTGAGGAGCAGAGCGATGAAGCCGCCAATGCCTGTTGGGCTTCGCTGCGCTCAACGCCAACCTACCCATGCTTCTATCAGCTTTACAGCACGCCGGCTTTTTTCCAGGCCAAATAACTGCTCACCAGTTGCGGTCCCAATTCACTAGGCCGCGCATCCAGTACCGGCACCCTGTTGGCTATCAGGCGTTCGTGCAGGCCGGCGCGGGCGTTCAGGTAGTCCAGTGTGCCGCAGTAATCCAGGGCGCTGGAGAGGTCCTGCACCGGGGTGTGGCGTAGGGTATCCAACACTTCTTCACGCAGGCTGGCGACCAGCACGCGGTGTTGGCGGCTCAGGCGTTTGACCGCGCCGAGCAGCGCCTGGTCATCCTCATCGCGCAGGTTGGTGACCAGCACCACCAGGGCGCGGCGTCGTTGACGGCTGAGCAGGTTTTCCACGGCGGCCGTGAAATCGGCCGGTTGCTGGGTGCTGCGCAGGTCGTACAGCGCATTGAGCAGCACACTCAGCTGCGCCTGACCTTTGACCGGCGCGAGGAAGCGGTTCTGCTCGCTGGCAAAGGTCGACAGGCCGACCGCATCGCCCTGGCGCAGCGCCACGTAGCTCAGCAGCAGCGACGCGTTGAGGGCGTGATCGAAATGCGACAGCTCGCCATCCTGGCTGCGCATGCGGCGGCCGCAGTCGAGCAGGAAGACGATCTGCTGGTCGCGCTCATCTTGATACTCGCGGGCAATCGGTGTGCGTTTGCGCGCGGTGGCCTTCCAGTCGATCTGCCGCAGGGTGTCGCCGTCGCGGAATTCGCGCAGCTGATGAAATTCCTGACCCAGGCCGCGGCGTTGTTGCTGGCGTACGCCAAGCTGGCTTAGCCAGTCATCCACCGCCATCAGTTGCGCGCCGTACAGCCGGGCGAAATCCGGGTAGACGCGGGTTTCACCGGCCACTGGCAGGTAACGGCGGGCGTGCCACAGGCCCATGGGGCTGGGCAGGCTGACTTCGCACTGCGGGAAATGGAAATGCCCGCGCAGTAGCGGGCGCACGCGGTAGCTGACCTGCGTCTGCTCACCGGGGTGCAGATCGACCTTGAGTGGCAGGTGCTCGAAGGCCATCTCGCCGGACAGATGGTCGAACACCTCCACTTGTAGCGCACGGGGGTAGCGGTGGTGCAGATCCAGCCGCACTTCGCTCCAGCGCCCCAGCGGCAGGTTGCCGGGTAGCTGGCGCTCGATGCGCGGCGAGGGCACTTGGCGCAGCAGCAGGGCGTCGATCAGCGTCAGGCCGAGCAGGACCAGCAGCAGGCCCCAGTAAATCGGGGTGAAGCTGCGCGGCACGGCAACGCCCAGGGCGCTGCAGATACCCAGGGCAATGCCGAGAAGGAACAGACCGGCGAGCAGCGCCAGCAGCGTGCGCGCGGGCTTCATGCGGAGGCGCCTCTCAATGCGGGCTTTTGCCAAGTACGGGTCATAGGCGCGGTGCCGGAACCTGGTCGAGCAGCTGTTGCAGCACCTGATCCACCGACAGGCCTTCGATATCCAACTCCGGCGACAATCGCACGCGGTGACGCAGTACAGCCAGGGCGCAACCCTTGATGTCATCCGGCAGCACGAAATCACCGCCGCGCAGCAGCGCACGGGCGCGGCCGCAGCGCACCAGGGCAATCGAGGCGCGCGGCCCAGCGCCGATGGCCAGGCCCGGCCAGGTGCGGGTGGCGCGGGCGATACGTACGGCGTAGTCGAGCACCTGTTCATCAATCGGCAGGTCACTGGCAATTTTCTGCAGTGCGAGTACATCGCGGGCCTGCAGCAGGGTGCGCAGCGGGGTGACTTCGAGCATGTCGGCTTTGCTCGAGCGCGCCACCTGGCGAACCATGTTCAGCTCTTCACTCTGCTCGGGATAATCCATGCGCAGCTTGAGCATAAAACGGTCGAGCTCGGCTTCCGGCAGCGGGTAGGTACCTTCCTGCTCGATCGGGTTCTGCGTGGCCAGCACCATAAACGGCAGCGGCACATTCAGCGCGCGGCCTTCCAGGGTCACCTGACGTTCCTGCATGACTTCCAGCAGCGCCGCCTGGGTCTTGGCCGGGGCGCGGTTGATTTCATCCGCCAGCAGCAGGTTGGTGAACACCGGGCCCTTGCGCAGCTTGAACTGCTCACTTTGCAGGTCGTACACGGCGTGGCCAGTGACGTCGCTGGGCATCAGGTCCGGGGTGAACTGGATGCGCGCAAACTCGCCGCCAAAGCAGCGCGCCAGGGCGCGCACCAACAGGGTCTTGCCGAGGCCAGGAACGCCTTCGACCAGCACATGGCCGCCGGCGATCAGGGCGCTGAGTACATCGTCGATCACCGCCGTCTGGCCGATCAGGGCTTTCTGCAGTTCACCACGCAGTGCCTGAGCCAACTGGCTGGCGCGCTGGCGCTGCGCATTCGGGTTGGCTGCTGCAGCTGCCGGGGCAGCTGGTGCTGGGGTCGGTACAGGCGTTTCGGTGGCCGCAGCTTCGACGGTTTCAGCGGCGACAGGGGCTGACTCGATGTCGCTGTCTGGCTGTTCGGGGGTGTGTTCGCTCGTCATAGGGCATTCCTGAGGGTTTGCAGGTTGGCGACCTGGCGGGTGAAGTCGGCGGCGGCCAGGCGCTGCTTGGGCAACGGCCGCATGGCTTGGCTGATAACGCTGGAAGGCTGGCGGGTCAGGCGGCTCAGCACCTGCCACTGCTCGGCCACCGCGAGGCGTTCGAAACCGGGGTGACGATGCCGCGCGCGGCGCTGGATGTCTTGTTGCAAGCCTTGTAGCAGGCTGTGCTGACCGTTGTGGCGCAGGAGGAAGTCAGCGCTACCACGCAGGTGTTCCTGCAGCTGGCGGCGATTGCGACTGGCGGGCAACAGCAGCGGGCCTTGGCGCATGCCCAGATGCCATAGGCCGAATGCCAGCAACAGCGTGAGTGCAGCCAATGCCTGCGGGAAGTGTTCGAGCAGCAGGCTGAACAGGTCGTCGCGGTCGGCGCGGTAGAGCAGGGTAACCTGGCTGTCCTGGGTCATGTACCAGAGCAACCAGGCGTTGTCGTATTCGCCGATGCTCTGGTTCTGCCAGATCCAGCTGTCGCTGACCACGCTGATCAGGCCGTCACCATGGTAGAGCTGCAACAGATGGGTGGCTGCGTCGCTGTTGGCCCAGGCGTGGGCGCGGTTCTCGGAGTCGTAGAGGTGAAAGTCGGTGTCGAAGTTGAAGTAGGCCGGCGCCTCTTCGTTTTCCAGATACAGCTGGGTCAGCTCCGGGTAGGCATTGTCTGACTCAGTGGTTGCATCTGCCGCAGCCTCCGGTTCGGCTTGTGGCTCAGCGTCAGTCGTGTTCTCTGCTGAGGCGTCTTCTTCCGCTGCTTCGCTGGCGTCCTCGTCAAGCTCTTCACTTTCGTATTGCTGGATGCCCAGGCTGTCGAGCAGCAGGTCGCCGCTTTTGCCTTCTTCTTCATCCCACAGCCGCTCGGCGACAAACAGCAGGTGGCCGCCTTTGGCCGTCCAGGCCAGCAGGCGTTCGGCCTGCTTGGGCGTCATGCGGTTGCGGTCGCCGAGCAGCAATAGGGTCTGGCCGGCGCTCGGCAGGTTCTGCATGACCTCCAGGCCATCGGCGCGTTGTACCTGCAGGCCCTGTTTACGCAGAAAGTGCTCGGCGGCGAGGTACGGGTTGGCTTGGGCCTCGGGTGAGGGGCCGTGTTCGAGGGTTTCCTCATAGGGCGTGAGTTTACCCAGCAGGTAGATGCCGAGCAGACCGATCACCAGCAATAGTCCGGCACCGAGGAGAAACTGAATGCGCCGGTTCATGCCTGCGCCCCTTGTTCGAACAGGCGTCGCCAGGCATTGCACAGGCCCTGTTTGAGTGCCGCGGGCGGTAGTCGATGGCCGTAGGCGAGGTTCTGCCAGTGGCGGGTCAGGGCCTGGCTGAAGTGGCTGAGGTCTTTTTGTTGCAGCGCCTGCACCAGTTGCAGCACTTCGGCTTCGGTGTGCGAGCTTTTCAGCGGCAGGCGCTGTTCGTGCAACATGCGGCTGAGCAGGGCGCGGTAAAGCAGGCCGAGTGCGGCGCGTGGCTGTTCATCCCAGAGTCGTTCCACTTCACCGGGGATATCCGCGGGCAGGCTTTGTGGCGCCACTTCCAGGCCAAACAGCTGCTCAGGTGGCTGATAGGTGCGGGCTTGCGGCAAACGCAGGCGACCGGCAAAGGCGCTTAGCCAGTCGCGGTAGCGCCACAGCAACCAGGCGATCAGGCTGAACAGTGCCGCCCACAGCAGCACCTCGAAGAACAGCGCCACAGCATCGACGCTTTTCCAGAATTCGGTAAGTTTGAAGAACTTTTCCAGCAGTTCGATCAGGGCCTTGGCGTCTTCTTCGCTCGGCTCCTTGGGCTCTTCGCCGAGGCGCCAACGGGTGACGGTTTCACGGTGCTCGAAGGGCGGCTGATCGAGCAGCTGGCCGATGCTTTTTTGGGCTTCGGCGCTGGTCAGCGGTTGCTTGAGCAGGCGGTCGGCTTCTGGCCCCATGGGGTCTTCAACCGGCAGCGGGCAGCTGCTTGCGGTTGCGGTATCGGAGGCCATGGCGCTGTTTGGCAGCTGCATCAGCAGCAGGCCGCAGCCTAGCAGCAGGGCATAAGCCATGCCCGTCAGGCGCTGGCGCAGCTGGCGGAAGACCAGTTCGATGTCCCAGGCTTCCAGAGCGGTACGGCGATTCAGGTAGAGGGTGAAGCCGCAGGCGACGTAGATCGGTTCCCAGAGGATCAGCAGCAGAACGTAGGTCAGGTTGGACAGATGCTCGAGCCACAGCCACTCGCCTGAGGCCGCATTGATCAGGCTGTCCCAGGTCCAGTCCAGCTCCATCTGCGCCGGCAGCAGCATGTAGACGAAGCTGATGATGCCAAACCACAGCGCCATTTCCAGGTGCATGCCGACGATGGTGAGCCAGCTGGCACCACCGGCATCACGCTGGCCGAGGACGATCAGACGCTGGCTGCGCGGCTTTCCGGACAGGCCTTCCAGCTGCATCACCGGCAGGTCGAAGCTGCGTGTGGGGCTTAGCCGACGCCAGGTCAGGCTGGCCAGCAGTTGCGGTTTGAGCAGGCCGGGCAAGGCTTTTAGCGCCTGCTTGAGGCTCGGCGTAGCGCCGAACAGGGCATGCGAGAGGATATACAGTGGAAGGCGTTCGTAAGCCGGTTTCAGCCACCAGAAAATCAGTACGGCGATGCTGGGGTAATCCCACAGCAGCAGGCACAGCAGGGCGAAAATCGGCACGGTGACCAAGGCCCAACTGAGCATCAACAGGCCAGCATGCTGTTTGGCCAGCAACACGCCGAGGTCGACGGCTTCCCAGGCGCTACGGGGGCGGATGGCGACGCTGGCATCAGTCAGGCGCATGTGCACCTCGGCCAGCCAGGAGGAGATAAGCCAGCACCAGCAGCCAAAGACCAGCGCCGACTGCATATTTGATCGCGGGGCTGGCCAGGTCCATGGATGACCAGTAGGCCTCGATAAACGCCGCCAGCAGCAGAAATACGATCACCCCACCGACCAGCCGTACGCTGCTGCCGGCCGCGACCCGCAGCGCCTCGCCGCGTGGCAGGCGGCCGGGAACCAGCAGCGCCCAGCCGAGCTTCAGGCCGGCCGCGCCGGCCAGGGCAATGGCCGTGAGTTCGAAAGAACCGTGGCCGATGACGAATGACCAGAAGGTTTCACCGTAGCCGATCTGCGTTAGATGGCCGGCCACAGCGCCAATCATCAGGCCGTTGAACAGCAGGAAGAACAGGCTGCCCAGGCCAAACAGCAAGCCGCTGGCAAAGGTCTGAAAGGCGATGCCGATGTTGTTCATGATGTAGTAGCCGAACATCATCCAGTCATCACCGGAGTCGCGTTCGCTGAAGCGGCCGATGCGCCTGGCGTCGGGGTCATACATCTTTTCCATCTCGCCGACCTGGTCAGGCGCCATCACCCCGTAGACCAGGTCAGGGAAGTGATACACCAGCGTGCCCATCAACAGCAGGCTGCCGAAGAACAGCAGGCTGGCGGCCACGACAAAACGCCACTCGGCACGCACCAGGCGTGGAAATCCAGCCAGGATAAACCCGAGCAGTTGCGCCCCCAGTGGGCTGCGATGGCGATAGAACTGCTGATGGCCACGCATGGCCAGCAGCTGCAGTTTCTCGATCAGGTGGCTGCTATAGCCCCGGCTCTGGGCCAGGGCCAGGTGCTGGCACAGGCTGCGGTAGTTGGCGGCAAAGGCCTTGCATTGCTGGCTATCGGCCTTGCCGCGCTCAAGGGCTTCGAGCTGCGCATTGAAGGCGTGCCACTCGGCCTGGTGCTGGTGTTCAAACAGGCTCTGTTTCATGTCGGCCCCAACAAGCCACGGGCAATCCCGTGGATCTGCTGTTCGGCCTGCTCAGCAGGTACCTGCAAGGGCTCGGCAAGAATGCTTGCCAGCTCCTGACGCCGTGCACTGGATAGACTCTGCGCTCGCTCGGCAAAGCTGAGCAGGGCGCGTTGCTCACTCAGGCTCATGCTAAACGGTGCACGAATAGGCTCGGCTTGCGGCAGCTCGGGTGCTGCTGGGGCGTTATCGCGGTACACCACCAAGGTGCCGGCGGCGATATCGCCGAGGCGTTTGAACGCTGGGTGATTCAGGCAGCTGAGAATGCCCAGGGTGTAGCCAAACGGCAGGATGTCGACGAAACGCAGCAGGTTGCGCGTGAGCGAGGCGGCCCAGCCAATCGGCGTGCCGTCATCATGAATCACCCGCAAGCCCATCATCTGTTTGCCGGGCGAGCGGCCCTGGTTGAGCACTTCAAACAGCACCATGTACCACCAGGTCACCAAAAACAGCAGGATGGTGCCCAGGCCCATACCGAATTGGCCGAGCAACGCCAGCACGGCAAACAATGCGCCGAGCAGCGCACCGCGAATCAGCAGGTCGATGCTGAAAGCCAGCGCGCGCGGCACTACACCGGCTGGACGCAGGATCAGGTCGATGCCTTCCGGCGTTTCCACCTTATAGCGGGTATCCAGCAGCGGGCGGGCGGCGACTGAAACAGAGGTTGGCGTGGGCGACATCGGCAGACTGCGTCGAGGAAAGCCCGATGCTAGCCAGCAGCAGGCGGGGAAGCAACCGGCTCAAACGTTTGAGCCGGTGCAAAGAGAGTTATTTATTGCGGTGCCGGCAGTACCCCGAAGATGGTGCGGTAGAGCACACCGATGGCGATGGTGAACAGCGGGATGGTCCAGACCAGGCCGATACCCAGCGGGATGGCACTGATACCGGTGATCAGACCGAGCAACAGGAACAGGCCGAAGACCTTGAACCAGTGCTGGGTAATTGCCTTGCGTGAGACTTCCAGGGCTTGCCAGGGGCTCAGACCGCGCTCGACCACCAGAGGAATGGCCAGCATATAGGCGATGGCCAGATACAGACCGGGAATGATCAGCAGAATCATGCCGAGGTAGATCAGCAGCATGCTGACAATGGCGGTGATTACCAGCGGTATGGTGCGGCCGAAGTGACTGAAAATATCGTTGAAGCTGATCGGTTGGTCGGCAGCGCGACGGATGCCAATCATGTTTATCCCGGCCATGAAGGGGTAGGCCAGTGCTGAGGCGAAGATCCCGACGACCATTTCGACCACGACGGCCAGCATCGGACTGTCACTGACCAGGCCCAGGATGCCGAAGAAGCCGCCAATCAGAAATGACGCCGCTAGAAGTACAACGTAAAAAACCAGGAAACCACCGATGATGATGCCTTTGGTGCCTTTTACCCGTTGCCAGGCTTCGCTGAGCAAGTCGCTGATGGTGAAGTCATAGCCACGGCTCAGGGCTTCTTCGATGCTCGGCACCTGGCTGTCGCGTGGCGCTTCCTGCAGTGCGCTGGCAGGAGCAGCGTAGGGATTGCTGGGGTTGATCTCACTCATGGGGCGTCCTTGTGCAGAGTGGTTAATTGAGTTTCCCACTTTAGTCGTCGCCAGGGCGCCCTACAAGGCGCAGACCCCAAGCGGGGCGTGCGCTGGTGCAAGGTTCTGTGCTTGTCTGCGTGATGGCGGTGGGGTGCTAGACTGCTCGCGCCTCAGCATCAGGACATGACAGTGACTTCCAGCCTCTTTTGGTACGACTACGAAACCACCGGTATTGACCCGCGGCGCGACCGGCCGCTGCAGGTAGCGGGGATTCGTACCGATGAAGACCTCAATGAAATTGCCGAGCCGCTGAACATCTACTGCCAGCCCAGCGACGACATCCTGCCGCATCCGGCAGCCTGCCTGGTGACCGGGATTACCCCGAGCAAGCTGGCGCTGCATGGCCTGGATGAAGCCGAATTTATGGGGCGTGTGCATGTCGAGCTTTCGCAGCCTGGTACCTGCGGGGTGGGCTACAACAGCTTGCGTTTTGATGATGAAGTGACCCGCTACAGCCTGTACCGCAATTTCTTCGACCCCTATGCCCGTGAGTGGCAGGGGGGTAATAGCCGTTGGGACCTGATCGATCTGGTGCGAACAGCTTATGCATTGCGCCCTGAAGGCATCACCTGGCCAGAAGAAGAGGGCCGGGTGACGCTCAAACTGGAGCGCCTGACCACTGCCAACGGCATCGAGCACGGTCAGGCCCACGACGCGTTATCCGACGTACGTGCGACCATTGCCCTGGCGCGCCTGCTGCGCAGCAAACAGCGTAAACTCTATGACTACCTGTATCAGCTGCGCAGTAAGCAGCGCGTGCAGGATCAAATACGCCTGCTGCAGCCATTGGTGCATATCTCCGGGCGCTATGCTGGAGCGCGGCATTTCCTGGCGGTGGTCTTGCCGTTGGCTTGGCATCCGCGTAACCGCAATGCGTTGATTGTCTGCGATCTGCAGGCCGACTGCGCGCCGCTGCTCAATGAGTCCGCCGAAACATTGCGTACGCGTCTTTATACGCGCCGCGAGCAGCTGGCTGAGGGTGAGTTACCCGTGCCGCTGAAGTTGCTGCATATCAATCGTTGCCCGGTTGTGGCTCCCATGAATGTACTGCGTGCGCAGGATATCCAGCGCTTGCAACTGGATCTTTCGGCATGTCAGGCACAGGCCAAGCAATTACAGATTAATGCAGCTGTTTGGCGGGACAAACTGGTGCAGGTATATGGCGAAGAACAATTCACGCCGAACGAAGATCCGGAGCAGCAGTTGTACGATGGGTTTATTGGCGACCGCGATCGGCGTTTGTGCGAACAGGTGCGGCGTGTGGATCCACAGCGTCTGGCTGATGCCGCTTGGCCATTTGATGATGGACGTTTGCCTGAGTTGCTGTTTCGTTACCGTGCGCGTAACTTTTCCACGACCTTGAGTGCGGATGAGCAGCAACGTTGGCGAACATTTTGCCAACAGCGCCTGAGTCGTCCGCAATATGGCGCACCGAATACGCTTGAACAATTTGAGCAGGCGCTGGCTGAGGTATTGGCCGGAGTCGATGCTGCGCAGCATGCAGTTTTGCAAGAGTGGCGTGAATATGCTGAGCGCCTGCGTCAGCAATATGCCCTCTGATATGTACGGGTAATAGTCTGCTATTGCAGTGAAGTGCACCTGGAAAAATGACGGCGGCCATCTAGCGGCGCGCGTGGAGTGGCTGCCATGGATGACCGCCCATTAAAAACGCCAGCAGGGCTGGCGTTTTTAGGTGCAGCAGGGTCAGCGTGTGCAGCTTAGCCCAGCAGGGTTGCCCAGCCTTCAACGACATCACCGCCCCACTTGGCTTTCCACTCTTTCAGCGTTTTGTGGTTGCCGCCTTTGGTTTCGATAACTTCACCGGTGTTCGGGTTTTTGTACTGTTTAACTTTGCGGGCGCGTTTGGTGCCAGTTGTTTTGGCGGCGCGGGTGATTTTGCTGCCTTTGGCTTCTGGGTCAAGCATGGCAATGATGTCACGCAGCGACTTCTGGTATTCGCCCATCAGTGCGCGCAGTTTGCCTTCGAATTCCAATTCTTTTTTCAGCTTGTCGTCTTGCGACAGATTTTTCAGGCGGTCTTGCAGTTCTTTGATGGCTTCTTCTGTGGCGCGGTATTCGTTGATCAACGACATGTTGGGGTACCTGTATTCGGGGTTGGCGATTAAGTGATAGCAATAGTAGTCAGGCACTTTTCACAAGTAAACCGCTTTATCGGTATTTTTCATGAATTGTATTGTTAAGTTGTGCGTACACGCGTGGACTAATTCTAGATTGCTGATTATTTGCGGTCATTCGGATTAGTTCCGCGCTGGCGCTTAGTTGCAGTTCTTTACATATGCTGAACCGTGAGTGGCGCTAGCACGGCCCTGGCGGGTACTGCAGTTTTTCTGCGCAGTGACTAGAATGTGCGACTTTATTTGCGTGCTGGAGCCGCTGATGCGTACTTTTCGATTGGTCATTGCCTGTCCGGATCGGGTTGGGATTGTGGCTAAGGTCAGTAATTTTCTGGCCACTTATAACGGCTGGATTACTGAAGCGAGCCACCATTCGGATAATCAGAGTGGCTGGTTCTTTATGCGCCACGAGATTCGCGCCGATTCTTTGCCTTTTGATCTGGATGGGTTTCGCCAGGCCTTTGCGCCGATTGCTCGCGAGTTCTCCATGGAGTGGCGTGTGACCGACTCCGCGCAGAAGAAACGCGTGGTGCTGATGGCCAGTCGCGAGTCACACTGCCTGGCCGATCTGCTGCACCGCTGGCACAGCGATGAGCTCGATTGCGATATCCCCTGCGTGATCTCCAACCATGATGATTTACGGAGCATGGTCGAATGGCACGACATCCCGTATTTCCATGTACCAGTCAATCCGCAGGACAAGCAGCCAGCGTTTGATGAAGTTGAGCGTCTGATCAACGTGCACAATGCCGATGTGATCGTTCTCGCTCGTTACATGCAGATACTTCCGGCGCAGTTGTGCGCGGAGTTCTCCCAGCGTGTGATCAACATCCATCACAGCTTTTTACCCTCTTTCGTCGGGGCCAAGCCCTATCACCAAGCCTCGCTACGTGGGGTCAAACTGATTGGTGCGACCTCGCACTACGTTACTGAAGAACTGGACGCCGGACCGATCATCGAGCAAGACGTGGTACGCGTCAGCCACCGTGACAGCATCGAAGAGATGGTGCGCCTGGGTAAGGATGTGGAGAAGATGGTGCTGTCCCGTGGTCTACGCTATCACTTGGAGGATCGAGTGCTGGTGCACGACAACAAGACAGTGGTGTTCGACTGAGTGCTCACCGCGGTTCAGGGCACGCCAAGAGGATGTGCTGATGCTCAAGTCAATCAAAGTGCGTGACTACATGACCCGTAATCTGATGACTTTTCGTCCGCCATCAATCGTTTATCGGAGCACCGTATTTCCGGTGCTCCGATAGTCGACGGCCAGGGTCATCTGGTGGGGCTGTTGTCGGAAGGGGACTGTCTGCGCAGCATTTTAACCGGCGCTTATTACGAGTCGGCTGGTGGTGATGTCAGTTCGTACATGACCACGGATGTCGAGGTGATTTCGCCCGAGGCCGATATCATCGAGATTTCCGAGCGTTTCCTGCGTGGCCGGCGGCGTCTTCCTGTAGTTGAGGGCGGGCGGCTGATCGGTCAGGTTAGCCGGAGCGGTGTATTGCGTGCCGTGAAGGAATTTGCCCAGCATGACGAGGGGCGTGTGTTGATTAGCTGAGGCGCGAGAGCCATGAGTGATCCACTCGAAAGAGCTATTGCTGTTGCACCGCCGATTCTGGGGGAGGGGTGTACTCAGCGTTACGACCCGCGGGCGCTGAGCGCGGAAGATGGTGCAGAGTTTGTCGATGCTGCCGAGTTGTGGCGCAAGCTGCAGCAACCATCTGAGGAAACCGATCAACAAGAATAACTACGGGGCGCTGGATTGGCGCCCCGTCAGTTTTGCCCGAAGGGTCAAATACGGAAGCTGTCGACCAGATGCTTGAGCCGCTGGGCCTGTTGTTCCAAGTCACCGCAAGCGCGCAGGGTGGCGTTAAGGTTTTCCACGCCCTCCTGGTTGAGGGTGTTAATTTCAGTAATGTCCATGTTCAGCGCTTCGATGACTGAAGTCTGCTCTTCAGTGGCGGTCGCTACAGATTGGTTCATGCCATCGATCTCACCAATCCGCTCCGTGACGCTACTCAAGCGCGAACCGGCCTGATTGGCGATTTCGACGCTTTCTTCGCTGTAGCGCTGGCTCTCGGTCATGGTGATGACCGACTCGCGTGAGCCTACTTGCAGCTCTTCGATCATCTTCTCGATTTCCTGTGCTGATTCTTGGGTGCGGTGCGCGAGGTTGCGTACCTCGTCGGCGACCACCGCGAAGCCCCTGCCTGCCTCGCCGGCGCGGGCAGCCTCAATGGCCGCGTTTAGGGCCAGCAGGTTGGTTTGTTGGGAGATACTCTTGATCACTTCGAGAATCTGCCCGATGTTTACTGTCTTGCTGTTGAGTGTTTCGATATTGCCGCAGGAGGCGCTGATCTTGCCGGACAGCTCGTTCATTGCCTGAATGGTTTTTTCCACTACCTGGCGGCCGTCCTCGGCAAGCTGGCGGGCGTCAGATGCCTGATTAGAGGCATCAGCGGCATTACGCGCAATTTCCTGAGCCGCTGCGCCCAGCTCATTGATGGCGGCTGCAACGCTGTTGGTCCGGCTGGCCTGTTCATCTGAGTTGATCATCGATGAGTTGGAGGCTCCTACCACCAGTTTGGCCACTTCGTTGACCTGGCTGGTTGCTGAGGACACCTCGCGAATCGAACTGTGGATACGTTCCACAAACTGGTTGAATGCGCTGGCCAGGCGGCCGAATTCGTCTTGCGATTGAATGCTTAGGCGTTTGGTCAGATCGCCCTCTCCCTGTGCTATGTCCTCCATGGCTTTACCCATCACATTCAGTGGCTGCATCAGGACGCTGATCAACATGCTGAGCAGCAACATGATGAGAACTACCGCAATAAGGGTTGCAATGATGGCGGAGGCCCGAAATTCGCTGAGCATTGCATAAGCCTTGCCCTGATCGATCGACAGCCCCACATGCCAGTTCACGGACGGCAGTCCTTTTACCGGGGCGAACGTCAGAATTCTGCCTTCGCCGTCGAGTTCAGCCTCATTGACGTCGCCGCTGATGGTCGGCGTGTTTTGGGGATAGATATCGCTGAGGTTCTTCATTACCAAAGCTTTATCCGGGTGCACCAGAATCTTGCCGTCAGCGCTGATCAGAAAGGCATACCCCATGCCGGCAAAGTCCAGCGAGTTGATGATTTCGACCAAGGTGTTGAGGCTCAGGTCGCCACCCACCACGCCCGCTGACTTGGCCGGAGTGGCGATGGTGATGATCAGCTCGCCCGTGGCTGCATCGATATAGGGTTCGGTCAAGGTGCTGCCACCGGCAGCCATAGCGTCTTTGTACCAGGGGCGTTGGCGAGGGTCGTAGTCGGCCGGCATTTCTTCATTGGGGCGCATGGTGAAACTACCATCGGCGCTGCCCAGGTAGGTAAAGGCAAATGTGGAGGCCAGCACTTTCTGTTCCAGCAGGCTAACCAGGCCCTCTTTCGAGGAGTCATTGGCTACCGATTGGGCAACGTTTTCCACTAACAGGATGCGACCGGACAACCAGTTGGCAATGTTGCTTGCCGTCACATTGCCCATCTCTTTCAGGTAACTTTCCAGATCCTCTCGGATGGCATTGCGCTGCAGGTAGTCGTTGTAGAGGGTGAATAACGAGAATGCAGCGATGACTACCAGTGAGGCTGCCAATAGGATCTTGTGGCTGAATTTCAGGTTGTTGGTCATGGCTTCTTGCGTCCGTTAAGGTCTGGCATCAGTCTTGTGCTGATGCGGGCAATGCATGGCTGCTGAGCGCGCGTGCTCACTTTG
This sequence comes from Pseudomonas sp. SL4(2022), assembly GCF_026625725.1. Classification (NCBI taxonomy): domain Bacteria; kingdom Pseudomonadati; phylum Pseudomonadota; class Gammaproteobacteria; order Pseudomonadales; family Pseudomonadaceae; genus Pseudomonas; species Pseudomonas sp. SL4(2022). Next base: position 2,745,198 of record NZ_CP113060.1, read on the forward strand.
TCGGCTTGATTGAAGTAAAGCTTTAACTTCGGAGATAACAAGATGGCAGAAGGCGCTGAGTTCATTATTGGCGGAGATCCGCAGGGCCTGTCGGTCGGCCAGGCCCTGCGTCTGGCGAATCGTCACGGGCTGATTGCCGGTGCCACGGGCACCGGTAAAACCGTGACGTTGCAGCGCTTGATCGAAACCTTCAGCGATGCTGGCGTGGCGGTGTTTGCCGCCGATGTCAAAGGCGATCTCTGTGGCCTGGGGGCGGCCGGTACACCTCAAGGTAAGGTGGCCGAGCGGATCGCCAGCATGCCCTGGCTCAATCATCGGCCGAGTGCTTATCCGGTAACCCTGTGGGATGTGCAAGGCAAGAGCGGCCACCCGCTGCGCACCACGCTCAGCGAGATGGGCCCGCTGCTGCTGGGCGCGCTGCTGGAGTTGACCGACAGCCAGCAGGCGGCCCTTTATGCGGCGTTCAAAGTGGCGGACCGCGAGGGCTTGCTGCTGCTTGATCTGAAAGACCTCAAGGCGTTGCTCGCGCACCTGAAAAATCACCCTGAAGTGCTTGGTGAAGACAGTGCGCTGTTTACCGCGACCTCCTCACAGGCCCTGCTGCGCAAGCTGGCCGGGCTGGAGCAGCAAGGCGCCGAGGCGTTGTTTGGCGAGCCTGCGCTGCAGTTGGAAGACATTCTGCACCCTGACCGAGACGGTCGCGGGCGCATTCACCTGCTGGATGCCAGCCGCTTGGTGCATGAGGCACCGAAGGTCTATGCGACCTTCCTGCTTTGGCTTCTGGCGGAACTGTTCGAGCAGCTGCCGGAGCGTGGCGATGCCGATAAGCCACTGCTGGTGCTGTTCTTCGATGAGGCGCACCTGCTGTTTGCCGACACACCCAAGGCCTTGCAGGAGCGCCTGGAGCAAGTGGTGCGCTTGATCCGCTCGAAGGGTGTGGGTGTCTACTTCGTCACTCAGTCGCCGGGCGATCTGCCAGATGCCGTGTTGGCTCAGTTGGGGTTGCGTATTCAGCATGGTCTGCGCGCTTTTACCGCGAAAGAGCAGAAATCGTTGCGTGCGGTGGCGGACGGTTTCCGCCCCAATCCAAGTATCGACACCCTGGCGGTGCTGACCGAACTGGGCATTGGTGAAGCGCTGGTCGGTACGCTGGAAATCAAGGGTACCCCTGCCATGGTGCAGCGAGTTGCGGTGGCGCCGCCGCAATCGCGGATTGGGCCGCTGAGTGAAAGCGAGCGTGCCGCGTTGATTCGTCAATCGCCGCTGCTTGGGCGCTATGACCGACCGATCGACCGTGAGTCGGCCTATGAATTGTTGATGGCACGCGCCGAGCAGGCTGCCGAGCAGCATGCAGCAGAGGCCGAACCCGGCGCCGCCAGCAAAAAAACCGAGGGCAACAGCCTGGGCAGTGCAGCGGGCGAGCTGCTGGGTGGCTTGGCCAGTCAGGTGATGAAAACCGCCATGCGCCAAGCCGCCAACCAGATTGGTCGGCAGTTGGTACGTGGCCTGTTGGGCTCGTTGATGGGCGGCAAAGGGCGTTGAATACCAGGCCATCCCCTTACGGGGATGGCCTGCGGACCTTGCGTCAGCTGGCGGCCTCGTCGGCTTTGCTGCACAGTTCTTTTTCGATTTTTTCCAGTTCTTTTTCAAACGCTTGGTCAAGAAGGTTGGCCTTCTTGCGCCATGGCTTGCGCTCGGGGTCCGGTTGAGCGGCGTAGGTGATGACTTCCCCGCCGTAAACATCCTTGTAACGCTGCGCCTGGCGCTCGAGTTCAGCGCGCAGTTCGTCTTTCGTCACGTAGTTACCCATGGTCTTGAAGCAGAAGTGTTGGCTGAATGTCAGGTGTTTGCCTGAGCATTTGAAGCGGCCAATAAGGTTTAACCTGCGCGCTTATTGAAGCGGGTGAATAGTCTCAGGGGCTATTAACGCCGTATGTGAACTCTTTAATGCGTTATTTAAAGGGCTGCTTGTAGCGCGCCGGGTAATTATGGCGATGCCGAGTTAAATGTCCAGCCCGCTGGGATGAGGGCAGCGGGGCATAACGCCGCAGGGTTGTTGCTGTAGGGTGGCGGATTTATTCAATGCTGCATTTCTACTAATCCTATATCTGCTTGATTTTTAAGTATTTTTCTAAATTAAAATTGACGCCAGGTTTACAGCGTGATGCTGCAGTTATTCGAAAGATTGCCCATTATTAGGGGCTGTGTGCACAACGGCCCTAAATGCCGGTTAGGCTGTGAGGTATTCAGTGGCGAGCGGGTGCACGGAATAATTCCGGGTGTTGGGGCTTTGGGGAGATTACATCCAGATAGTCGGTTGTGGGCGCCCCAATATGGCATGCGACATGCGGCGTCATGCCTGCCAGTGTGGTTGCGTAACACGCCGGCCGTTGTTGTGAAATACCTTGCAACCTCTGTGCGATTGAGGAAATCCATGCGCCTCTCTATATTTCCCTCCGCAACGCCGGGCCCCTCTGACAGCTAACCGCTGCCATGTCGGAGTTGCAGTTTGTACAACTTCGACACTTAGAGGAGGGGCTCATGACTGCCCTAGAAACGTTTCTTTTCGCCGACTTCCTCGGCACCGCCACCTGGCTGTGGCTCTCGTTCCTCGCTGTAGTAATCACCCTGCTGGCCTTCGATCTGGGGGTTCTGCACCGCGATGAACGCGAAATCGGCGTCAAGGAAAGCTTGATGCTTTCCGCTGGCTATATCTCCATGGGTCTGCTGTTCTCCGTCTGGGTGTTCTTCCAGAAAGGCGGCGATGCCAGCATGGATTACCTCACCGGCTTCCTGATCGAGAAATCGTTGTCCATGGACAACGTTTTCGTGATTGCCCTGATCTTCAGCTTCCTGGCCATCCCCCGCCGCTATCAGCACCGCGTGCTGTTCTGGGGTATTCTGGGCGTGATCGTCCTGCGCGCCATCATGATCGGCCTGGGTGCCGCTTTGATCAGCGAGTTCGACTGGATTCTCTACGTGTTCGGCGCCTTCCTGCTGCTGACCGGCGTGAAGATGCTGTTCTCCAAGGTCGACGACGAGCCCGATCTCTCGAATAATCGCTTCGTCAACTGGCTGCGCAACCACCTGCCGGTGACCGACCGTCTGCACGATCAACGCTTCTTCGTACGGCAGCCGGATGCCAGCGGCAAGCTCAAGCTGTGGGTGACGCCGCTGTTCCTGGCGCTGATCCTGATCGAGCTGGCCGACCTGGTGTTCGCGGTTGACAGCGTGCCGGCGATCTTCGCCATCACCCAGGACCCCTTCATCGTCTACACCTCGAACATCTTCGCCATCCTGGGCCTGCGTGCGTTGTATTTCGCCCTGGCAGCGATGATTCACCGCTTTGCCTACCTCAAGTACGCTCTGGCGCTGGTGCTGGTGTTTATCGGCGGCAAGATCTTCCTGGTTGGCATTATCGGCAAGATTCCGGCTGTCATTTCCTTGAGCGTGACCCTGGGTCTGCTGTTGGGTGGTGTGCTGCTGTCGCTGTGGAAAACCCGTGGCCAAGCCCCGGCTGAACCGCAGATCTGAATGCAAACCGGTGGCGGCCGCCCGTCGGCTGCCACCCATCAAATTGGCAACACAGAGTAATGGAGACCGTGATGAACAAAGCGCTGCAAATGACGGCCCTGGGGCTGGTACTGGCAGGCCTGGTCGGTTGTGATGCTGCCGAGCAGTCGGCGCAGAAGCTGGCCGAGAAGGCGGAACAAGCGGTGCAGGATGTAGCCCGCGAAGCGGTTGATGAGACCCTGCAGCAACTCAACAAACAGGTGGATGGCGTCCAGCAGTCGACCAATGAATGGCTGGGCAAGCCCGCCGAGGATGCGCAGCCGGACGACGCGTCGAAAGAGCAGCCGTCAGCTGGCGACTCAGCGGAGCCGGTCGATAACTCGGCGGTTGAAACCTGAGTGCCGCTCAGGGTGTCTTGCGCAGCGCCTCGCAACTGGGCGCGTAGTTCTGCTGGCAGGCACTCTTGAATAAGGCCCTGGCCTGTAGTGGATCACTCGGTACGCCTTGCTCGCCCGTCAGGTAAAGGTTGCCGAGGATGTGCTGAGCCATCGGGTTATCGCCGGCCGCCGACTGGTTCAGGTATTTGAGCATCTGCTGCGGGTTGTGAAACTGCCGATTGTCGCGACCGGTGTACAGGTAGGCCAGACTTACGGCCGCCATGGCGTGACCCTTGTCGGCGGCCTGTTTCCACCAGTGCTCTGCCTGCTTGAGGTCTTTGGGCTGACTGACAAAGTACAGGCTGCCAAGTTGGAACTGGCTGTCGAGGTCGCCACGATTGGCCTGGCGGCGCAGGTCGGCCTGGGCCGCGGCGGTATCGTTCTGCCCGCTATCGGTCTGGGTTTCCGGCGGCTGAGGGGTGGGTGCGCTGGCGCAACCGCCGAGCAACAGGCCGCTGCACAGCAGTGTTGTGAGTAGATAACGAAGGGCCATGTGCGGTGTTCTCCTGTACCTGAGTCGGTCGTTAACAGCAGACTGCCCGTGCGCCGGCAAGTTGCGCCCGTGTGCAATTCATATCAGTTTGTCGCCTGCTGCGTTTCCTTGCGTGGGGAGAGCTGCGATTCTTGCAGCCAATTGCCACCACCGGCCTGCGAGGCACCCATGCAGATCAGCTCCAATTTCGACAGCGGCAACATTGAGGTCATCGACGCCAGCAACCCACAGCAAGTACAGCTGGCGATTCGTCCTGATCTCAACAGCGCGCATTTTCAGTGGTTCCATTTCAAGGTCGAGGGCGTGCAGCCGGGCCAGCGTTACGGCTTCAGCCTGAGCAATGCCGGGCAGTCGTCGTACAAGAATGCCTGGAGCGGCTACCACGCGGTGGCGTCCTATGATCAGCGTACCTGGTTTCGAGTGCCCAGCCGCTTTGACGCGGGCGCGCTGAACTTCGACATTGAGCCGCAACAGGCGCAGGTCTGGTTTGCCTACTTCGAGCCTTACAGCCGGGCGCGGCATGACCAGCTGATTGCCGATGCGCAGCGTTTGGCCGGGGCTGAACTGTTTGCCACGGGACGTAGTATTGAAGGGCGCGCCATCGAGGTGCTGCGCATCCGCCGTAATCCACAGGCACCGCGCAAGATTTGGTTGATTGCCCAGCAGCACCCCGGCGAGCACATGGCTGAATGGTTTATGGAAGGGTTGATCGAGCGCCTGCAGCAGGCGGATGACGCCGAGCTGAACGCGCTGTTGGAGCAGGCTGAGTTGTACCTGGTGCCGAACATGAATCCGGATGGTGCCTACCGTGGCCACCTGCGCACCAACTATGCCGGTCGCGACCTTAACCGCGCGTGGCAGTCAGCCACTGAGGCGGACAGCCCCGAGGTGTACTTCGTCCTGCAGCAGATGCGTGCGGTGGGTGTGGATCTGTTTCTGGATATCCACGGTGATGAGGAGATTCCTCACGTTTTCGCTGCGGGCTGTGAGGGCAACCCCGGCTACAGCCCGCGTCTGGAGCGGCTCGAAGAGCAGTTCAAGCAGTTGCTTGTGCAGCGCGGGGCTGAGTTCCAGACGGCCTTTGGCTACCCGCGGGATGAGCCCGGCCAGGCCAATACCACGCTGGCCTGCAATGCCGTAGGGCTGGAGTTCGATTGTCTGGCATTTACCATCGAGATGCCGTTCAAGGATCACGACGATCGACCTAACCCGAGCACGGGATGGAACGGCGCGCGTTCCAAGCAGCTGGGCAAGGATGTGCTCAGCGTGGCTGCCGCGATGGTCGGGCAGCTGCGCGAGTAGCAGACCAGCAGCCCGGGGAAAGCCGGGCTGCTTTTAGGCTGTTTCAGCCGCGGTAGTAGCGCTGCGGTACAAACGGCGTTTTCGCCACTTTCATCGCTACGCGCTTGCCACGTACCATGGCCCATACCTCGGTATCCACGGCGATATGGCTGCTCTGCACATAGCCCATGGCCACTGGAGCAGCCAGGGTCGGGCCGAAGCCGCCACTGCACACTGAACCGATCACATTGCCGTCGGCATCGACGATTTCCGCGCCTTCACGTACCGGTACACGTTCCTGCGGCAGCAGGCCGACGCGCTTGCTGGCCACGCCTTGCTGTTGCTGGGCGAAGATCCGCTCGGCACCGGGGAAACCACCCGCGCGTGCGCCGTCGGCGCGGCGTGGCTTGGACATGGCCCACAGCAGACTGGCCTCGATCGGCGTGGTGCTGGTGCTCATGTCATGGCCGTACAGGCACAGGCCCGCTTCCAGGCGCAGCGAGTCGCGCGCGCCGAGGCCGATGGCTTCGACTTCTGCTTCGGCCAGCAGGCTGCGCGCCAGGGTTTCGGTGTGCTCGCTCGGCACAGAGATTTCGAAGCCGTCTTCACCGGTATAACCGGAGCGGCTGACGTAGCAGTCGACACCCAGCAGGCGCACCGGGGCGAATTGCATAAAGGTCATTTTCGCCACTTCTGGGGCCAGGCGCGCCAGTACATCGACGGCTTTCGGGCCTTGCAACGCTAACAGAGCGCGAGTTTCGAACAGGCTTTCGATTTCGCACTGGCTGCCAATGTGCTGTTGCAGGTGAGCCAGGTCCTGGTCCTTGCAGGCGGCGTTGACCACGAGGAACAGCGTATCGTTACCCAGGTTGGCGACCATCAGGTCATCAAGGATGCCACCGTTTTCATCGGTGAACATGGCGTAGCGTTGCAGACCCACGGGCAGGTCGATGATGTCCACCGGCACCAGGGTTTCCAGGGCTTTGGCAGCCTCTGCGCCGCGTAGGACGATCTGCCCCATGTGCGACACATCGAACAGGCCGGCGGCGTCGCGGGTGTGCAGGTGCTCCTTCATCACACCCAGCGGGTATTGCACCGGCATGTCGTAGCCGGCGAACGGCACCATGCGTGCGCCCAGTTCGAGATGCAGGGCGTGGAGCGGGGTTTTCGCCAGGGGTTCGGTGGTCATGCGGTTCTCCAAAGCTAAGTGTCTGTATGACGGATAGAGATTCAGGGTCGAGGCGTTAACACTCGACAATATTGACGGCCAGACCGCCGCGAGCGGTTTCCTTGTACTTGTTGTTCATGTCGGCACCCGTCTGGCGCATGGTGCGGATCACTTTATCCAGCGAGACAAAGTGCTGGCCGTCGCCGCGCAGGGCCATGCGTGCGGCGTTGATGGCCTTTACCGAACCCATGGCGTTGCGTTCGATGCACGGCACTTGCACCAGACCGCCAATGGGATCGCAGGTCAGGCCGAGGTTGTGTTCCATGCCGATTTCGGCGGCGTTCTCCACCTGATTGACGCTGCCGCCGAGCACTTCACACAAGGCCCCCGCAGCCATTGAGCAGGCCACGCCGACTTCGCCCTGACAGCCGACTTCGGCGCCGGAGATCGAGGCGTTCTCTTTGTAAAGGATGCCGATGGCGGCGGCGGTGAGCAGAAAACGCACCACGCCGTCGTCGTTGGCGCCGGGGATAAAGCGGCTGTAGTAATGCAGCACCGCCGGCACGATCCCGGCCGCGCCGTTGGTGGGAGCGGTCACCACGCGGCCACCGCTGGCGTTTTCCTCGTTTACCGCCAGGGCGTAGAGGTTGACCCAGTCGAGCACGCTCAATGCGTCGCGCAGGCTGGCTTCCGGGTGCTGGCACAGTTGCCGGTGCAGGTCGGCGGCGCGGCGTTTGACCTTGAGCCCGCCGGGCATGATGCCTTCGGTGCGGCAGCCGGCGCTGACGCAGTCCTGCATCACCTGCCAGATCTGCAGCAGACGCGCGCGGGTCTCGGCTTCCGGTCGCCAGGCGGCTTCATTGGCCAGCATCACCTGACTGATGCTCAGGCTGTGTTCGGCGCAGTGGGCCAGCAGCTGCTTGCCGGTGGTAAAGGGGTATTGCAGCACGGTGCTGTCTTCGACAATCCGGTCGGTTCCGGCGGCTTGTTCATCGACCACGAAGCCGCCCCCCACCGAGTAGTACTCGCGTGAGCGGATCTGCAAGCCGGCGGCGTCGAAGGCGCGAAAGATCATGCCGTTGGGATGGAAGGGCAGCGGCTTGCGGATCATCGCCAGATGCTGCTTCTCGACAAAATGGATGGGCTTTTCGCCGAGCAGCTTGAGTTCGCCCTTGCTGCGAATCGCCGCCAGGCGCGCGTCAACGTTGCGGGTGTCGACCGTGTCCGGCTGTTCGCCTTCCAGGCCGAGCAGCACGGCTTTGTCACTGCCATGGCCCTTGCCTGTGGCGCCGAGTGAGCCATACAGCTCAACCTTGATGCTTGTGGTGTTGCTTAGCAGCTCATCGCGGAGCAAACCTTCGGCAAAGCGCACAGCGGCACGCATCGGGCCCACGGTATGTGAGCTGGAGGGGCCAATGCCGATCTTGAACAGGTCAAAAACGCTGAGTGACATGATTCGCTCCACGTTGTGGCTCTTCAACTGTTCAGCTTAGACCGGCACTCAAACACAACAGTGACGGGGTAACTGGGGCAGCATCTTGTTCTTGTGGGTGCAACTAACCCGCCCCGTGAGGGGGAGTCGACAGGTGCGGGGTAATCCATGCAGTGAGCCGTCCCGCCCGCAGTCGGGGGGACGGCTTTGCTGCATCAGGCGTCCTGATACGCCTCGATGGACGGGCAGGCACAGACCAGGTTGCGGTCGCCGAACACGTTGTCCACGCGGCCGACCGGCGGCCAGTACTTGGCCTCGATCAGGCTGGCTACCGGGTACACGGCCTGCTCGCGGCTGTAGGCGTGGGTCCACTCGCCGACCAGTTCCAGGGCAGTGTGCGGAGCGTTTTTCAGCGGGTTGTCGTTGGCATCCAACTGGCCCGCTTCCACCGCACGAATCTCGTTGCGGATGGCGATCATGGCGTCGCAGAAGCGGTCCAGTTCTTCCTTGGATTCGCTCTCGGTCGGCTCGATCATCAGCGTGCCAGCCACCGGGAAGGACATGGTCGGCGCGTGGAAGCCGAAGTCGATCAGGCGCTTGGCCACATCGTCAACGCTGATGCCGCTGCTGTCCTTGATCGGGCGGATATCCAGAATGCACTCGTGCGCCACCAGGCCGTTGCTGCCCGAGTACAGCACGGGGTAGTGCTCTTCCAGGCGGCGGGCGATGTAGTTAGCGTTGAGAATGGCCATTTGCGAGGCGCGCTTGAGGCCTTCGCCGCCCATCATGCTGATGTACATCCAGGTGATTGGCAGAATGCTGGCGCTGCCGAACGGCGCGGCGCTGACGGCACCCTCTTTACGGGCCATATGGCCATGGCCGGGCAGGAAGGGGATCAGGTGCTCTTTCACGCCAATCGGACCGACACCTGGGCCGCCACCGCCGTGCGGGATGCAGAAGGTTTTGTGCAGGTTCAGGTGCGACACGTCGCCGCCGAACTTGCCCGGGGCGCACAGGCCGACCATGGCGTTCATGTTGGCACCGTCGATGTACACCTGGCCGCCGTTGTCGTGAATGATCGCGCAGATTTCGCGGATGCCTTCCTCAAACACGCCGTGGGTCGACGGGTAGGTGATCATGATCGCGGCGAGGCGTTCTTTGTGCTCTTCGGCCTTGGCCTTGAGGTCAGCGATATCCACGTTGCCGCTGCTGTCGCAGGCGGTCACCACCACGCGCATACCGACCATGCTGGCGGTGGCCGGATTGGTGCCGTGAGCCGATTGTGGGATCAGGCAGATGTCGCGCTGATCATCGCCACGGCTCAGGTGATAGGCACGAATGGCCATCAGACCGGCGTACTCACCTTGCGAGCCGGCGTTCGGCTGCAGGGAAATGCCGTCGTAACCGGTGGCCGCGCAGAGCATGGCTTCCAGTTCAGTGGTCAGTTGGCTGTAGCCTTGGCTTTGCTCGGCCGGGGCGAAGGGGTGCAGGTTGCCGAATTCGGCCCAGGTCACCGGGATCATTTCGCTGGCGGCGTTGAGCTTCATGGTGCAGGAACCCAGCGGAATCATGCTGCGGTCCAGCGCCAGGTCCTTGTCGGCCAGCTTGCGCAGGTAGCGCATCAGCTCGGTTTCGCTGTGGTAGCGATTGAACACCGGGTGGCTGAGGATTTCCGATTCGCGCAGCAGGCCTTGCGGCAGTTGGGCGGTCACGTCAGCCGCCAGGTCAGCGAAGGCGGGTACAGCCTTGCCGTCGGCGAAGACTGCCAGCAGGGCTTCAACGGCCGCTTGATCGGTGGTTTCGTCGAGGGACAGGCCCAGACGCTCGCCGTCGATTTCACGCAGGTTGATCCCGGCATTGCGCGCAGCAGCGTGCAGGGCTGCGGTTTTGCCGCCAGTGGCCAGGGTCAGGGTGTCAAAGAAGAATGCCTGTTCAACGCTGTAACCCAATGCACGCAAGCCTTTGGCCAGGATCGCGGTGAACTGGTGGGTGCGCTGGGCGATCTGGGTCAGGCCTTTCGGGCCGTGATACACGGCGTACATGCTGGCGATGTTAGCCAGCAGTACCTGCGCGGTGCAGATGTTACTGGTGGCCTTCTCGCGGCGGATGTGTTGCTCGCGGGTTTGCATGGCCAGGCGCAGGGCCGGCTTGCCGAAACGGTCGATGGACATGCCGACCAGACGGCCTGGCATGTCGCGCTTGAATGCATCGCGGGTGGCGAAGTAGGCGGCGTGTGGGCCACCAAAGCCCAGCGGCACACCGAAACGCTGCGCGCTGCCCAAGGCCACGTCGGCACCGAATTCGCCCGGCGGAGTGAGCAGGGTCAGGGCCAGCAGGTCAGCGGCCACGGCCACCAGCGCATGGGCGGCATGGAAGCGCTCAACCAGTTCGCGGTAGTCGAAAATGTCGCCATTGCTTGCCGGGTATTGCAGCAGCGCGCCGAAGTAGGCGCTGGCGTCGGTGATCGCAGCTTCATCGCCCACCACGACTTCAATGCCCAGTGGCTCGGCACGGGTGCGCAGCACGTCGAGGGTTTGCGGGTGGCAATGCTGGGAGGCGAAGAAGGCGTTGCTGGCCTTGTTCTTCGACAGGCGTTTGCAGAAGGTCATGGCTTCGGCAGCGGCGGTGGCTTCGTCCAGCAGCGAGGCGTTGGCGATCTGCATGCCGGTAAGGTCGCTGATCAGGGTCTGGAAGTTCAGCAGCGATTCCAAACGGCCTTGGGATATTTCTGGCTGATACGGGGTGTAGGCGGTGTACCAGGCCGGGTTTTCCAGCAGGTTGCGCAGGATCGGGCTCGGCGTGTGGGTGCCGTAGTAACCCTGACCAATAAAGGTTTTGAACTGCTGGTTCTTGGCCGCGATGGTTTTGATCTTGGCCAGGGCGTCGGCTTCCGACATGCCCGGCTGTGCGCCGAGGATGCTTGTGCCTTTGATGCTGTCGGGGATGACGTTATCGGTCAGCGCGTCGATGCTGGCGTAGCCGAGCAGGTCGAGCATGGCCGCCGTGTCTGCGTCACGTGGGCCTATGTGGCGGGCGATAAATTCGTTCTGGGTGGTCAGCTTGGTCATCACAATCTCTCAGGCGTCAGCATTGGCGTTGAGCAGGCGCTCGTAAGCGGCCAGGTCGAGCAGGTCGGCAACGGCGCTGGCATTGGCCGGGCGGAAACGGAAGAACCAGCCTTTGCCCAGGGGGTCTTCGTTGACCAGCTCAGGGCTGGATTCTAGCTCGCCATTGACCTCAACCACCTCACCGTCCAGCGGCATGGCGATGTTGCTGGCGGCTTTTACCGATTCCAGCACGGCCACTTCGTCACCCTCGGCGTAGCGCTGTACCTCTGGCAGCTGGACGAAGACCACGTCACCCAGGGCGTCCTGGGCATAGGCGGTGATGCCCACGGTAACCAGACCATCGGCATCCTGACGCAGCCATTCGTGCTCGGCGGTAAAACGCAATTCGCTCATGTGTACTCCTCAAGGGTGTTGACTCGCCCTTTCTGCTGGGGGCGATGTGCTGCGCGCGCGCGTAGGGCGCGCGCTGAATGTAGGAAGGCCTTAGCAAAGCTAGTGCCATTATGATTTTTATCAATAAAAACAAAGACTTATGTTTATTTCTGGGGTGGTGAATTTTGACTTTTGTAGCGAAATCGATACGCGACGTGCGGGCTGGTCGCGCATCGCGGGGGACAAGGCCCGGTTGTCGCGGGCTGAACGCTTTGTGTCGCTTTCATTACGCTGTAACGAATTGAGTACGTACTGATGGCCGGCCGCGTGATATGCGCATGGTGCGGTTGCGCAATGCGCCTGAGCAGGCGTGGATGAGTGCAGAGCCCTGCGCGCGGTAATGGGCTATTCGTCCAGGTTATGCGGAGCCATTGAAATGCGCCATGAGATGGCCTCAGAGGGGCCGGCCAGAGGGTGATTCACTCTTTCGGCTGACAGGGCAAATACCTCTTTCGGGCGCTTATCCCTTGGTTTGTGGCTGGTTAGCGTGGTGGCTCTACACGAAATCGCTTTCCAGGAGAGCCGCATGAGAACAACAACAAGACATGCCATCTTCCAGCCCAGCGTGTTGGCGGTTGCCATCGCGATTGGCTGTGTTGCGCCTGTCCAGGCCGTCACATTCAACTTTGGTGAGGTCGAAGCGCAGTTCGACTCGTCGCTGTCGGTGGGGGCCAGCTGGTCGGTGCGTGATGCCGATCGGGACTTTATTTCCACCGCCAGCGGTGGCCAGGCGTCCTCACGGACTTCCGACGATGGACGGCTTAACTTCGAGAAGGGCAAGACCTTCTCGAAGATCTTCAAGGGTATCCATGACCTGGAAGTCAAGTATGGCGATACCGGCGTGTTTATCCGCGGCAAGTACTGGTACGACTTTGAAACCAAGGATGAAGGCCGCGAGTTCTACGACATTCAGGACAGCAACCGTAAAACTGCCGCACAGTCGTCGGGCGCTGAGATTCTCGATGCGTTCCTCTACCACAATTACAACCTGGGTAGCCTGCCTGGCAGCGTGCGTGTGGGTAAGCAGGTGGTCAGTTGGGGCGAGAGTACCTTTATCGGTAACAGCATCAACGCCATCAACCCTGTCGATGTGGCGGCATTCCGTCGTCCGGGCGCTGAAATCAAGGAAGGGCTGATTCCGGTCAACATGCTTTATGTGTCGCAGAGCCTGACGGACACCCTGAGCATGGAAGCCTTCTACCAATTGGAGTGGGACCAGACGGTCGTGGATAACTGCGGCACGTTCTTCTCCAGCTCCGATGTACTGGCTGATGGCTGTGACGACCGCTTGACCGTACTGGGGCCTGACCTGGCGCCAGGGGTGTCGAGAAACGCCTTTGTGGACAACGCCTATATCCCGCGCGCCGGCGATCGCGATGCCCGCGATGACGGCCAGTATGGCATTGCCCTGCGCTGGTTTGCCGAGTCGCTGAATGACACCGAGTTCGGTGCCTATGCGATGAACTATCACAGCCGTGGTCCGGTGTTCAGCACCATTCGCACGACAACGCCGAACTTTGCCACCTTCATCCCCGGCGCGCCCAATGCGCGCTATTTCATCGAGTATCCGGAAGACATTCGTCTGTATGGTTTGAGCTTCCAGACCAATCTCAGTGGCACGGCCCTGTCTGGTGAAGTCAGCTACCGCCCGAATATGCCGCTGCAGATCAACTCCACTGACCTGTCCTTTGGTGCGCTGGGGCTGCCGTTCAGCCCGGTATTTACCACCGGTCACGCGCAGAACGTTGCTGGTGCTGATCTGCATGGCTATGACCGCCGTGCCGTGACCCAGGCTCAGTTGTCGGCCGTGCAGTTCATCGACCGTGTGCTGGGTGCCAGCCGCTTGACCCTGGTGGGGGAAGTGGGTTTCAACCATGTCAACGGCATCAGTGACGATGTCGGTGAGCTGCGTTTTGGTCGTGATCCGATTTACGGGCCGGGTGAATACCGTGCTGCCGGCATCTGTGCGGCCTTCAACGCCGCCAATCCTGATGAGTGCCAGGGTGATGGCTTTTACACCTCGAACTCCTGGGGTTACCGGGCTCGGGCGAGCCTGGACTACAGCAACGTGTTCGCAGGTATCAACTTGTCGCCGAGTGTTGCCTGGTCGCATGACGTGGATGGCTACGGGCCGAACTTCAGCGAAGGCAACAAGGCTATCAGCCTGGCGCTCAATGCCGATTACCAGAACACGTACACGGCCAGCCTGAGTTACACCGACTTTTTCGGTGGCGACTACAACACGACCACTGACCGCGACTTTGTTGCGCTCAGTTTCGGCGTGAATTTCTGATCAACACAGTGCAAAAGGATCCGTACCCCATGAAAAGCACAAGAATCCTGCAAGCTGGAGCGTTGGCGCTGACCTTGCTCGCCAGCAGTGTGATGGCTGCCGTCTCTGAGCAAGAAGCCGCACAACTGGGCACCACCCTGACGCCGCTGGGCGGTGAAATGGCGGGCAATGCCGATGGCAGTATCCCGGCCTGGGGCGGCGGACTTTCCACCACCGCTGCCGCCGTAGACGAAAAGGGCTTCCTGGCTGATCCCTACGCCAGTGACCAGCCACTGTTTACCATCACTGCAGCCAATGCCGAGCAGTACAAGGACAAACTGTCGGCAGGCCAGTTGGCCATGTTCAAGCGCTACCCGGAGAGTTACAAGATTCCGGTCTATCCAACACGCCGCAGTGCCGCAGTCCCCGCGAAAATCGCCGAGGCCGCCAAGCTCAGTGCGGTCAATACCGTGCCGGTAGATGGTGGCAACGGCCTGCAGAACTTCAATGCCAGCCGCTACTACGCCTTTCCAATCCCCAAAACTGGGGTGGAGGTGGTGTGGAACCACATCACCCGTTACCGCGGCGGTAACACGCGCCGGGTTGTTACTCAGGCCACACCGCAAACCAATGGCTCCTACAGCCTGGTGAAGTTCGAGGATGAAGTGGCTTTCCCGGCGGACATGCCTGACCTCGATCCGGCCAAAGGCAGCAACATCCTGCTGTACTTCAAACAGCGGGTGACTGCGCCTTCGCGTCTGGCAGGCAACGTGCTGCTGGTGCACGAGACCATTGATCAGGTGAAAGAGCCGCGTCTGGCGTGGATCTACAATGCCGGCCAGCGTCGTGTACGGCGTGCGCCACAGGTGGCCTACGACGGTCCGGGTACCGCGTCGGACGGCATGCGTACGGCGGACAACTTCGACCTGTTCTCCGGTGCGCCTGACCGCTATGACTGGCAGTTGGTGGGCAAGAAGGAGATGTACATTCCCTACAACAGCTTCAAGCTCGATTCGCCTGCACTGTCCTATGACGATGTGCTCAAAGCGGGCCATATCAACCAGGACCTGACCCGTTATGAGCTGCACCGCGTCTGGGAAGTGGTGGCCACGCTGAAGGATGGTGAGCGGCATATCTATGCCAAGCGGCATATGTATGTGGACGAAGACAGTTGGCAAATCGCCCTGGTCGATCACTACGACGGTCGTGGTCAACTCTGGCGGGTCGCCGAAGGTCATGCCCAGCAGTACTTCAACCATCAGGTGCCCGGTTACACCCTGGAAGCCCTGTATGACCTAGTGGCAGGCCGTTACCTGGCTCTGGGCATGAAGAACGAGGAAAAGACGGCCTACAACTTTGGTTTCAAGGCTTCGGCGGCGGACTACACACCGGCTGCCCTGCGCAGCTCAGGCGTGCGTTGAACCACGTTGCAGTTGTTGTCATGTGATCAGGCGGCCTGCGGGCCGCCTTTTTTATCGCCTGCCATCAGCTCGGGTGATAGAGCTGTGATGCGCAGAAGCAGGGAGTTAGCCTGCGATTATCCGGTTCTTGTAGAACAATAAAACGAGCCGACATGAACGCTTTAGCGTCTTCCTTGCCGAGTGCCGCTGCGCCTGCGTGTGGCGGTATACCTAGGCCTCCGCCCGGGCATCTGATACGGCGCAGCCTGTTGCAGCGTCTGTTGCAGCAACCCTGCCGCTTGCGCCTGCTGGTCGGGCCGGCCGGCTATGGCAAGAGTGTTCTGCTGGCAGACTGCGCACGTGAGTCTGCGGCGGACTGCCCAGTGTTCTGGCTCAATGGTGCGGCCTATGGCGGCAATGTCGAACAACTGGCGCAGCAGTTGGGTAAATGGCTCGGTTACCCGCCTGCACTGTCATCGCATGATGTGCTCAATTGCCTGGCGCAGGACCCAAGGCGTTGTTGGATCATGCTCAATGATTATCCAGCGCAGCCTGATCCGGCGCTTGACCTGTTCCTCAATCAGCTACTTGATGCGACCCCTGAGGGGATCGGCTGGTGGTTGGGCAGCCGGCGCCGCCCGGCCTGTAACCTTTCCCGTCTATTGCTGGAGGGGGAATTGCTGGAAATCGGCGCAGCCGACCTGGCATTTACTCCGGATGAGGTCGTGGCCTGGCTGGGGCACTGGCAGCCGGCCTGCAGTGCGTGGGCGCAAGACCTGTATACCTTGACTGAGGGCTGGCCCGCCGCGCTGCGTTTGCGCATGTTGGCGGTGCAGGCTGATGCTGCCGGTACAACACCGCTGGATGCTGAGCATGAGCCGTTACTCAGCGACTATGTGAACCGTGAAGTGTTGCAACACCTTCCGGATGAGTTGTGCCAAGTGCTGATCCAATTGGCGCGTTTGCCGCGATTCAATCTGGCGCTCTGTGACCACCTGTTTGGTGCAGGTGACGGGGCATTGTGGCTACGCGCTTTACTCGATCGTGGTGTGTTTATGCAGGAGCTTGATACCGCCAAGGGCTGGTTCATGCTCTTTGCGCCGTTGGCTCGCCTGCTGCAACGCCAGACCGGGCAGTTGCCCTGCAATGCGTTGCATGTACATGCGAGCCAATGGTTTTCCACCCACGGTGATATTCCAGCGGCGGTCGAGCATGCCCTGCTGGCAGGGCAGCCTGAGGTGGCCAGCAGTTTTCTGGAACGCTTTACCGAAGAGCAGGTGCTGCAGGGGCAAGATCTGGCGCTGATTCTGCGCTGGCGTAGCGAGCTGCCCGAAAGTCTGTTGTACAGCACGCCGCGGCTGATCCTGCTCAATACCTGGGTTCTGCTGCTGGTCGGGCGACTGGATGAGGCGCAAGCCTGCATCAACGAATTGGCCCGTTTCCAGCCGCGCAGTGATGGGCCGCGTACCCGTGAGCTGTTTGCGCACTGGCAAGCGATTCAGGGCATCATCGCCTATGGTCGATTGTGCGCCGTCGATGCCCGCACGCATTTGCATGAGGCTTTGCAAGGCCTGCCGCACAGTGCCTGGGCGCAGGCATTGCTGTGCCGCTCGGCGCTGACCCTGGTAGCCATCGGTGAGGGCCAGTTGGAGACAGCCCAGAAGCTCAGCTTCGAGGCGCTGAAGCAGGCGCGACAGCATGGCAACGCTGTTTTTGAGGCTTTGCTGGAACTTGATCATGCCTTGCTGCTGGAGACCCGTGGTGAGTTTGCCCGTGCCGAGGCGTTGCTGCTGCGCGTGCTGGCCGGTACGGCCCCCAACACGCTGCGTCAGACCCCGGTGCAAGCGCGCATTGGCTTGCGACTGGGTCGTTTGCTGTTGCGCCAGGGGCGTGCTGATGCGGCCGCAAACTACTTTCAGAGTGGCCTGGAGCAGGCGCTCGACTACGGTGATCCGGCTGCTTTCCAGGGGTATCTTGGCCTGGCCGAGCTGGCCATGGGGCAGGGGGACATTGCTTCTGCATTTGCTCGTTTGGCGCAGGCTGAACGCTTGATGCAACGCCAGCGTGTGCATGAAACGCTGTACCGTGGGACCCTGCTGTTGGCCAGTTGCCACTTGTGGTTAGCGCAGGGCCACCGTGAGCGTGCACGGTTGGCGGCGACACGGGTGCTGGGCTATGCGCAGCGGGTCAAGGCTATTCTGCCTACGCCGAATTTCCCGGAGTTGATTCCACGTTTTCAGGCGTTTCTTCTACAACTGGATCGTGTGGATGGTGCCGACATTCGCCAGCCATTGCAGCGCTTGCTGGAGCAAGCACTGAGTCAGGGGCGCCAGGCGTTAGCCAGTGAGCTGTGGATACGCTATGCCGAGGTATGCGCTGACGCAGGCGATCAGGTGAGTGCCGACCAGGCTCGGCAGAACGGTGAAGCCCTGAAGATGCGTCTGGGCTATCAGCATCCATGGTGGCAGGTGCTGTGCGCGGACGATGTGGCCGTTCATCCGGTGGCGCGCACCAGTGCACTCAGCAGCCGTGAACTGGTGGTATTGCGCCTGATCGCCCAGGGACTCTCCAACCAGGAGGTGGCTGAGCAGCTGTTTATCTCATTGCATACCGTCAAGACTCACGCCCGCCGGATCAACGGCAAACTGGGCGTCGCACGACGTACTCAGGCCGTGGCCAAGGCCAAGGCGCTGGGCTTTTTTAGCGCCAACACTCAATGCAGTGCCGGGCTGGCGCTGAGTTGGCGCAGCCGCTGGCTAAGGTGCAGACGTTGTGCCAGATCATCGCAGAGCAGCAGGGCGCGTTGCAGATCGAAGCGCTCACCCTGCGGGCAGTCGAGTATCTGGTAGATGTCGGCCCGGGCCAGGTGATCAGCCAAGCAGGGTGAGCCGAGCTGCAGGACGCGCTCGGCGTCGCGAAGTGCAGCAAGCGGCTCGTGGGATATCTGATGCAGGTGGCGCAAGTTGCGTGATAGGCGCTGCAGCAGGCTGTGCGCATCAATGGGTTGCAGGTGGCTGGCCGTCAATTGCGCTTTCGGGCCTTGTTGGCGTTGCAGCAGTTCCCTGCATTCTCGGGTGTACAACCGTCGTCCGCTACAGGGGTCGAGCAGGTGATCCGCTCCCGGTACCCGGAGTAGAAAATGTCCGGGAAAGTTGATGCCTTGCAGGGGAATGGCCAAGCGTCTGGCCAATTCCAGGCTGAGCAGCGCCAATGACAGGGGCTGGCCACGGCGACGGCTCAGCACGCAATTGAGCAGTGCCGCCTGGGGGCGCAGCGGATACTCATCATCCTCCTGAAAATCCAGCTCAGTGAGTCGGCGCACCAGCGCTTGCGCCAATTCCTGGCTGGGCAGTTCGGGCAGCCCCTGCAGCACTTGTTGTTGCAGGTTGCCCAGTTGCTGCATCACCTCGTTCGGCTGCAGGTGTGGCTGGTGTTCCACGGCGATCCACACCGCCGCTTCAAACAGCGCGGGCGGTTGTTGCTGCAGGCAGGCAAGGCAGGCGGCGCGAGGGGTCATGGGCTGCTCCCAAGGTTTATGCCTTTGTAGTCAAGCACCTAACCTTCGTCCAGTACATTGTTGTGCCGGCCCTGTGCCAAGTTCCGCGGCGATCCCCCGAAATAAGGAAATCGAGGATGCTCGTCGTGCTTCGTCATGCTGTTTTGTCACTGCTGCTAATGTTCAGCAGCTCCTGGCTCAGTGCTGCGCAGTCCCTGCAGGACAACCTGCTGGCACAGGAGCTTTCGACCTACCGTGTGCTGACCCTGTTTCACCTGCTACGCCTGGAACAGGGTGACCCCGATGTGCAGCAGCGGCTGCAGGTAAACGTGCGTCATTTTCAGCAGTTGCAGGCCGAGCAGGCTGCCCTGATCGAGACAGAGCCAGCGGCACACTTGGCGCTTGAGTTGCAGCCGGTCGCACAGCGTTTGCAGGCGTTGGTGCTCAGCAATGCTCAGCTAGGCGTTGAGAACATGGGCTTTCATGCCCTGGATGACTTGTCGCAGAGCGCTTATGACCTGGTGCAACGCAACCGCCAGCTTCAGACACACTTGACTGAGACGCCGACGAGCATGGCGCTGCGTCAGGCGGTGTTGATGCAGCAGATTGCTGCCGAATATGTACGCGAGGCGGCCAGTTGGGATGCCGGCGCGGCTGTGTATGACAGTACTCAGGCGCTGAGTGAGCCGGTGGATGCCCTGACCAAGCGTTTCAGTGAGCGACTGGTTCAGCTGCAGCAGGCACCGGATACGCATGCTGAACTGCAGGCCCGGTTGGGACAGGTGCGGGTGATTTGGAACTATATTGAGCAGCCACTGCTGAATTACCGTGAGCGCTCTCTGCCGTTTGTGGTGAGCCGCTACAGTGAGCAAATCGTGAACCTGCTGATTCACTGAGGCGTGCCAGCGCCTCAGTGGTAGCGGCCTATACTGACAGGCAAATCAGTACGGGAGCCACAGCATGTTCGCCATGATGGAAACCGCCCGGCTGGAGTCACTGCACTTCGCCGAGGATCCACTGACCGGTCTCAAGGCGATTATCGCCATCCATAACACCCGCCTTGGCCCGGCGCTGGGCGGTTGCCGTTACCTGAACTATGCCAACGAGACGAGCGCCATCGAGGATGCCCTGCGTCTGGCCAAGGGCATGAGCTACAAGGCCGCATTGGCGGGCCTGCGTCAGGGCGGCGGCAAGGCGGTGATCATCCGTCCCGCGCATGTCGATAACCGCGCCGCCGTGTTTGAAGCCTTTGGCCGGTTTATCGAAACCCTCAATGGCCACTACATCACCGCGATGGACAGCGGCACGTCCAGCGCCGACATGGACTGCATCGCCCAGCACACCCAGCATGTCACCAGCACCACGGCCGAGGGTGATCCGTCACCGTACACCGCCATGGGCGTGTTTGCCGGGATTCGTGCCACCGCCCTGGCGCGCCTCGGCAGTGACAACCTGGAAGGCTTACGGGTGGCGATTCAGGGGTTGGGCAATGTCGGCTTCGCCCTGGCCGAGCAACTGCATGCTGCCGGCGCTGAGCTATTGGTCAGTGACCTGGACCCAGGTCGCGTCCAGCGGGCGGTCGAGCAACTGGGCGCCCGACCGGTGGCCAGCGAAGCCTTGCTCGCCACGCCCTGCGACATCCTGGCGCCCTGCGGTTTGGGTGGAGTTTTGCATGCGGGCAGTGTCGCTCAGTTGCGCTGCTCGGCGGTGGTGGGGGCCGCCAACAATCAACTGGCCAGTGCCGACATCTCCGACAGCTTGCAGGCGAGGGGGATTCTCTATGCACCGGATTATGTGATCAACGCTGGCGGTCTGATCTACGTGGCGCTGAAACATCAGGGTGAGCCTGTGCCGGTGATCACCGCGCACCTGACACAGATCAGTCAGCGGCTGACCGAGATCTATGGTCATGCCCAAGCCGACAAGCGTCCGCCGGCAAGGGTCGCTGATGCGATTGCCGAACGCTTGTTATATGGCTGAGTTTGACTGTTGCCAGAAACACAAAGCCCCAGTCATTGGCTGGGGCTCTGTGTTTCTGGCGTTACTCGGCTGCAGGCTCGCTCAGTTCACTCAAGGCGTCGGGTTGGTTTTTGAACGCCTTGGCGAAGATGTCGCGGTTCTTCGCCATATAAATTCCCAGCTCTTCACCCTGGGTTTCATTCAACGATGGCACGGCCTTCTGCAGCACCTCGGTGAGTAGCTCGGCCAGTTCGAGCATTTTGTCATGACGGTCGGCTTCGGCTTTATCCATGAATAAACGCTCCAAATCCCGGCTGCTGCGGTACACCACTTCGACGGCCATTCATCACCTCTACGCCTTCACGCTGGTAGGTTACTAAAACTGGTTATTTGTACAGTGGTGGCGAGCATAATTAACTCGCCGACATTTTGCCAGTAGCAATTGCTGTATCGGCTTATAACCTGGCTTGCGGCACGGGCTGTGATGCTGCCGATATTGCCTGCGCATCCAGAGTTGACCAAGGTGTGCCCTTGATGAAATGACATGCATCTGTATCACTCCGGGCCTGAGCTTTGCATCTGCAGCGCAGGTTGAGATAGACAACTGATCAACGGTTAATGGGGACGGCGTGGTGAACAAGAACAACTGGGCAAATCGTAAGCGTGAAGAGGTGCATGGCCTGGCGGAGTCGTTGGGCAATCTGTTGATGGAAGCCTTCCACTACCTGGCGTTATTCGCCATCGGTGCCATCACCGCCTGGGCGGCAGTGATGGCCTTTATTGGCATGCTGGAAAAGGGCCATATCACGGTCGATGACATTCTGTTGCTATTCATCTACCTGGAATTGGCGGCAATGGTGGGGATCTATTTCAAGACCAACCACATGCCGATCCGCTTCATGATCTATGTGGCGATTACTGCGCTGACCCGGCTGATGATTTCCGACATTTCGCACAACCATAAACCCGACATGGGCGTGGTGATGGTGTCCGGGGCCATTCTGCTTCTCGCCGTGGCAATCTTTGTGGTGCGTTATGCCTCTTCGCGCTTTCCTGCGGTGCAGGCCGACGGGCCAAGGCGCAAACGTAATGCGGCTGATGAAGCGGCAGAGAAAGATGACATGCACAGCGATGATTGATTGCTGATCAGTCGCTTAACGGCGCAAACAGCGCCTGCAGATCGTCTTCGCTGAGCTGCAGCTGGGTCTGGCTGCCGCCTTCCAGCACGCCGCGGGCCAGGCTGGCCTTGGCTTGTTGCAGCTGCTGGATTTTCTCTTCGACGCTGCCACGGGCGATCAGCTTGTAGACGAACACCGGCTTGTCCTGGCCGATGCGGTAGGCGCGGTCGCTGGCCTGAGCTTCGGCGGCGGGGTTCCACCAGGGGTCGAAGTGGATCACCGTATCGGCGGCGGTCAGGTTCAGGCCTGCGCCGCCGGCTTTCAGGCTGATCAAAAAGATTGGCAGCTCACCAGCCTGGAACTGCTGCACCGGGGTGCGGCGGTCCTGGGTGCTGCCGGTGAGCTTGGCGTAGCGAATATTGCGTGTTTTCAGCTCGGCTTCGATCAGCGCCAGCATCGAGGTGAACTGCGAGAACAGCAGCACGCGCCGGCCTTCAGCGAACAACTCTTCAAGCATTTCCAGCAGACCGCTGAGCTTGCCGGAATCCAGGCTGGTCAGACTGCTGTCACCGCTTTCATCGAGCAGACGCAGGTCGCAGCAAGCCTGGCGCAGGCGCAAAAGGGCTTCGAGAATCACGATCTGGCTGCGCGCCAGTCCCTGACGGGCAATTTCCGCGCGAACCTTCTGATCCATGGCCAGGCGCAAGGTTTCGTAGCGGTCGCGCTGCGCCGCGCTGAGTTCGACCCAATGGGTGATTTCGGTTTTCGGCGGCAGCTCGCTGGCTACCTGCTCCTTGGTGCGCCGCAGCACGAAGGGTTTGATCCGCCCGGTGAGGTGCGCCAGGCGCTGCTCGTTGGCATTTTTTTCGATGGGTGTGCGGTAGTCGCGGGTAAAGCTCTTGCTGTCGCCGAGCCAGCCGGGCATGAGGAAGTTGAACAGCGACCATAGTTCGCCCAGGTGATTCTCCAGCGGTGTGCCGGTCAGGCACAGGCGTTGCCCGGCCTGCAGTTGCCCGGCAGCGACGGCAGCCTTGCTGCGTGGGTTCTTGATGTTCTGCGCTTCATCGAGAATCAGCAGGCGATAGCGGTAGGCAGCCAGCGCTTTGAGGTCGCGTGGTAGCAGGGCGTAGGTGGTGAGGATGATCTGGTGTTCGTCGATCTGCTTGAACAGCGTGCGGCGTTTTGGCCCATGCAGGGCCAGTACCTTGAGCTGCGGGGTGAAGCGCGCGGCTTCATCCTGCCAGTTGGGGATCAGGCTGGTGGGCATGACGATCAGCGCCGGCTGCTGCAACCGTCCGGCGTTGTACTCGCAGAGGATATGGCCGAGGGTCTGCAGGGTTTTGCCCAGGCCCATGTCATCGGCCAGCAGGCCGCCGACTTCCAGCTCGGCCAGTCCCTGCATCCAGGCCAAACCTTGCAGCTGATAGGGTCGTAGCTCTGCTTCTAAGCCGGCGGGTGCCTGCAAGGTGGCGCTGTCCAGCCGCTGCAGGCGTTCGGCGAAGTCACGCAGCTGGCCGCCGCCTTGCCAGCTGATGGCCGGGCCTTCTTGCAGGGGATTCAGGCGGGCAGCATCCAGCCGTGACAGGCGCAGCCGCTGGCTGGACTCGCCCGGCTCGCGCACAAACAGCTCGCCGAGGGTCGCCAGCAGCGGCTTCAGTCGTGCCAGCGGTAATGCTGCGCGTTTGTGGTGATGCGGCAGGCTGACCAGTACCACCTCGTCATCATCGCGCTTGTTCAGGGCTTCGCCATTGAGCAGCCAAGGCTTCTGGCGGATGGCCTGCAGCAAAATCGGCAGCAGGCTGATGCGCTGGCCTTCGACCTCGATGCCCAGTTCTAGGTCGAACCAGGTTTGTTCGGGGTCTTCTTCGACCTCGGCATACCAGTCATCGACCTGCGCCAGGTTGAACTGGAAATCTGGCTGCATGCGGATCTGCCAGCCTTCCTCACGCAGCCGCGGCAATTGCTCGCGGACAAACAGCAGCCAGGCCGCCTCATTGGGGTGCTCGTAGGCTTCTCCGGCGCTTTCCGGTAGCGCTTCGCTCTGCCGCAGGGCCACTTGCAGGCCAGTTTGTTCCAGGCGTTTGCGCAGCTGGGTTTCAGTGCTGATATCGCGCACGATGCGCAGGCTGTGCTGGGCACTCTGTTTGATCAGCAGGTCTTTACCCTGTTTGCCAGATGCCAGGTGGCCCTGGTAGTCGAAGGCCAATGCAGCACGATGCTGGGTCTGCTCCTGCATACGGCCCTTGCGTGCGTCAAAGTGCACGCGCACCAGGCTGCCGAGGCTCAGCACCGGCGCCGGTTGTAAATTCTCCAGGTACTCCTCGCGGGCCTGCGGGCTGCTGACGATCAGCGGCGACAGATCGACGCCCTGTTCCTGCTGCAGTTGCAGGGTGAGCAGGGCGCTGGCGACGTGTTTACAGTTGAAGCCCACTGGGCAGCTGCAATGGCCTGTCACGCCCCAGCCCTGGCCGTAGTGATGCAGGGTGATGCGCTGTTGGTAGGTTTGCGCACCGGAGCCACGGCAGCTGGCCAGCAGGGTGCTGTCCTTGAGGCTGAGCAAACGGCTGCGCCCCTGGGCGGCATAACCCTGACCGCGCTGCAGATCGCCCACGCCGAATTCTGCACGCCAGTCTTCCTGGCGTAGATGCAGGATATCGAGGGCCATCAGGGGCACCGGGCGGGCAAGTGAAGGAATCGTGGCATGGGCAGCTTTCTCGAAGGCAGCCGATGATTCTTACACAGCCAGCGTGGGATTAGCAGGCAGTTTTCAGCTGTTGGTAAGCAGATATTGCTTGGCGTGGGGGCGTTGCAGGGCGGCGCGGTATTGCCCCGGCGTGGCGCTGAAGGCCTGGCGGAAGCGGTTGTTAAAGTGGCTGGCGCTGGCAAAGCCGCAGGCCAGGGCCACTTCAGCCAGTGCCAGGGTGCTGTGCTGCAGCAGTTGCTGGCCATGGCGCAGGCGCTGCGCGAGCACATAACGATGCGGAGGCAGGCCGAAGCTGAGCTGGAACATCCGCGCGAAGTGGTATTCGGAGAGCGCGCAGACACTGGCCAGCTGGCCCAGGCTAAGTGGCTCACTGAGGTTGGCCTGGATAAACTCGCGTACTCGGCGGCGCTGGTTGGGGGCCAGGCCGCCGTTCAACCGCAGGCCATCGCGGCGGCCGACCTGGGACAGCAACGCGTGATTGACCAGGCCGTGGGCCAGGCTGCTGCTGAGCAGGCGCTCGGCGGGCTCCTGCCAATCCAGCTGGATGAGCTCACGGAAACGCTGGGCCTGCTGCGGGTCATCGAGAAAGGTGCCTTCGCGCAGTTCCAGTTCCCGTGGCTCACGGTCCAGCAGGTTGACGGCCGACAGGGCGAATTGCTCCTGGCTGATATACAGATGGGTCAGATGGATTTCCCCGTTGATCACCCACTCCGACTGATGCCCGGCCGGCAGTATGCACAGTTTGTCTGGCGCGCCTTTGCTGTGCGGGCTTTCGCGGCGAAAGGTGCCGGTGCCGCCGGCCAGGTAGCAGGACAGCGTGTGATGGCTGGGGGCTTCGTAGTCGCGGGCATCATGGCGGTTGCTCCACACGGCCGCCGCCAGCCCGTCGCCCAGCTCGGCGCTGCGATGCAGGCGAGTGTTGGGCGAGCTGTGCATGCTCTGGAAAACCTGTAGGTGCTCAAGTTGCGACATAAATCCTCCGTCACCCTATGCTACGCCCGGCATGTATGCGTGCCAGCCCCCGCCGGCAGAAAAGCGCAAGATTATGCAAGGCGCGGCTATTTGTAGCTGTTGAGGATTTCCTGGTAACGCGGCTGTTTTTTCAGTGCGTTAAGGCCGTTCTGCAGGCGGGTCAGTTGCACTGCGTCGGTATCCAGGCTGAAGGCGTAATACATGGCGCTTTCCTTGAGTACATGCACCGGGGCGAAGTCGTGGCTGTGCATGTCCAGATTGCGGATAAACCAGTAAGCGGTGGTTTCATTGTAGGCCCACAGGTCGATGCGGCTGTTATGCAGCAGGTTGGCCAGCTGAATCGCGCTTGCAGAAATCTGCAATTGGTTGTCGCTGATGCCCATTTTATTAAGCAGTTGGTGGCTGGCATCATCGCGAATCACGCCGATACGGTAGGCGCTGAGTTCCGCCGGTTGCTTGATCTGTAACTGGCGATCCTTGCGCGCCAATAACACGATGCGGCTGGGCATGATCGGCCCGACCCATTTGAACTGCGGGCCGCGTTCATCGGTGCGGGCCATGGAGAACAGCAGCACGCCAGGGCCCTTGCGCGCCATTTGGTAGCCACGCGCCCAGGGCAGCGAGCGAATGTCCCGACGTCCAATGGGTAGGCCGGCGATGGCAGCGGCCTCCAGCAGAATATCCACGGTAATACCTTTGGCGATGCCGCTTTCGGTGTAGTTGTAGGGGGGGAACTCTTCGGTGATGAAGTCCAGCGACTCCCACTTCGCGTCTGCATGCAGCACCGATGGCGTGAGCAAACAGAGGAAAATCAGCGCAAACGCGTTGCCCAGGCGAGAAGACATGCAACGTACCTCAGGTTACAGATGCCGGCAGTGCCGGGTGGCTTAGGCAGTGTGGCGGGTGCGCCTGCGTCAGCGACACCCGTCTATTGACGCTAGCCCGCCTGGCATAGGCTGTCGACTCGCCACATTGATCGCGTTGTATGGTTATCTTTTGGTTGCGAGTGAATGGCTATTAACCGTTGGGATCGAGCAGTCAGCCCTGCGCGCGCTCGTACCAGCCCTTGCTGTTATTGACCATGCGCACCAGCCAGAGCATGACCGGCACCTCGATCAGCACACCGACCACCGTGGCCAGCGCCGCGCCGGAGTTGAAGCCGTACAACACGATGGCCACTGCCACCGCCAGTTCGAAAAAGTTCGACGCGCCGATCATTGCCGCCGGCCCGGCGATGTCGTGACGCACCTTGAGTTGCCGGCACATCCAGTAACCCAGCGCGGCGATAAACAGGGTTTGCAGCAGAATCGGCACCGCCAGCATGGCGATGATCAACGGCTGCGCGACTATGGTCTGGCCCTGGAAGGAGAACAGCAGCACCAAGGTGGCGAGCAGGGCGAGGATGGAGAACGGGCCGATACGCGCCAGCACCGCTTGCAGCGCTGCATCACCCCGGCGCAGCAGGCGCGCACGGATCAATTGGGCTATCGCCAGGGGGATGACGATGTACATCACCACCGACAGCAGCAGGGTGTCCCATGGCACCGGGATCGACGACACGCCGAGCAGCAAAGCAACGATAGGGGCGAAAGCGAACACCATCACCAGATCGTTGATCGCCACCTGAGTCAGGGTGAAGTTGGCATTGCCTTTACACAGATTGCTCCACACGAACACCATGGCGGTGCAGGGCGCGGCGCCGAGCAGAATCAGCCCGGCCACGTAGCTGTCGATCTGCTCGGCCGGCAGCCAGTCTGCGAATACATGGCGCAGAAACAGCCAGGCCAGAAAGGCCATGGTGAAGGGTTTGATTAACCAGTTGATGCTCAGGGTTACGCCCAAACCGGCGCGCTGCTG
Organism: Pseudomonas sp. SL4(2022); assembly: GCF_026625725.1. NCBI lineage: Bacteria > Pseudomonadati > Pseudomonadota > Gammaproteobacteria > Pseudomonadales > Pseudomonadaceae > Pseudomonas > Pseudomonas sp. SL4(2022). The sequence continues at coordinate 2,772,800 of NZ_CP113060.1, forward strand.
GTAGACCTCACCAATGGCGCTGAAGTCGATCTTCATCAGCATCGGGATGATCATCACCCAGATCAGCAGGCCCACCGGGATATTCACCTGCGCGACGTCAAGTGCGCCCACCGCCTGCGCCGCTACGGGCGCATACAAGCCGAGCAAGGTGCCGCCGATGATGCAGAGGAAGACCCAAAGCGTCAGGTAGCGCTCGAACAGACCGAGCGGCGAGCGGGTTTGAGGAGCGGAGGATTCTAGGGCATTGGCCATGCTGGATTCCTTAGGTGAGGGGCGAGTCTAGCCAGTCCCGCTGCGGCCAGTGTTGATCTGGGTCTGCTTGGGGTTGGTTAAATATACGGTTTACAAGATATATGGATATCAATATATTCGCCAAACCGTATTCGCCTGACACCCATCGCCATGAGCCCAAAGATTCGTGTGTTGTTCCTCTGCGTAGCCAACGCTGCCCGCTCGCAAATGGCCGAAGCGCTGCTACGCCATACCGACCCAGAAGGCTATGAGGTTTTCAGCGCAGGCACCCTGCCTGGTGACGTCGACCCACGTGCGCGTCAGGCCCTGGAGCAGTTGGGCGTCAGCACGGAAGGCCTGCACAGCAAGGCGCTGGAGAGCTTCGATGGCCAGCAGTTTGATTACGTGATCACCCTGTGTGACAAGTCCGCCTTCGAGTGCAGCACCTTGCCAGGGGCCGGCGAATACATCGCCTGGGACTTCGAGGACCCGGCCAGTAGCCAGCAGCAGAATGCCTACATGCGTTGCCTGCAGCAGATCCACGAGCGCATCAAGATGTTCGTACTGGTCAAAAGCAAAGTCAGCCAGCCTACGCAGATGCTCGCCCCGGTGACCTTGTTTAAGTGCCTGGCCGATGACACCCGCGCACGCATGACTCAGCTGATCGCCCAGGAGGGCGAGCTGTGCGTCTGTGAGCTGACCGCCGCTCTTGAGGAAAGCCAGCCGAAGATCTCCCGCCATTTAGCCCAGCTGCGCAGCAGCGGCCTGTTGCAGGACCGCCGCGCCGGGCAGTGGGTCTATTACCGCCTGCACCCGCAACTGCCTGCCTGGGTTGGCAAGATTCTGGCGCAGGTGCTCCAGGCTGACGACCCACAACTGGCCGAAGATCGTTTGCGTCTGCACAGCATGCGTGACCGTCCTGATCGCGCCTCACTGTGCGGCTGAGCCACCGTTTTCTGGAGAAAGGCCATGAGCTTTGAGTTGCCGAATATCAACCCTGAACTGCTCAATCCGCCCAGCCAGGAGCAACTGGCCAAGCCGGCCCCGTTGCACAAGCCGCGCATTCTGCTGTTGTACGGTTCCAACCGGGCCCGTTCCTACAGCCGTCTGCTGACCGAGGAAGCCGCGCGCCTGCTGCAGCAGTTCGGTGCCGAAACGCGGATATTCAATCCCAGCGGTCTGCCGCTGCCGGACGACGTTCCCGAGGATCACCCCAAGGTGCAGGAACTGCGCGAGCTGGTGCTGTGGAGCGAGGGCATGGTCTGGTGCTCGCCGGAGCGCCATGGCGCGATGACCGGGGTGTTCAAATCGCAGATCGACTGGATTCCCCTGAGCATGGGCGCGGTGCGCCCGACCCAGGGTAAGACCCTGGCGCTGATGCAGGTCAGCGGCGGTTCGCAATCCTTCAATGCGCTGAACCAGATGCGCGTGTTGGGGCGTTGGATGCGTATGTTCACCATTCCCAACCAGTCTTCGGTGGCTAAAGCCTTCCTCGAATTTGACGACGCCGGGCGGATGAAGCCTTCGGCCTATTACGACCGCGTGGTCGACGTGATGGAGGAGCTGGTCAAGTTCACCCTGCTGCTGCGCGGCCAAACGGACTACCTGGTGGACCGCTACTCAGAGCGTAAGGAGTCGGCCGAGCAGCTGTCCAAACGGGTCAATCAGGCTTCCATTTAATTTTCAGGATCAATCAGCATGTCCCATCCCTTCGATATTCTCAGCATTGCTAATCGTCCCGGCCGGTTGATCTTTACGCCTTGCCCAGGCACCAAGGACAGCAGCATCGACAGCGCCCTGAGCACCCTGAAACAGGCGGGTGCCGATGCGGTGCTGACCCTGATGCCCTACGCCGAACTGGCGCAAAACGCCGCCAGCGATTTGCCCGCGCTGTGCGCCGCGCAAGGTTTGCTCTGGCTGCATCTGCCGGTTGCCGATGAGCAGGTGCCGCAGGCGGATTTCGACGCCGCCTGGCCGGCGGCCATGGTGCAGATTGCTGAGCTGCTGGCCGCCGACAAGGCCATCGCCATTCACTGCAAAGGCGGCTCCGGGCGTACCGGATTGATTGCCGCGCGCATCCTGATCGAATTGGGTATTGAGCGCAGCGAGGCCATCAGCCTGGTGCAGGCACTGCGGCCGAAAGCCATTCAGCATCCGGCCCATGCGGGCTGGATCGCCCAGTTCGGCAACTGAGATGAGCATGCTAAACACCATCGGGCTGTTCGCCCTCACGGCCCTGGCCGAGATCATCGGCTGCTACCTGCCGTACCTGTGGCTCAAGCAGTGTAAGAGCATCTGGTTGCTGTTGCCGGCTGCTGCCTCGCTGGCGCTGTTTGCCTGGCTGCTGACTCTGCATCCAACTGCCGCCGGGCGGGTGTATGCCGCTTATGGCGGGGTGTATGTGGCGATGGCGATTATCTGGCTATGGCTGGTGGACGGTATTCGCCCGACCCATTGGGACCTGCTGGGCGCCGCTGTGGCCATGCTCGGCATGGCGATCATTATGTTTGCGCCGCGTAGCGCCTAATCAGGTTCTAGAGGGAGTTTGTGTATGGCTATCAAGGTAGGGATCAACGGTTTTGGTCGTATCGGTCGTCTGGCGCTGCGCGCTGCCTGGGGCTGGCCGGAACTGGAGTTTGTGCAGATCAACGACCCGGCCGGCGATGCCGCGACCCACGCGCACCTGATCAACTTTGACTCGGTGCATGGCCGCTGGCAGCACGAGGCCGGTAGCGACGGCGACGCGGTGGTGATCGACGGCAAGCGCGTTCAGGTCACGGCCAACAAAGCCATCAGCGATACCGACTGGAGCGGCTGCGACCTGGTGATCGAGGCCAGCGGCAAGATGAAGACTGTCGCCGTGCTGCAGGGCTATCTGGATCAAGGCGTGAAGCGCGTGGTGGTCTGCGCGCCGGTCAAAGAGCCGGGCGCGCTGAATATCGTCATGGGCGTCAACCAGCAGCTGTTCGACCCGGCGCAGCACCGCATCGTTACGGCGGCGTCCTGCACCACCAACTGCCTGGCCCCGGTGGTCAAGGTGATCCACGAAAGCCTCGGCATCCGCCATGGCTCGATCACCACCATTCACGACCTGACCAACACCCAGAGCATCCTCGACCAGCCGCATAAAGACCTGCGTCGCGCGCGGGCTTCGGGTATGAGCCTGATCCCCACCAGCACCGGCTCGGCGACGGCGATTGCCGAGATATTCCCCGAACTGCGCGGCAAGCTGAACGGCCACGCCGTGCGCGTACCACTGGCCAACGCTTCGCTGACTGACTGCGTGTTTGAAGTGGAGCGCGCCACCACGGTGGAGGAAGTCAACGCGCTACTCAAAGCCGCCGCTGCTGGGCCGCTGGCCGGGATTCTGGGTTATGAGGAACGGCCACTGGTGTCCATCGACTACCGCACCGACCCGCGCTCGTCGATCATTGATGCGCTGTCGACCCTGGTGATCAACGGCACCCAGGTGAAGCTCTACGCCTGGTACGACAACGAATGGGGCTACGCCAACCGCGCGGTGGAGCTGGCGCGGATGGTCGGTTTGGCAGATTAGCCAGGCTCTTTTGGGAGGGGCTTTAGTCGCGCCAGCAGTTGAGGCCTGTCGCGGCTAAAACGGAATGCCGCCCAGCCATTCCCAAGGTCTACATAGGATTCGTTATGCACGCTCTATCCCGCCTGGCCCCCGACGTGCGCCAATACCTATTGGTAACCGGTAACTACTGGGCCTTTACCCTTACCGACGGCGCGCTGCGCATGTTGGTGGTGCTGCATTTCCACAGCCTCGGTTACACGCCGCTGCAGATTGCGGCGCTGTTTTTGTTCTACGAGATTTTCGGTGTGGTCACCAATCTGGTCGGCGGCTACCTGGGCGCGCGGTTGGGCTTGAATCGCACCATGAATATCGGCCTGGGCCTGCAGGTAGCGGCCTTGCTGATGCTCACCGTGCCGGCGGCCTGGCTGACGATTCCCTGGGTGATGGGCGCGCAGGCGTTGTCCGGTATCGCCAAAGACCTGAACAAGATGAGCGCGAAAAGCTCGATCAAGCTGCTGGTGCCGGACAGCCAGCAGGGCACCTTGTACAAGTGGGTGGCGATCCTGACCGGCTCGAAGAATGCGCTCAAGGGCGTGGGCTTCTTTATGGGCGGTGCGCTGCTGGCGCTGCTCGGTTTCACTGGCGCGGTATTGGCCATGGCCGCTGTGCTGGCGCTGATCTGGCTGGCCAGCGTGGTGCTGCTGAAAAAAGAGTTGGGTAAGGCCAAGGCCAAACCAAAGTTCCGCGACATGCTGTCCAAAAGCCGGGCGATCAACCTGCTTTCGGCGGCGCGACTGTTTCTGTTCGGTGCGCGCGATGTGTGGTTTGTCGTGGCGCTGCCGGTGTACCTGTCCAGTGTCTTGGGCTGGGATTTCTGGATGGTCGGCGGTTTTCTGGCGACCTGGGTGATTGGCTACGGCATGGTGCAGGCGTTTGCCCCATCCATTACCGGCAAGGCCAGCGGCCAGTTGCCGGATGGCCGCGCGGCGTTTGCCTGGGCCGCCGTGCTGGCTGGTGTGCCGGCACTGATTGCCCTGGGTATGGGCAGTGCTTGGCCCGTGCAATGGGTGCTGATCGGCGGCTTGCTGGTGTTCGGTGCCGTGTTTGCGGTGAACTCCTCGCTGCACAGCTACCTGATTGTCAGCTACGCCAAGGCAGACGGCGTGTCGCTGGATGTCGGCTTCTATTACATGTCCAACGCCGCCGGCCGGCTGCTCGGCACGCTGCTCTCGGGCTGGGTCTATCAGGCTTATGGCCTTGAGGCCTGTCTGTGGATTTCTTCGGCGTTTGTGCTGCTGGCGGCGCTGATTTCCATCGGTTTGCCAGGCAATCAAGGGATTGCCGGCAGGTAGGTTGGGTTGAGTCGCGCAGCGCAGAAGCCCAACGGCGCGTGGCAATCTCTGTCGGGCTTCGCTGCGCTCAACGCCAACCTACCCCGGCCATAGCACTCAGTGAGTATCGATATTTTCCACGTCGCGTAGCGGCTTCATGAGGGCAACAATAAGCGCAAGTTTGTGCAAGAACAGTCGGGTCGATCAGGCGCAGACTCCTGAATATTCCAAGGGAGTCTGTTGATGAATCTGTCGCTTTATCTGCTCACCGTACTGATCTGGGGCACCACCTGGATCGCCCTCAAACTGCAATTGGGCGAGGTGGCAATTGCCGCCTCCATCGCCTATCGCTTTGCCCTGGCCTCGCTGGTGCTGTTCGTCATCCTGCTGCTCAGCGGCCGTTTGCAGACGCTCGACAGGCGCGGCCAACTGATTTGCCTGGTGCAGGGCTTGTGTCTGTTCTGCCTGAACTTTATGTGCTTCTACACCGCCAGTCAGTGGATCCCCAGCGGCCTGGTGGCGGTGATTTTCTCCACCGCCACGCTGTGGAATGCGATCAACGCGCGGCTGTTCTTCAAACAGCAGATCGCCGCCAATGTGCTGGCCGGTGGCGCACTGGGCCTCGGCGGGTTGGCGTTGTTGTTCTGGCCGGAACTGGCCGGGCAGGAAGCCAGCCATGAAACCCTACTCGGCATCGGCCTGGCACTGCTCGGTACGCTGTTTTTCTCTGCCGGTAATATGCTCTCCAGCCTGCAGCAGAAGGCTGGTCTTAAGCCACTGACCACCAATGCCTGGGGCATGCTGTATGGCGCGCTGATGTTGGTGGCTATCTGCCTGGTCACGGGCACGCCGTTCGGCTTCGAGTGGAACACTCGCTATGTCGGCACCCTGCTGTACCTGGCGATTCCCGGTTCGGTGATCGGCTTTACCGCCTACCTGACCCTGGTCGGGCGTATGGGCCCGGAACGCGCGGCCTACTGCACCGTACTGTTCCCGGTGGTGGCGCTGAATATCTCGGTGTTTGCCGAGGGCTACCAATGGACGGCACCGGCGCTGTTCGGTTTGCTGCTGGTGATGTTGGGTAACGTGCTGGTGTTTCGTAAACCCAAGGCTGCGCCTCTGTTGGTGACACGCGAGGCATAGGGTGCGTTCGAGAGGCTGGGGATTGATGTGGGAGGAGCTTTAGCCGCGACTCAGGCGATAAAGCTGTCGCGGCTAAAGCCCTTCCCACAAAGCGTTCAAAATAACCCCCACTGCCCGCCGATCAAGGTGGCGAAATCATGTTTAGAAAACGGCAGGATGGCATCGCCCGCCGGGTAAAGCATGTAGGGTGGATGACGCTTTTATCATCCACCTTGGGATCGCAGTGGGTGGATGGGTGAAACGTCATCCACCCTACGAACGGCCCTGGCAGCCAAGGGTTAACTCGGCCACTTCCAGGCCGGTTCATCGAGCATGCCCTGGCCCCGGATAACGGTTTGCCCCAGCTGCTTTTCCAGCACGATGGCGTTGCACTCGGGGTGTTGCTCCAGGGTGGCAATCAGGCGGCTGGCGTGGGACACCACCCAGACTTGAGTGTGCTGCGAGGCGGCGATAATCAGCCGGCCGAGGGCGGGCAGCAAGTCGGGGTGCAGGCTGGTTTCCGGTTCGTTCAGTACCATTAGCGATGGCGGCCGTGGCGTGAGCAGGGCGGCGACCAGCAGCAGATAGCGCAGGGTGCCATCCGACAGTTCGCTGGCCGACAACGGTCGCAATAAGCCTTCCTGTTGCAGTGCTACGGCGAAGCGTCCGCTGGCCTGCATATCGATACACAGACGTGTGCCAGGGAAGGCGTCACTGATGGCTGCATCCAGCGCAGCGGGATCGCCGATTTCACGAATGGTCTGCAATGCTGCCGCCAGGTCACGGCCGTCGTGATGCAGCACTGGTGTGCGAGTGCCCAGTTGCGGCAGGCGCGCGGGTGCTTCGGCATCGCTGCGAAAGTGATCATAGAAGCGCCAGCGGCGGATATGTTCGCGCAGCCTGAACACTTCCGGGCAGGCGGGATCATTGCCGATCTGATCGAACAGGCTGTCGAAGCTCGGCAGGTGCTGGGCCATCACCTGCCAGTTGCGCCCTTCGCGTATACGCACCATCGGCCCGGCGCGATCCACCAGCAATGAGGCAGGGCGATAGCTTGCCCCCGCCCAGATGCATTCACGTTTGATCTCGGGATCCAACGCGAAGGCGGACAGGCTTGGCTCTGGCAGCCCGAGGGAAATGGCATAGCTGAAATCATCGCCGGCAAAGCCCAGGCGCAACCGTCGGACCTCCTTGCGCGGGCCGCCCTGCACCGGCACCTCGCCGCTGAGCATGCGTCGGCTAATGGTTTCCGGCCCGGCCCAGAAGGTGGAGTCCAGCCCGCCTTCACGGGCCAGTGCATTGACCACGCCGCCCTGGGCGGTTTCCGCCAGCAGGCGCAGGGCGCGATAGAGGTTGGATTTGCCGCTGCCATTGGCCCCGGTCACCAGATTGAGCCGGCCTAATGGCAGCACCAGGGCGTTGATTGAGCGGTAGTTAGCGACGGCAAGGGTGTGCAGCATGGGTGTCGTCCTGACAGCTAATGAAGGGTTTTTAGCGGCGCGGCTTGCCTAGAACAAGCCTAGTTGTCCGCCGATCAAGGTTGCAAAATCATCCTCGACAAACGGCAGGATGGCGTCGGCCACCGGTTGCAGTTGGCGGGTCAGGTAATGGTCGTAGTCGATGGTGGCGTTGCGCGCTTCCAGCGGTTGCGGGCCGGCGGTGGTGATCACGTAGCTGATCCAGCCGCCGCGTTGGTATTGCAGCGGGCGGCCGTGCGCGGCGTTGTACTCGTCGGCCAGGCGCGCGGCGCGCACATGGGGCGGTACGTTGCGTTCGTAATCGGTGAGCAGGCGGCGCAGGCGTTTGCGGTAGACCAGTTGCTCATCCAGCTTGCCGCTTAGGGTGCGCTCGACGTAGTCACGCACATAATCCTGATAGGGTTGGCCGAGAAAGATGCGCTCATACAGCTCGCGCTGAAACTGCTGGGCCAGCGGCGACCAGTCGCTGCGCACGGTTTCCAGGCCTTTGTAGACCATCTTGTGGCCACCGTCAGGCTGGCCGATCAGCCCGGCGTAGCGCTTCTTGCTGCCTTCCTCGGTGCCGCGAATGGTCGGCATCAGAAAGCGCCGGTAATGGGTTTCAAACTGCAGTTCCAAGGCGCTTTCCAGGCCGTACTCATCATGCAAGTGATCGCGCCACCAGGCGTTGACCTTAGCCACCAGCGCACGGCCGATCTGTGCGGCGTCTTCTTCAGCGTGCGGGCGCTTGAGCCAGACGAAGGTGGAGTCGGTGTCGCCATAGATCACCGCATAACCCTCGGCCTCGATCAGCGCGCGGGTGCGGGCCATGATCTCGTGGCCGCGCAGGGTGATGGAGGAGGCCAGGCGCGTATCGAAAAAGCGGCAGCCGCTGGAGCCGAGCACGCCGTAGAAGGCGTTCATGATGATCTTCAGCGCCTGCGACAGCGGTGCGTTGCGCTCGCGTTTGGCCGCCTCACGGCCCTGCCATATGCGCTCGACAATCACCGGCAGGCAATGCTCGCTGCGCGAGAAGCGCGCGCCGCGAAAACCCGGCACCGAATGGGCGTTGTCCGGCTGGCGCAGGCCTTCGATCAGCCCCACCGGGTCAATCAGAAAGCTGCGGATAATCGACGGGTACAGGCTCTTGTAATCGAGCACCAACACCGACTCATACAGCCCGGGCTGCGACTCCATGACAAAGCCGCCGGGGCTGGCTTGCGGCGGGTTGTCCCCCAGGTTCGGTGCAACAAAACCACGGCGGTGCATCAGCGGCATGTACAGGTGTTCGAAGGCCGCCACCGAGCCGCCGCTGCGGTCGGCGGGAAGGCCGGTGACCGTGGCGCGCTCCAGCAGGAAGTCGAGGATCGCGGTCTTGCCGAAGATGCGTGTGACCAGTTCGCAGTCGCGTAGGTTGTAGCGTGCCAGAGCGGGTTTGTCCTCGCGGAACATGCGGTCGATTTCGTCCATGCGCTGGTAGGGCGTGGAGATATCTTTGCCTTCGCCGAGCAGGGTTTGCGCGACGTTTTCTAGGCTGAACGAGGGAAAGCTCCAAGTCGCCGAACGCAGCGCCTCGATGCCGTCGATGATCAAGCGACCGGCAGCGTCGGCAAAGAAGTGGCCGTTGCCGCTGCCATGCTCGCGCCATTGCATCTCGCTGCCATCGCGGCCCAAGCGCAGGGGGATGGCCAGATTGCGCGCATGTTCATGCAGCACACGCAGGTCGAATTGCACCAGGTTCCAGCCGATGATCGCGTCCGGGTCGTGCGCGGCCATCCACTGGTTCAGGCATTCGAGCAGCTCGCCACGGCTGGCGCAGTAGTGCAGCTGGAAATCCACCCGCGGCGGTTGCTCGGGCGTGCGGCCGAGCATGTACACGTTGCGCTGGCCGCAGCCTTCAATGGCGATGGAGTACAGCTCACCAAAGGCATTGGTTTCGATGTCCAGCGAGGCCAGCTTGAGCGTCGGGCGGTAACCCTCGCAGGGCTTGATCTGCGCCTCGAGCAGCAGAGCGGGATTGGTCGCATCGGGCGTGCCGGTGAACTGCACGGGGGCGGTGATAAAACGCTCCATCAGGTAGCGCTCGGGCGGTCGCACATCGGCTTCGTACACGTCCAGGCCAGCGCGGCGCAGCTGTTTGTCGAGGTCCATCAAGGTACGGTGCTGTTGGCAATACAGGCCGAGCACCGGGCGCAGGTGAAAGTCCTTGAGGCCCAGCGGGCGTAGCTCGACGCCGCGCTCGTTGGCCAGCAGCGCTTGCGCCTGCTCGCGTTGCGCATCCGGGATAAAGGCCACCGAGGTTTGCAGCGGCAGACGCAGCAGGCGCGGACCGTTGTCGGTGGCCAACCAGAACTCCACCTGCGTGCCGGCCGGCGTATCACGCCAGTGTCGGGTCAGCAGAAAGCCCTGTTGTAAGTCCACCGCGTTGCTCTCGGGTCTGTGTTGAGAGGCAATTCTACGCAGGCTTTTATCTGTATGCCTATACAGTTGTTGTGCGGCTGCCAAGCGGGCACAGACAAATCAGCTATTCCGAGTAAAATGCTCGGCCTGATTGACTGCCCGATAGCGAAACCATGTCCCTGCCCAAGCACCACCTCGAACTGCTGAGCCCCGCGCGCGATACCGCGATTGCCAAGGAAGCCATCCTGCACGGCGCCGATGCCGTGTACATCGGCGGCCCCGGCTTTGGTGCGCGGCACAACGCCAGCAACAGCGTGGCGGACATTGCCGAGCTGGTGCAGTTTGCCCACCTGTTCCATGCGCGGGTGTTCGTCACCCTCAACACCATTCTGCATGAGGATGAGTTGGAACCAGCGCGGCAGATGATCTGGCAGCTCTACGAGGCGGGCATCGATGCGCTGATTGTGCAGGACATGGGCGTGATGGAGATGGACCTGCCGCCCATCGAGATCCACGCCAGCACCCAGTGCGACATTCGCACCCTGGAAAAAGCCCGCTTTCTCGACAACGCCGGCTTCTCCCAGCTGGTGCTGGCCCGCGAGTTGAACCTGGAAGAGATCGGCAATATCTGCCGCAACGTCGATTCGGCGGTGGAGTTCTTTATCCACGGCGCGCTGTGTGTGGCGTTCTCCGGGCAGTGCAACATCTCCCACGCGCAGACCGGTCGTAGCGCCAACCGGGGTGACTGCTCGCAAGCCTGCCGCCTGCCATACACCCTGAAAGACGACCAGGGCCGCGTGGTGGCCTTTGATAAGCACCTGCTGTCGATGAAGGACAACAACCAGACCGACAACCTGATCCATCTGGTCGATGCCGGCGTGCGCTCGTTCAAGATCGAAGGGCGCTACAAAGACATGAGCTACGTGAAGAACATCACCGCGCACTACCGCCGCGAGCTGGATGCGATTCTCGAACAGCGCCCGCACCTGGCCCGTGCGTCCAGCGGCCGCACTGAGCACTTCTTCACCCCGGACACCGACAAGACCTTCCACCGCGGCAGCACCGATTATTTCGTCACCGACCGCAAGGTGGACATCGGCGCATTCGATTCGCCGACCTTTACCGGCTTGACGGTGGGGTACATCGAGAAGGTGAACAAGCGCGACCTGATCGCCGTCACCGACACGCCGCTGTCCAACGGCGATGGCCTCAACGTGCTGATCAAGCGCGAAGTGGTGGGCTTTCGCAGCAACATCTGCGAGCTGAAAGGCGAGTTCGACGAGGACGGCGAGAAACGCTACCGCTACCGCGTCGAGCCTAATGAGATGCCCGAGGCCATGCACCGCGTCCGCCCGCAGCATCCGCTCAACCGCAACCTCGACCACAACTGGCAGCAGGCTCTGCTCAAAACCTCATCCGAGCGGCGCATTGCGGTCAGCTGGCAGCTGGCGGTTCAGGGTGATCAGTTGAATGTGAGCGCCACCAGTGAGGAAGGCATCAGCGCCCGCGTGAGCCTGAATGGGCCGTTCGCCGCCGCCAAGGATGCCGAGCAAGCCCGCGAGCAACTGGCCGATGGCTTGAGCAAACTGGGCACCACGATTTACTACAGCAGCGGCGCGCGGATCGACTGTGAAGCGGTGCCGTTTATCCCCGGTTCGCAACTCAAGGCCCTGCGCCGCGAAGCCATCGAAGCCCTGACGCAAGCCCGCGTCGCTGCTCACCCACGTGGCGGGCGCAAGCCGGTGAGCGTGCCAGCGCCGGTCTACCCGGAATCGCACCTGACCTTTCTCGCCAACGTCTACAACGACAAGGCGCGCACCTTCTACAAGCGTTACGGCGTGCAGCTGATCGATGCGGCGTATGAGGCCCATGAGGAGGCGGGCGACGTGCCGGTGATGATCACCAAGCATTGCCTGCGCTTCTCCTTCAACCTCTGTCCGAAACAGGCCAAAGGCGTGACCGGCGTGCGCACCAAAGTCTCGGACATGCAGCTGATCCATCAGGACGAAGTGCTGACCCTGAAGTTCGACTGCAAGCCTTGCGAGATGCACATCATCGGCAAGATGAAGGGTCATATTCTGCATCAGCCACAGCCGGGCAGTGCCGCGAGCAAGGGCGGCGCGGTGGGCTATATCACCCCGGATGATTTGCTCAAGACCATTAAGCGCTAGGGTTGATGCCAACCGGTAGGAGCCAGCTTGCTGTGGTTCGGCACTCCGTCGATGCTCTTCAGGTAGCTCGGATGTAATCCGGCGCTATTGCTGGTGGACAGGCTTCGCGTTGTCCACCCTAACCATGTCCAGCGCAGGGCGGAAAATTGCGCAGCGTTTTCCATCAGGGTGTTCAGCTGATGGGCTGTGCCGTGCGCTTATTCTTTTATTCTTTGCCCTTGGCCAACACCAGCCACGCCATCAGCGGATAGCAGAAGTAATGCAGGCCAAAGAGCAGCAAGCCCATCGGGCCGGGTTCATCTTTTAGCCACATCATGGCCAGTAAACCCAGATAGAGCAGGGCCAGGATGCCGCCGTAGTAAAAGAGCAGGTGGCGGCGTTCACGCGGGGTGGGGCGGCGTTGCTGGCGCAGGTAAAACCACAGGGCCATGCCGCCGGCCACGGCGCTGGCGATCAGCAGGGTGGTCAGCGGGCCGCCGAGTTTGACCAAAGTGCGCAGCAGCAGGTTCAGCACGATCACCGCGACCACACCGCCAAGGGCCAGGCGGGTCATGGGTGCAGGCGATACGTGCGGTGCATTCATCAGCAGGCTCCTACAGGCTGCGATTGAGGCCGAAGCGCTTTTTCAACACCCGTTGCAACAGGCCCTTGGGCAGCACAGCGGCCAGCAAGGGCAGGGCGCGGCTGCCGTTGCCGAGGCGCAGCAACAAGGGGCGCGGCTGGTTTTGCACGGCGGCGAGCAGGTTGCGGGCGAAGTGGCTGGCGGGGGTGGGGTTGTCTTGCGAGGCGTTGGCGCGGGCGCGGATGCCGTCGCGGATTGGCCACCAGGGCGAGGCTTCGTCGATCAGTTGCTCGGCTTGCTGGCTGGCCTGGGCACCGAAGCTGGAGGCGATCGCGCCGGGCTGCACTTCCATCACCTCGATGGCGAAGGGTGCCAACTCCATGCGCAGGGCGTCGGTCAGCGCGTGCACGGCGGCTTTGGAGGCGCAGTAAGCCCCTGCAAACGGGGTGACCAGTACGCCGGAGACGCTGCCGATATTCACCACCAGCCCCTTGTTCTGCCGCAACAGCGGGAACAGTGCGCGCGTCACGCCGACCAGCGAGAACACGTTGGTTTCAAACTGCTTGCGCATGGCCTCAACACCGCCATCGAGCAGCGGGCCCATGGCGCCGTAGCCAGCATTGTTGATCAGCACATCAAGGCCGCCGATTTCGGCTTTCAGGCGCTCAGCCAATTGGCCCAGCGCCAGGCCATCGTTGACGTCCAGCTGCACAGCGTGAAAACCGGCATCGCTTAATGCGGCGACATCCTCGGGTTTGCGCGCCGTGGCCCAGACCTGATAACCGGCTTGCTGGAACACCTCGGCCAAGGCGCGGCCGATGCCGCTGGAACATCCGGTGATCAGTACGCTGGGCTGGGTCATGCAGGTTTCCTTATTGTTTGAGTGGGGCGCCGCTCAACGGCTAAAGCTGCCCTGCAGGCGCTCGGCGCGAAACTCCAGGGTGGTGGCACGATACCCGCTGCGCAGGGCTGGCAAGGGCAGGCAGGTTTGCCAGTCGGCGCCGGGCAGTAATTCGCCGGGGCCGCTGTAGCGCGGGGTTTCATACAGGCGCTCAGCCAGGTTGACGCTGTCGCCAGGGCGGTAGGCGGCGATCTGCCAGTGCAGCTCAAGCAGCGCGGCTTCGCTGCCGTTCTTCAGGTTGAGGGCCAGCGGACGATCTGCCGGGCAGCGCGCGGGAGCGTAGTCGAGGCGTAATTCGAGGTGAGCCAGGTGGCGATTCTCGCGGCTTTCCTGCCAGAGCACCCAGCTGGCGACCAGGCCCAGGCCGATCAGCGCGCCGAGTGAGATTGGCAGTGCCTTGCTCGGGTAGCGGATCAACAGGATCAGCCAGCTCAGTACCAGGATTGCGCCAAACAGCATCACTCAGGCCTCGGGCTAAAGGTGGTCAGGGTTGTCACGCAGGAACACCAGACTATCAGCCTTGGAGTGTTCCGCCGAATAGCGATAGCCCTGGTAGTTGAAATCCTTGAGGCCGGCTGGGTCAGTCAGGCGCTCTTTGATCACGTAACGGGCCATCAGACCGCGCGCTTTCTTCGCGTAGAAACTGATGATCTTGTACTGGCCGTTTTTCAGATCCTTGAATTCGGTGTCGATGATCCGTGCATTCAGCGGCTTGCGTTTTACTGCGCTGAAGTATTCGTTGGACGCCAGGTTGAGCAGCACCTCGTCGCCTTGAGCCGCCAGCGCCTCATTCAGCCAGCCACTGATGCGCTCGCCCCAGAAGTCATAGAGGTTGTTGCCGCGCACGTTGGCCAGCTTGGTGCCCATTTCCAGGCGGTAGGGCTGCATCAAGTCGAGCGGGCGCAGCAGGCCATACAGGCCGGAGAGCATGCGCAGGTGCTGCTGGGCAAAGTCGAAATCGGCTTCGCTGAAGTCCTCGGCGTTCAGGCCGGTGTACACATCGCCTTTGAATGCCAGCAAGGCCTGCTTGGCATTGTCCGGGGTGAAGGCGGACTGCCAGCTGCCAAAGCGCGCGGCGTTGAGGCCGGCGAGTTTGTCCGACAGGTGCATCAGTTCGGCAATTTGCGCCGGGCTGAAATCACGCAACTGATCGATCAGCACTTGAGCGTGTTCCAAGTGTTCCGGTTGGGTAAAGCGCGGGGTGGCGGGCGGCGTCTCGTAATCAAGGGTTTTGGCCGGGGAAATCACCATCAACATAAGCTGTGCTCCTGAAAGTCTGCGGCGATTCTAGAAGCTGGCGGCGGCTGAGACTACCTATTAGGGCAATTAGCCCGGTCGATTCGGGCCTTGTTATTGCGCATGCCTGCACCGCGTTGGCGCAACGCTGCGGTCACTGTGCTGCCGCTACGGTGAACGGGGGCTATAAGCATGTGGAACACCGTTGCAGGGACGCGCCATCCAGTACTGGATGGCGCGTGTAGGGCCGGGCACGAGGGTGTAGGTGTTTCGGAAGGAAAAAACAGGACGGCCCGAAAGCCGGTAGGACTTCCGACTTTAACGGTGGCCGGGCAGGCCGCCAAGCGCTATTTGTCGCACCGATAAATAAACCGCTAAATGCCGAAAAAAACATTTTTCTGTCATCTTTTTTGGAGTATCTAAAAGGCAAGACCGCCGAACCCTGCAGACAGGTGGCGGCCATTGGCCCTCACCTTTTTGCAGCCTTCTCAGCTCCGGCACTGAGGAGTCGGTGGCCCCTCCGCGGCGCATTCGCCCCTGCGCCGCTTGGCTACTACAAGAAGGTGACCGAGTATGGATGACCACGGACGCTCCAAGCCCACCGCCCCAACCCTGTACGCCCTCGACACCAATGTGCTGATCCACGACCCCAACGCGCTGCTGAATTTTCAGGAGCACCATGTTGCTATTCCGATGACTGTACTGGAGGAACTGGACAAGCTTAAAACCGGCAAACAGGGCGTGGCCGCCGAGTGCCGCCAGGCCATCCGCCTGATCGACAAGATTCTCGGCAGCGCCAACCCGGAGGAAGTGGAGCACGGTGTTGCCATCCAGCGTGAGAAGAGCGGCCCGTGCGGTTTTCTGTCGATTCTCATGAGCAAGAGCGCTACCCCGGTCACCTGGCTGCCGGAAGACCTTAACGACAACAAGATCATCAACCAGCTGGTCGAGCTGAAGTCCCGTCGCCCCGGTCTCAACGTGGTGCTGGTGACCAAAGACATCAACATGCGCCTTAAGGCGCGCGCCTGTGGCATCGACTCCGAGGACTACCACACCGACCAGTTGGTCGATGACGTGTCGCTGCTGTCGCAGGGTTACCACAATATGGAAGGCTCCTTCTGGGACCGCGTGAGCAAGGTGGAAACCCGTCAGGACCACGGCCGTACCTGGCACCGTGTACAGCTCACCGACAACCTGCCGGCAGTGCACGTCAACGAGTTCATCATCGACGAGCAGGGCTTTGTCGGCTGGATCAAGGGCATCAAGCACGGCGAGCTGATGATTCTCGATCTGCATCAGGAGCCTTTGATGCACCAGGAAGCCTGGGGTCTGCGCCCGCGGGACATCTATCAGTCACTCGCGCTGTTTGCCCTGCTGGATCCGGACATTCACCTGGTCAACCTGTCCGGCGCAGCCGGTTCCGGAAAAACCATCCTGGCCTTGGCAGCGGCCATCGAACAGACCATGGTCAGCAAGCGTTACCGCCGGATTATCGCCACCCGCAGCGTGCAGGGGCTGGATCAGGAAATCGGTTTTCTGCCCGGCACCGAAGCCGAGAAGATGGAGCCCTGGCTTGGCGCGATCACCGACAACCTCGAAGCCCTGCACATGGACGACGAGAACACCCACGGCAGCGTCGACTACATCCTGCAAAAGGTCCCGCTGCAGTTCAAATCGCTCAACTACATCCGTGGTCGCAGCTTCCAGCAGAGCCTGATCCTGATCGACGAATGCCAGAACCTTACCCCGCACCAGATGAAAACCATCATCACCCGTGCGGGCAGCGGTTCCAAAGTGGTGTGCCTGGGCAACCTGGCGCAGATCGATACCCCTTACCTGTCGGCGCCCAGCTCGGGCCTGACCTACCTGACGGAGCGCTTCAAAGACTTTGAGCATGGCGTGCACATCACCCTGCAGGGTGTGCCGCGCTCGATCCTTGCCGAGTACGCCGAAACCCACATGTAACCCTCACTCGCGCTCGCCCAGCAGGCCGTTATGCCTGCTGGGCCGGGTGCCGCCGTAGCCTCACGTCTGAATCCCCTGGCATTCACAGGTGCCGAAACCTGACCCCTGGGTTTACAATCGCCGGACACTTGCCTGGAGCCTGTCCGTGTTAACCCATCTCGATTCCCAAGGCCGCGCCAACATGGTCGACGTCAGCGATAAAGCTCAAACCGTCCGTGAAGCGGTCGCTGAAGCCTGGGTGCGCATGCGCCCGGAAACCCTGCAGATGATTGCCCAGGGCGATCACCCCAAGGGTGATGTGTTCGCCGTGGCACGGATTGCCGGCATCCAGGCAGCGAAGAAAACCAGTGACCTGATTCCGCTGTGCCACCCGCTGATGCTCACCAGCGTCAAGGTTGAGCTGATGCCTGAGGGGGCGGATGCCGTACACATCACCGCGCGTTGCAAGCTAGCCGGGCAAACCGGCGTGGAAATGGAAGCCCTGACCGCCGCCAGCGTTGCCGCGCTGACCCTCTATGACATGTGCAAAGCCGTGGATCGCGGCATGGTGATCGAACGCGTGCGCCTGCTGGAAAAGGTCGGTGGCAAGAGTGGCACCTTCAAGGCAGAGCCTGTGGCGGGAGAAGACGCATGATCCGCGTGCAGTATTTCGCTCGTTATCGTGAGGCTCTGGGTTTGGATGGCGAACAGCTGAACGCTGAGTTCGCCAGCCTTGATCAACTGCGCCAACACCTGCTGGCGCGCGGCGGCGTCTGGGACGTACTGGCCGAGCAGAACCTGATGTGCGCGCGCAATCAGGAACTGTGCAGCCTGGATGAGCCGCTGACAGCCGGCGATGAAGTGGCATTCTTTCCTACCGTAACCGGCGGTTGAGCCGTTTTTCGTCGCGGCTAAAGCCCCTCCCACAGAGAACCTCTGCATGAGCATTCGCGTCCAGTCGCACCCCTTCGATCCGGGCAATGAGCTCAACGCGTTGCATGCGGCCAATCTGGGTATTGGCGCGGTGGTGAGTTTTGTTGGTTATGTGCGCGACTTCAATGAGGGGCGCGAAGTCGGCGGTATGTTTCTCGAGCACTTCCCTGGCATGACCGAAAAAGCCCTGGGCAAGATTGCCGAGGAAGCTGCGCAGCGCTGGCCACTGCTGGGCATTGAGGTGATCCACCGCATTGGCCGTCTGGAGCCGGGCGAGCCGATTGTGTTTGTTGGCACCAGCAGCGCTCACCGTCAGGCGGCGTTCGATGCCTGCAACTTCGTCATGGACTACCTGAAAACCCGCGCACCGTTCTGGAAGAAGGAAGACACCGCCGAAGGCCCGCGTTGGGTCGAGGGGCGCTGTTCCGATCAGGCGGCTGCCGAGCGCTGGAATCAGTCTGGCTGAACAGGTGCTAACTGGCGTGTCGATTGCGGCTGGCCTGCACAATCCGCTGGGCCGGCACACGCAATTGGGCCAGCAGGTACTCGGCAAATTCCGGGGCGTAGGGTTGTAGCGCGATGGCCTGGGCCATGCAGTCGAGCCAGCTCTGGCTCAGTTGCTCGCTGATCGGCCACTGGGCGTGGAAGGCCGGGATGGCGATGGAGCCATAGCGCTCACTGAACAACCTCGGCCCGCCAAGCCAGCCACTGAGAAAACAGGCCAGCTTGTCGCTTGCCAGCGTCAGGCTTTCGCCGTGCAACTGACGCAGTGCGTGGGCTTCGGGACGTTCATCCATCAAACGGTAGAAGTCTGTCACCAGGCGCCGTAAGCCTTCGATGCCGCCCGCTGCCTGATAGGACGCATCGCCCACACCGTACACCGCTGCCTGCTGCATCACTCGTGCTCCTGATTAAAGCCCGCAGTATAACGGTGCACGGGATCAGGGCCGCCTCGGCCTGGATGATCAGTGGGCAAGAAAGCGGCGCAGGCTGCGAATTTCGCCCTGGATCAGCGGCAGCGTGTTCTGCAGTACCTGGCTGCTGTCTGGCAGCAGGCTGTCGTCGGCCTTGCTGGTTTGCAGGGCGGTAAAGCTGCCACTGGTAAACGGCAGCACCACTTTGTGCTGGTCACCGAGGAAGGCCAGGCGGTCCCAGTCGCCGGCCAGTAGAAGTCGGTCGGGTTTGGCATCGAACAGGCTGCGGCCGATTGAGTAATCCTGTTTTGGGTTTTTCACGCCTAGCAGCGGCAGCAGAGTGGGCAGCAGGTCGCTGTGGCTGGTGCGCAGGCTTTCCTGCTGAGCCGCGTGGCCAGGCACCCAGAGTACCAGCGGCACCCGTACCTGTTCGTCGACAAAGGTCGAGTTATGCCCCCAGCGGCCTTGTTCCATGAATTCTTCGCCATGATCACCGGTGATCACCACCAGGGTATTGTCGATCAGACCGTTCTTCTCCAGGTGCTCGGTGATGCGCGCCAACTGGCTGTCCAGGTGGTGCACCGCGTTCAGGTAGCGGTTGTAGATGCCGCCAATGTCTCGTTGCAGGTTCATGCTGGCGTAGCTGAAATCCGGTAGGTAGTCCGGTTTGATCACCGACTCCTGCGGGAAGTTGTAGTTGGCGTGCGGTGACTCGAAGAACAGGAAGGTCATAAACGGCGTGTTGGGGTCGCGCTGATCGACGAACTTCAGCAGTCGGTCCACATTGCGCCGATCACGCTGCCACGTCTCGCCCTGGTCATCTTCGATCATCTGCTCGCGCGGCACATTGACGAACAGGGTCTTGTCGAATTCCGGGTAGCTGAAGCGGGCGCTGGTGAACAGCTTGATCTGGTAATTCTGCTGCTGCAGCACATCGATCAGCGGGCTGCCGACGCGGGCATCAAGCACCGGAAACCAGAGGTTCGCTGGCAGGCTGTAGAACTGGCTGAACATGCCGATGCGTGTACCGTTGCCGCCGGAGTAGTGGCTAACGAAATGCTGAGCGCGCTTGGCGAAGGCGTGCGTCTGCGGCATCACTTCAGGATTGAGGCTGTCGGCGCGCCAGGACTCGGCCACCAGCCAGACGATATTCAGCGGCTTGGCCGGTGGTTCGATGCGCAGCGGTGCCTGGGGATAGCGCAACTGGCCTTTCAGTTCGGTGCTGGCGACTTCCATGCGTTGTGGGCGTTGCAGACCAAACTGCTGCTCCAACACGCGGCGCATGGTCAGTGGCTGGTAAAAGGGCACCCGTTGGGCGCTCTCCAGCAGCGGGCTGTACCCATAGAAATGACTGATGCCGTAGCTGACCCGTTCACCCAGGGTGACCACAATAAACAGTGGCAACACCCAGGCCAGCCGTGGCAACGGCAGGCCCAGGCGTGCCAGGCCGTGGGCGGCGGCCAGCAGCAGCGCCTGCAGGGCAAAGATGCCGGCCGCGAGCAGCGCCACTTCGCGCTCGGTGGAGGCCGAGGAGCCCAGCGCCGCAATCCCGCCGGGCGTGGTGATGATGTTCCAGACGAAACCGTTGAGGTGGAAGCCATAGAGCTGCCAGAGCAGGTGGTCGCCATACAGCGCCAGTTGCACCGCGCCTGCCAGTACGATTGCCAGCACTGCGGCTGCTTTGCCTGAAACACGCAGCAGCAGGCGCGTGATGGCCCAAGCGGGGGCGATAAACAGCAAGGCATAGCTGCCAATCAGCAGCAGTTGATAGAGCAACAGCCATGACGGCGCGGCCAGATCAAAGAAATGTCCCAGGTTCAGGGCAGCTGCCAGCCAGGTCAGAAGCCAATAGGCGGCATAGGGGCGACGCGGTGCGGCGAGTGGCATGGACAATCCTTGCAAAGGGCGACAGGAGGAATGGCGCAGTCAGGCGTCGGCCAAGGAAAACAGCCTTGGCTTAACTGCGCATTAAATGTCGCGCTTACGTTGCAGCGGGGCAGAGCGTCGCGGAGTCCCCTCGGGGGGCTTAAGTCATAAGATCAGATAGCGCCGCGTGGGATTACTGGCGCAAGCGTGCGGGCGCCAGCATGGCTGCAGTCAAGCCATGCTGGCGCAGTGAGTCGGGCAAGGGTTCGCCGCGCACCAGGGCGGCGCAGGCCATGCCCATGGCGGCGGAGGTTTGAATGCCATAACCGCCTTGGGCGGCGACCCAGAAGAAGTTCGCCACCTGCGGATCAAAGCCGCCGACCAGATCGCCGTCGGCGACAAAACTGCGCAGGCCAGCCCAGGTGTGACTGGGGCGGCGAATCTTCAGGTGGGTGTACGTTTCGATCTGGTGAATGCCCAGGGCAATGTCCAGCTCTTCCGGCTGAACATCATGCGGCACGACCGGGTCGGCGTTGGCGGGTGAGCCGAGCAGTTGGCCTGCATCGGGCTTGAAGTAAAACGACTCATCCAGGCTGACCACAAAAGGCCAGTGCTGGCAGTCCACACCCGCTTCGGCGGCGAAGGTAAAGGCCGCGCGGCGCTTGGGCACCAGCCCGATGGGGGCCACGCCCGCCAGTGAGGCGATCTGGTCGCACCAGGCCCCGGCGGCGTTGATCAGCACCTTGGCGCGGTACTGCCCGGCGTTGCACGTCACCTGCCACCATTCGCCGTCGTGCTGAATGCTCAACACCTCGCAGTGGGTGTGTATCGTCCCGCCGTGCTGACGAATGCCGCGCAGGTAGCCCTGATGCAGAGCGTCGGTGTCGATGTCGGCGGCGCTGGGGTCGAACAGCGCCCCCTGCACGCACGCGCGGCGCAGCACCGGCACGCGGGCGCAGGCTTCATCAGCGCTGAGCAGACGCATCTCCGGTACATGACCGATGCCGCTGTGCAACTGCCGTTGCAGCTCGTCCGGGTCGCCGTGCACGTCCACCACCAATTCACCGCGCGGGGTGAGCAGTGGGTGCGCGGCAAAACCGGGCGGCGGCGCGTCAAAAAATGCCCGGCTGGCTGCCGTCAGCGCGCGCACTTGCGGCGTGCCGTAGGCCACGGTGAACAACGCCGCCGAACGCCCGGTGGCGTGATAACCAGCCTGCGCTTCACGCTCCAGCACCAGCGTCTTGCCGTGCGGGGCGAGAAAGTAGCCGGTGGACGCGCCGGCAATGCCCGCGCCAATGATCAGAAAATCAGCCGGTTGAGTGTCGGGAATGGGCGTGTGGGCAGGGGGCAACATCTGAGGCTCGGTATCGATCAGAAAACAGCCGCGTATTGTGCGTGGGCAATCCGTGGGCAGCAATTGCGCGGCGCAGGCTACAGCGTCGCAGGGTCAGGCATCCGCTTGGCGTACACGTTTGCGAAAGGCACCGGGGCTTTCCCCGCACAGCTGCTTGAACAGTTTGGCGAAGGTGGCGCGGTCGCCGTAGCCCACCTGTTCGGCAATTTGTTCCAGTGCCAGCGGGCCGCGCAGCAGCTGTTGCGCCGCGCTGATGCGCACGCGTTGCAGGTAATCGTTGGGCGTCAGGCCGGTGCTGGATTTAAAGCGCCGCAGCAAGGTGCGCGCCGAGCAGTTGGCGTGTGCGGCCAGGCGGTTGAGGTCGATGCTTTGCGCGTAGTGCAGGTTTAACCAATGCAGCAGCGGGGCCAGTGGGCAGTGCGTTTGGATGGGCGGCAGCAGCGGGGCAAAGCGCGACTGGCTGCCGCGCTGGCTGTCGAAGACCAATGCGTTGGCCACCTGCTGGGCAAGCTCTGCACCGCCGTGCTGGCCGATCAGGTGCAGGCACAAGTCCAGCCCGGCGTGCGCACCGCCGGAGCTGAGCACGTGGCCGTCTTCACACACCAGTTGCTCGATGTGCAAGCTGACCTCGGGGTATCGCTGGCGAAAGGTCGTGGCCAGCGCCCAATGCGTGGTCGCGCGCCGGCCGGTCAACATGCCGGCAGCGGCCAGCAAGAAGGCGCTGCTGCACAGGCTGGCCACTTGCTGCTGCGGCGGGCGTTGCGCCAGCCAGGGCAGCAACGCGGCGTTGTCGGTCAGGGTGCGGTCGATGGCACTGCCGCTGGCCGCCAGCAGAATCAGATCGGCGTCTTCGGCCAGGCTCAGATCGCCATCGACCTGAATCTGTGCAAAACCCAGATCGACTGGCTGGCCCGTGAGGCTGAAGCGCTGCAGGGTGAACAGCGATCGCCCAGCCACATGGTTGGCCAGGTTGAACGCATCCATGGCCATGCTCAGGCTTGAACAGACCGTTTGCGGGCACACGTACAGGGCGATGGTGGGCATGGCGGCGTCATCAATGGGGCAAGTTTTGGCGATTATTGACACAAAGCTGTCTTAAACGCCAATCGCGGCGCAGCGCTTTAACGGCAATACTGCTGACACGTTACTGACTGGAGTCCGTCCCATGAGCCACCCCAATGCCGCGCTGATCACCCGTTTTTATCAGGCCTTCCAGCAACTGGACGCTGAGGCCATGGCCCGCTGCTACAGCGACGATGTGCAGTTCAGCGACCCGGTGTTTACTGACCTGCGCGGGACGGATGCCGGCGACATGTGGCGCATGTTGTGTGCCAAGGCGCAGGGCTTTAGCCTGACGTTTGATGGCGTGGCCGCCGATGACTTTTCCGGCAAGGCGCGCTGGATCGCCACCTACACCTTCAGCCAGACCGGCAACCAGGTGGTCAATCACATCGAGGCCAACTTCCGCTTTCGCGACGGCAAAATCTGCGAGCACCGCGATCACTTCGACCTGTGGCGCTGGGCCGCTCAGGCGCTGGGTTTCAAAGGCCGCTTGCTGGGTTGGACGCCCTTTGTGCAGAACGCCATCCGCCAGCAGGCGGGTAAAGGGTTGGCTGCCTTCCAGAAGAGTCGTTAAGCTCGGCGACCGTGCTCATTGCCTGCCGATTTAACTGATGCCTGACGCCTCTTCTGTGCCTGAAACACCTGCCGCCAAGCCCTGGTTTGTGTACCTGGTGCGCGCGGTTAACGGGGCGTTGTACTGCGGCATCAGCGACGACCCACACAAGCGGTTTGCCAAGCACCAGAGTGGTAAGGGCGCGCGCTTCTTTTACTCCAGTCCGGCGCAGGCGCTGGTGTACACCGAGGCCTGCGCGGGCAAGGGGGATGCGCTGCGGCGTGAGCGGGCGATCAAGGCGTTGAGCAAAGCCGCCAAGGAGCATTTGGTGGCGACCGCCGCTGTTATCGCTGCGGTTGATAGCGTGCCATCAGGCTAAGCGGGTAGGCCGTCGCCGGCTGTGCGGTTAAGCTGCGGGCTTACCTGAACCCTTGCGGAGCCTGCCATGCACGAGTTGATCCTGCACCACTACCCAACCTCGCCCTTTGCTGAAAAAGCGCGGTTGATGCTCGGTTTCAAGCAGTTGTCCTGGCGTTCGGTGATGATTCCGGCGGTGATGCCCAAACCCGATCTCACCGCCCTGACCGGCGGCTACCGCAAGACCCCGGTGCTGCAAGTCGGTGCTGATATCTACTGCGACACCGCCCTGATTGCCCGCCGTCTTGAAGCGGAGAAAGCGACCCCGGCGCTGTTCCCCGAAGGTCAAGCATTCAACGTCGCCTGCTTTGCCCAGTGGGCCGATGCTCAGGTGTTTTTGCATGCGGTCAGCCTGGTGTTCCAGCCGGAATCCATCGCCGCGCGCTTTGGCAAGTTGCCGCCGGAGTTTCTCAAAGCCTTTATTGCCGATCGCAGCAACCTGTTCACCGGTGGCCTGGCCACGCGCATTCCGCTGGAAGTGGCCAAGCACCAATGGCCCACGCTGATGGCGCGTTTGCAGCAGCAACTGGAGCGTGAATCTGGCGATTTCCTGTTTGGCGAGGCCTCACTGGCTGACATCGCCATGGCTCACCCGTTGTGGTTCCTGCGTGGCACACCGGTCACGGCTCCGCTGGTCGATGAGTACCCGGCGGTGGCCACCTGGCTGGCGCGCGTGCTGGATTTCGGCCACGGCTCATTCAGCGAAATGAGCGGCGAAGACGCTGTTGCCATTGCCCGTGACGCCACCCCGGCGGCTTTGCCAGACGCGGCGTTGGCCGACCCGAATGGCTTTACCCTTGGCCAGCAGGTGGCCATCTCCGCCATCGACTACGGCGTGGATGCGGTGGAAGGTGAGTTGGTCTTCAGCGGCAGCGAAGAACTGATCCTGCGCCGCGAAGACCCACGCGCCGGCACCGTGCATGTGCACTTCCCGCGCATGGGCTTTGCCATCAAGGCGCTGTAAGGCCTTAGTACCTGACGTACTGAGCGGTCAGTAAGCGGCCCGCATGGCTTGCGGGTCGAAGCCGTGCACCAGCGTGCCCTTGATATCCAGCAGGGGCACGCCGCGTCCGCCGAGGGCTTTGAACGTGGCATTACCGGCGGCGTCTTTTTCGATATCCACTTCCCGATACCGCACGCCATCGCTGGCTAACTGCTCGCGGGCTTTGGCGCAATAGCCGCACCATTGGGTGGCATACAGCACCACCTCGCCCGGTTGATTGGCCTGAGGCGGCTGCAACCAGCGCTGCACGGTGTCCCAGTGTTGGTAAAGCGCCAGGGCGCAGAGCAACAGAATAACTTTCTTCATGTGGCCTTCCTTTGCCTCACTCGAGCAGGGGGCTGTTTACAGCGTGGGTGGGGTTTCCTGCAATGCGGTCTGCCTCAGGCGCGGCAACTCGCGCGCCAGTTCGCGAAAATACAGGATGCGCTCATAGCACAGTGTCAGTTCGCCACTGATGCGGTTGTACCAGGCGTTGGCTTCACCGCATGCGGCGACGATCAGTTTCAGGTCGCGGGGCAGGGCGAAGGTGCTGCTGGTGCGCGCGGCGATGCCTTCCAACTCGCCGGAGGCGCGGACTTTTTCCAGCAACTCGCGGGCTTCGGGTAAATGCAGGGGCGGGGTTTGGTACTCCACCCGCAGGTGGTGGCGGATCGGCTGGTCGGCACGGCGGGCGAAGTGTTGGCGAATCCAGTTCACCGCGTATTCAACCTGTTGGTATTCCTCGGGGCAGTAAAACGCCCGTTCATCCGGCAGCCCGGTCATCTGGATCACCCATTCCAGTTGGCGCGGGTCGCTGCCGTAGGCCAGGCAGGCCAGGTTAAAAAAGCGCTGCGCGTCCAGAGCATGGCTGTCCCATTCACGCACCTCGGGTGCTTCCGGGCGCTGGCGTTGCCACTCCAGCCGCCAGTAGTCGGCCACATCCAGCAACTTGGCGTAAAAATCGGCGTCGCGTTGCCGTTCGTGCAGCAGAAACAGGCCCATAAAACCGAGTTGGTCGGCGGCATCTTCTTCACGGCCGAGCACCGGCAATTGCAGTTCGCTGATCAGCAGGTGACCCATCTCATGCAGCAGGGTGAACTCGGCGTTGGCGGTGACAAAGCGCACTTCATCCGGGTACAGCGCCTGTACCGGCACGGCCTGAGCAACGCTGCTGAGACCCAGTAACAGCAGTAAAAGACGCTTCATGCCTGCTCCAGATCGTCTGCGCTGAACGGGGCGGGTGCGGTTGGCCAGTCCAGTTGCAAGCGTTCCAGCTCGCGCGCCAACAGGCTGGCCACCAGCCAGTCGCGCAACCAGCGATGATCCGCCGGGATGATGTACCAGGGCGCCGCCGCGTGGTCGGTGAGCGCCAGTTGTTCGGCCCAGCGTTGCTCGCGCAGGTCGAATTCGCGGTGGGCCTGCAAGTCGCTGGCGTGCAACTTCCAACGCTTGTGTGGGTGCTCCAGGCGCTCATGCAGGCGACGTTTTTGCTCGGCCTTGCTCAGGTGCAAAAAACACTTCAACGGCTGCGTCGCTTGGCTGCACAACTGCTGCTCGAAGGCGAGGATGGCGTGTTGCCGGGCGAGCAGGTCGGCCGCGCTGCACAGCCCGTCCAGCGGATCGCTGATCAGCCCTTCGTAATAGCTGCGGTTGAACACGCCCAGCAGGCCCTCCGTCGGCAACCGCCGCTGGTAGCGCCAGAGAAAATCGTGGCGCTGCTCGCACGCATCGGGCTTTTGAAAACTGTGGATGCGTAGCCCCTGCGGATCAAAACTGCTGATCACCCGGCGAATCACGCCGTCTTTACCGGAACAGTCGGTGCCTTGCAGGATCAGCAGCAGGGCGTTGCGCCGGTTGGCCCAGAGCATGCGCTGCTGACGATTGAGCCAGGGCCGCAGTTCAGCCAAGGCCTGCTGCGCCCGCTGTTTGTCCAAGCCGAAGTCGCGTGCCGGGTCTTCGGCGAAGGGCGCTGCAGGGTCGCAGCGGCACCTGTCCAGCAGGTTATCCGGCAGGCGGCTCATGGATGTGACAGGCCGTTTAAAAACGTAGGCGAGGCAGCCGAGGCAAGGCAAAAAGAGGCGAAAAAGCGGAGTTTACGGGTGTAAATGAGCATTTTGAGCCTGTTTTTAACGCCGCATCGGCAACGTAGGTAGTTTTAAAGTGGCCTGTCAGTTTTTGCGGCGCTTGAGCTGATCGGTTAACTGCGTCGGCAAGTTGCGAATCACCAGCGTGTCGGTGCCTTCGTCGTACTCGATCTTCGAACCCAGCAGGTGCGCTTCGAAGCTGATCGACAGGCCTTCGGCGCGGCCGGTAAAGCGCTGGAACTGGCTAAGGGTGCGTTTGTCCGCCGGAAACTCCGGGGCCATGCCGTAATCCTTGTTGCGGATATGGTTAAAGAAGGCCTTGGGCCGTTCTTCGTCGATCAGTCCGGAGAGCTCGTCGAGGGTGATGGGCTCGCCTTGTTTGGCCTGGTTTGCGGCGTAGCTGACCAGGGTCTTGGTCTTCTCGCGGGCTTGCTCTTCAGGCAGGTCTTCGCTTTCGACGAAGTCGCTGAAGGCTTTCAGTAGGGTGCGGGTTTCGCCAGGGCCGTCGACGCCTTCCTGGCAGCCGATAAAGTCGCGGAAGTACTCCGAGACCTTTTTGCCGTTCTTGCCCTTGATAAAGGAAATGTACTGCTTGGAGTGGGCGTTGTTGCGCCACTCGGAAATGTTGATCCGCGCGGCCAGGTGCAACTGGCTGAGGTCCAGGTGCTTGGCGGCGGTCACGTCCAGCGCATCATTGACCGCCACGCCTTCGCTGTGGTGCAGCAGGGCGATGGCCAGGTAATCGGTCATGCCTTGCTGGTAGTGGGCGAACAGCACATGGCCGCCGGTGGACAGGTTGGATTCCTCCATCAGCTTTTGCAGGTGCTCGACGGCCTGGCGGCTAAAGGCGGTGAAATCCTGCTCCTCGTCTAGGTAGCGCTTGAGCCAGCCGCTGAACGGGTAGGCCCCGGATTCCTCATGAAAGAAGCCCCAGGCCTTGCCCTGCTTGGCGTTGTAGCTCTCGTTGAGGTCAGCGAGCATGTTCTCGATGGCCTGCGAGGCAGCCAGTTCACTGTCGCGGGCGTGCAGCACGGCGGGTGTGCCATCAGGCTTTTTGTCGATCAAATGAACGATGCAGTGGCGGATCGGCATGGTGTACCTGGAAAGCAGAGAAAGGAAAAGACCTCAGAGTTTACCTGAGCTGACCGGCGAAAGTGGAACGCGGCTTGGGCTTTACCACGGCTTGAAACGCAGCAGATTGCTACTTAGAGTGGCGTGCATGTTGTTTCAGGCCAAGGATGGGTCCGATGTCCTCCACGCTTACCAGTACCACCTTTCTTGCTCCCGAGCCGCTGGCGCAGCTTGAGGCGCTGATGGATCAGGGGCATTTTCAGCAGGCTCACAGGCTTGCAACTCGCCATGGGGACTACCGGCAATGGCGCGGAGCTGCTGCCATGGTCATGGCCTCACGCCTATCGGCTCATCTTGGCGCACCGCGTTTGGCGGATGCGCTGGCTTATCTGGGGTATAGGCGCTACCCAGAGGCGGCTGAAACGCGTCTGCGCTATGCCCGCTTTCTTCTTGCTCGTCGGGGGCAGTTTCGCGCATGGAGTTTTCTTCAGCAGTTTGGGAGTTGGGTACCGGAGAGTCCGGCGCTGCATGCAGAGTGGCTTTCCTTTTCGGCCTACCTGTTTGCGTTACTACGTGACTTTACCCGCAGTGCGGCATACAGCGAGCGAGCCCTCGTTCTGAGGCCGCAAGACCCCTGGCTGTTAGTTGAGCGTGCCTATTGCCTGGAGCAGGAGGACCGTTTTACTGAGGCGCTTGAATGCTGCGAACAGGCCCTGCGCCTGACGCCAAGCTCGCGGCCTGCGCTCATTCAGGCGGCAATGCTGGAAGTGCAACTCAACCGTGAGAACCAGGCGCTGGACCGTCTGCGCAGCGCTGCTGATGCATCGGAAAGCAGTGGCCTATGCGCTCAATTGGTAGATTTACTGATCGAAGTTGGTGAACTGGACGAGGCCGAGCACTGGCTGGCGCGTGCCGAGGCATTCTCGCCCTTGCTGGAAAAAGGACTGGCGCGCTGGTATGCCGGCAGGCGCTGCGATATTGCGAGCCTGCGTGGCGCGTATGCTGAGGCCAGGGAACTGGCTGTGCAGGCCGGAGGGCCTTTTTACAGCAAGGTTGCTGAGCAGCTGCAAGCACCGCAAGGTCAGCGCTGCCTGTTACCGGTGAGTTTTGTGCGGCAGCACCACATGACCTGCGCTCCGGCGACGCTGACAGCCCTTTCCGCATTCTGGGGGCGCCCGGTGGCGCATTTGGAGGTTGCCGAAGAGATCTGTTACGACGGTACGTCATACCAGGCCGAGCGTGCATGGGCTGAGCGCAATGGCTGGCTGGTGCGTGAGTTTACCGCTGACTGGGCGACCAGTTGTGCGCTGATAGATCGCGGATTGCCTTTTACCCTTTCCGTGCAATACACCGGCAGCGGCCACTTGCAGGCGGTGGTTGGTTACGACCAGCCGCGTGGTACGTTGCTGATTCGTGATCCTGGCCAGGCGCAGTTTGGCGAGTGCCTGGCGGAGAGTCTGTTTGCGACGCAGCGTGCCTCGGGTCCACGTGGCATGGTGTTATTGCCCGCCGATCAGGCCTATCGATTGGAGGGGCTGGAGTTCCCGGAACGCCACCTGTGGGATAACTACTACCGACTGCTCTGTGCGCTGGAGGTACACCGTCGAGAGGACGCGCTGAGTGCATTGGCAGAGCTGCAAGCCACTGCGTCAGAGCATCGTCTGTATTTTCAGGCGCAGCGTGCATTGGCTTGGTATGACGGCCGAGAGACGCAAGTACTCGATGCCACTGAAGTGCTACTGCAGCACTTCCCGGATGATTCCAACCTGATTCTTTCCAAGGCCAGCTCGTTGAGTGTGCTGCAGTCGCGTGGTGTGCAACTGGCATGGCTGGAACAGCACTGTCAGGCGCGCTGGAGTGACCCGCTGATCGTGGTGCGCTATGCCAACTTATTAGCGGATGGAGGTGGCCAAGGCGCTACCGTGCAGTACTTGCTCAACCAGGCCTTGCGTCAGGCTCCGGGGCAGGCCCCCGCATGGAATGCGCTGGCCAGCTTGCGTTGGGGCGAGGGCATGCGCGAGCAATCCTGCGAGCTGTATCGGTTTGCCGCCTGCCTGCATGCCGCCAACGAGGGATACAGCAACCAGTACTTTCGTGCCCTGCGTTGCTTAGGGCGGACTGAAGAGGGGATGCACTTTTTACGTCAACGTCATCAGCAGTTAGGTGCTTTGGCAGCTGGGCCCAGCATCACGCTCAGCGAATGCCTTGAAGAGGTGGGCGATGCGCATGGCGCTCGTGATGTGTTGGAACAGGCGCTTCAGGTCCGTCCGAATGATCCTGATCTGTTGCTTGGATTGGCCGATTTCTATGGGCGTAGTGGTGAGCTTGAGCTGAATTACCAACTGCTACTGCGCGCAGAGACCTTATGCCGGCGTGGAGCCTGGCTGCGTGCTTCCGTCATCTACAGCCAGCGTAGTGGCGGTGATATTCAACAGGCTCTGCTCTGGTGTCAGGAGGCTGCTGAGCTTGATCCACTGAATCTGTCACTGCATCGCCTGTATGCACAGTTACTGCGGCAGTCAGCGGGCGAGGAGGCCGTTGATGCTTATGTGGAAGCCCTTGCTCATCGCTTTGAGCACCATGCAGGCATTGCTGAGTTCGCTGTAGAACGGGCACAGCGGCGCTCGCTTGAAGCCGCCGAAGCGACGTTGCGCCGCCTTCTGCACAGCCATCCACAAAATGCCTGGGCATTGCGTGAGTTGGCTGTGGTGCTCGCTCGACTGGGGCGCAGTCAAGAGGCGCTAAGCCTGTGCATGCACGTCTTGGCGATTGATCCACAAGACACCTATTGCCATTCCACGCATGGCTTTGTGCTGCTGCAATCCGGGCAGCGAGAGGGCGCTCAGGACGCATTCCGCAAGGCGTTGCAGCGTAGTGCGGACAATGAATACGCCAGCAACATGTTGCTCGAAACCTGCGCTGGCCAGGATGACGTTCTGCAGTCTTTGGATTACGTACATGCTGAGCTGGTTCGCCAAGTGACTTTTGGTGAAGGCTGGATGGCCTATCAGCAACAGGCACAGAAACTCCTCGACCCGCAGGTACTGCTTGAGCAGCTTGGTGAGGCCCTGCGGCAGCGTCCTGATCTTTGGCAATTGTGGGTGATAGTTGCCCGGCAACAGGCTTTAGAAGGGCATGTCGAGCAGGCCGAGGCGCTTTTGCAATCAGCGGTTGAGCGCTTTCCGCTGATGCCTCGTTTGGCGCTGGAGCGCGCCCAGTTGCAGAAGAATCATGGGCAATACAGTGAGTGTCGCGCGACGCTGCAAGAAAGCTTCCGCATCAACCCCTTGTGGACGCCGACTGTTCGTCTCTATGTGGAAAGCCTGCTGGATGAGGGCGATAACCTGGCTGATGCGGAAGCCTTGTTAAACCGTGTGCTCAGCCGAACGCCAGACAACCATGAGTTGCGTGCTTATCTGAGCTATGTACAAGGCGAGCGTGAAGCATATGGTGAGGCTGTTCTGGAGGCCGAACGGATTCTGCGCGATGAACCAGGTAACGCCTGGGTATGGAACCAGTTAGGGCGTTACAGCGTTGCTTTGGATGATGCCGGGCGACCGCTGCGTCTGGCTCATGAATTGGTCAAGTTGCGTGCCGGTGATGCGGATGCCTGGCTGGCGCTGGCTGAGCACGAACAGGACGCTGCTGGGCGTGAGGGCGCCTTGCGTGAGGCCTTGAGATTCAACCCACGCCACCGTGGTGCGCACGAAAAACTCTTGGACCTGCTGTTGAAGTCCGAGCGTTTTGACGAGTTGCATGAGCTGTTGGCCGCACCATGCTGGGGAGGTGCAACGCCGGTTGAATTGGCGGTCTTCGGGCCTAGAGCGACCTATAACAGTGGTAAGCACGACGCTGCGCTGGACGAGTTGCGCCAGTTGCTGGTGCGCCACAGGAACAGTTTTGAAGCATGGCGTGAGCTTGCGGACTGGCAAGATAGCGCGGGGCACTACTCGGCATACGTGGAATCAGCCAGAGAAATGGTGCGCCTGGAGCCCAAACTGGCGATCTCCCATGGGTTTCTCGGGCATGCGTTATTGCTCAATGAGCAGAGCGAACAGGCGCTACTGTCGTTTTCACAAGCCTTCCGTCTCGATCCCGGTTACACCTTTGCCGGTCTCAACGAGTTCGATCTGCAGCTGAAGTATGGCCGCAAGGATGATTGCCGGGCTGTGTTGGCGCGTCTATTGGAGACGCCTACCGCCTCTCAGCCTTCGATTCTTCTCAGGGCATTGGACTTCGCTCAGGCGCACAGTGATGTGCAACTTAAACAGCGGGTGCTTGAGCCTTTATGCCGAGATGACGATAACGCAGGCGCCTGGGCTGATGTGCTCAAACGGTTTGTCGCGCCAGCACGTGATCCAGAGTTGTGGCCCATTGTAGAAAAGGCTGCTTCTGAGGGCGCATTACACCATGCAGCTGCGCTTTTCTGGTTAAAGCACGAGGATGCCCGTTGGCTACCCGGCTCGCTTTGGAAAGGTTTTAGCAGGCTATTGCTCAATGACACCCGGCATGCGGCCAAGCATGCCATGTTGGATTTGTTGGCTGAGCGCGAGAATGCCAACAACCTGCTGGATCGCACGTTGCAAGCCAGCTGTGAGGCGATGCGCAGCGATGGCATGATCTGGGGGATGGCCAGTTATGCATTGGCGAATCAGGGACTGTACTGGTCAATGCCCCACTGGCTATCAGATTGGGCACAGCGCACTGACATCCCGGCCTGGGGGCTGAATAATCTGGCCTTGGGGTTACGCGCAACGGGTCGTGATGAGCTGGCTGCGGCCGTATCCCGCAAGTCGCTTGAACAGATGCCTGAGAATCATGAAGCCATGATCTGGCTTGCGGCTGATGCTGCAAAACAAACAGACATGCAAGCGCTTGGCATGTGGCAATCGCGTTATCAGGGGGCGCAGCTACGCCCTTATTTCGCCTGCATGCAGCACATGCTGGATGGTTATGCCGAGGCCGTTGAGCACGCCGATAGCGCGAGAGCTGTGCGCTACTTTTCGACGGCCAAAGCGGTTGCCCGTGGCGGTAGCCATAGCGCTTATCGCCGCTTGCGGCGCGAGCTGGCTTACCGCTTGGCCTTTGGGCCGTGCACCCATGTATTGCTGGCGCCATGGCGCTACTTACAACTTCGTTTTGAATAACGTGTTGTTTACTCGGGCGCGGCTTGGTTCTTCGCCTTGAGGCTGTGAAGCCGCTCAACCACATAGCGCAGGTGGATATGCAGCTCATACAGCTCGCTGGAGTAGGACAGCGGCACCTCGACCCGCGCCAGTTCGTCCTCAAGGCGTTCCAGGCGAGCGATTTCGGCGTCCAGGTCGCTGGGTAGGCTGCCCTTGTACAGCTGCTGATCGATTTCGCGCAGGTGTTTGTACCAGCGGTAGATGCGCGCGCGGATGCGCCATTGGTAGATCGGGCCGATGGCCTTGAACAGCGGGAAGAGCAGCACCAGCAACGGAATGGCGAGGATGATGTAGCGGTCGGCCAGCGAGGCGATGCGAAACGGCAAGTAGCGCTGCAGGATCGGCAAACCTTTGTCGTAGTAGTACTCGGCTTCGCTCAGGGTGTTGAGTGACAGCGGCGGTTTGGCTGGGTAGCTGCCGGCTGGGTCGAGCAGGCTGCCGTGTTTGAGCACGGTTTTCGCCGCTTCAAGAATCAGTGGCGTGAGCGAGGGGTGAAACGCTTCGCCGGCCACCAGGGTGGCGACCGGACCGAGGGTGACGATGTCACGGTCCGGGCTGTTGTGTTGCATGTCGAGCATGCCTTCACCGACTTCCAGGCGGCTCAGGTAGGGCAGGCGGGCCAGGTAGGCTTCGGTGCGGCGCAGGCTGGCCAGGCGTACTTTGGGCTCCGCCGCCAGGCGCTGGATCAAGGCATTTTCGGCGGGGCCGACGAAAAAGGCCGCGTCCAGTTCGCCCGCGATCAGCGCCTCAGCGGCCTTGCTGCCGCCCATTTGTTGCCAGTGCTGTGGGTACTGTGGCGGCTCGATGCGGTTGGCGGCAAATAGCGCGGCGGTTACTGCCTGGGTGCCACTGTTGGCGGAGCCGATGGCCAGGCGCAGCTTGATCAGATCGCTCAGGCGTTCGAATTTGGCCGTGTCACCGAGAAACAGCCACAGCGGTTCGCGGTACATCACGCCCAGGCCATTGAGGGTGCTGCGCGCCTCGTCGCTCAGCGTCAGTTCCTGGCCGCTCTGGACCAGGGCCAGTTCCACGTCGCCGCGACCCAGTTTGTCCAGGTTGTCCGCAGAGCCCGCGCTCTCCACCAGGTCAAGACTGAAACCCTGCAGCGCCAGTTCGTCTCGCAGCCGCTCGGCAAAGGTGTGGTAGCCACCGCCCACTGCGCCGGTCGCCATGCGGGCATGCATGGGCGGTGGTGGGGCGACAAAGTAGAAGAGGGCACCGACCAAGGCGGCCACTACGGGCACGATCCACAGGTTGGTCAACAACATAATCTTTAGGTCGCGCAGGATTCTTCGCATTGCAGTTCCTTGGCCGTGCTCTGAGTGCGTAAAGGTTAACCGTCCGGCGTATTTTCCGCCTGTTGCCCCTGTGCACGTGCGTCGTGCGGGGCTGTGCCTGGCACTCGATTTAGAGTCAGACAGCTTTATAAGCTTCTGGAACGCGTTTTTCAGGGTTTCCCTATAGCGAATTCGTCTTTATGGGCAATGATGGCGCTGTGATATCAATATTTTGGCGTCAATAAAACGAACAGCACCCGACCGTTGCCCCATGACGGTTTAACCTGTTCCGCGGTCTGTCAGGGATGCTCTTCCGTGGTTTCGCTCTAACCCGGCTGTTGCGGGTTGAACGTAGGAAGGTGGCCTATGCCTCGAACCCTGCTCTATATGGCGGTAGCCCTGCTTGCCTCAGGTGCCACGCTTGCATTCTTACTGCACGAGCCTTCAGCGGGCAACGTCGCTGTTAGGCCTTCTGCCCCGTTGCCTTCTGCTCTGGCTGCTGCGGCGCCGTCCACCGGTTTGCTGCCGCACAAGCCATTCAGTGCGCCGTCGGTTGCCGCCGTGGGTGTGGTCGCGAGCACGCCAGTTAAAGACGTAACGGTACAAGCGGCTGCACCGGATGACGATGTGGTTGAGCTTTGGGACAGCCGTTCGCTGGTGCCTGAGCAGCAAGACGAAATGACCCTCTACCGCACCAACATGCCGGTTTCCGTCCTTGGCACGCTGGCCGTCGGCCAGACCCTGCAGCTGGCCGTGCCGGGGCGCAAAGAACCGCTACGCGCCACGCTGGACGAGACCCACAACACCGGTGTCGCCGTTTGGAGCGGGTCGGTGCAAGGGGGGCAACCGGAAGACTCGCTGACTGTCGTGCGCGGGCAAGTGGAGACCCATATCACCCTGGCGACCCGCGATAAGACCCTGTCGTTTGTGGTGGACAACGCCACCGGCAGCATGCTGATGACCGACCAGAACGAGCTGCTGCTGCGTGCCACCCCGGACGCCCTCGTGACCCCTGAATCCACGCCGTTGCAGCCGCTCCCACCGCCAACCCGCGGCTGAGCGCTACAGGATTAGAAACCATGAAAAAACTATTCGTCTGCCTGGCCATGCTCTTGCTGGCCCCGTTCACTCAAGCTGCCACCGAACCGCGCACCGTCGATCTGCTGGTGCTCTACACCAAAGAGGCGCAAGCCCTGCCCAATGGGCGTGACATTGACGCACGCATCGCCAGCTACATCGAATTTGCCAACAACGCGTTCAAGAAGAGCAACGTCAACCTGCGCCTGCGGTTGGTCAACCGGCAACTGCTGACCTGGGCCAGCTACCCGACCATATCCGAGAAAGATCTGTCTGCGTTCGCTGCCGATCCACGGGTACAACAACTGCGTGAAACCTACGGCGCCGATGTGGTGCAACTGATCAGCCGTACCCCAGTGGGCCAGGGCTATGGCGTGTGCGGCATTGGCTACGTACTCTCCGGGCCGAAGAACAGCGGCACGTTCCAGAATGGTGCCTGGGCCAGTGCCTACGGCATCACCGGCGTGGATTGCAGCCTGAGCACCATGGCTCACGAGATTGGCCACAACCTGGGGTTGCGTCACTCCTATGAGCAAGACCAGACCGAGGGTTACTACACCTACCTGGCCCGTGGCATTCACCAAGGTACCTATGAATGGGGCCGCGGCTACGGCGTGCAGGGTCGTTTCGCGACCATCATGGCCTATCCGCAAGTGTTTAACGCGTCGGTGCAGGCGCCGTTGTTTTCCACCCCAACCCTGGTCGACAGTACCTGTGCCAACCAGGCGTGTGGCCGTGCCAGCTATGCAGACGCCGCTCGCGCGCTAAATGACATGGCTGCACACATCGCCGCACTGCGTCCGACAAAAGTGCCCGAAACGGTCAACCCCACCAGCACGCCGACCAAACCCACTACGCCGACCACGCCCACTCCACCCACCACACCGGCCCCGCCCGTAGCACCGCCGGTAACGGCCTGGTGCGCCAAACCCGCGCTCACAGGCTTGGTAACCAACGG
The DNA here is from genome assembly GCF_026625725.1 of Pseudomonas sp. SL4(2022). NCBI lineage: Bacteria > Pseudomonadati > Pseudomonadota > Gammaproteobacteria > Pseudomonadales > Pseudomonadaceae > Pseudomonas > Pseudomonas sp. SL4(2022). The sequence goes on from NZ_CP113060.1 coordinate 2,809,424, forward strand.
CGAGTTCCGCACCCTGGATGGTTGGAAAACCTTACTTAACGTGGCCAAGCTGAGCCAACTTAACGTCGGTAAAACCTGCCGTGACGACGCGTTGCAATTCGACCTGCCGGCCGGCCGCGACGATATGCTTGCCACCTCTGTCGGCGCGCTCAAGGTGGGCGCCACCTACCGGTTGAAAGCCAAGGTCATGCTCAAGGGCACCAACATGCGCGGTAACGTGTACCTGGGCATGGTCCATGAGGAAAACGCCGGTATCAGCTACAGCAGCGCCAACGGTGCGATCAAGTCGGTGACCAGCAGCGAGTTCACGCCCATCGACATGACCTTTATCTACCAGCCGCCACCCACCGTCGTCCGTAACACCTACCTGGGCCTATTAAGCATCAACCGTTTGGGTGTGCTGCTGGATGAAGTTCAGCTCAGCGAAGTGACGCCCACCACCGCAATCAAGCCGCTTACGCCAGCGGCATTCAGTTGGACGTTCGACAGTGCGATCGGCGAATGGACTGGCTTCTACGGCAGCAATCGGCTCACTGCGCTGGCGGCGACCGGCAAGTCGCTGGAGGTTTACGCGCGTAAGGCCGATGGCACTGGCGCGAGCCTGTTGCTAGCCGGCAAGGTACAGCCAGGCTTGTCCTATCGCTTTAGCGCTGACGTGATGGTGAGCCGCACCGCCAGCGTCGCTGCGCTGTCCTATGCCTACCTCTACCTTGAAGACACGTCCGGCAATGCTCGTCTGCTGTCACTCGGTGTGGTGAATACCAAGGGCGGTGTTTGGAGCAAGTTGCAGCAGAGCTTCCAGGTGCCGACCGGTACTTATCGACGCATGGAACTGCTGGTGCTGGGCACTCGGTCAGATCAATCGTTGTACCTGGACAACATCAGCCTTAACCGGCTCTAGCCGGAAAAAGCTGGCGCCCGTGGTTGGGGCGCCAGCTTTTTTGCCTGCGGTTAATGCGCCGAAGAGGGTGAAGTCGGCGTACGACGGCTGCGAATAGAGTCCAGCGTCGCCAAGATCAGCAGCAGGCCCACGGCGTACCAGGCGTCGTTGCCCAGGGCGATCATCACCAGGGCACAGAGCAGCGCGCTAAACGCCGCCACCCACCGCCACAGTCCTTTTAACAGCACCCAGCCAGCGGCCATGCTGAACAGATAAATCAGCACAAAGTTGCCATTGGCGTAGCGGATGAGTTGGTCCACCGACAGTTGCATCACCGCTGCCAAGCTGGCGCACAGGGCGCAGATAATCACCACCAGCAACAAGGCGCGAGCCGGCACACCGTGATGGTTACGCTGGGCCAGCGGGCGCGGCAATTTGCCTTCATCAGCCAGGCTCCAGATCAACCGCGCAAAGCCCTGCACATAGACATTCATCGAAGCAAAGCAGGCCAGGTAGCCGATCAGCGCGCTAAGCCAGCGGGCCTTGGCGCCGAACAGTTGGTCGAGCATACGCGGCAGTGACGCAGCATCGGTCTGCACATCGCCGTAGGCATGAAAACTCAACACCGCCACCGAAAAGGCCCAGTACACCAGGCCTGCCAGCAGCACACCCAACAGCAGCGCCAGTGGGAAGTCGCGTTCAGGGTTCTTGAATTCCTCGCCCATATGGGTAAAGGCTTCGATGCCGACAAAACACCAGAACATCACCCCCAGCGCGACGGGCAGCAGATGCCAGGAACCACTCAGTTCCGGCAGCAAAGGTTGATTGGCGTGGGGCAAATCACCGGCCCACCAGATCAACCCCACCGTGGCAATAATCGCCAAGGCAATCGCCCCCTGCACCATGCCCGAGGCCTTTGCCGGGCGTTGGCCGAGGAGCAACATCGCCCCCAGCGTAGCGAGTTGAATCAGCAGCGCTTCTCTGCGGCCGATGGCAAACAAGGCCTGGAAAAAGCCGGTGGAAATATTCAGCGCTGCCGGCAAACCCACCGGCAACACCGCAATAAACAGTAGGGCGCTGATACGCTCCATCCGCGGCCCAAAGGCGCGGCCAATCAAATGCGGCGCGCCGCCGGCATGGGGGAAGTGCCGACCCAGCTGAGCGAAGGTAAACGCCACTGGCAGCACCAGAGCGATCAGCAGCATCCAGGCCCATAACGACGCCTCGCCGGCAGCAGTGGCGGCCAGCGCCGGGATCACAAAAATGCCCGTGCCCAGCAGCGAGGTACTTAGCAGGCCAATCCCTTGCAGCAGGCTCAATTCCGGGTTCAGACGACTCATGTTGTATGCTCTGCGGTTTCGTTCGCCATGTTAAATCGCCCGCCTGTTACAGGCTGCTGGCGAAGCGTCGGCTTTGACCGACGATCTGGCGCATTTGGCCGTCAAATTGCCTTTTTCGAGAGCCCCGCGTGGACAAGTTCGATCAGCAGATACTCGCCCTGTTGCGCGCCGATGCGCGCTTACCCGTCAGCCAGATCGCCCGTGAGGTCAACCTGTCGCGCTCGGCCGTCAGTGAGCGCATTCGCCAACTGGAGCAGACGGGCGTGATCCGTGGTTATCAGGCGCAGGTGGCACTGCCCGGTGCAGGCGCGATCACGGCTTATCTGGAGTTGTTCTACCAAGGCGGACGCTGCGAGCACTATGTCGAGCGCATGCGCGTGTACCCGGAGGTGCGCCGCTGCAGCGGTATCAGTGGCGAAACGGACATGCTGGTGGTCATCGAAGCGCCCTCCATGCAGCGTCTGAGCGAGGTGCGCGGCGAGATCGAAAACTTCCCCGGCATACAGAAAGTGAAGACCCACATGGTGGTCAAGGATTGGCTGTTTTGAGCATGCGCATCCTGCACACCTCCGACTGGCACCTCGGCCAGCACTTTATGGGCAAGACGCGTCAGGCTGAGCATCAGGCGTTCTGTGCCTGGCTGATCGAGCAGGTGCGCGCGCAGGCTGTGGATGCGCTGCTGATTGCCGGCGATATCTTCGACACCGGCGCACCGCCCAGCTATGCCCGTGAGCAGTACAACCGCTTTATCGTCGAGCTACGCGCCACCGGCTGTGCGTTGGTGGTGCTGGGCGGCAACCATGATTCGGTGGCCATGCTCGCTGAGAGCAAAACCCTGTTGGCGCAGCTCGGTACGCGGGTGATTCCGGGTGTTTGTGAGCAGCTGGATGAGCAGCTGCTGGTGCTGCAACAGCGTGACGGCTCGCCGGGTGCGATTCTTTGCGGCATCCCGTTTATCCGCCCGCGCGATGTGCTGCTCAGCCAGGCTGGGCAAAGCGCGCAGGACAAGCAACTGTCGCTGCAGCAGGCGATCCAGCAGCACTATCAGGACCTCTATGTCCTGGCCGAAGCCAAGCGCGTTGAGCTGGGCGGCGAGCTGCCGATTATCGCCACTGGGCATCTGACCACGGTCGGTGCCAGCGCCAGTGATTCGGTGCGTGAGATTTATGTCGGCAGCCTGGAGGCCTTCCCCACCAGCGCCTTTCCGCCAGCGGCTTACATCGCCCTGGGGCATATCCATCGGCCGCAAAAGGTCGGCGGGCTGGAGCATATCCGCTACTGCGGCTCGCCGATTGCGCTGAGCTTCGATGAAGCCAAGCAGCAGAAGGAAGTGCTGTTGGTCGAGCTGGACAGCAGCGGTTTGCGCCAGGTCAGCGCGCTGCCGGTGCCGCGTTTTCAGCCGTTGCTGTCACTGCGCGGCTCGCTAAAAGAGCTGGACGTGCAGATCAAACAGGCGGCGGAGCAAGGCAGTGCCGAACAGCCAGTGTGGCTGGAAGTGCTGGTCGGCACCGACGATTACCTGAGTGACTTGCAACTGCGCATCGCCGCGCTGTGCGAGGGTCTGCCGGTGGAGGTGCTGCGCATTCGTCGCGAGCGTGGCAATGCCAGCAGCAGCCTGCAGGGCCAGGCCAAGGAAACCCTGGATGAGCTGAGTGTCGAAGAGGTGTTCGCCCAACGTTTAAGCAGCGAAGCGCTGGACGAGGCCGAGCAGGCGCGCTTGCTGGGGCTCTATCAGCAGGTGGTCAGCGAACTGCGCGAGGGTGACGCATGAAGATTCTCAGCCTGCGCCTGAAAAACCTCAATTCGCTCAAAGGCGAATGGAAGATCGACTTCACCGCCGAGCCGTTCAAAGACAACGGCCTGTTCGCCATCACCGGGCCGACCGGCGCGGGTAAAACCACGCTGCTGGATGCCATCTGCCTGGCGCTTTACCACCGCACGCCGCGCATGAGCACGGTGTCGGCTAGCGCCAACGAACTGATGAGCCGGCATACCGCCGATTGCTTGGCTGAGGTCGAGTTTGAGGTTAAGGGCGTCGCTTACCGTGCCTTCTGGAGCCAGCGCCGCGCCCGCGACAAGGCCGATGGCGCGCTGCAAGCGCCCAAGGTGGAACTGGCGGCTGCCGATGGGCCAATCATCACCGATAAAATCAACGAGAAACTGCGCGAAACCGAGCGCCTGACGGGGCTGGATTTCGAGCGCTTTACCAAATCCATGCTGTTGGCCCAGGGTGGTTTCGCCGCCTTTCTCGAAGCCAATGCCAACCAGCGCGCCGAGCTGCTGGAGGAACTGACCGGCACCGATATCTATGGGCAGATCTCCCAGCGGGTGTTCGAGCAGTGTCGCGAGGTGAAAGTCGCCCTCGACCAGCTGCGTGCAGGCGCCGAGGGTGTCGAACTGCTAAGTGAAGAGCAGCGCGCCGAGTTGCAAGCGCAGTCCAAGCAACTGACTATTGATGAAGCCGCACTCGGCGCCCAGCACGCCGAGTTGCAGCGCCAACGCCGTTGGTGTGAGGAGTTGAACAAAACTCAGGCTCAGTTGCACGCCAGCCAGCAGGCCGAGCAGGCGGCGCAGCAGGCATTACAACAGGCCCAGCCGCAGCTGGCGAAACTGGCCGCCAGCGAGCCTGCGCTGCGCTTGCAACCGCTGCACCATGATTGGCAGCAGGCCCGCCAGAGCCTGGCGCAGACCGAGCAGGGCTTGCAGCAGAATGCCGCCGAACAGCGCCAGATTGAGCAGACTGTTGCCGAGCACAGCTGGCAGGCGCGCGAACTGAGCGCCTTGCTGCTTGCCGATTGCCAGGCACAACGCCAGCAGCTGGCCGAGCGCCTGCAACTGTTGGAGCAACAACTGGCCGCGCAGCCGCAGCATGGTCGTCTGGGTGAGCAGCTGGGTAGCTGGGGCGAGCAGCTTAAGGCGCGCCAGCAACTGACCGGGGAAATCGCCCAGCTGCAACTCAGTCAACAGCAGCTGCAAGAAACGATCACCGCGTCGCAGACGCAACTGAACCAGCAAACTGAACAACTTGGCGCCGAACAGCATCGCCTGCAGCAGGCCCGCGAGCAGGAACGCGCCGCGCAGCAACAACAGCAGACGCTGCTGGCCGGACGCAGTGAGGCAGCCTGGCGCGAGCGTTGGCAGCAGCTGCATATCCAGGGCGGTGTGCTGAGTCAGCTGGGCGAATTAGCCGACGCGCAACAGCGTCTGGCAATCGAACAAACGCAGTTGACCAACGCCCTGACGCTATTGCGCGAGCAGCATCAGGCCAAGAACGCCGAAGTGGCGCAGTTGCGCCTGCGCTACAAGGACCTGCAACAACAGGTACAGGCCCAGGAAAAACTGCTGGAGCAGGAACAACGCATCCAGGCCCTGGAAACCCATCGCGCCCAACTGCAACCCGGCGAAGCCTGCCCGCTGTGCGGCTCCGAGGCGCATCCGGCGATTAGCGCCTACCAAGCTCTGGATGTGTCGGCGACCAAGGCGCTGTTGAACAGTAAGCGCAACGAACTGGAAGCCCTGACCGAACAGGGCCGGCAACTGGCTGGCGAACTGGAAAAACTCGCTGCCCGCCTGGAGCAGCAACAGCAGCAATTTGCGCGGGGTGAGCAGACCCAGGCCGAGCAGGGTGAGCGCTGGCAAAGCCTGACTGCGCAGCTGGAACATCCGCTGGCCGATGTCGAGGCCCTGGCTAAGCAGCAGGTGCAACAAAGCGATGAGCTGCTCATGCTGCAGCAGCAACTTGAGCAGCTCCAACAGCTCAATACCGCCCTTGAGCAGTGCCAGCAAGCGCGGCTAAATCAGCAACAGCGGTGCAGCGAGCTGGAACAGCAGCAGGCACTTAATCGACTGCACCTGCAGCAGCGTCAGGAGCAGCGCGAGCAAGGTCAACAGCGCCTGCAACAACTGCTGCAGGTTGCTGCTGAACGTACTGCCGATCTGAGTCAGGCCCTTGCCGAGTTTGGCTATCAGCTGCCGGACAACGCCAGCGCCTGGCTCATCGAGCGCCAAACAGAATGGCAGTGTTGGCAGCGCAATCAGCAGCAAAGCCTGGATTTACACCGCCAGCTCAGTGAGCTGGATCATGGCCTGCAGGCTGCAGTGCAGCAGTCTCAGCTTTGGCAACAACGCTGGACTGCGCTGGGCCTGGCCGATCAGCCGACCTTGGCCAAGCCTGCCGATGCGCAGGCGGCCTTGCAGCAGGCGCAGGCTCAACTGGACGAGGCGCAGCGCCGTCAGCAGCAACTGGCCGGTAGCTGTCAGGCCCTGGCCAGCCGTCTGCAGGATGAACAAGCGCGCCTGCAACAGGCCGAACAGCAGTGGACGGCCGCTCTGACCGTCAGCCCCTTTAATGTTGAAGCCGATTATCTGGCCGCCCTGCTGGATGAGACACAGCGCGCCGCGTTACAGCAATTGCGTCAGCGCCTGGATAAAGCTCTAAGCGATGCCCAGGCCCTGGCCCGTGCAGCCGCACAGCAGCTGGCCGCCCTGCAGGCCAACCCGGCAACCTCACTCGATCTTGTGCAACTGGACGAACAGCTGCTTGCCCTGAGCGCCCAGCGCAAATCCCTAAGTGAACGCCAGGGCGAAATCCGCGCGCAGTTGCAGGGCGATGATGATCGCCGGCAGGGTCAGCAAAGCCTGTTTGCTGCGATCAGCACCCAGCAGGGTGAATACGACCTGTGGCAGCAGCTCAACAGCCTGATTGGCTCGTCCGACGGTGCCAAATACCGCAAGTTCGCTCAGGGTCTGACCCTGGATCATCTGGTCTACCTGGCCAACCAGCAGCTCGAACGCCTGCACGGTCGTTACCAATTGGCGCGGCGTAGCCGTGGTGAGCTGGAACTGGAAGTGCTCGACACCTGGCAGGCCGATGCGGCGCGCGACACCAAAACCTTGTCCGGCGGCGAGAGTTTTCTGGTCAGCCTGGCGCTGGCCTTGGCGCTGTCCGATCTGGTCAGCCACAAAACCAGCATCGACTCGTTGTTCCTCGACGAAGGCTTCGGCACCCTCGACAGCGAAACCCTGGAGATTGCCCTCGATGCGCTGGATAACCTCAACGCCAGCGGCAAGATGATTGGCGTGATCAGCCATGTGGCCGCACTCAAAGAGCGCATCCCGGTGCAGCTGAAAGTGCACAAGTCAGTGGGCATGGGTTACAGCACGCTGGACCGGCGTTTTGCCGTCAACCGCGAGGGTGATTGATCTGCGCCAGGGCCAGCGGCGCAATGCTTACCTATACTGGATGGCAGTGTGCGCTGTTGGCGCCGTTGCCAGTTATGGAGCTGTCGCTGGGTGAGTCGTGGAACATTACATTTGATCAAGGCGTTGTGCGGCCTGCTGTGCTGCTGTTGTCTGGCGCTCAATGCCTTGGCGGCCCCCCGCGAAGGTCCGGTGTTGACCCTGTGTTACGAAGATCAGGATTCCTACCCCTGGGTCATGGAGGACGGCAGCGGGCTCAATCTGCAGTTGCTGCGCCTGGTTGAGCAGGCTCTGCACGGACAGTTCACCTTCGTCGCCGTCCCCTGGAAGCGCTGCCTGGCCGGCCTGGCCCAAGGCAGCTATGACGGCGCCTTCGCGGCCAGTTTCAAGGCCGAACGCCTGGGCTTGGGGCGTTACCCGCTTGATACTGACGGCCGCCTGGATGAACGCAAGCGCCTGCACACCTCGATCTATTCCCTTTACCGGCGCAAGGGCAGTACGGTCAGCTGGAATGGTCAGGAATTCCGTCAACTGCATGGGCGCATCGGTTCGCTGAGCGGGTTTTCAATTGTCGATTTCATCCGCGCCCAGGGTGTCGAGGTGGATGAGACCAACCGCGATCCGTTGGCACTGCTGCGCATGCTCAGCCACAAACGCATCGAAGCCGCGGCGCTGCAGAGCCAGCGCGGTGATTTCGTGCTGCAGACCAATCCGGATCTGGCCGCACAGCTGGAGAAAATCGAGTTACCGCTGCAGGACAAGGCCTACTACCTGATGCTGTCCAACGCCTATGTGGCAGCCAACCCGGAGCAGGCTGCGCGCATCTGGGATGAAATCGAGCGTCAGCGCGAGTCGGTGATCTATCAGCAGCAGGTGTGGGACTCTCTGGCTCGTTCGCAACCCTGAGCCGGTTAATGCTCGGTGTCGACCCCGCGTCGGCGCAGGCGCATGATCGTGCTTCGCCTCGATGAGTATTGCCGCATGGTCAAGCCTCCCGCCGCTCCACCGTCTGCCTCTGCGCTTGGGCGCTTTCTCACGTTGGCGGGTACAGCCACGCGCATCGGCGGCAGCGTGCTGGGGCAGCGTTTGCGGCCTGGCCGCAGCGCGATTGATTGGCAGCCGGTGGGCGATCTGCTCACCGATGTGCTGGGCGAGATGAAAGGTCCGGTGCTCAAACTGGGGCAAATGGCTTCGCAGTGGCAGGGCGTGTTGCCTGAACCGGTGGCACTGGCATTGGCCTCGCTGCAGAGCCGCGTACCAGCCTTGCCCTTCAGCGCGTTGCGTGGGCATCTGCAGCAGGTGTATGGCGCGGACCTCGGGCAGTTCTTTCAGCAGATCGATGAACAACCCTTTGCCGCTGCGTCACTTGGTCAGGTGCATCGCGCTATAGCGGCGGATGGCCGGGCGCTGGTGCTCAAGGTGCAATACCCGGGCATCGCCGACATCTGTCAGGCTGATCTGCGTCAGCTACGCCGTTTACTGCCGCTGGGGCGCTTGTTCCGCGCGCCGGCTGAGCAGCTGGAGGGCCTGTATCGGGAGCTGGCGGCGGTGATCGAGGCCGAGCTGGATTACCCGGCCGAGATGCGCCGCCTGCAGGACTTTCGTGCGCATTTCGCCGATTGGCCGGGCTTGCGCCTGCCGCAGCCGCAGGAAGACCTTTGCCGCCCCGGCGTGCTGGCACTCAGCGAGGAAGCCGGCTTGCCGTTTGCCGAGGTCAGCCAGGCCAGTGTCGACGTGCGTGAGCGCCTGGCCCTTACCCTGGTGCGCTGGCTGAGTGCCCAGGCCTTCGAGCTGGGGTTGCTGCATGCCGATCCGCATCCGGGCAATTTCGCCTACACCGCAGCCGGTGAGCTGGTGGTGTATGACTTCGGTTGCGTGCAGGTGCTGTCCGCGCCGTTGCTGGCGGCCTATGTACAAACCTACAAGGCGCTGCAGGCCCGCGACGGCGAGCACCTGGAAAAGGCCTTCCAGGCGCTCGGCACACGCCAGCCGAAGTCCACCACGCCCTATGGTTTGTACCGTCAGCTGCATGGTTTGCTCGGGCCACTGCTGCAGCCTGGGGTGAATTGGGATTTTGCCGCCACGCCGCTGCATGAGCAGGTGCAACGGCTGTTGCCCGATGTGATGGGGGCCTTGGGTAGCCTGCAACCGGCACCGGCCACCTTGCTGGTCAACCGCACGCTGGAAGGGCATTACTGGAACCTCAGCCGCCTCGGTGTGGCGCTGCCGGTGGCCGATCTGTTGCAGGTGCAGCTGGCCGGGCGTTAGCGCATGGTCTTAACGGGTACGGCTTGGCCATTTTCGATACGGGTCAGGAATACCGCGCTGGAGCCCTGATGCTGGCTGCGTGAGAACGCCACCTTGAAACCGCCCAGGTCCGTTTCGAGGTGCTCCAGCGCGTCAATAAACGCCTCCCGTGTCGGTTCAGCGCCGGCCTTGCGCAGCGCCTGAGTAAACACCGCCGCGCCGATATAGCCCTCCAGCGAGGTATGGTCAAAGTCGCCGTGTTGCATATCGGCCTGATAAGCCCGCACCAGTGCCAATGAGCTGTCGTCTGGAGAAGGCACCACCTGGGAGATATACACCCCGTCACCGTCGCCGCCGGCCTCACGGATAAAACCTTCGGTGCCGAGAAATGACACGCTGATAAAGCGCGTATTGAAGCCCAGCGCTTTCGCCTGCTTGATCGCTGCCGCCAGTTGCCTGTAGGTGCCGACAAAGAACACCGCTTCCGGTTGGATGCTCTGCAGTGCCTTGATGGCCGCTTTTACGTCCAGCGAATTGCGCTGAATGCGCGCCTGCGCATAAATCGTCAGCTTGCGCTTGAGCAGAGCGCCATTGAGGCCGCCCTTGACCGATTCGCCAAAGGAGTCGTCCTGCATCAGGAGGGCGATCTTGCTCAGCTTGAGGTCCTTGGTCATGCGCTCGACCAGTTGCTCGGTTTCCTCGATATAGGACGCGCGAATATTGAATACCTCAGGTCTTACCGGTGTGCGCAGAAACTCGGCGCCGGTAAAGGGGAACAGGTAAGGCACCTGCGCGCGCACCGCCAATGGCACAGCGGCACGCGAGGTGGGCGTGCCGACGTAACCGAGCAGGGCGAACACCTGTTGGGTTTGCAGCAGGTTGCGGGTGTGTGCGGCGGTCTGGCTGGGCTCGTAGCCATCGTCCCGGCTGAGCAGGTTGATACGCCGGCCATGCACCCCACCTTCGGCGTTGACGCGCTTGAAGTAGGCCTGGGCACCGTTAAGCATGCCCAAACCCAGGGCCGCCGCCGGGCCGCTTTGGGCGTTGACCATGCCGATACGCACTTCATCCGTGCCCAGGCCAGGCTCCGCTGCGCTGGCAAAACCCGGCAGCAGCAGGCAACTGGTGATCAGGCCGTACAGCCGCTGTCGAAAGGTCATTGATCGGCTCCTTGGCATGATCGCAGGCTACTGCAGGGCCTACTCGTCCATTTCTTCTTATTCGGGGTATGCATGTGATCCTCTAAAACACTCTAGCCAGTTGTGCATAAAAGACCGGGCTTTACTCGCTTGCCGGTGATGCTGACGGCACCAGTTGGTACTTGCCTTGCTGTAGATCATCGAAATAACGCTGATAACGACCGCTGTCACGGTAGAGCTGCAGGCGTTTATTGAAGCGTTCGAGCAGCGCGGGGCTGCCTTCCAGGCTTTTCGGCAGCATCAGGTGGCTGAGATTGACCAGCAGTGGTTTGGGGTGATGGGTGATCTTGGCCTGGTCTTCCGCGCTGAAGTGGCTGCGCAGGGCGGCGTAGCCGACGTTCATTTCCTGTGGGTAGAGCACGACTCGCTCTTTGAGCAGCTTCTCGAAGTTTTGCTGGTCGCTGGAAACGCGCTCGATCTTCACCTTGTTCTCGGCGAGAAAGGCATCGAATTGCGGGCCATAGCTGTATTCCAGACCACCACCGAGGGTCATGCCGGTGAGGTCGTCAAAGGTCTGCCAGTCGAAGGGCAGGCTTTTCAGGTGAAAGAACACGAATTGTTCATCAAGCAGTGGCGCGCTGAACAGAAAGTCTGCCTCGCGCTCGGCTTTATGCATCCATACGGCGGTTCCATCGAAACGTCCTGCGGCCGCCGCCGCATAGGCCCGCGGCCAAGGCAGGAACTCAAAGGTGACGCGATAACCCTCGTCCGCCATGAGGTCGCTGATCAGGTGCGCCACGACGCCATTGTGTTTGAGAGTACTGGACAGGTAGGGCGGCCAGTCGCCGACGCTGATCTTCAGTTCTGGCTGTTGATTGGCCTGCACGGACAGGCTCAGTAACAGACACACTGCAACGAACAGGGCCTTGCACTTCATTCAAACCTCTCTGCTGCCTGCGCGTGTAGAGGACAGTAATACCACTGTGCTGGACTGACTGGCAGCCGTTGCCGTGACCGATTTTCACCGTGCGCCGTAAGAAAATGGCTGCATATTTAACTAAAACGTCACATTGTGTGCGAATACTGCTGAGGATTTTTCCAATCGCCATGTTTCTGCATAAGGATAGTTGCTGTGCTGCGTATCCCTGCGCTTGGCGTGCTTTTTTCTTGGCAGACAGTTCCCCGCCAGCGTCCACCCCTTTAGAGTGCCGCAGCGCAATCGCAGGGGTATGAGGGGATAGCTGACGCATGACCGTTTGGGTCGTTTCAATTCTGTTTGTACTGACCTACCTGGGCATGGCCGCAGGGGGTATCCGTGGCTTGCGCGTTGATCGCAGCTGGATTGCTGGCTGTGCGGCGGTGTTGCTGCTGGTCAGCGGTGCGCAATCTCCAGCCGAGGCGGCCAGCCATCTGGATGCCGGTGCGCTGTTGCTGCTGCTGGCGCTGATGCTGATCAGTGCGCAGTTCGATTTCTCCGGCGTTTACGCCTGGCTTAACCAGCAACTCAGCCACTATGCCGAGCAGCCGGCGCTGCTGCTGCTGGGCGGCGTGCTGTCGGCGCTGCTGGTCAATGACATCGTTGCCTTTGCCCTGACCCCACTGCTGTGCCATAGCCTGCTGGCCCGTGGCCTCGATCCTCGGCCGTTTCTTCTGGCGTTGGCGCTGTCGTGCAATGCCGGGTCCAGCGCCAGCCTGATCGGTAATCCGCAGAACATCCTGATCGGCCAGGCCGGCGGCTTGGATTTCTGGTCCTACACCTGGATTGCCGGCCCGCCGGCACTGGCGGCCTTGGCCATTACCTACGCGGTGATCTGGCTGCAGTGGTGCAAGCACTGGGGGACTGCCAAGCCAGCGGCGCAGATTGAAACGCCGGTGCAGCACATCTATGGCGCGCGCAGTTACCTGAAACCGCTGCTGGCCAGCCTGGTGCTGCTCGGGCTGTTTTCCACCAGCATGCCGCGGGAGATTTCCGCCCTGTTGATCGCGGTGCTGGTGATGATCTCGCGGCGGGTGGACAGCCGCGACTATGTGCAGAAGGTCGACTGGAACCTGTTGTTGCTGTTTGCCGGGTTGTTCGTGGTAACGGGCGCGGCGATGAGCCTGCCGCAGGTCGCGGGTCTGGCGGGCACTCTGGCCGAGTTGGGCCTGTTACCGCACGGGGTGATCACCCTGGCGAGCCTGTCGCTGTTGGGCAGTAACCTGATTGGCAATGTGCCCTATGTGATGTTGCTGCTGGGCGTGTTGCCGGAGGCCAGCGAGGCCTTGCTGGTGGGCCTGGGGATCTTGTCGACGCTGGCCGGCAACTTGCTGCTGATCGGCAGCGTGGTGAATCTGATTGTCGCCGAAAGTGCGCGGCGTCAGGGCGTACCGCTGAGTTTTGTCGACTTTGCCCGCAGCGGCGTGCCGGTGACCCTGCTCAGCATGGGCCTGGCTGGCGTGTGGCTGGTCCTGGGCGGCTGGCTGCCCTGGTAAGCTCCGCCGTTATTGCCAGCGGTTCTGCCGCCAGCGCTGTTGCTGTTCCGCCGTGTGGAAGGTCCAGGCGACAAAGCGGCTCTGCTTCTGCCCTTGAGCCATCTCCACAGTCTGCACTTGAAGCGCGCCGGCCTTCTTCAGCGCGCTGTACACGCCCGGCAGGTTGCCAGCCTTGGAAATCAGGCTGCTGAACCACAGCACCTGTTGGCCGATCTCGGCGCTTTCCTTGATCAACTGGCTGACAAACGCTGCTTCCCCCCCTTGCACCACAACTCCGCCGCCTGGCCGCCAAAGTTCAGCACCGGCAGTTTGCGTTTGGGGTCGAGCTTGCCGAGGTTGCGCCATTTGCGCTTGCTGCCGCTGCTGGCTTCTTCCGCGCTGGCGTGGAAGGGCGGGTTACACAGGGTCAGGTCGAAGCACTCATCGCTCTGTAGCAACCCCTGGAAAATATGCGTGCTGTCGGGCTGCTGGCGCAGCTCAATCGCCTCACTCAAGCCCGGATTGGCCTGTACGATGGTCTTGGCCGAGGCAATGGCGCTGGCGGCGATGTCCGAGCCGAGAAACTGCCAGGCATATTCACGGTGGCCCAGCAGTGGGTAGATGCAGTTGGCCCCTACGCCAATATCCAGCGCACGCACTTTGGTTCCGCGTGGGATCTCGCCGCCATTGCTGGCGGCCAGCAGGTCGGCCAGGTAATGCAGATAATCGGCGCGGCCGGGGATCGGCGGGCACAGGTAATCCGCCGGAATATCCCAATGCGAGATGCCATAGAACTGCTTGAGCAGCGCCCGGTTGAACACCTTGACCGCCGCCGGGTTGGCGAAGTCGATGCTCTCCTTGCCATAGGGGTTGATGATTACAAAGGCCGCCAGTTCGGGGCTGGCCTTGATCAGCGCGGGAAAGTCATAACGGCCCTGATGGCGATTGCGTGGGTGCAACTGGCCTTTGCTCGCATCGGTCTGGTTGGCCGCAGGTTTGCTGGGCGGGGTGCGCGGTACGGCAGGTTTTCGGCTGGGGCGTTTCGGCGGTAAGGACATGGCAGGCGGATCTAAGGCATGGGCGCGGGATTTTCCCACAGCTGGGCGCAGGTTGCTTGCCGACTGTAGGTAACGCTGGATGCCGGCGCTAGTGGGCAATATCGAGCAGCATGGCCAGGTAGTCGAAGAACACGCAGTACAGGGCAATGGGCAGCGGCAGGCCGAGCAGGGTGCCGAGCAGGTAGATGCGAAAGCGCACGCCAGACAAGGCGAGCGCGTAGTTCAACGCCGGCACGGTCTGAAACAGCAGGCGTAGACTGATGATGCTGGCCAGCGGGCGACGATCAAGGCCGCTTAGCAGGCGTTGCGCCAGCGGGTTGCTCAGCTCACGCAGGGCGTTTCCACCCAGATAGCGAATGGTGATGTAGGTCACGGTGCAGGACACGCAGGCCGCGATATAGGTGACGACACCGCCATACACCCGTCCCAGGGTGAGCACCGCAGCGGCGAGAAATACCCAACCGGGAAGCTGGATCAGATTGCCCAGGGCAAATAGCAGGGTAAACAGCAGCAGGCCGACGACCGGATGCATCAGGAGCAGCGCCTGCAAGGCGTTGAGGTTGAGCTGCGCGCGGATGCCCAGGGTTTCGAACAGCGCGAACAGGCCCAGCAGAAACAGGATGACCAGCAGCAGGCGGGAGGAACTGCGCATGGTGGCCTCGTGGTTTCAGGGGTAGCCGAGTACGGCTTTGATCTGCGCCAGGTGGGTGGCAATCCACTGTGGATTGATCGCCCCCCAGTCACGAATCTCATAGTGCCCGGCGTTATTGCGTTCGCCGCTTTCCTGCTGGAAGGCACAGTCGATATCCAGCTCGGCCAGGGCGGCCAGGGTGTCCTGGGCAGTGCGTCGTGGCATGCCGGTGGCGGCCATCAGTGCCGGGACGCTGGTGGCAGCGCCGCTGTCGATCAGCCAGGCCACATACAGGCGGCGGTAGAAGCTGGTGCGGGTTTTACTGATGTCCATTGGCTCTGTTCCTGGCTTGATGCCGTGCGCCACTGGCGCACGGCCTGATTGAGGGTCAGTTCAGTGTGGCAATCGCGATATAGGTTGCCGCACCGGAGATAAACCAAGGAAGGCCAGCAGGCTGATCTTCTTCAGGTACCAGATACCGTTGATCTTCTCCATGCCCATGGCCGCCACACCGGCCACCGAACCGATGATCAGGCCGCTGCCGCCGGTGTCGGCGCAGTAGGCGAGCATTTCCCAGAAGGTACCGTTGATCTGGAAATTGCTCAGCCAGGCAGTGTCGGCACCGGCCAGGGCCAGCACGTTCGGGGTGACCAGGGGATACATCTTCATCGCACCGGCCACCAGCGGTACGTTGTCGACCACGGCGGAGAGCGCAATGTTGATCGCATAGACATTGCTCAGGCTTTCGCGCAGCAGGGTCGCCACCAGGGTCAGGTGACCAGCGGTGGCCAGGCTGGAGACCGCCAGCAGGATGCCAAGGACGAACCGCACGCTGGTGGTGTCGATGCGCCGCAGAACGCCAACCACCCAGAGCAGCGTGATGCGTTTGTTGGTGTGTATGCGGTCAGTGATGACCTTGAAACCTTCATGGGCATCGATCAGCTCGATGATGGTCATGGCGCCCATCAGGAAGAACAGGATCTCGGAAATTTCGCCCAGGTGATGGCGCAGCTCTTCGGTGACGTGATGGTCATTGCCACTGGCCCCGGCGGTGGCGGCACCGATCAGCGGCAGAATGCTGTCTGCACTCAATACCAACAGGGTCCAGCAGATGACGGCTGTCAGAATCGCTGAGGCGGCTTTATCGATTTTCAGCGGGTATTCGGGGGCGATGTACAGGTAACCGAGGACGAAGATCAAAGCCATCAACGCATACATGCTCAGAATTCCATTTGCAGGGCTTTTTTATTGGATTAGAGGTGCCGCGCGCTTTTGATGCGTGGACGAAGATGCCTGAAATGCTCAGAAATTGGGAGGGTAAATATCGTGCTGCGAGCCCCACTGAGGCCTAAGCGGGTGTTTTCTGACTGATGGGTTGGCCCTGCGCTGCCCGAACCGCGCGGCGATGCGCGGTTCGGGCTAGCCTTGCTTCAGGCTTGCGACAGGTCGTCGCGTTCGGCTTGAACGGGCATGATGGTCTGCGGCGGGAAGACAAAGGCCAGTGTGATTGCCAGCAGTGGCATCAGCAGGTTGAAGAAGCAGTACGGCAGGTAACTCAGGGTCGCCACGCCGAGGGTCGCGGCCATATAGGCGCCGCAGGTGTTCCACGGCACCAGCACCGAGGTCAGGGTGCCGCCGTCTTCCAGGGCGCGCGACAGATTGACCGGCGCCAGCCCGCGTTTTTCGTACTCGGCGCGGTACATACGGCCCGGCAGTACCAGGGCGATGTACTGGTCGGCGGTGATGATATTGGTGCCAATGGTGGTGGCAATGGTGCTGGCGATCAGGCTGCTGGTGCTTTTCGCCAGGTGCAGGGTGCTTTGCAGCAGGCGCTGGAGTAGGCCGAGTTTTTCCAGTACGCCGCCAAAACACATGGCGCAGATGATCAGCCACACCGTGGTGAGCATGCTGGCCATACCGCCCTTGGACAACAGGCCGTCCAGCGCCGGGTTACCGCTGCTGGATTCATAACCGGCGAACAGCGCCGTCCACACGGTTTTCAGCGGCGCCAGGCTGCCGGCGGCTGGATCGGCCAGGCGCGTCATCACTTCCGGCTGGAACACCACCGCAAACACCCCGCCCAGCAGCGCGGCGACAAACACCGCCGGAAAGGCCGCCCACTGGCGCACCGCGAGAAACAGCAGCAGGGCTACCGGCAGCAGCAGATGCCAGCCCAGGCTGAACTGGCTTTCCAGCGCCCGCAGCACTTCGGCGATGCGCGCGGTGTCATGGCTACCGTCAGCCTGCTGACCGAGGATAAAGAACAGCACCAGGGCGATCAGCAGGGCCGGCACCGTGGTGCGCAGCATCAGGCGGATATGCGCAAACAGCTCGGCTCCGGCCGCCGCCGGGGCCAGGTTGGTGGTGTCGGAGAGCGGCGAGAGTTTGTCGCCAAAGTAGGCGCCAGAAATGATCGCCCCGGCGGTAATCGCCGGGTCCAGGCCCAAACCGGCGGCTACGCCCATCAGGCCGATGCCCAGGGTGCCGGCGACGGTCCAGGAACTGCCGATGGACAGCGCGGTGAGGGCGCAGATCAGGCAGCTGGTGACGTAAAAGTATTCCGCCGAGATCAGCTTGAGGCCTAGCCAGATCATGGTCGGCACGGTGCCGGCGAGAATCCAGGTGCCGATCAGCGCACCGACTGCCAGCAGAATCAGGTTGGCCTTCATCGCCATATGGATGCCGGCGAGGATGCCTTCCTCAATCTGTGCCCATTGCAGGCCGTTCTTCAGGCCTACCAATCCGGCGACAAAGGCGGCGCTCATCAGCGCGATCTGGTTCGGCCCGCTGGAGGAACTGTCGCCGTACAGGTAAACGGAAAGGCCCAACAGCAGCACCAGCACGCCAATCGGCAGCAGGGCGTCGAGCAGGGAAGGGGAGCGTGTATCAGTCATGGGTGTACCGGTCGATCAGGTGAACCGTGGGAGGGGCTTTCGGCTCTGGCATCCTGCTTCGCTCTACCTCCTGCATCCATGCAGTCGTAGCCGAGACTTTGCTGTTAAAACTCGCGGCAAAAGCCCCTCCTACAAAAAAAGAAACCCGCGCCTGTGAGGGCGCGGGCTGTGGGTGTTGCGGGCTGATCAGAGTGCGGCGATCTTGCCGCGCTGCTCAACCATCTTGCTCAGGGCTTGTTCGGCCTCAGCCAGCTTGGCGCGCTCTTTATCGAGCACGTCGGCTGGGGCCTTGGCGACGAAACCTTCGTTAGCGAGCTTGCCACCGACGCGCTGCACTTCACCGGAAAGGCGGGCGATCTCTTTATCCAGGCGCGCCAGTTCGGCGTCCTTGTCGATCAGCCCGGCCATCGGCACCAGCACCTGCATATCGCCGACCAGCGCAGTGGCTGACATCGGCGCTTCTTCGCCGGCTGCCAGCACGCGTACTGACTCCAGCTTGGCCAGCTTGTTCAGCAGCGGCGCGTTGTCGGTCAGGCGGCGGCGGTCTTCGTCGCTGGCGTTGGCCAGGATGATGTCGATGCGCTTGGCCATGGAGATTTTCATCTCGCCACGGATCTGCCGCAGGCCGAGCATCAGCTGCTTGACCCACTCGATATCGCCTTCGGCGGCGGCATCGATGCGGCTTTCATTGGCCACCGGCCAGGCCTGCAGCATGATGGTTTCACCACTGACGCCTGCCTGGGGCTTGATGCGCTGCCAGATTTCTTCGGTGATAAACGGCATAAACGGGTGGGCCAGACGCAGCGCCACTTCCAGCACGCGAATCAGGGTACGGCGGGTGCCGCGCTGACGCTCGATCGGCGCGTTCTCGTCCCACAGCACCGGCTTGACCAGCTCCAGGTACCAGGCGCAGTACTCGTCCCAAATAAACTCGTACAGCGTTTGCGCGGCCAGGTCGAAGCGGAAGGCGTCGAGGTGACGGGTAACGTCGGCCTCGGTGCGCTGCAGCGCGGAGATGATCCAGCGGTCCACCGAGGACAGCTCGACCGGCTCACCGTTAACGCCGGTGTCCTGGCCGTCGGTGTTTTCCAGCACGAAGTTGGCGGCGTTCCAGATCTTGTTGCAGAAGTTGCGGTAACCCTCGACGCGGCCCATGTCGAACTTGATGTCACGGCCGGTGGAGGCCAGCGCCAGGTTGGTGAAGCGCAGGGCGTCGGTGCCGTAGGCGGCGATGCCCTCGGGGAATTCGGCGCGGGTCTGCTTGGCGATCTTCTCGGCGAGCTTGGGCTGCATCATGCCGCTGGTGCGTTTCTCCAGCAGCGCTTCCAGGGTAATGCCGTCGACGATATCCAGCGGGTCGAGCACGTTGCCCTTGGACTTGGACATCTTCTGGCCCTGGCCATCGCGCACCAGGCCGTGCACGTAGACGGTCTTGAACGGGATCTGCCCGGTCAGGTGGGTGGACAGCATGATCATCCGCGCGACCCAGAAGAAGATGATGTCGAAGCCAGTGACCAGCACGTCGGTCGGGTGGAAGGTCTTCAATTCGTCGGTTTGCTGCGGCCAGCCGAGGGTGGAGAAGGTCCACAGGCCTGAACTGAACCAGGTGTCGAGGACGTCTTCGTCCTGACGCAGGGCGATGTCGCCCAGGTTGTGTTGGGCACGCACTTCCGCTTCGTCGCGGCCGACATAGACGTTGCCGGCCTCGTCGTACCAGGCCGGAATGCGGTGGCCCCACCAGAGCTGGCGGCTGATGCACCAGTCCTGAATGTCACGCATCCAGCTGAAGTACATGTTTTCGTACTGCTTGGGCACGAACTGGATCTCGCCACTTTCGACCACGGCGATGGCTTTTTCGGCCAGTGGCTTGGTGCTGACGTACCACTGGTCCGTCAGCCACGGCTCGATGATGGTGCCGGAGCGGTCGCCTTTCGGCACTTTCAGGGCGTGCGGTTCAATACCTTCCAGCAGGCCCGCGGCTTCAAACGCGGCGACGATCTGTTTACGTGCTTCGAAACGATCCAGTCCGGCGTATTCGGCCGGCAGGTTGCCGTCGATGTCGCTGTTGACGCTGCCGTCGATGTTGAACACCTGGGCCTTGGCCAATACGGCAGCGTTTTTGTCGAAGATGTTGAGCAGCGGCAGGTTGTGGCGCTTGCCGACTTCATAGTCGTTGAAATCGTGGGCCGGGGTTATTTTCACGCAGCCGGTGCCGAACTCGGGGTCGCAGTAATCGTCGGCAATGATCGGGATGCGGCGGCCCACCAGCGGCAGCTCAACGAAGGTGCCGATCAGCGCCTGATAGCGCTCGTCGTTCGGGTTAACCGCAACGGCACTGTCGCCGAGCATGGTTTCCGGGCGGGTGGTGGCGACGATCAGGTAATCCTTGCCGTCGGCGGTGGTGTTGCCGTCGGCCAGCGGGTAGCGCAGGTTCCACAGGCTGCCTTTCTCGTCGTGGTTTTCCACTTCAAGGTCGGAGATGGCGGTGTGAAACTTGGTGTCCCAGTTAACCAGGCGCTTGCCGCGGTAGATCAGGCCGTCTTTGTGCAGGCGCACGAAGGCTTCTTTCACCGACTCGGACAGGCCGTCGTCCATGGTGAAGCGCTCGCGTGACCAGTCCACCGAGCTGCCCAAACGACGGATCTGCCGGGTGATGGTGCCGCCAGACTGTTCCTTCCATTCCCAGACCTTCTCCAGGAATTTCTCGCGGCCCAGGTCGTGACGGCCGATGCCATCAGCAGCCAGCTGACGCTCAACCACCATTTGCGTGGCGATGCCCGCGTGGTCGGTGCCCGGCTGCCACAGGGTGTTGCGGCCCTGCATGCGGCGGAAACGAATCAGCGCATCCATGATCGAGTTGTTGAAACCATGGCCCATGTGCAGGCTGCCGGTGACGTTCGGCGGCGGGATCATGATGGTGTAGGGCTCGCCCGAACCCTGCGGGGCGAAATAGTTGTTCGCCTCCCAGTTCTGGTACAGGGCGGTTTCAATGGCGTGCGGCTGGTAGGTCTTGTCCATGCGCGGCGGGACCCTTATGACGGCTAGACGGAAAAGCCGGCAAGTATAGCGGGGATGGCCTATATGACGTAAGGGCGCGCGTGGTGTGGCTGACTGGTGGGCGTGCGTGTGGTTACGGACGACGCGGCGGAAGCAGTCGGGTCAGGCGGGCATCTAGGCGGCGTTTCAGCTCGGCTTCGATCTGCGGCACGAAATCGTCGATCACATCCTGCAGGATCAACTGAGCTGCAGCTCGAAGTTCGCTATCCAGGCGGTTCATCTCGCTATCGCGGCTGACACTCTGGCTTACGGTTTCACGCAGGGTTTGCGCAACCGGTGGCTTGGGCGCAGGTGCTGGCGTTACCGCTGCCACCTTGGGTGGTGGGGTCACGATATCCGAGAGGACGGGGATGCTGTCCGGGTCGAGGGTGTCGATCAGCAGCGGTGGTTCGAGGTTTTCATCGCCCAGCAGTTGGCGGATCGACTCCAGGTCGTTCAGCAGTTGAGCGGGTTTTTGCGGAGGCTTTGGGGTGTCCATACTGTGCAACTAGAGTTCGACTCGTTTGGGATCATACCCGCGCTGCCGGTAGCTGCGGAAATTCTCCCGGCAGGCGGTCAGTAGGTCGGGTTCCTGGTTGACGATTTCAATCACCCGGCTAAAGCGCTCGACCTGGGGTGAAAGGGTGCTGCCGAGGTTGATCAGCACGCCCTGAGTGCTGCTGGGCTCTTCGTCCTGGCCAATCACCACCGGTGCGTGCGCGTCATCCTGGTAGAGACTGTGCGGCACAAAACTGTCCGCCTTGAAGTGCCACAACAGTTCATCCACCTCGCTGCATTGCTGGGTATCGCTGCCGCGCAGAAACACCGGCAGGCCGGCGCGCCAGGCTTTCATCGCCAGTTGGCAGGCTGCGCGCAGGCGCTCGGCCGGCACGGCAGTGGACAGTACGTAGAATTCGATTCGGGGCATGGCGGCACGCTTAGGCGTTGGTTGCAGGAGCGGCTTGCTGACAGGCGCGCAGCTTACCAGTCAATCGCAGTTAACACCGCTCCTACTAAGGTGCCCGTAACTCAGGCGTTGCTGCGATCCAGCAAATACTGCGTCAGCATCGGCACCGGACGACCGGTCGCGCCTTTGTCCTTGCCACCGCTGATCCAGGCCGTACCGGCGATATCCAGGTGCGCCCAGTGGAAGTTTTTGGCAAAGCGCGAGAGGAAGCAGCCCGCCGTGATGGTGCCGGCTTTCGGCCCGCCGATATTGGCAATGTCGGCGAACGGGCTGTCCAGCTGCTCCTGGTACTCGTCATACAGCGGCAGCTGCCAGGCGCGGTCGTCGGCGGTCAGGCCGGCACCGAGAATCTGCTGCACCAGTGCGTCGTTATTGCCCATCAGGCCGGAGACATTGCTGCCCAAGGCCACGATGCAGGCGCCGGTAAGGGTGGCGATGTCGATCACCGCTTGCGGCTTGAAACGCTCGGCATAGGTCAGGGTATCGCACAGCACCAGACGGCCTTCAGCGTCGGTGTTGAGGATTTCCACGGTCTGGCCGCTCATGGTGGTGACGATGTCGCCGGGGCGCGTGGCGCCGCCGCTCGGCATGTTCTCGGCACAGGCCAGCAAGCACACCAGGTTGATCTGCAGTTGCAGTTCCAGTACGGCCTTGAGGGTGCCGAATACGCTGGCCGCACCGCACATGTCGTACTTCATTTCATCCATGCCAGCGGCTGGCTTGATGCTGATGCCGCCGGTGTCGAAGGTGATGCCCTTGCCGACGAGGGCGTAAGGGTTCTCGGATTTTTTGCCGCCCTGGTATTGCATGACGATCATCCGTGGCGGCTGGTCGCTGCCTTGGGCCACGGCGAGGAAGGCGCCAGCGCCGAGTTCCTTGAGTTTCTTCTCGTCGAGAACATCGACCTTGAGGTTTTTGTAGGCTTTGCCCAGGGCTTTAGCTTCTTCGGCCAGGTAGCTCGGGTGGCAGAGGTTCGGCGGCAGATTGCCCAGGTCTTTGGTGAAAGCCATGCCGGCGGCAATCGCCTGGGCGTGCGTGCTGGCGCGCTCGGCGTCGGCCAGGTTGGCTTTTTCCGTAAGCAGGGTGAGCTTCTTCAGTGCGCCGGCTTCGGCCTTCTGGCTCTTGAAACGGTCGAAGCAGTAGCCGGCATCGGCCAGGCTTTCCACCATCAGGCGGGTTTTGCCGTAGGTGTCGCGGCCTTTGACCTGCAGCTCGTCGAGCGCGAGTACCGCGTCACTGCCACCGAGGCTTTTCAGGCTGCTGTAAATGCTGGTGATCAATTTGCGC
This sequence comes from Pseudomonas sp. SL4(2022), assembly GCF_026625725.1. Classification (NCBI taxonomy): domain Bacteria; kingdom Pseudomonadati; phylum Pseudomonadota; class Gammaproteobacteria; order Pseudomonadales; family Pseudomonadaceae; genus Pseudomonas; species Pseudomonas sp. SL4(2022). Next base: position 2,832,553 of record NZ_CP113060.1, read on the forward strand.
AGTTGGCGGTCAGACAGTTCGCTGTCTTTACCGGCGCCGACCAGCAGCACGCGTTCGGCTTTCAGGTTTGGCAGGTTGTGTACCAGCAGGGTCTGGCCGACCTTGCCGGCCAGGTCGCCGCGCTTGAGCAGAGCACTGATTGCGCCCGCGCTGGCGGTGTCGATAGCCTTGGCGGTTTCGCCGAGTTTTTTTCCCTCACCAACAGGGATAACCAGGGTGGCGGTTTTTAGTGTTTCTGGGCGGGCGCTTTTAACAATAAATTCCATTACGTGGTGTCCCCAAGACAAGGCGTCGGTATTGCAGGATAATGCTGGCTATTTTTCGATGGTTCGCCAGTTGGGCGAGCCGGCAAGCAGTGCGGCTAGTTTGATCTTAGCCGCCTGAGCCTGACAACCCTGGAGTGTCTGGTTTGATCGTCTTCCGTTATCTGTTCCGTGAAGTGTTGCTGACCCTGAGTGCCGTGAGCGCGGTGCTACTGGTCATCATTATGAGTGGCCGCTTTATCCGTTACCTGGCCCAGGCGGCGCAGGGTCTGCTCGACCCCGGGGTGCTGCTGATGATCATGGCGTACCGCATCCCTGGTTTTTTGCAGCTGATTCTGCCATTGGGGCTTTTTCTCGGCATTTTGCTGGCTTATGGCCGCATGTACCTCGACAGTGAAATGACCGTGTTGTCAGCCACCGGCATGAGCCAGCAGCGCTTGTTTGCCTACAGCCTGGCTCCGGCGGCTCTGGTGGCGTTGCTGGCGGGCTGGTTGAGCCTGGGCCTTGCTCCGCAAGGTGTTGAGCATGTGGCGCGGATTCTCAATCAGCAAAGTGCCATGACTGAACTCGATACCTTGGTGCCGGGGCGTTTTCAGTCGATGAAAAATGGCTCGCGTGTGACCTACACCGAAGAGCTCTCGGAGGATCGCGGTTCGCTGACCGGGGTTTTCATCTCCGAGAAACAGCTGTCCAGCCAGGGCGACAAGGAACGTGGTATCTCCGTGCTGGTCGCCGAGTCCGGTCGCCAGGAAATTCAGGCGGATGGCAGCCGCTACCTGATTCTGGAAAACGGCTACCGCTACGACGGTAACCCCGGCCAGGCCGATTACCGCGCCATCAAATATGAAACCTATGGCGTATTGTTGCCTAAGCCCCAGGTTGAGGCGGATGTGACAGATCGCGAAGCGATGCCAACCCGTGAACTGATTGGCAGTGACAAACCGCGTATGCAATCCGAGCTGCAGTGGCGCTTGTCGATTCCGGTGCTGGTTTTTGTGGTCACCCTGCTGGCCGTGCCGCTGTCGCGGGTCAATCCACGTCAGGGGCGTTTCCTTAAGTTGTTGCCGGCCATCCTCTTGTACATGGCCTATCTGGCGCTGCTGATTGGCGCGCGTGGTGCGCTGGATAAAGAGAAAATCCCCGCAGCCCTGGGCTTGTGGTGGGTGCATGGGCTGTTCGCATTGATCGGGCTGCTGTTGCTGTATTGGGAGCCGCTGCGCTTGCGCTGGGCGGCCCGTCGTGTGGCGCTGGAGGTGGCCCGTGGTTAAGTTGGATCGCTACATCGGTGCACAGGTATTTGTCGCCATTCTTGCTGTGCTGGGCATCATTGTTGGCTTGGCACTTCTGTTTGCCTTTATTGACGAGTTGGGTGATGTCGAGGAGAACTATGGCCTGCTCGATGCGCTCTGGTACGTGCTGCTGACAGCGCCGCGGCGTCTCTATGAAATGCTGCCGATGGCGGCGCTGATCGGTTGCCTGATTGGGCTGGGTTCGTTGGCCAGCAACAGCGAGCTGACCATCATGCGGGCTGCCGGTGTGTCGATTGGTCGGATCGTCTGGGCGGTTATGAAGCCGATGCTGGTGCTGATGCTCGTCGGTTTGCTGATCGGTGAGTACCTCGCGCCTTATAGCGAAAATCAGGCTCAGGCCAGTCGTGCCATGGCGCAGGGCGGTGGTGAAGCGCAGAGCGCCAAGCGCGGTCTGTGGCATCGCCAGGGGCAGGAGTATGTTCACATTAACGCCGTGCAGCCTAATGGTGTATTGCTCGGGGTGACCCGCTATCGTTTCGATGAACACAAGCGCATGCAGTCATCGAGCTTCGCGCGGCGTGCGCAGTACCAGGGCGATCACTGGCAGCTGGACGATGTTGCAACCACGCACTTTCGTGAGCGCAGCAGTGAGGTCATCAAGCAGGACAGCGAGCGCTGGGATGTTGAGTTGACACCGCAGTTGCTTGGCACCGTAGTGCTGGCCCCTGATGCGCTGTCGATTACCGGGTTGTGGGGTTATATCCACTACCTGGCTGAGCAGGGTCTGAGCAACAGTCAGTACTGGCTATCGTTTTGGACTAAGGTTTTGCAGCCGTTGGTGACAGCTGCATTGGTGCTGATGGCCATTTCCTTTATTTTCGGGCCATTGCGTTCGGTGACGCTGGGGCAGCGTGTATTCACTGGTGTGCTGGTCGGTTTCGTATTCAAGATCAGTCAGGATCTGATGGGGCCGTCGAGCCTGGTATTCGGCTTTTCGCCGCTACTGGCGGTGTTGGTTCCTGCGGGCGTCTGTGCGTTGGCGGGTATCTGGTTGTTGCGGCGAGCGGGCTGACGTTATGAGAAAAAGCCGGCACATGCAGTGATGCGTGTGCCGGCTTTTTTTGTGCGCAGTTGAATTAGCTTGAGTTGTTCTGCTGGTCAATGGCGAGTGGTAGCAGTCGCTATTTTTTATGGATGTTCTTTGGCAGTTGAACGACTTGGCTTTCTGAATAAATGTCATGCCAGCTGCGGCTTTCCTTGTCCCAGAGCATCCAGAAGAACCCCAGGCCGAACAGCAGCCAGGAGCCTATGGCCACCAGAAATCGCAACAGCGCTTGCCACAGGCTGATGGCGCTGCCATCGCGGTTTTGGATCCGCAGGCCCCAGACCTGCATGCCTAGGGTCTGGCCGTTGTGCGTCCAGAACTTGGCAAAGAAGCCGAACAGACTGAGAAACAGCAGAGTCGATAGCAGGGGGTCGCCGTCCAGTGCTCCTGAATCTGACATCTGCTTGAGTTGCGCCTCGCCGTAGAAACCCATCAGGATCAACTTGTAGATGAACGTCACCACAATCAGCAGTGCTACGCACAGCAGGAAGTCATAGAACATGGCGGCAAGGCGGCGGATCAGTCCGGCGCTGGGGAAATCACCCTGCGGGCGCAGCAGGTGGTTCGGCATAGTCGGCTCTTTACTCAATCGGCTAGCGGGATGGCGGCAACAATACTGTATTCGGGGTAGGTAAGGTGATCATGTGCATTGTGCCGGCTGGAATTGGCGTGACATTCAGCAGCCATAAAAAAACCCCTGATGCTGCCATCAGGGGTTCTTCGAAGCGGCAGGATTACTCCTGGATTTGCACTTCGTCAGCCTGCATGCCTTTTTGGCCCTGCACGGCGATAAAGCTGACCTTCTGGCCTTCTTTCAGGCTCTTGAAGCCGTTGCCTTGGATCGCGCGGAAGTGCACGAACAGATCCGGACCGCTTTCAGGAGTGATAAAACCAAAACCTTTCTCGTCGTTAAACCACTTGACGGTACCGTTCTGACGATTCGACATGTTGTATTCCTTGAAACTTGAGTTGATGACAGCCGCTACTCGATATGAGGGGCTGATACTGGTTGCAAGGAGTAATGCGGCGTCGAGCGGGATGTAGCGGATCGCGATGATCTACTGCACCAGGTCACGATTTTCGGCGACCCATGCAAACACAGTGCAGAAACTCTACGCTAACTTTCACGCAAATGCCAATCCCTGCCAAGGCATGCAAATGCTGGGTCTTAGCCGGTTTTCGTCGATTTGTCTGATGGGGTCAGAGCTGCTGATGCGGCGCGCTAAATCACATGGGTTTCGTTTTTTGCGCAGGCAATAAAAAAGGCCTTGAGTCTCAAGGCCTTTCTTCGAGTTTATGGTGCCCCGGGGGAGACTCGAACTCCCACTTCTTTCGAAAACGGATTTTGAATCCGCCGCGTCTACCGGTTCCGCCACCGGGGCACAATGGCGGCGCAGTATAGGGATGGTGTTGGGGTTGGTCAATCCACTTGCGTGGTCAGCATGCACGATTTCCGGTAAGCTTTGCCGCCCTGCTAGACGATCCCCTTCCGACCATGCGTGTTGCCGACTTCAATTTTGAACTGCCTGGCGCTCTGATTGCCCGCCATCCCCTTGCCGAACGCCGTGCCAGCCGTTTGCTGGTGCTCGATGGGCCGACGGGTGAGCTGGCGCATAAACAGTTCAGTGATCTGCTGGATTACCTGCGTCCCGACGATCTGATGGTGTTCAACAATACCCGGGTGATTCCGGCGCGACTGTTCGGCCAGAAGGCTTCGGGCGGCAAGCTGGAGATTCTGGTCGAGCGCGTACTGGACGCTCACCGCGTGCTGGCTCACGTGCGTTCGAGCAAGTCGCCCAAGCCGGGTTCGATGATCCTGATCGACGGTGGTGGTGAGGCCGAAATGGTCGCGCGCCACGATGCGCTGTTCGAGCTGCGCTTTGTTGAAGACGTGCTGCCACTGCTGGAACGGGTCGGCCATATGCCGTTGCCGCCCTATATTGATCGGCCGGATGAGCAGGCCGACCGCGAGCGCTACCAGACTGTTTATGCCAACCGTGCCGGTGCTGTTGCGGCGCCGACCGCCGGGCTGCATTTTGATCAGCAGCTGCTCACGGCAATTACCGAGAAAGGTGTTGAACAAGCGTTCGTGACCCTGCACGTCGGTGCTGGCACCTTCCAGCCGGTGCGGGTTGAGCGCATCGAAGATCACCATATGCACAGCGAATGGCTGGAGGTCGGCCAGGATGTGGTCGATGCCGTAGCCGCCTGTCGTGCGCGTGGTGGTCGAGTGATTGCCGTCGGCACCACCAGTGTGCGTTCGCTGGAGAGTGCGGCGCGCGATGGCGTGCTTAAAGCCTTTAGCGGAGACACGGACATCTTTATCTACCCAGGGCGGCCGCTGCATGTGGTCGATGCACTGGTGACTAACTTCCATTTGCCGGAATCAACCCTGCTGATGCTGGTGTCAGCGTTTGCCGGTTACCCGGAAACCATGGCGGCCTATCAGGCGGCGATTGCCGGTGAATATCGTTTTTTCAGTTACGGTGATGCCATGTTCATCACCCGCAACCCCGCGCCGCGCGGGCCAGAGGAACACTTATGACGCGCACGTGCCGCATGTCTTTCGAATTGTTGGCGACCGAGGGCAAAGCGCGCCGTGGTCGGCTGACGTTCCCCCGTGGTGTGGTGGAGACCCCGGCGTTTATGCCGGTGGGCACCTATGGCACGGTCAAGGGCATGCTGCCGCGCGACATCGAGGCGATTGGTGCGCAGATCATTCTCGGCAACACCTTCCACTTGTGGCTGCGTCCTGGCACTGAAGTGATCAAGAAGCACGGCGATCTGCATGACTTTATGCAATGGCAGGGGCCGATCCTCACTGACTCCGGTGGTTTCCAGGTGTTCAGCCTGGGGGCCATGCGCAAGATCAAGGAAGAGGGCGTGTACTTCGCCTCACCGGTGGATGGCGCCAAGGTGTTCATGGGGCCGGAAGAATCGATGCAGGTACAGCGCGACCTGGGGTCGGACATCGTGATGATTTTCGACGAGTGCACGCCCTATCCGGCCGAGTTCGATGTGGCCAAGCGCTCGATGGAGTTGTCGCTGCGCTGGGCCAAGCGCTCGAAAGAGGCGCATGGCGACAGCACGGCGGCGCTGTTCGGCATCGTCCAGGGCGGTATGTATGAAGAATTGCGCAAAGTCTCTTTGGACGGGCTGGAGCAGATCGGCTTTGACGGTTATGCCATCGGCGGCCTTTCAGTGGGTGAGCCGAAAGAGGAAATGCTCAAGGTGCTGGATTACCTGCCGCCGCAGTTGCCGGCTGATAAGCCGCGCTATCTGATGGGCGTGGGCAAGCCAGAGGATCTGGTTGAAGGCGTACGCCGTGGTGTGGATATGTTCGACTGCGTAATGCCGACTCGCAACGCGCGCAACGGCCACCTGTTTGTTGATACCGGTGTGCTGAAGATTCGCAATGCCTTCCACAAGCATGACGAGTCGCCGCTAGATCCGACCTGCGACTGTTACACCTGTAAACATTTCTCCCGCGCCTATCTACATCATCTGGATAAATGCGGCGAAATGCTGGGTAGTATGCTCAATACAATCCATAACTTACGGCATTATCAGGTGCTTATGGCTGGTTTGCGCGAGGCTATTCAACAGGGTACATTGGCCGCCTTTGTCGATGCCTTCTATGCCAAGCGTGGGCTGCCAACGCCGCCTCTGGATTGATTCCCAACCTTTAAAGACCCTTGCAACAGGAGTGTTACATGAGCTTTTTTATCCCCGCTGCTTTCGCTGAAGGCGCCGCACCGGCTGCCGGTCCTGCTGGTAGTGGTTTTGAATGGGTGTTTCTGGTCGGCTTTCTGGTCATCTTCTATCTGATGATCTGGCGCCCGCAGGCCAAACGGGCCAAAGAGCACAAGAACCTGATCGGTGGTCTGCAGAAAGGCGACGAAGTGGTCACCAGCGGCGGTATTGCTGGCAAGGTGTCGAAAGTCTCCGATGACTTCGTTGTCATCGAAGTGTCCGATACTGTCGAACTGAAAATTCAGAAAGTGGCCATCGCCGCTTCGCTGCCCAAGGGCACGCTGAAAGCGATCTAAGCAACACACCTTTACCATTCGACGGGGCGCTTCATGCGCCCCGCGTCATAACGGGCGGCGTCATGCTCAACAAATTCCCTGTCTGGAAATACCTGCTGATTCTGGCTGTGCTGGCAATCGGCACTCTCTATTCCCTGCCCAATCTGTACCCGGATGATCCGGCGATCCAGATCAGTGGCAACAGTACGGCCATGCGCGTCGAGCAGGCCGATCTTGAGCGCGTCAAGCGCACTCTGGAAGACGCTGGTATCCAGGTAAAAGCGATCACCCTGGCTAGCGAAGGCCGTGCCGGTCTGCTGCGCCTGAACAAGGCCGAAGACCAGCTGCCAGCCAAAGAGCTGGTACGCAAGGCGCTGAGTGATGAGTTCGTGGTTGCCCTGAACCTGGCGCAAACTACGCCGCAGTGGCTGCGTAACCTGGGCGGTAGCCCGATGAAGCTGGGTCTGGACTTGTCCGGTGGTGTGCACTTCCTGATGGAAGTGGACATGGACAAGGCGCTGGATGCCCGCCGCAAGGTTTATGAAGGCGAGGTCAAAAGCCTGCTGCGCAAGGAGCGCGTGCGCTATCGCAGCCTGCCTGAGCTTGATGGCGCCATTCAGTTGGGTTTTGCCGATGAAGCGGCGCTGGAGAAAGCTCAGCAGCTGATCCGTAAGGACTTCAACGATTTCGATATGATCACCGTGCGGCGTAATGAGCTGCAGGTGCTGCGCCTGACGCTGACGCAGGCTAAGCTGGCGGAAATCCGTGAGTATTCGATCAAGCAGAACCTGACCACCGTGCGTAACCGGGTCAACGAGCTGGGTGTTGCCGAGCCGCTGGTCCAGCGCCAGGGTGCCAATCGCATCGTGGTCGAGCTGCCGGGCGTGCAGGACACCGCTGAAGCCAAGCGGATTCTCGGTAAGACCGCCAACTTGGAGTTCCGTCTGGCTGCCGAGCCGGATGCTGCCAAGGCCGCGACCGAAAGTTTTGAATTCCGTCAGGAAGGCCGTCCGCCGGCGCAGCTGGAGCGTGAGCTGATCATCACCGGTGACCAGGTGACTGACGCTCAGGCCAGCTTTGACGAGAATGGCAGCCCGCAGGTGAATATCCGTCTGGATGGCCGCGGTGGTGACCTGATGAACCGTGCGACCCGCAGTAATGTCGGGCGCAGCATGGCGGTAATCTTTATCGAGCAGAAGCCGGTTTCCCGTTATGTGCGCCAGGTAGTCGATGGTGTCGAGAAGGAAGTCGAGCTGCAGACCTTCGTTGAAGAGAAGAAGATCATCAGCCTGGCGACTATCCAGTCGCCGCTGGGCAGCCAGTTCCGTATCACTGGGCTGGACGGTCAGGGCGAATCGTCCGAGCTGGCCTTGCTGCTGCGTGCAGGTGGTCTGGCGGCGCCGATGTACTTTGCCGAAGAGCGCACCATTGGCCCGAGCCTGGGGGCCGACAACATCACCAAGGGTGTTGATGCGTCGCTGTGGGGCATGCTGTTCGTCTCGCTGTTTATCATCGCCATTTACCGCTTCTTCGGGGTGCTGGCGACCATCGCACTGGCGTTCAACATGGTCTTGCTGCTGGCCTTGATGTCGCTGCTCAGCGCCACCCTGACCCTGCCGGGTATTGCCGGTATCGTGTTGACCATGGGGATGGCGGTGGACGCCAACGTGCTGATCTTCTCGCGGATTCGCGAAGAGATTGCCAATGGCATGTCGATCCAGCGGGCGATTCATGAAGGCTTCGATCGTGCCTATAGCGCGATTCTCGACTCCAACCTGACCACCTTGCTGGTCGGCGGGATTCTGTTTGCCATGGGCACCGGGCCGGTCAAGGGCTTCGCTGTGACCATGTCGCTGGGTATCGTGACGTCGATGTTTACCGCGATTCTGGTGACTCGCGCCATGGTCAACCTGACCTGCGGCGGGCGTGACTTCAAGAAGCTGTGGGTCTAAGGGGCTTAGATGATGCGTACGATTAATTTTATGGGTGTGCGCAATATTGCGTTCGCCATCACCGTGCTGCTGACTTTGCTTGCGTTGGGTAGCTGGTTTTACAAAGGTTTGAACTTCGGTCTGGATTTCACCGGCGGCACGCAGATCGAGTTGAGTTACGCGCAGCCGGCTGATCTGGGCAAGGTGCGTGATCAGTTGGCAGCGGCAGGTTTTGCTGATGCCGTGGTGCAGAGCTTTGGTGCGACCACTGATGTGGTGGTGCGTATGCAAGGTGATGATCCGGATTTGGGGCGCAAGGTGGCGGATGCGCTGCAGCAGTCGGGTGATGCGCTGCAGGTGAAGAAGGTCGAGTTCGTTGGCCCGCAGGTGGGTGAAGAGCTGCGCGATCAGGGTGGCATCGGCATGTTGCTGGCTCTGGGGGGCGTGATGCTCTACCTGGCTTTCCGCTTCCAGTGGAAGTTTGCCCTGGGTGCGGTGCTCTCTCTGGTGCATGACGTGGTTGTGACCATGGGTATTCTGTCGTTCTTCCAAGTGACCTTCGACCTGACGGTGCTCGCGGCGGTGCTGGCGATCATCGGCTACTCGTTGAACGACACCATCGTGGTGTTCGACCGGGTGCGCGAGAACTTCCGCGTGCTGCGTAAGACCAGTCTGATCGACAACATCAACATCTCCACCACGCAGACCCTGTTGCGCACTGTCGCGACCTCGGTGTCCACGCTGTTGGCGATTGTCGCGCTGTTGTTGTTCGCTGGTGACAACCTGTTCGGTTTCTCGGTGGCGCTGCTGATCGGGGTCTTGGCTGGTACGTACTCATCGATCTATATCGCCAACGTGGTGCTGATCTGGCTCAACCTGAGTGTGGATGACCTGATTCCGCCTGTGGTGGCTGAAGAGGTGGATGAGCGCCCCTGATTCTGTGCGTCTTATCGCAAATAGCTGTATGAGCCGGGCCGGTGTTGAACTTGCCCGGTTTTTTTATGCTCCAAGGCCGGGAGTAAGGTGCGTTAAGCGCCAAGCAGCGGTTCTTGGAGGTCTGTGTGAATAAGTCGATGTTGGTCGGGGTGGTGCTGGGTGCGGTGGGGGTGACGGCAGGCGGGGCGGTCGCTACTTACAGTATTGTCAGTGCCTCAGAGTATGCTGAAGTGCTTGCGGTTAAGCCGGTCAAGGAAACCATCAAGACGCCGCGTGAGGTGTGCAAAGAGATTGCCGTGACGCGTCAGGCGCCGGTCAAGGATCAGTACCAGATAGCCGGAACGGCGATTGGTGCAGTGGTGGGCGGCTTGCTGGGTAATCAGGTTGGTGGTGGCAATGGCAAGAAGCTGGCGACAGTCGCGGGTGCGGTGGGCGGCGGTTATGCCGGTAACAAGGCCCAGGAGCATCTGCAGAGTCGTGATACCTACACCACGACTGAAACCCGTTGCAGTACGGTGACCGACAGCAGTGAGAAATTGGTGGGTTACGACGTTAAATATGAGCTGGATGGCAAGGTGAGTCAGGTGCGCATGGTCAGTGATCCGGGGCGGCAGATTCCGGTCAAGGATGGTCAGCTGGTGTTGGTCGATCAGTCCAACTGATCGAAAGCTTTCAGTGGATATAAAAAAGCGCCCCGTGAGGCGCTTTTTTGTTGGGGTTTGATCAGCGTTTCAAGGAGGCTGACAAGTGCGGCTGAATGGCTGTCAGTACGGCTTTGAAGCACTTGGTGTTACCGGCAACGATCTGGCCCTTTTCCAGGAAGTCGTGGCCGCCGCTGAAGTCACTGACCAGGCCGCCTGCTTCCTGAATCAGCAGTGCACCAGCGGCCATGTCCCACTCGGACAGGCCAAATTCCCAGAAGGCATCGAAGCGGCCGGCGGCCACGTAGGCCAGGTCCAGGCTCGCTGCGCCTGCGCGGCGTACACCGGCGGTCTGGCCGACAAGGCTGCGGAACATGCTGATGTAGTTCTCCAGATTTTCCATCTGGCTGTCGCGGAACGGGAAGCCGGTGCCGAGGAGGGCGCCTTCCAGGCTCTTGCGGTTGCCGACGCGCAGGCGGCGGCCGTTGAGGGCAGCGCCACGGCCACGGCTGGCGGTGAATTCTTCCTGGCGTACCGGGTCGATGATCACGGCGTGCTCAAGGCGGCCACGGTATTTGCAGGCGACGCTGACAGCGTAGTGGGGGATGCCGCGGATAAAGTTGGTGGTGCCGTCCAGTGGGTCGATGATCCACAGGTAGTCTGCGCCGTCGCCGCTGCCTTCGCTGAGGCCGCTTTCCTCGCCGAGGATGCCGTGGTTCGGGAACGCTTTGCGCAATGCCTGAATGATCAGCTGCTCGGCGGAGCGGTCAATTTCAGTTACGTAGTCCTTGGCTTCTTTCTCGTCGACCGAGATGACGTCCAAGCGTTCGGTCGAGCGGAAGATCATTTCGCCGGCGCTACGGGCTGCGCGCAGCGCGATATTCAGCATGGGCTGCATGGATGTTCACCTGGGTCGTTAAAGAAAGCCGGCCATTCTAGCAGAAAAGTGTGGCGGTTGAAGCGCAACCTGCGTCTTGCGTGGCGCAAGGCGGATGGCTTATGTAAGATTTGCGCCTCTAGCCCTTATCTGTGAGCGTTTGCGTTGCTGGAAAATATTCGCGTTGTGTTGGTCGGTACCAGTCATCCGGGCAATATCGGTGGCGCGGCGCGGGCCATGAAAAACATGGGGTTGTCGCAGTTGGTGCTGGTTGAGCCACGGGATTTCCCGAGTGAAGAAGCGGTGGCCAGGGCTTCTGGGGCTGCTGATATTCTCGAATCGGCGCAGGTAGTCGGCACGCTTGAAGAGGCGCTGGTCGGTTGTCGTCTGGTGCTGGGCACCAGTGCGCGGGATCGGCATATTCCCTGGCCGATGCTGGAGCCGCGTGAATGTGGTGTTGCTGCGTGCGAGCAGGCGCAGCAAGGTGTTCAGGTTGCCTTGGTGTTTGGGCGCGAGTATGCCGGTCTGACCAATGAGGAGCTGCAGCGCTGTCACTATCATGTGCACATTCCCTCCGACCCGGCATTCAGCTCGTTGAATCTGGCTGCGGCTGTGCAAGTGCTGGCTTACGAGGTGCGTATTGCCTGGCTGGCCACAGAGGGGCAGCCGGTCAAGCAAGTTGCGGTTGTTGATCCTGATGAAGAGCTGGTAGCGGCGGATGAGCTGGAGTCGTTTTATCGTCATCTGGAGCAAGCGCTGATTGAAATCAGGTTTCTTGATCCCTCTAGGCCGCGACATCTCATGAGTCGCCTGCGTCGCTTGTACGGGCGTTGCGCAGTGAACAAACTGGAAATGAATATCTTGCGCGGTATCTTGACGGAAACCATCAAGGCGGCGCGTGGCGAGCACCTTAGGCGGGAGGGTTCAGATGTTTGAGCGCATGCAAGAGGATATCCGGAGCGTATTTCATCGCGACCCGGCGGCGCGTAATGCCTTTGAGGTGGTCACGTGCTATCCGGGGTTGCATGCCGTCTGGCTGCATCGAGTGGCGCATGCTTTGTGGGTGTCGGGCTGGAAGTGGCTGGCGCGCGTGGTGTCCAACTTTAGTCGTTGGATGACGGGTATCGAAATTCATCCCGGTGCGAAGATTGGTCGGCGTTTCTTTATCGATCATGGTATGGGTATCGTCATTGGTGAAACGGCAGAGATTGGAAACGATGTAACGCTCTATCAGGGGGTTACCTTGGGCGGCACCAGCTGGAATAAAGGCAAGCGCCATCCGACGCTGGAAGATGGTGTGGTAGTGGGCGCAGGGGCCAAGGTGTTGGGGCCGTTTACGGTGGGCGCAGGTGCAAAAATCGGCTCCAATGCGGTGGTGACCAAGGAGGTGCCGGCAGGTGCTACGGCTGTCGGCATCCCTGGGCGGATCATCGTCAAAACCGATGATGAGCAGGAGGCCAAGCGCCAGGCGATTGCCGAGAAATTGGGTTTCGATGCTTATGGCGTGAGTCAGGACATGCCGGACCCCGTTGCTCGTGCCATTGGTCAGTTGCTCGATCACCTGCATGCGGTGGATGGGCGTCTTGAGGGTATGTGCGGCGCGCTCAAGTCCTTAGGTAGTGACTACTGCGCCAAGGATTTGCCGCAACTGCGTGACGAGGACTTCGCCGGCGTGGTCAAGGACGCAGACAAGCCTGCAGCTTGATGGTGCGGTCTTGCGCATTTTGCTATGGTATGCGCCCTCGACTCCGCCAATCCCGACTAAAGCACTAGGTCTTATAGTTGACTTAAATGCTCGGGAATTGCATAATCGCCGCACATTGCGACCATGCGGTAAGCCCCTCATGCGATTAACCACCAAAGGCCGATACGCCGTCACCGCCATGCTTGATCTGGCGCTGCATGCACAGCGTGGTCCGGTGTCTCTGGCCGATATTTCCGAGCGGCAGGGCATCTCCCTGTCCTATCTGGAGCAACTGTTTGCCAAGCTGCGGCGCGGCAATCTGGTGTCCAGTGTGCGTGGGCCGGGTGGCGGCTATCAGTTGTCCCGCGACATGCGCGGGATTCAGGTGGCCGAAGTGATTGATGCGGTCAATGAATCGGTCGATGCCACTCGCTGTCAGGGGCAGGGCGATTGCCATGCCGGTGATACCTGTCTGACCCACCATTTATGGTGTGACCTCAGCCAGCAGATACACGAATTTCTTAGCGGCATCAGTCTCGCTGATTTGGTGACCCGTCGTGAAGTGCAGGAGGTTGCTCAGCGCCAGGATCAGCGCCGCTGCAATGGCAGGACGCCGTACCTGGATAAGATCGAAACGTCCGCCGTCGATTGAGCGCAAAGCGCTGGCTAGCTGGCCTGATACCTGATTAGGAGAAAGTAATGAAGTTGCCGATTTACCTCGATTATTCCGCCACCACGCCGGTTGATCCGCGTGTTGCGCAAAAAATGAGCGAATGCCTGCTGGTTGATGGCAACTTCGGTAACCCGGCGTCGCGCTCCCACGTGTTTGGCTGGAAGGCTGAAGAGGCCGTGGAAAATGCTCGTCGCCAAGTGGCTGAGCTGGTCAATGCCGATCCGCGTGAGATTGTCTGGACCTCTGGTGCCACCGAGTCCAACAACCTGGCGATCAAGGGCATTGCTGACTTCTACAAGAGCAAAGGTAAGCACCTGATCACTTCGAAGATCGAGCACAAAGCCGTGCTGGATACCATGCGCCAACTTGAGCGCGAAGGCTTTGAAGTGACCTATATCGAGCCCGGTGAAGATGGCCTGATTACACCGGCCATGATCGAGGCGGTTTTGCGTGATGACACCATTCTAGTGTCGGTCATGCATGTGAATAACGAAATTGGCACCATCAACGACATCGCGGCGATTGGCGAGCTGACCCGTTCGCGTGGCGTGTTCTTGCATGTTGATGCGGCACAGTCGACTGGCAAGGTGGCGATAGATCTGGAGTCGCTTAAGGTCGATCTGATGTCTTTCTCCGCGCACAAAACGTATGGCCCAAAAGGCGTCGGTGCGCTGTTCGTGCGTCGCAAGCCGCGTGTGCGTCTGGAGGCCCAGACCCATGGCGGCGGTCATGAGCGTGGTATGCGCTCCGGCACCCTGGCGACTCATCAGTGCGTCGGTATGGGTGAAGCGTTCCGTATTGCCAAAGAGGAAATGACCCAGGAAAACCAGCGCATTCTGGCCCTGCGTGATCGCTTCTTCAAGCAGGTCGATGGTCTGGAAGAGCTGTATATCAATGGCAGCATGACCGCCCGTGTACCGCACAACCTCAACCTCAGCTTCAACTACGTTGAAGGCGAATCGTTGATCATGGCGCTTAAAGATCTGGCGGTTTCGTCCGGTTCGGCTTGCACATCAGCTTCTCTGGAGCCGTCCTACGTGTTGCGCGCCCTGGGCCGCAATGACGAGCTGGCACACAGCTCCATCCGTTTTACCTTCGGCCGCTTCACCACTGATGAGGAGGTCGATTATGCCGCGCAGAAGGTTTGCGAGGCGGTCACCAAGCTGCGCGAATTGTCGCCGCTGTGGGATATGTACAAAGACGGTGTCGACATCTCCAAGATCGAGTGGGCGGCGCACTAAGTAGTCGCCGAGCAAGAGCGACTCTCTGATGAGGAAGGAATACCAGCATGGCTTACAGTGAAAAGGTCATTGATCACTACGAGAACCCGCGTAACGTCGGCAAGATGGACGCGGAAGACCCGGATGTCGGTACTGGCATGGTCGGCGCGCCGGCTTGCGGTGACGTAATGCGCCTGCAGATCAAGGTTAACGAGCAGGGCGTGATCGAAGACGCCAAGTTCAAGACCTATGGCTGCGGTTCGGCAATCGCCTCCAGCTCCCTCGCCACCGAGTGGATGAAGGGCAAAACCCTGGACGAAGCTGAGACTATCAAGAACACCCAGTTGGCCGAGGAATTGGCTCTGCCACCGGTGAAAATCCACTGCTCGGTACTCGCCGAAGACGCCATCAAGGCTGCTGTGCGCGATTACAAGCAGAAGAAAGGCTTGCTCTAAGGAGGTTTGTCGATGGCTATCAGCATGACCGAAGCAGCCGCTCAGCACGTGCGTCGCTCGCTTGAGGGGCGCGGCAAGGGCGAAGGTATTCGCCTGGGTGTGCGCACCACGGGCTGCTCCGGCTTGGCCTATGTGCTGGAGTTTGTCGATGAGGCCGCCAGCGAAGATCAGGTGTTCGAGAACCATGGCGTCAAGGTGATCATCGATCCCAAGAGCCTGGTTTACCTCGACGGTACTGAGCTTGATTTCGTCAAAGAGGGGTTGAACGAAGGTTTCAAGTTCAACAACCCTAACGTGCGCGGCGAATGTGGCTGCGGCGAAAGCTTCAATATCTGAGGCGTACGTGGGCAGTCCTTGTCACTTTGCTTTGTTTGACTTGCAGCCGAGCTTTCGTTTGGATGCTAACGTGTTGGCCAGTCGCTACCGCGAGCTGGCCCGACAAGTCCATCCGGATCGCTATGCTGATGCATCCGAGCGTGAGCAGCGCCTTGCGCTTGAGCAGTCGGCGAGTTTGAACGAGGCCTACAGCACCCTGAAGAGTCCTTCGCAGCGTGCGCGTTACCTGCTGGCGCTTCGCGGGCCGGAGTTGCCGTTGGAAGTCACGGTGCAGGATCCGGGTTTTTTGATGCAGCAAATGCAGCTGCGCGAAGAGCTTGAAGACTTGCATGAAAGTGCTGATTTGGCCGGCGTTGCATCCTTTAAGCAGCGCTTGAAAGTGGCTCAGGATGAGCTCAACGAAAGTTTTGCGGTTTGTTGGGATGATCCGCAGCAGCGTGAACAGGCTGAGCGCCTGATGCGCCGCATGCAGTTTCTCGACAAGCTTTCTCACGAGGTTCGCCAGCTGGAAGAGCGCCTCGACGATTAACGCTGGTGCGTCGTATGGCGCGCCTGACACCTAAGCATTGATTACCCATGGCCTTACTGCAGATCGCTGAGCCCGGACAAAGCCCCCAGCCACACCAGCGTAGGCTGGCCGTTGGGATCGACTTGGGCACCACCAATTCGCTTGTTGCGGCCGTGCGCAGCGGTCTTTCTGAGCCGCTACCTGATGCGGCTGGGCAGGTCATTCTGCCGTCAGCGGTGCGCTACCACGCGGGTTCGGTTGAGGTTGGTGAATCGGCCAAAGCAGCCGGCTCGGCAGACCCACTCAACACCATTTTGTCCGTTAAGCGCCTGATGGGGCGTGGTCTGGCCGATGTCAAACAGCTCGGTGAGCAGCTGCCTTATCGCTTTAGCGAAGGCGAATCGCACATGCCGTTTATTGAAACGGTGCAAGGTGCCAAAAGCCCTGTCGAGGTTTCGGCTGAAATTCTCAAAGTCCTGCGCCTGCGCGCTGAGGCGACCTTGGGCGGCGAACTGGTTGGCGCTGTCATCACCGTGCCGGCCTACTTTGATGATTCGCAGCGCCAAGCCACCAAGGATGCAGCCCGTCTGGCGGGCTTGAATGTTCTGCGCCTGCTGAATGAACCAACGGCTGCTGCTGTGGCGTATGGCCTGGATCAGCATGCTGAAGGTGTGGTGGCCATTTACGATTTGGGTGGTGGCACCTTTGATATTTCTGTATTGCGCCTGACCGGCGGTGTGTTTGAGGTATTGGCCACCGGTGGCGACAGCGCCTTGGGCGGCGATGACTTCGATCATGCGATTGCCGGTTGGATTGTTCAGCAGGCGGAGTTGTCGGCTGATCTTGATCCCGGCGAGCAACGTTTATTGCTGGAAGTGGCTTGTGCCGCCAAAGAGGCGCTGACCAGTCATGAGTCGGTGCCGGTGGCGTATGCCGGTTGGCAGGGGCAGTTGAGCCGTGAGCAGTTTGATCAACTCATCGAGCCGATGCTCGCCCGAAGTCTGAAGGCATGCCGTCGTGCGGTGCGTGACGCGGGTATTGAAGTTGAGGCTGTTGAAGCGGTGGTGATGGTCGGTGGCTCTACGCGTGTTCCGCGTGTGCGTCAGGCGGTTGCCGAACTCTTTGCCCGCGAACCGCTGACGGACATCGATCCGGATCAGGTGGTCGCAATTGGTGCTGCCATTCAGGCTGATGCGCTGGCGGGTAACAAGCGCGATGACGGTGAAGAGCTGTTGTTGCTCGATGTGATTCCGCTGTCGCTGGGTTTGGAAACCATGGGCGGTTTGATGGAGAAAGTCATTCCGCGCAACACCACTATCCCGGTTGCTCGCGCGCAAGACTTCACCACCTATAAAGACGGCCAGACGGCCATGATGATTCATGTGCTGCAAGGTGAGCGTGAGCTGATCAGTGATTGCCGTTCACTGGCGCGTTTTGAGCTGCGTGGCATTCCGCCGATGGTGGCCGGTGCGGCAAAGATTCGCGTGACCTTCCAGGTGGATGCCGACGGTTTGCTCAGCGTTGCTGCCCGCGAACTGGCCTCGGGCGTCGAGACGGGTATCCAGGTCAAGCCGTCCTATGGGCTTACCGATGGCGAAATCGCCCGCATGCTGCAGGATTCCTTCAAAAATGCCGGCGACGACAAGGTTGCCCGCGTGCTGCGCGAGCAGCAGGTCGACGCCCAGCGTTTGCTGGAAGCAGTCGAGGCGGCGTTGCTGGCCGATGGCGAGCGCCTGCTGGATGCCGATGAGCGTATGGCCATCGATGCGCAGATCGCGCAATTGCGCGATTTGATGGCCGGCACGGATGGCTTGGCGATTGAGCAGCAAACCAAACGTTTGACCCAGGTGACGGATGCTTTCGCGGCCCGTCGTCTGGATGCCACGGTCAAGGCCGCATTGGCTGGCCGTAGTCTTGACGAGATTGAGGAATAAACATGCCGCAGATCATTTTTCTGCCTCACGCGGTGTTGTGCCCGGAAGGGCTGGTGGTCGAGGTTGCCCCGGGTACTTCGGTGCTTGAAGTGGCGCATGAGCACCACATTGACATCGAAAGCGCTTGCGGCGGTGTCTGTGCCTGCACCACCTGTCACTGCATTATTCGTGAGGGTTTTGATTCGTTGGCCGAGGCTGATGAGTTGGAAGAGGACATGCTGGACAAGGCCTGGGGGCTTGAAGCGCAATCACGGTTGTCTTGTCAGGCCATTGTCGGTACTGAGGATTTGACGGTCGAGATTCCCAAATACTCGCTCAACCACGCCGCCGAAGCGCCGCACTGAGTTCAGGAGTTGTTATGAGTCTGAAGTGGGTTGATGTCCTGGAAATCGCCATTCAACTGGCGGAGGCTAAGCCTGAGGTGGATCCTCGTTACGTCAACTTTGTTGATCTGCATAAGTGGATTCTGGCGTTGCCGGAGTTCAGTGACGATCCGCAGCGCGGTGGTGAGAAGGTCTTGGAAGCCGTCCAGGCGGCCTGGATCGAAGAAGCCGACTGATACGGCTTGTGTCGCGCCCTACGCATTTAACCGGAACCCGCGTATAATTCGCGGGTTTAATTTTTCGCTTTAATCATTGTTTCTGGAGTTTCACATGGCTGTTCAACGCACTTTCTCCATCATCAAGCCTGATGCCGTTGCTAAAAACGTTGTTGGCGAGATCACCACTCGTTTCGAAAAAGCCGGCCTGCGCGTCGTGGCTTCGAAAATGGTTCAGCTGTCCGAGCGCGAAGCCGCTGGCTTCTACGCTGAGCACAGCGAGCGTGGCTTCTTCAAGGATCTGGTTGCATTCATGACTTCCGGTCCAGTTATCGTTCAGGTTCTGGAAGGCGAAAACGCTGTTCTGGCTAACCGTGAACTGATGGGCGCTACCAACCCGAAAGAAGCAGCTGCCGGCACCATTCGCGCTGATTTCGCTGTTTCCATCGACGAAAATGCTGTTCACGGTTCCGACTCGGAAGCTTCCGCTGCCCGCGAAATCGCTTACTTCTTCGCTGCCACCGAAGTTTGCGCGCGCATTCGCTAAGCGAATCGGGTGAGGGTGAGGCCATGACTGTATCGACCGGTAAAATCAACCTGCTGGGGCTAACCCTGGCGGAGATGGAGCAATTCTTCGAAAGTATCGGGGAAAAGCGTTTCCGTGCCGGTCAGGTGATGAAGTGGATTCACCACTTTGGCGTCGATGATTTCGCCGCTATGAGTAATGTCGGCAAGGTCTTGCGCGAGAAGCTCGAGGCCTCTGCTGAAATTCGCGGGCCGGAAGTGGTTAGCGAAGATATTTCTACTGATGGCACGCGCAAGTGGGTTGTGCGGGTGGCGTCAGGCAGTTGTGTCGAAACCGTGTATATCCCCCAGGGCTCGCGTGGCACCTTGTGTGTGTCGTCGCAGGCTGGCTGTGCGTTGGATTGCAGTTTCTGTTCGACTGGCAAGCAAGGCTTCAACAGCGATCTGAGTGCCGCCGAAGTGATCGGCCAGGTGTGGATCGCCAACAAGTCGTTCGGCAGTGTGCCGGCGAAGATCGACCGCGCCATCACTAACGTGGTGATGATGGGCATGGGCGAACCGCTGCTGAACTTTGACAACGTCGTCGCTGCCATGAAAATCATGATGGACGACCTCGGTTATGGCATCTCCAAACGCAAGGTGACGCTGTCCACCTCGGGCGTGGTGCCGATGATCGACAAGCTCGGCGAAGTGATTGATGTGTCCCTGGCGCTCTCACTGCATGCACCGAACGATGCACTGCGCAATCAGCTGGTGCCGATCAACAAGAAGTACCCGCTGGAAATGCTGCTGGCGGCGTGCAAGCGTTATGTCTCGCGTCTCGGCGAGAAGCGCGTGCTTACAATCGAATACACCCTGCTCAAGGATGTAAACGACAAGATCGAGCACGCTGAGGAAATGATCGCACTTCTCAAAGATGTGCCTTGCAAGATCAACCTGATTCCGTTTAATCCCTTCCCCCACTCCGGGTACGAGCGGCCGAGCAACAATGCTATTCGCCGCTTCCAGGACCTGCTGCACAAAGCCGGCCACAATGTCACTGTGCGCACCACCCGAGGCGAAGACATTGATGCCGCGTGTGGTCAATTGGTTGGCCAGGTTATGGATCGTACCCGGCGTAGTGAGCGCTATATTGCTGTGCGTGAGTTGAGTAGCGAGGCCGAAACGCCGAGTTCCGCCGCCAATCGAACCTGAGGGGAGGATACCCATGACCTTGCGTCCCGCGTTATTGCTGTTGGCCGCCAGTCTGTTAGCCGGTTGCGTCACGACTGGTAACGTTGATCCGATGAAAACCGATAAAGGCCGTGATGAGGCCCGTGATGCATACGTACAGTTAGGTATCGGTTATCTCCAGCAAGGTGAAACCGAGCGGGCCAAGGTGCCGTTGAAAAAAGCCTTGGACCTCGATGCTTCAAATGCGGACGCGCATGCGGCGTTAGCCTTGGTGTTTCAAATCGAAATGGAGCCGAAGCTGGCTGATGAGCATTTTCGTAAGGCAATCGCTGAGCGCCGAGGTGATGCGCGCCTGTTGAATAACTATGGCAGCTTTCTCTACGAGCAAAAGCGTTACACCGAAGCCATGGAACTCTACAGCGAGGCTGCTCAGGATAATCTTTACCCAGAGCGCTCGCGGGTATTTGAAAACCTCGGCCTGACAGCGCTGCAGTTGAACCAGCGTGAGCAGGCCAAGGAGTATTTCCAGAGGTCATTGCGTCTTAATAGCCGTCAGCCGCGTGCCTTGATGGAAATGGCGCAGCTGTCTTATGACGATAAGCAGTACGTCCCGGCGCGTGGTTACTACGAAAGCTACCTGGCGCTGTCGCAGCATGATGCGCGTAGTCTGTTGCTTGGCGTTCGGCTAGCCAAGATTTTCGAGGAGCGTGACGACGCGGCAAGCCTCGGTCTGCAGTTGAAACGACTTTATCCGGGTACTCCGGAATATCAGCAATACCTGTCGGAGCAATGATGAAAGCTGCGCATCCAGAAGTGCTAGCAGTTCCCCGTACCAATCCGGGTGAGACTTTGCGCAAGGCTCGTGAGAGTCGTGGTTGGACCATTGCCGAGGTTGCCAGCCAGCTCAATCTGACAGCCCAGCGCTTGAGTCAGATCGAGCAGGGCGCGTTTGACAAGTTGCCAGGGCATACCTTTGCCCGTGGCTATGTGCGCGCGTATGCCAAACTATTGGATGTCGATCAGAATCGACTGGTGCTGGAGTTTGATCAGTTTACCGGCAGCGATGCGGCAGGAAGTAACGTACATAGTCTGGGGCGTATCGAAGAGCCGGTGAGCTATTCGCAGCGCGTGTTGCGAATGGTCAGTTTTGTGTTGCTGTTGGCTTTGGCTGGATTGAGCTTCTTCTGGTGGCAGGAGCAAGCGCAGCGGCGGGCGGAAGACCTGGCAGCTACCAGTTTGGAACATGTGGAAGTTGACGGTGCTGATGGCACAACCCAGATCCATGTGCTTGATGAGCCTGAGGATCAGGCTGTGGATGCGGCTCAAGCCGAGGCGGAAATTATGCCGCCCGCCGTGGACGGTAGTGCGGCGATAGTAGCTCCTGCTTCTGTTGCTATTAGTGCTGATGTTGCGCCGGCAACGGTTGATCCACTTGACGTCGCTAGTTCTCCGGTACTCACGCAGGGGGCAACACCCGCGCAAGCGGTTGCTGCGCCTGATGTTTCCGCAGCCGCAGCCGCAGCCGCCTCCGCTCCTGCAGTGGTTACTTCACCATCGGTTGTGCTGGCAGCCGGTGAGGCACGTGTCAGTGTGACCTTTATTGCCGACTGCTGGACACAATTAACTGATGCCAACGGCAAGGTGCTGTTCAGCGCACTTAAACGCAAAGGCGATAGCCTTGAACTGGTTGGTAAGGCGCCGTTGGAGCTGCGTCTTGGGTTTGCCCGTGGTGCCCAAGTCAGCCTGAATGGCAATCCGGTGGATGTGGCTCCGTTTATCTCGGGTGAAACCGCGCGTCTGAAGTTGGGTGGGCAGTAACATGCATTGCGAATCACCAATCAAACGGCGTCTGTCGCGCAAGATCTGGGTTGGCGCGGTGCCGGTCGGTGGGGATGCACCCATCGCCGTGCAGAGCATGACCAATAGCGATACCAATGATGTGGCCGCCACCGTGGCGCAGATTCGTCGCCTGGAAGATGCCGGCGCCGATATCGTTCGGGTTTCCGTGCCGGACATGGACGCTGCTGAGGCGTTTGGCCGGATCAAGCAGCAGGTGCGTGTGCCGCTGGTGGCGGATATCCACTTCGACTATCAGATCGCCCTGCGTGTGGCTGAGCTGGGTGTCGACTGTCTGCGCATCAATCCGGGCAATATCGGTCGTGAAGACCGCGTCCGTGCTGTGGTTGAAGCCGCGCGCGACAAGGGCATTCCAATCCGTATCGGCGTTAACGCCGGCTCGCTGGAAAAGGATTTGCAGAAGAAGTATGGCGAGCCGACGCCAGCGGCGCTGGTTGAATCTGCCTTGCGCCATGTCGAGCACCTCGATCGGCTGAATTTTCCGGACTTCAAAGTCAGCGTGAAGGCATCTGACGTCTTCATGGCTGTTGAGGCCTATCGCTTGCTGGCCAAGCAGATTGAGCAGCCGCTGCACTTGGGCATCACCGAGGCCGGAGGCCTGCGTTCGGGCACTGTGAAATCGGCGGTTGGGCTGGGCATGCTGCTGGCTGAGGGCATCGGCGACACCATTCGCATCTCCCTGGCCGCTGATCCGGTGGAAGAGATCAAGGTCGGCTACGACATCCTCAAGTCCTTGCGTCTGCGTTCCCGTGGCATCAACTTCATCGCCTGCCCAAGCTGCTCACGGCAGAACTTCGACGTGGTGAAAACCATGAACGAGCTGGAGCAGCGTGTCGAAGACCTGCTCGTTCCGCTGGATGTGGCGGTCATCGGCTGTGTCGTCAACGGCCCAGGCGAAGCCAAGGAAGCCCATATCGGCCTGACTGGTGGTTCGCCTAACTTGATCTATATCGATGGCAAGCCGGCGCACAAGCTGGGTAATGACAACCTGGTCGATGAGCTGGAAAAGCTGATCCGCCAGAAGGCAGCCGACAAGGTTGCTGCTGACGCCGCGGTTATCGTGCGCAGCCAAGACAGCTAAGGAATTGAAGTGAGCAAGCCCCTGCAAGCCATTCGTGGCATGAACGATATCCTGCCCGAGCAGACCCCGCTTTGGCGTTATTTTGAAGGTACCGTCGCCAGTCTGTTGGACGGTTACGGCTATCGGCAAATTCGTATGCCGATCGTCGAGTTCACCGAGCTGTTCAAGCGCTCCATTGGTGAAGTCACCGACATCGTCGAAAAAGAGATGTACACCTTCGACGATCGCAATGGCGACTCCCTGACGCTGCGCCCGGAAGGCACTGCAGCCTGCGTGCGTGCCGTGCTCGAACACGGCTTGTCCGGTGGCGGCCAGTCGCAGAAGCTTTGGTACATCGGACCGATGTTCCGTCATGAGCGTCCGCAGAAAGGTCGTTACCGCCAGTTTCATCAGATCGGTGTGGAGGTCTTCAATATTGAAGGTCCGGATATCGACGCCGAGCTGATCGCCCTGACCTGGCGCCTGTGGGGCCTGTTGGGGATCCGTGATGCGGTCAAGCTTGAACTCAACAGTCTGGGCACCAGTGCCGCGCGTGCCGTTTATCGCGATGCGCTGGTCGAGTTTCTGACGGCCCATGCCGATCAGCTGGATGAAGACAGTCGTCGCCGCATGAACACCAATCCGCTGCGCGTGCTCGACAGTAAGGTCCCAGAAACGCAAGCGCTGTTGGTCAATGCGCCGAAGCTGGCGGATTACCTGGACGAAGAGTCGCGCGGGCATTTCGAGGGGCTGAAAACCCGCCTGGATGCAGCGGGCGTGCCTTATGTGATTAACCCCAAGCTGGTGCGCGGCCTGGATTACTACAGCAAGACCGTATTCGAGTGGGTGACCGATCAGTTGGGTTCCCAGGGCACGGTGTGTGCAGGTGGGCGCTACGATGGCCTGGTTGAGCAGATGGGTGGCAAGCCGACGCCTGGTGTTGGGTTTGCTATGGGCATCGAACGTTTGGTGCTGTTGCTGGAAACTCTAGGTAAAGTACCGGCTGAAATCGGCCGTACTGTCGATGTTTACCTGTGTGCCTTCGGCGAGCCGGCTGAATTGGCTGCGTTGGCTTTGAGTGAGCGTCTGCGTGATCAGCTACCTAGTCTGCGACTGCAGGTGAATGCCGGTGCGGGTAGCTTCAAGAGTCAGTTCAAAAAGGCCGACAAGAGTGGTGCACTGTATGCATTGATCTTGGGTGAAGACGAATTGGCCCAGCAAGTGGTAGGTTGCAAGCCGCTGCGCGGTCAGGGCGAGCAGCAAAGTATTGCCTGGTCGGCGTTGGCCGATCATCTGGCGACCTGCGCCAATCAGGCCTGAGCGCCTGTTAAGTGATTTAGCGAATAGGAGTGTTGGGGTGGTTTCGCGTACTGATGATGAAGAACTGGCAGTAATCAAGGACTGGTGGCAGCGCAATGGCATGCCATTGCTGACCGGTGTCGTGCTGGCCCTGGTGGTGGTATTCGGCTGGCAGGGCTGGCAGAAGTACCAGAGCAACCAGTCCTACGGTGCCTCGCTGGTGTATCAGCAACTGCTGGAAGCGGCTCTGGACCCGAGCGGCAAGCCGGATGCCGGTAAAGTGGCTGAGCTGGCCAACACCCTGAAGAATGATTACTCCGGCAGCCATTACGCCCAATACGGCCGCTTGT
Organism: Pseudomonas sp. SL4(2022); assembly: GCF_026625725.1. Classification (NCBI taxonomy): domain Bacteria; kingdom Pseudomonadati; phylum Pseudomonadota; class Gammaproteobacteria; order Pseudomonadales; family Pseudomonadaceae; genus Pseudomonas; species Pseudomonas sp. SL4(2022). The sequence continues at coordinate 2,857,196 of NZ_CP113060.1, forward strand.
TTGTGGCCAAGGTGGCGGTCGAGGCTGGCAAACTGGACGACGCTGCCAGCGAGTTGCAGGCGATTGTCGACAACCCGGCGGATGACAGTTTGGGCGAGTTGGCGCGTCAGCGCCTGGCGCGTGTACTGGCGGCCCAGGACAAGGCTGAAGACGCCCTGAAACTGCTGGATGCCAAAGTCGCTCCGGCTTTTGCGGCCAGCCGTGAAGAACTCAAAGGTGATCTGCTGGTGCAACTCGGCCGTGCCGACGATGCGTACGCCGCCTACGAAAAAGCCAAGGCTGCACTCTCTGAGGATGCGGCTGTCGGTGGTCTGCAAATGAAGCTGGATGATCTGGCAAAAGGGGATGCGTGACGTGATGCGCTGGAAGAATGCCGCACTGCTGGCCCTGGCCGTTCTGGCCGTAGGTTGCAGCAGCAATAGCAAGAAGGAACTGCCGCCGGCCGATCTTCCCAAGTTCGAGGAAGAGGTGCGCCTGCAGAAGGAATGGAGCCGTTCCATTGGCGAAGGCCAGGGCGAGACCTTCAACATGCTGGTGCCAGCGATTGATGGTGAGAAGATCTACGCCGCCGACGTCGAAGGTCTGGTGGTCGCTATGGATCGCATGACCGGCAAGGTCATCTGGAAAGCTGATCTGGAATTGCCGGTTTCCGGCGCTGTTGCTGCCGGCTATGGCTTGGTGGTGGTGGGAACGCTGAAAGGCGAAATTATCGCCCTCGACAGCGGCTCCGGTGAAGAGAAGTGGCGTGCCCGTGTGACCAGCGAAGTGCTGGCGGCGCCTGCACTGAATGGCGACGTGGTACTGGTGCAGACCCAGGATGACCGCCTGATCGCCCTTGACATCAGCACGGGCGCTCAGCGCTGGATCTTTGAGAACACTCCAGCCGTGCTGACCTTGCGCGGCACTGGCAGCCCGGTACTGACCAACCGTCTGGCGGTAGCCGGCCTGTCTACCGGCAAGGTGATTGCCCTTGATGCGCAGCGCGGTATCCCGGTTTGGGAGCAGCGCGTGGCAGTTCCACAAGGTCGCTCCGAACTGGATCGTGTGGTGGACATCGACGGTGGCTTGCTGCTCTCGGCTGGCACACTTTACGCCGTCAGCTACCAGGGCCGCGTTGCCGCGCTGGATCTGGAAAGTGGCCGTATCCTCTGGCAGCGTGAAGCGTCCAGCTCAGTCGGTGTGGCCCAGGGTTATGGCAGTGTTTATGTAAGCCTGGCCAGCGGTACCGTTGAAGGTATTGACGAACGTTCGGCTTCGGCACTGTGGAGCAATGATGCGCTGGCGCGTCGCCAGCTGTCGGCGCCGGAAGTGTTCTCCAGCTATATCGCCTTCGGCGATCTGGAAGGCTATCTGCATCTGGTCAGCCAGGTTGATGGTCGATTCGTCGGTCGTATCCGCATCGACAGTGACGGCCTGCGTGCCCGTCCGCTGGTGGTGGGCGACTGGCTGTATGCCTTTGGTAACGGCGGTGACCTGGTGGCACTGACCATCAAGTAATGCTGCGCTGAGCGTTGGCGATGCTGCACAACACCTAAGGTGCGCAGCATCGCCTGCGCAATGAATTCCGGCCGCTGCCCCTGCAGCGGCTTTTGTATTTTCTGAAATAACGAAGTGGAGAGCCTAATGGTTCCCGTAATTGCCCTGGTGGGCCGCCCGAACGTCGGCAAGTCCACACTGTTTAACCGCTTGACCAAGTCCCGTGACGCGATTGTCGGCGACCTGTCTGGTCTGACCCGTGATCGCCAGTACGGCGAGGCCAAGTGGCAGGGGCGAACCTATATCGTCATCGACACCGGGGGTATTTCCGGTGACGAAGAAGGCATTGATGCGAAGATGGCCGAGCAGTCGCTGCAGGCGATTGAAGAAGCCGATGCTGTGCTGTTTCTGGTGGATGCTCGCGCCGGTCTTTCGGCCTCCGATCAGATGATCGGCGAGCACCTGCGCCGCCGTAACAAACGCAGCTTTCTGGTGATCAACAAGGTCGATAACCTCGATACTGATCTGGCGCGCGCCGAATTTGCCAGCATGGCCATGGGCGAGTCCCTGCCGATTGCCGGTGCGCATGGACGTGGCATCACCCAGATGCTCGAAGCCGTGCTGGGTTCCTTCCCCAAGGATGCCGCAGAGCCGGAAGAGGGCGAGGAAGAAGAAGTTGTGCTCGAAGGTCAGGAAGCCAAGCGCATTCCCGGTCCGAGTGAAAAGGACGGCATCAAGCTGGCGATCATCGGCCGCCCCAATGTCGGTAAATCGACGCTGGTCAACCGGATGCTCGGCGAAGAGCGGGTCATCGTGTATGACCAAGCCGGCACCACCCGCGACAGCATCTACATCCCGTTCGAGCGCGATGACGAGAAGTACACCCTGATCGACACCGCGGGCGTGCGTCGCCGCGGCAAGATCTTCGAGGCGGTGGAAAAGTTCTCGGTGGTGAAAACCCTGCAGGCGATCCAGGACTCCAACGTCGTGGTATTCGTCATGGACGCCCGCGAAGGTGTGGTCGACCATGACCTCAACCTGCTGGGCTTTGTGCTGGAAAGCGGCCGTGCCCTGGTGATTGCCCTGAACAAATGGGACGGTATGGAGCCCAGCGAGCGCGATTACGTGAAGACCGAGTTGCAACGGCGGCTGTTCTTCGTCGACTTTGCCGATATCCACTTTATCTCGGCGCTGCATGGCACCGGTGTGGGTAACCTGTACAAGTCGGTGCAAGCCTCGTTCAAGTCGGCGATCACCCGCTGGCCAACCAACCGCCTGACCCAGATTCTGGAAGACGCCGTCAGCGATCACGCGCCACCCATGGTCAATAACCGCCGCATCAAGCTGCGCTACGCCCACTTGGGGGGGGCCAACCCGCCGCTGATCGTGATCCACGGCAATCAGGTCGATGCGGTGCCCAAGTCCTATATCCGCTATCTGGAAAACACCTATCGCCGCGTGCTCAAGCTGGTTGGTACGCCGATCCGCATCGAGTTCAAAGGGGGGGAGAACCCCTATGAGGGCAACAAGAACACCCTCACGGATCGTCAGGTGAATAAGAAGCGACGCCTGATGAGCCACCATAAGAAGGCCGAGAAGAAGCGCAAAGACAAGCGCTAAGCTTGGGCTGAAACGCTCTATAAAGGCACCTGCGGGTGCCTTTTGCGTCTCTGGGGGATCGGCTATTCTGCCGCATCACTAGCGCTCAAGCTCGGCGCTTGGCCCAGGAATATTGCCTCGATGATTATCAGCAAACTGCCGAACGTCGGCACCACCATCTTTACCCGCATGTCGCAGCTCGCCGTGGAAACCGGCGCGCTCAACCTGTCCCAGGGCTTCCCCGATTTCGATGGGCCGCAGGCCTTGCGTGATGCGGTCGGTCGGCATATTGCTGCTGGGCATAACCAGTACGCGCCGATGACTGGCTTACCAGCGCTGCGCGAGCAGGTGGCGGTGAAGATTGCCCGCAGTTATGGGCGTATGGTCAGCGCCGATGGTGAAGTCACCATAGTTCCTGGCGCTACCCAAGGCATCTTCTGCGCTATCCAGGCGTTGATTCAGCCGGGTGACGAAGTCATCGTCTTCGACCCCAGCTACGACAGTTATGAGCCCTCGGTGGAGCTGGCCGGCGGACGCTGTGTGCATGTGCCGCTGGCCTTGCCGGATTTCGCTATCGATTGGCAACGCCTGCAGGACGCGCTCAGCGACAAGACGCGTCTGATCATCCTCAATAGCCCGCACAACCCTAGCGGTGCGCTGATCTCCCGCGCCGAGCTGGACCAGCTGGCTGCCTTGATTCGTGGGCGCGATATCTACCTGATCAGCGACGAGGTCTACGAGCATCTGGTATTCGACGGCGTTCAGCACGCTAGCGTGCTGGCCCACGAAGAGCTGTATCAGCGTGCCTTTGTGGTCAGCTCCTTTGGCAAAACCTACCACGTCACTGGCTGGAAGACCGGCTATGTCGTGGCGCCGCCGGCCTTGAGCGCCGAACTGCGCAAGGTGCATCAGTACGTCAGCTTCTGTGGCGTGACGCCGCTGCAGTGGGCGTTGGCCGACTATATGGCCGTGCACCCCGAGCATGTCGAGGAGCTACCTGCGTTCTACCAGGCCAAACGCGATCTGTTCTGCGACCTGCTGGCCTGCTCGCGCTTTACCTTCACCCGCGCCGCTGGTACCTATTTCCAGTTGGTCGATTACTCGGCCATTCGCAACGATCTGGATGATGTGGCTATGGCCGAATGGCTGACCCGCGAGCATGGCGTGGCGGCGATTCCGGTATCGGTGTTCTACCAGACACCACCTGAGGATCTGACCCTGGTGCGTTTCTGCTTTGCCAAGCGTGAAGAAACCCTGCGCCAGGCGGCGGATAAACTATGCGCGATCTAAGCCTGTTGCCCGACCTCGAACTGGCGCTGATTCAGACCACCCTCGTCTGGCAGGACCCTGCGGCCAATCGCGCGCACTTTGAATCACTGCTGGTGCAGGCATGTGGTGCGGACCTGGTCGTGTTGCCGGAGATGTTCAGCACCGGCTTTTCCATGGATTCGGCTGCCCTGGCCGAGCCGGAGGATGGCCCCACCAGCCAGTGGCTGCGTGAGCAGGCTCAGGCGCTGCAGGCTGTCGTCACCGGCAGCCTGATTATCCAGTCTGTTGATGGCTCTTACCGCAACCGCCTGCTCTGGGCCTGTCCGGATGGCTCTGTGGCGCACTATGACAAGCGCCATCTGTTCCGCATGGCCGGCGAGCATAAGCATTACCGCGCGGGTGAGCAGCAGGTGTTGCTGGAGGTCAAGGGGTGGCAGGTACGCCCGCTGATCTGCTACGACCTGCGCTTCCCGGTGTGGAGTCGCGATCCACAGACCACCGATCTGCTGCTCTACACCGCCAACTGGCCAGCCGCGCGGCGCAATCATTGGAACCGCCTGTTGCCGGCGCGGGCCATCGAAAACCTCTGTTACGTGGCGGCAGTAAACCGCATCGGCGAGGACGGCAATGGCCACACCTACAGTGGCGATAGTCAGGTGCTGGATTTTCAGGGTGAGCCGTTGCTGGAGCCAGGGGCGGCAGATGGCGTGTTTAGGGTGGCCCTCAATGCCTCGGAATTGTCCGCTTACCGGGAGCGTTTCCCTGCATATCGCGATGCGGATGCGTTTGATTTGGCTGACTGATGGGCAGCAATCACTGTTTTAGGTAGTGGTCGTAGATCGCCTGGTAGCGCCCGCTGGCCTTGAGTTGGGCGAGGCCGGCATTGAAGTCGTCGCGGATCTGCGGGTCGCGAAATATCGGCCGGTAGTTCTGCGGGTCTTCCTCGACAAATTGGTGCATGGCGATGGATTTTGCCTTAAATAGAGAGGTACGTTCGAGCAGCAATTCGAAGTAGCGATAGATGCTGCGGTCACTCAGTACCAGATCGTAGCGGCCCTTGTTCAGCCCCAAGACCTGCAGTTCCTGGTTGTTTTGTTCGAAGTACAACCCATCCTTCTGGCTCTCGGCCAGCCATTCGGGGTAGCGCTGGGCTGCTCCCTGGAAGGCCACTACGCTGAGCCCCTTGATGTCCTCGGGCTTCTGGATGTTCAAGCGTCGGCTTTGCAGGCTGACAAACACGTTGGCATATATGACGGCCGGGTTGCCATAGTGACCACCGATTGCAGCCAGACCCTGTCCCAGGTCGGTCATGGCCGCATCCACTTCACCTTTGCGAAACGCCAGTGGCACGCGAGCCAGGGGAAAGTAGCGGGGTTGCAGTGTATGGCCGCGAAACGCCAGGGCTTCGCCAATCACCTCCAGTTCGATACCACTGTCGCTTTCCGGAAAACAGAACGGTGGGATTTTTTCACCGAAGGCCATGACCACCGTGTCCGCCAGGCTATTTGCGCTGCAGGCGAGCAACAGTGGCACGGTGAGGGTGCACATCCAGTGTGTCACTGAGCGCATGTTCAGGGGCTCCTGTAATCCATTACGTCAGTGTAGTTATCGCTTGTTCGCTTGCCGTGCACTTGGTCTGAATAGCCAGGTTGATTTAGCCCGCGGCAGTGGGTTTCTGTTCGGCGGCGCTGGCTTCGAGGCGCAGTTGCTCGCTGCGGAGAAAAGCCCCCAACTGCTGCAGATCAGCAATTTTCTGCTCCACCTCGGCCAGTTTACGGCTGACCAGGGCTGCACCCTGGGCGCAGTCGAGTTGTTGCTCGCGCCGTGCGCGAAGGATGTCGCCAATCTCACCGAGGGAGAAACCCATGCTCTGCGCCTGCTGGATAAAACCCAGGTCATGCAGCGTCTGCAGGCTGTATTCGCGGTAGTTGTTGTCGCGGCGCAGGGCGCTGATCAGCCCCAGGCTTTCGTAATAACGCAGGGTGTGGCGGCTGGCCCCGCTGCGTTTTTCCAGTTCACCAATGCGCATGCAAATCCCGCTTGACTGTAGAGTGTGCTCGACAGTTTAGCCTGCTTGAGTCATCAACGACTCAGGAGGATTGCCGATGAATCAGTCATGTTTTGTCACCGGCGGCAGTGGTTTTATCGGCCAGCATCTGCTGGCGTTACTCACCCACAGGGGCCATCCGGTCAGTGTGTTGATGCGTCGACCGCACAGCCTGCCAGCCTTGCGCGAGCAGATCGAACAATTGGGCGGACGGGGCGACCTGCTAACGGCGGTTGCCGGTGATCTGGGCTTGCCAGGTCTGGGGCTGGATGCCGCTGCCCGTGAGCAGGTGCGTCAGGCCGCTGTGGTGTTTCACCTGGGCGTACAGTTCGCCTGGGGGCTGTCATTGGCGCAGGCGCGTCAGGTCAATGTCGAGGGCGCGATCCAGGTGGCTGAGTTGGCGGCGCAACAGGGCAGTCGTCTGCTGATGGTGGGCGGCTTTATGTTGGCCAATCATGCGCATTTGCAGCGTATAGGCGTGGATCTGCAGCATCCCGAGCGCACAAACTGGGATCGCCTCTATCGTCGCTCTGGGGCTTATGAAGGCAGCAAGCTGGAGGCGCACTTTCGTGTGCGCGCCCGTATGGCTGAGCTGCAGGTGCCGCTGACGTTGGTGCACCCGGCCACCGTCTGTGGCCATAGTCGTAGCGGGCATATCTTGCCGGCGCAGCCGTTGGCAGGCTTGATCGACAATCTGGCCGCTGGCCGGCTTGGGGCGATTCCCGGTTCGGCAGCGCACTGGCTGCCCTTGGTTAGCGTGGATTTTCTCGCCGAGTTGCTGGTGGCTGCGGCCTTTGATGAGCAGCAGATCGGGCAGGAGATCCTCGCCTTGGATGCCGCGACGCCAAATCTGCAGGGCATGCTGCAGCAATTGGCTCACGCGCTGAGTGTGCGGGCGCCGAGCCGGCATCTGCCTATACCGTTGCTGCGGGGGGTGTTGAAGCTTCCGGGTGTGCCGGGCCTGCTGCATACCGATGTTGAGTCGCTGGATTTTATCCAGACCACTCGCTTCGATACCGCTGCGACTCAGGCCCTGGCACGGCGCCATCAGCTGCACTGGCCGGATATCGGCCAGGCGTTGCAGGCGACGGCGCGTTACCTGGTACGCACGCCTTCAGTAGCCTGACGGCATGCACTGCTATTAGGCGGCCTGTTCGGCGGCTTGGCCGATCGCCCGGTTCAGCGCGCTGAACAGCGCGCGGAAGCTCGCGGTGGTGAGGTTTTCATCGATGCCCACGCCATGCAGCGCGCGGCCGCCGTTGACGCGCAGTTCGATATAGGCCGCCGCTTTGGCATTGGTGCCGGCACCGATGGCGTGCTCGCTGTAGTCCATGATTTCCACGTCCACCGGCAGGCCGGCGACCAAGGCTTCCAGCGGGCCCTTGCCGATTCCGCGCCAGTGCTGGGTTTCCCCAGCATTGACGACTTCGACATCAACCGCGCTGGTGCCGTTTTCTTCTTGCAGGCGATGGCCTTTCAGCGCATACGGCGCTGTGGCCTGTAGGTACTCGGTTTCCAGCAGTTGGTAGATCTGTGCGGCAGTCATTTCCAGGCCGAGGCGGTCGGTTTCCTTCTGCACCACCTGACTGAACTCGATCTGCATGCGGCGCGGCAGGTTGATGCCGTATTCCTGTTCGAGCAGGAAGGTGATACCGCCCTTGCCGGACTGGCTGTTGACGCGGATCACCGCCTCGTAATCGCGGCCGATATCGGCCGGGTCGATCGGCAGGTACGGCACTTCCCATACCGCGTCGGCCTGCTGCTGAGCGAAGCCTTTGCGGATCGCATCCTGGTGCGAGCCGGAAAAGGCGGTGTGCACCAGGTCGCCGACATACGGATGGCGTGGATGCACCGGGATTTGGTTGCAGTCCTCGACCACCTTGCGCACCGCGTCGATGTCGGAGAAGTCCAGTTCAGGGTCAACGCCCTGGGTGTAGAGGTTCAGCGCCAGGGTCACCAGGCAAACGTTGCCGGTACGCTCGCCGTTGCCGAACAGGCAGCCTTCCACGCGGTCAGCCCCGGCCATGACGGCCAGCTCAGAGGCGGCGACGCCGGTGCCACGGTCATTGTGGGTGTGCACGCTGATCAGCACGCTGTCACGGCGCTCGACATGACGACCGAACCACTCGATCTGGTCGGCGTAGTTGTTCGGTGTGGCGCACTCGATGGTCGCTGGCAGGTTGAGGATCAGCTTGTTTGCCGGGGTCGGCTGGAACACGCCAATCACCGCGTTGCACACCTCGACGGCGAAGTCGATTTCAGTGCTGCTGAACACTTCCGGCGAGTACTCGAAGCCCCACTGGGTTTCCGGTGCTGAGTCGGCCAAGCGCTTGATGGTTTTGCCGGCCGCTATGGCGATGGCTTTGACGCCGGCCTTGTCCTGGTTGAAGACGATCTTGCGGAAGCTCGGCGCGCAGGCGTTGTAGTAGTGAACGATGGCCTTCTTTGCGCCTTTCAGCGACTCGAAGGTGCGCTCGATAAGGTCGTCACGGGCCTGGGTCAGCACCTGAATGGTCACGTCATCAGGGATATGCCCGCCTTCGATCAGCTCGCGCACAAAGTCAAAGTCCGTCTGCGAGGCGGACGGGAAACCCACCTCGATTTCCTTCAGACCCACCGCCAGCAGGCACTTGAAGAAGCGCATCTTCTTTTCAGCGTCCATGGGCTCGATCAGCGACTGGTTACCGTCGCGCAGGTCGGTCGACAGCCAGATCGGCGCCTTGTCGATGATCTGGTCCGGCCAGGTGCGGTCCGGGATGCGGATTGGGGTGAACGGCCGGTATTTGCTGGACGGGTCTTTGAGCATGCTCATGGTGTTGATCCTTGTGCGCGGCTGCAAGCGGCGAGCCGGGCTAAAACTGAGAAAATAGGGCTGGGCGTATGCTTGAACATTCAGCCACGCAGTCGCTGGCTCACCAGGCAGAGGTTGGCATGTTGGCGCAGCAAGATAAGGGTGTGATGGGGACTCATAGCGCCAACCCTAAACTTTGAGGTGAAAGCTGGCAAGCAATAGCTAGAAAACGCTATTTTGGTGCGCGCATGCAAGGATTTATGATTTTTTTTGCGGTTTTTTACGTTGCAGCGGTGTTTTATTGCGGGGCTATCCCAGTAGGCTGAGAACGGCCTGGGGGCGCTGGTTGGCTTGGGCCAGCACACTCTGGGCTGCCTGTTGAATGATCTGGCGGGAAACCAGATTGGAGGTTTCTACAGCAAAATCGGTATCGAGAATGCGCGAACGGCTAGCTGCCGAGTTTTCAGAGATACTTTGCAGGTTGCTGATGGTGCTCTCCAGGCGATTTTGCAGGGCACCCATATAGCCGCGCTGGCGGTCGATATAGGCCAGTGCATCATCGATGTCCATGACCGCCAGCCCAGGGGTCTTGTTCAGGTCTACGCGGCTGAGGGCCAGTGCGTCGGCGCTGAAGGAGCTGAAGCCGAATTGGATCGTTTCGTAAGCCTGGGCGCCAATCTGGAGCTGGGTCAGGGCGTTACCCCCTACACCGTTGGCGTTGAACAGGGTGGGTTCCACCAGGCTGAACCCGAGTGAGCCGGGCCGTCCGGCGCCCTGGTTGGGCAGCACGTTTTCAGCAGTCAGTTCTTTGCCACCGTCGGCATCAAGGCCACCAATTGCACCGGTATCGGCATTGGTCAGATTAAGTCCAGCCACATAGGCGGCTGCATCCGCATTGAACTGCGTGCTGAAGTCCGCCAGGCTGGCGAATGCGCCCTTGCTGGCATTGGTCAGGGCTTGGTCCAGCGTGGAGCCGCTGTTCTTTTGCAGGTAGCCCATGATGTCTTTGATGCCTTTGCCGCCAGCGGCCTTGATCTCGTCATGCATGTAGCGTACGGCGGCATAACCGCCGGAGTAGCCGGCTGAGCCGCTGACATCATCGGCGTTGAAGGCGGTCAGTATCGCTGCTGTATTGGTGCCGCCGGTGGTATCAGCTGACAAGCGCTCATCGGCACCTTGTACCGCTTCGGCGGTGCCCTCGATGAACCAGCTGGGCAATCCGGCAAAGTTCATTGTGCGACCCATGACGGCGTGGGCCATTTCGTGGGCAATCACCCGGTCGGTGTACTGCGGTGTGCTGCCACCGTTGGGCAAGGTGGCGGCATCAAAATAGGCCAGGTTGACATTGAGCACCTGGTTAAAGATTTTCCCGCCCGCGCCAGAGGTGCCCGACACTGAGGCCAGGGCTTGGCTGGACGGATCATCAGTGAACGTGATCTCCAATTCGGCGCCATCGGCAGTCAGGCCAAATGCATCAAGTACGCGCTGTTCACCTTCACCGATCCAGAAGCCCCTCAGAGAGTTGAGTACGGCGCGTTGATCGAGGTCGCCGAGTACCGAAAACGTCCCCTGGTCAAAGATTTTCCGACCGGCAAAGGTGGTGGTTTCGTTGACGCGGCTGATTTCCTGCAGCAGTTGCTGGGCTTCCTGGTCGAGTGCGGTGCGGTCGCTGGCGCCATTGGAGCCATTCATGGCTTGCAAGCCAAGCGAGCGAATACGCTGCAGGGCGTCGGTGACGCTTTGCAAAGCGCCTTCCGCTACCTGCAGCAGCGATATGCCGTCGTTGGCGTTGCGCGTGGCCACGTTCAGCCCCCGCACTTGCGAGGTCAGACGGTTGGAGATTTGCAGCCCGGCGGCATCATCCTTGGCGCTGTTAATGCGCTGTCCGGTGGACAGGCGCTGCAGCGAAGTACCGAGGGCCGTGCTGTTGCTCTCCAGTTGGCGACGCGTGAACGACGACGAGATGTTGGTATTGACCGTCAGCATCGGCGTGCGTATCCACTCGGCCGAGCGGAAGGCCCGGCGTCACATAGCGAATCGGCACTCTGTGTATTTACTTGAAATGTTTTTCAGGGGTTAGCCGACCAGTGGTCATGGCTTGAAGGCGCCGATAAAGATCGCTGGATCGACGCGTGCATCATTGAGGCTGACATTCCAGTGCAAATGCGGTCCGGTGGCGCGGCCGGTGGCGCCGACTTTGCCGAGCACGCCGCCGCGTGGCAGCTCATCGCCGACCTTCACGCCGATGGTCGAGAGGTGGCAGAACATGCTGATCAGGCCCTGGCCGTGGTCGACAAACACCGTCTTGCCATTAAAGAAATAGTCACCAGTCAGGATCACCGTGCCAGCGGCCGGAGCCTTGATCGGTGTGCCGCTATTGGCGGCGAAGTCCAGCCCGGAGTGAGGATTACGCTCCTCGCCGTTGAAAAAACGGCGCAGGCCGAAGGGGCTCGACAGCGGCCCGTTGACCGGTCTGTCGAACAGCAGGTTGCTCGGCTGGCGCGCGCTGAACTGCTGATAGGCGCGGGTCTGCTCGGCCAGTTCGCGCTCGATGCGCGCAAGGTTCTTGGCGTTCGGGTTGACCTGCTGCTGGTTCTTGATAGTGATGCGTTGCTCGACGTAGTGCTTGCTGCCGACCCGGAAGCTCAGCGTCTGGCTGCCGTTGACGCTGATCTGCTGGCTACCCGGTTTGATGCTCAGCGGTATGCCGACGATGGCGATCCAGCGCTGCTGATCCTCATGAATGACCAGCACGGGCTTGTTCTGATAGCGCACGCTGGGGGCGCTGGCTGCTGGCCCTAGATCGACTACTGCCACCCCGCCCGGCACCGGCTTATTCAGCAGCCGGCTGATAAAGCCTTCGGCGTGCAAGGGCAGGGCGAGGCAGAGCAGGGTGATAAGTGTGAACAGGCGCATTGAATATCCGTAGGGTGGGTAACGCGAAGCGTATCCACCTGCAATAAAGGTCAATCGAGCAGCGATAAGGTAACCGGCTGCACATGGTTGTCTTCGACCCGCACATCCAGCTCGCCGTTGCCCAGGCGCGCCTTCAGGCGTTGCCCGGGGCAGGTGTCGGCAGCGTTGCGGATGGCACGGCCGCGCTCATCCAGCAGGATGCTGTAACCGCGGCCGAGGGTGGCCAGTGGGCTGACCGCGTGCAGCGTCTGCACCTGGCTATGCAAATGCAGGCGGCGTGCCTTGAGGCCTTCACGCATGCTGCGTTGCAGACGCTCGGCCAGGGCCTGCAGGCGTTGATCCAGTAGCTTGAGATTGCGCTCCGGGTGCAGGCTGAGCAGGCGGGTTTGCAGGTGATTCAACCGTTCGCGGCGACTGTTGAGTTGTCGTTCGAAGGCGCGGCCGAGGCGCATCTCCAAGTCATCGATACACTGGGCATGCTGGCGCAGGCGCTCGCCGGGATGGCGCAAGCGCCGCTGCAAACCGTCTAGGCGCATGCGTTCGCGCTCCAGCCGATGTTGCATGTGCAGGTTCAGGCGACGTTTGAGATTGTGCAGGCGCTGCACCAGTTCACTGCTGTCGGGGGCCAGCAGTTCAGCGGCAGCCGAAGGCGTGGGGGCGCGCACGTCGGCAACGAAATCGGCGATGGATACGTCGGTCTCATGGCCCACGGCGCTGACGATTGGGGTGTTACAGGCAGCAATCGCGCGGGCCACCGGTTCTTCGTTAAAGCACCAGAGGTCTTCCAGCGAGCCGCCGCCACGGGCCAGGATCAGCGCATCAAAGCCTTTTGCATCGGCGATACCGAGGGCGCGAACAATCTGTGCGGTGGCCTCGCGGCCCTGTACTGCGGTGGGAATCAGAGTCAGTTCGACCAGCGGCGCACGGCGGCGGAATACGCTGATGATGTCGCGGATCACCGCGCCAGTCGGTGAGCTGATGATGCCGATGCGTTTCGGATGAGCCGGTAGGGCGACTTTGCCCTCGGCAGCAAACAATCCTTCGGCGTTGAGTTTTGCCTTCAAGGCCTCGAAGGCAAGGCGCAGCGCGCCATCGCCGGCGGGTTCGACGGCATCGAGAATCAGCTGGTAGTCACCGCGCCCCTCGAATAGTGAAACCTTACCGCGCACCTTGACTGCCAAGCCATCGCGCAGTGCCTGGCGCACCTTGGCCGCATTCTGCCGGAACAGCGCACAGCGCACCTGGGCCTGGCTATCTTTAAGGGTGAAATAAATGTGCCCGGACGCTGGCTTGGCCAGGTTGGAAATTTCCCCCTCGACCCAGATGCCGCCGAAAACATCTTCCAGCAGCAGGCGTGCGCGATTGTTCAGTTGACTGACGCTGAGCACCTCGCGGTCGAGGTTCAGGCGTTGGAACGGGTCTTTAATCATGGGGTGGCATAGTAAAGGCTTTACCCGATCGGCCATAGTGGATTGGCCTTGACCCTTTGCGTGTGGCCATTAAGCTGCGCGCCTTCAACGCAAACCGAGTTTTTATATGAGTGAGCAGCAGGCCATCATCGTGCCGCAGATTTCCAGCTTTCCCGGTCATGAGGCGCGGGCGCGGTTGATTGTGCGCTGGCTGGTCAAGCAGAACATCATCGAGGAGCAACTGAGCACTTGCGGTCGGACCTTCAAGTGCATGGGCTATGGGATTGCCGAAGGCGCGCGGTGGGTGGTCGAGCGGCCCGAGCTGCTGCCGTTTGGGCAGGCGGTGCATGGCCTGGAGATCATCTACAAGCGCTGCATCTATACCCCGACGTTAGGTTTTCTTGAGGAGGCGGGTTGTCCTGAGTGCCGGCGCGAAGTGGGCGAAAGGTTGTTCGACAGCCTGGAAGAGTGGATGCCGGGGTATACCGATAATTTCATCTGCCCGCTGTGTGGCCATGAAGACGACATCAACGGTTTTCTGTTTCTCCAGTCCTGCGGCTTTTCCAACCTGGGTTTTATCTTTAACAACTGGGCGGATGCAGGCTTCAAACAGGGCTTTCTGGACGAGTTTGCGGCGCGCCTGGGGCATCCGATCTCGCTGGTGCGGGTCGATTTGTAGAACAAGGTGGCCGGCTGGCAAAGCGTCCAGCTGACCAGTCGATACTTTGCGTTGAGTGCAGGGGGGCGTCTGAGTATAATGGCGCGCTTCCTATTTTCCCGTCTGGGAGCCCCCGCCATGCTGCGTATCAGTCAAGAAGCTCTTACCTTCGACGACGTTCTACTTATTCCAGGTTATTCCGAAGTTCTGCCGAAGGATGTCAGCCTCAAAACGCGCCTGACCCGCGGCATCGAACTGCATATTCCATTGCTCTCTGCTGCTATGGACACCGTGACTGAAGCCCGTCTGGCGATTGCCATGGCTCAGGAAGGCGGCATCGGCATCATCCACAAGAACATGACACCCGAGCAGCAGGCTGCCGAAGTACGCAAGGTCAAGCGTTACGAGTCTGGTGTGGTGAAAGATCCGATCACCATCGAGGCTGACGCGACTGTGGGCGACCTGTTCGACCTGACTCGTCAAAACAACATCTCCGGTGTGCCGGTGCTGCACCACGGTGATCTGGTCGGTATCGTCACCAGCCGTGACGTGCGTTTCGAAACCAACATGGGTGCCAAGGTGCGCGATGTGATGACGCCGAAAGAGCGTCTGGTCACGGTCAAAGAAGGCGAAGACACCCAGGTGGTGCGCAAACTGCTGCACAAACACCGTATTGAACGTGTGCTGATCGTCGACGATCAATTCCGTCTCAAGGGCATGATGACCGTCAATGACATCGAGAAGGCCAAGGCCTACCCGCTGGCGAGCAAGGACGACCAGGGTCGTTTGCGCGTCGGCGCGGCGGTCGGTACCGGTGCCGATACCGAAGATCGCGTGGCTGCGCTGGTGCATGCCGGCGTTGACGTGATCATCGTCGACACCGCGCACGGCCACTCCAAAGGCGTGATCGACCGCGTGCGTTGGGTCAAGCAGAACTTCCCGGACGTGCAGGTGATCGGTGGCAACATCGCCACCGGCGAAGCCGCCAAGGCTCTGGCTGAAGCCGGTGCTGATGCGGTCAAGGTCGGTATTGGCCCAGGCTCGATCTGCACCACCCGTATCGTGGCTGGTGTCGGTGTGCCGCAAATCTCTGCCGTGGCCAACGTGGCTGCTGCACTGGCGGGTACTGGCGTACCGCTGATCGCCGATGGCGGCATCCGCTTTTCCGGTGACCTGTCCAAAGCCATTGTGGCCGGCGCATCCGCCGTGATGATCGGTTCCATGCTGGCCGGTACCGAAGAGGCACCGGGCGAGGTCGAGTTGTTCCAGGGACGCTCCTACAAAGCCTACCGCGGCATGGGCTCGCTGGGTGCCATGGCGCAAGCGCAAGGCTCTTCCGACCGTTACTTCCAAGATTCTTCGGCCGGTGCCGAGAAGCTGGTGCCGGAAGGTATCGAGGGCCGTGTGCCTTACAAGGGGGCGATGGGGGCCATCGTTCACCAGTTGATGGGCGGCCTGCGTGCCTCCATGGGCTACACCGGTTGCGCGACCATTGAAGAAATGCGCAGCAAGCCGGAGTTCGTGCGCATCACTGGTGCTGGCATGGCCGAGTCGCATGTGCACGATGTACAGATCACCAAAGAGGCCCCGAACTACCGCGTGGGCTGAAAAATCGCCGGATCGCTGCTGCGCTTGCTCATGCGGTGTTGGAAAGCAGCTCGCAATGCTCATTGGCTCCAGCCAACTGCGCTTGCTCGCTACTTTCCGCCTTGCCTGAGCTGCGCTCGCGACGCGAATCCAACGATTTTTAATACTGTTGAATACACGGGGCTGCTGCTGTTGAGAACGATGGGGCAGCCCCGCGTCATTTGTGAATTCCGCTACGAGAGACGGCCATGGCTCATCAAGACATCCACGCTCACCGCATTCTGATTCTGGACTTCGGCTCCCAGTACACCCAGCTGATCGCCCGGCGTGTGCGCGAAATCGGTGTGTACTGCGAACTGCACCCGTTTGACATGAGCGACGATGACATTCGCGCCTTCGCTCCGCGCGGCATCATTCTTGCCGGTGGGCCGGAGTCGGTGCATGAGGCGGGTAGCCCACGTGCGCCGCAAGCGGTGTTTGACCTCGGTGTACCGGTTTTCGGTATCTGCTACGGCATGCAAACCATGGCCGAACAGTTGGGCGGCAAGGTGCAAGGGTCGGACGTGCGTGAGTTTGGCTACGCCCGTGTTGATGTGGTTGGCAAAGGCCGCCTGCTGGCCGGCATTGAAGACCACGTTGATGTGGACGGTGTATTGGGTCTGGATGTGTGGATGAGCCACGGTGATAAAGTCACGGCCATGCCGCAGGGCTTTAGTGTGCTTGCCAGCACGCCCAGTTGCCCGATCGCTGCCATGAGCGACGATGCGCGCGGCTACTACGGCGTGCAGTTCCACCCGGAAGTGACACACACCAAGCAGGGTGGTCGTATCCTCTCGCGCTTCGTGCTGGAAATCGCCGGTTGCGAAGCCCTGTGGACGCCGTCGAACATCGTTGACGACGCCATTGCTCAGGTTCGCGCTCAGGTGGGCAGTGCCAACGTGCTGCTCGGTTTGTCCGGTGGCGTGGATTCCTCGGTGGTCGCCGCATTGCTGCACAAGGCCATTGGCGATCAGCTGACTTGCGTGTTCGTCGACAACGGCCTTTTGCGCCTTCACGAAGGTGAGCAAGTGATGGCCATGTTCGCTGAGAACATGGGCGTCAAAGTGATTCGCGCCAACGCTGAGGAACAGTTCCTTGGCAACCTGGCCGGTGAGTCCGATCCGGAGAAAAAGCGCAAAATCATCGGCCGCACCTTTATTGATGTGTTCGATGCCGAGGCCAGCAAGCTGGATAACATTCAGTTCCTCGCCCAAGGCACCATTTACCCGGACGTGATCGAGTCGGCTGGCGCGAAAAGCGGCAAGGCCCACGTGATCAAGAGCCACCACAACGTCGGTGGCCTGCCTGAGGAAATGAACCTCAAGCTGGTCGAGCCATTGCGTGAGCTGTTCAAAGACGAAGTGCGCAAGATCGGCCTGGAGCTGGGCTTGCCATTCGACATGGTGTATCGCCATCCCTTCCCCGGCCCGGGCCTGGGCGTGCGCATCCTCGGTGAAGTGAAAAAGGAATACGCCGACCTGCTGCGTCGTGCGGATCACATTTTCATCGAAGAGCTGCGCAAGGCCGACTGGTACCACAAAACCAGCCAAGCCTTTGTGGTGTTCCAACCGGTGAAATCGGTCGGCGTGGTTGGTGATGGCCGTCGTTACGCCTGGGTTGTGGCCCTGCGTGCGGTGGAAACCGTGGACTTTATGACCGCACGTTGGGCGCACCTGCCTTACGAGCTGCTGGAAACCGTCAGCGGTCGCATCATCAATGAGATCGAAGGCATCTCCCGCGTCACCTATGACGTATCGAGCAAGCCGCCAGCCACCATCGAGTGGGAGTGATCTCGCGTCCGGCATAGGCCGGCATGATCTCGCAAAAAGTACCCTGAAACCCGCGTAATTGCGGGTTTTTGGCTTTTTTGGGGGCAGATGGCGTTCTGCATCGCCAGGCGCGGTGTTTAATGTGGCGTGGTAGTGACTGCATCCGATGTCATGCATACGCTCAATACCGTGTCCCTTGCCTCAGGAAACTTCGGTGATTTTCCCATAGTGGCTCCAGTTCTAAAAAGTTGGAGTGTCCGTGATGCCAGAGGTGATTCAACCCGGTTTATTCGCTGCACGTCAGATAGCCTCATTTAACTTTTCTGTCGGCCTTGGTGTGCCCCAATACCTTGATAGCAGTTTTGTTAAGCTCTAATCCATTTTTAAGTAACTTGTTGAGGTAATGAGTGGCGGCTTGAGGGTGTGGGTTGGGTCGAGTTTTTGGTTAAGTCTTTTGGAAGGTTGAGCTCTATTATGTCGGGTATCGCAAATGGCAAGCCTACGATAGGCTGGCGGAATGCAGTGGTTTTCGTATTCTTGATGCGTTTGGATTGTTAACGACTTTAACAATCCAGTGCGATCTTAAAGTCTGTAGATTTGAGGCTGAAGTGCTTGATCTTGCTTTGCTGCCCTGCAGTGTCATGCTTTTGTTGCTTGGCAAGCTCAAGCCCCTCGGCACGCATCTTCTGCTTGGCAAGAGCTCCACTGGTGCGGCTAATATCAGCGCCCCGTTTATATGCTTTTATCCGGTTGGTGGTCGTCGTACGAAGAGGCTTGTTTCTTGAATAACTTGAGCTAAAGCCATGCAGGGGAATACTATGATTCTTGAGCCTCTCGATAAGCGAATGATAAGTTGGGATTCATCGTGCTTCGAAAATAGAGAATGTCCTTTTTGTGGTGCAGAAAACATTGAGCCATCGTACATTCGTCCTGACAATTGTTCTGTTTTAAAGTGTTTCAGGTGTACTGGCTACTACGTATCTCCATCGCCTTCAGAGGAGGCGCTCAATGAGTTTTATAGCTCTTATCATGAGGCGTACTTTGGTGGGGATGTGGCGAGAGATATTGAGGCTTTGAAGTTCGAGTTGAATAATCTGAATCTTAACTCTGATCCGAGGTTGATTTTTCTTAAAAAGGATATGGCGTCTGTCAGCGTTGCTGCATATAAGGTCTTAGATTTTGGGTGTGGGACGGGTTCTTTTTTATATCAAGCTAAAAGATTGGGAGCTTGGGTAGCGGGTGTCGAACTTGATCGTTCTGCCGTGTCGACTTGTCACAAGCTTGGTCTTGATTCTGTTTTTCTAGGTGGCGTTGATGTTTTGACGTCTCTAGGTGAAACGTATGATCTTATTGTTTTAAATGATGTAATTGAGCATCCGCTAAATCCAGCTCGACTTGTCACTGAATTGTGTGACTTGCTTAGTGAAACCGGTAAGATTTTAATATGGACCCCCAATGGGGATGCCATTGATTTAGATCGCCAAAAAATCACGCTTCGTGTTGATTTGGAACATATGCAGTACTTGACGAGTGGGGCTGTATCAGAATTGTGTCGCGAAAATAAGCTTTCAGTTTGGCATTATCAGCAGCTTGGTTTTCCATCGAGTAGTAATTTTATAACTAATGTGGTTGAGGGGGCTTGGGGTTCAAGGTTTAAGGTTGGATTGGTTGCCCTTTTAAGATCTTTGAGGTTGATAAGCTTTTTAAAACTTTTATTGTCACGCCTTGGGTTTATGGGGGGCTACTCCATTCACGGAAATTATCATCTGTTTTGCGTATTGTGTAGACGCAAATAAGCGTCAGGTTTCAGTGGCATTTTGTATTTTCACACGATGTGTTAGGCCGTTTTCCACGCGTGCAGGTTGGAACTGCGGCAACCCGCCTCTGCTGGTGGGCTCGTTTTCTTGTTGGTGATAATGAGAAGATCCCGCAACTGAATATGCCTACAGGTTGCTGAGGATGAGGATGTCGTTTACCCGCAGACAAGTGCTTGTCGGCCTCGCCGGTCTGGGCGTCGCCGGGCTTGGTGCTGGCGGTGTGCGCTATTGGCTGGGGCGCCCGGAGAATGTTGCAACGCACGACTATGAGCTGATCGCTGCGCCGCTGGATATCGAGCTGGTGCCGGGGCATATCACCTCGGCCTGGGCCTATGGCGCGCAGGCGCCCGGAGTAGAGCTGCGTTGCCGCCAGGGTGAGCGCTTGCGGGTACGCTTCATTAATAAGCTGGATGTGTCTACCACCATTCACTGGCACGGCATTCGTCTGCCGTTGGAGATGGACGGTGTGCCTTATGTGTCGCAGGCGCCGGTGCTGCCGGGGGAGTACTTCGACTACAACTTCATCACCCCAGACGCAGGCAGCTTCTGGTACCACCCGCATACGGCCAGTGGCGAGCAACTGGGGCGCGGGTTGGTCGGCGCATTAATTGTTGAGGAGCGCGAGCCGAGCGGTTTTCGTCACGACCATACGCTGAGCCTGAAAAGCTGGCATGTCGATGAGCGGGGGGCATTCACCGACTTCAGTGTGCCGCGTGAAGCGGCGCGCGGCGGTACGCCAGGGAGGTTGAGTACGGTCAACGGCGTGCATGCGCCGATCCTGGGATTGCCTGCCGAACAGGTGGTGCGTTTGCGTTTGATCAACCTGGACAACACCCTGACTTATCGGCTCAACCTGCCCGGCGGCGACGCGCGGATTTACGCGCTGGACGGTAATCCGGTCGAGCCGCGACCACTGGGTAAGGAATATTGGCTGGGGCCTGGCATGCGCATCGAACTGGGGCTGAGGGTGCCCGCTGCAGGTCAGATGTTGTCGCTGCGCAATGGGCCGCTGCGTTTGGCGACTCTGCGCGCCATCAGCAGTGCCGAGCCTGCAGGTGATTGGCCGCCGGCCTTGCCGGCCAACCCGGTGGCCGAGCCGGATTTGGCCAATGCGCAAACCATCAATTTCAACTTCGAGTGGGCGGGCGCGGTGTCGACCGGGTTGGCGCAGGGCGCCGCGCACAGTTTCTGGCAGATCAATGGACAGGCCTGGGATATCAATGACAAAACCTGTGCTGACCGGCCGATTGCCCGCTTGCAGCTGGGCAAGAGTTATATCTTCGAGTTGCGCAACCTCAGCCAGTATCAGCACCCGATCCATCTGCACGGCATGACCTTCAAGGTGCTGGCCTCGGATCGCAAATCGATCATCCCGTATTTCACCGACACCTACCTGCTGGGCAAGAATGAGCGCGCACGCGTGGCGCTGGTTGCGGATAATCCCGGGGTATGGATGTTTCATTGCCATGTGATCGACCATATGGAAACCGGGCTGATGGCATCAATCGAGGTGGTGTAGGGTGGCTGTCGCTTTTTACATCCACCGGATTTTTGGTGGAAAACACTTCGCGGTTTTACGCGGGGTGGCCTTCCACCCTACGGATTCAGGCTATGAAGAAAGTACAGATATTTGACCGTTCGCGTGATCAGCATTTTATGCGCGAGGCCCTGATCCTGGCTGCCGAGGGCGCCGCTTTGGGTGAGGTGCCGGTCGGCGCCGTGCTGGTGCAGGATGAGCAGATTGTTGGGCGCGGCTTCAATTGCCCGATCTCCACCCATGACCCCAGCGCCCATGCCGAGATGGTGGCAATTCGCGCTGCGGCCCTGGCCGTGGATAACTACCGCCTGCCGGGCAGTACCCTGTATGTGACCCTGGAACCGTGCAGCATGTGCGCCGGGCTGATCGTGCATGCTCGTGTGCAGCGCGTGGTGTATGGCGCTACTGAGCCGAAGGCGGGCATGGCGATCAGTCGCGGTGAGTTCTTCAATCAGGCATTTCTCAACCACCGCGTTTTGGTGGAGGGCGGTGTGCTGGCGCAGGAATGCGGTGCGGTGCTGAGTGCTTTCTTCAAGGCGCGGCGTGAGCAGCGTTAGCGGGTTTTACAGCGGCGGGGTCTGCTCATTGGGTTGGCGTTTGTCGATACCTGGCAGGTGCTGGTTGCTCTCGGCCAGCTGTGAGCCTTCCAGTTGCGGCTGGGTTACCCAGGTGAGGATGTCGTAGTAGCGGCGTATGTTGCGCACAAAATGCACCGGTTCGCCGCCACGGGCATAGCCGTAACGGGTTTTGCTGTACCACTGCTTTTGTGACAGGCGCGGCAGGATTTTCTGCACGTCCAGCCACTTGTTTGGGTCCAACCCTTCGGCCTCGGTGAGCTTGCGTGCATCTTCCAGATGACCACCGCCAATGTTGTAGGAGGCCAGGGCGAACCAGGTGCGGTCAGGTTCCTGAATGCTCTCCGGCAGTTGGTTCTTCACGTGCACAATGTATCTGGCGCCGCCTTCGATGCTCTGCTTGGGGTTCAGGCGATCTGACACGCCCATGGCCTGCGCGGTGCGTAAGGTCAGCATCATCAGCCCGCGTACGCCGGTCTTCGACGTGGCGCTGGGTTGCCAGAGAGACTCCTGATAGCCCATGGCCGCCAGCAGGCGCCAGTCCACCTGATTGGTCTGTGCGGCCTCGCGGAAGTATTTTTCGTAGCGCGGCAGGCGCTGCTGCAGGTGCTGGGCGAAGGTGTAGGCGCCGACATATCCGAGTACGTCGACATGGCCGTAGTAGCGGTCTTTGAGGCGCTGCAGGCTGCCGTTTTTCTGCGCGCGTTCGATAAACGCGTTCATCTCGTCGAGCAGGCTGCGGTCTTCGCCGGGGGCGGTGGCCCAGGCCAGGCTCTGTGCATCACCGAGATCAAAGGCCACGCGCACGTTGGAAAAATACACCTGATTCATCGCCAGCTCGTTGGAGTCGACCAGGGTCAGGTCGATCTGCCCTTCATCGACCATGCGCAGCAGGTCGACCACCTCGACGGCGGCGGATTCTTCGTAGGCCAGCTCTGGTAGTTGCAGCTTGAGCGTGGCGAGCTGTTCAGCATGGCTGCTGCCTTTAAGTACCAGAATGCGTTTGCCGAGCAGATCGTCCGGGCGGGTTGGCCGTTGCTGGCCGTTGCGGTAGATCACCTGGGGGGTGACTTCGAGATAGGGCAGGGAGAAGCGTGCGTATTGCTGCCGTCCGTCGCTTTCTACCAGGCCGGCGGCGGCCAGTACTGGGCCGTTGGGTTTGTTCAGGCTGGCGAACATCTCGTCGAGGTTGTCGGCAGTTTCGATTTTCAGCTCGAGGCCAAGGTCATCGGCAAAACGCTTCACCAGCTCGTATTCGAAGCCGGTTTCGCCGTTACGATCCTGGAAGTAGGTCGCCGGGCTGTTACGGGTGATCACCCGCAGTACACCCTCCGCCTGAACGCGCTCGAGCGTGCTGGGTTCTTCAGCACAGCCGCCGAGCAGCAGGAGGATTCCGATCACCGACAGCCAGCAGGCGCAGCGCGCACGGAACGCAGATTGGGCAAACATTGACGCAGTATACGCAAAGCCTGCAGTGCGCCATATATCGACAGCATCAGCCGTCTCTGTTAGCGCGGCGCCGCATCGAATCTGCCGAAAACGCTCATTTGCAGCGTACGTGTGGTTTGTCAGGTATAGCTAATAGAGCCTGGCCGCCACGGGTGCCGTTGGCAGCGCTTTAGGCTAGAATGCACGGCCTCAAAGTACACCCCTTCCCAGAGGCTGTCCCCGATGTTGATCCTGCGCGGCGCTCCCGCCCTTTCTGCTTTCCGTCACGGCAAACTGCTTGAACAACTGACCAGCAAGGTTCCTGCTGTCACTGGCCTGTATGCCGAGTTCGCGCACTTTGCCGAAGTGTCCGGCGTGCTTAGCGCTGACGAAGAGCAGGTATTGGCTCGTTTGCTGAAATACGGCCCGAGTGTGCCGGTGCAGGAGCCTAATGGCCGCCTGTTTCTGACCATTCCGCGTTTCGGCACCATCTCGCCCTGGTCGAGCAAGGCCAGCGACATTGCCCGCAACTGCGGCCTGGCGAAGATTCAGCGTATCGAGCGCGGCCTGGCCTACTATGTCAGCGGCGAGCTGGATGCAGCCGAGGCGCAACAGGTGGCTGATCTGCTGCATGACCGCATGACGCAGCTGGTACTGGATAACCTCGAAGGTGCCGCAGCGCTGTTCAGCCATGCCCAGCCCAAACCGCTGATGGCGATCGACATTCTGGGTGGCGGTCGCGCCGCGCTGGAGACGGCCAACGTCGAGTTGGGCCTGGCGTTGGCAGAAGATGAAATCGATTACCTGGTCAATGCCTTCCAGGGTTTGGGGCGTAACCCGCACGACATCGAACTGATGATGTTTGCTCAAGCCAACTCCGAGCATTGCCGCCACAAGATCTTCAATGCCAGCTGGGACATCGACGGCGAAAGCCAGGACAAGTCGCTGTTCGGCATGATCAAGAACACCTACCAAATGCACAGCGAGAACGTGTTGTCCGCCTATAAGGACAACGCCTCGGTGATCGTCGGCCACAGCGCCGGGCGTTTCTTCCCGAATCCGCAAACCCGCCAGTACGGTGCGGTGCAGGAGCCGGTGCATATCCTGATGAAGGTGGAGACGCACAACCACCCGACCGCCATTTCTCCATTCTCTGGCGCGTCCACCGGTTCTGGTGGCGAGATTCGCGACGAGGGTGCCACCGGACGAGGCGCCAAGCCGAAGGCCGGGTTGACCGGTTTCACCGTCTCCAACCTGAACATCCCGGGCTTTGAGCAGCCGTGGGAAGTGCCGTACGGCAAACCCGAGCGCATCGTCACCGCGCTGGACATCATGATTGACGGTCCGCTGGGTGGCGCGGCGTTCAACAACGAATTCGGCCGTCCGGCCCTGACCGGTTACTTCCGTACCTTCGAGCAAGCGATCAGCACGCCCCATGGCGACGAAGTGCGCGGCTACCACAAGCCGATCATGCTCGCCGGCGGCATGGGCAACATTCGCGCAGATCACGTACAGAAGGGCGAGATCACCGTGGGCGCCAAGCTCATCGTGCTTGGCGGCCCGGCCATGCTCATCGGCCTGGGTGGTGGTGCGGCGTCGTCGGTTGCCACCGGTGCCAGCTCGGCTGACCTGGATTTCGCTTCGGTACAACGCGAAAACCCGGAAATGGAACGCCGTTGCCAGGAAGTGATCGACCGCTGCTGGCAGCTGGGCGACGCCAACCCGATCGCGTTTATTCACGACGTCGGTGCTGGTGGTATTTCCAACGCCTTCCCGGAACTGGTCAATGACGGCGGCCGCGGCGGCCGCTTCGAATTGCGCAACGTGCCGAATGACGAACCCGGCATGGCGCCGCACGAGATCTGGAGCAACGAGTCTCAGGAGCGTTACGTACTGGCCGTCAGTGCTGTTGATTTCGAACGCTTCAAGGCCATCTGCGAGCGTGAGCGTTGCCCGTTCGCGGTCGTCGGCGAAGCCACCGAAGAAGCCCATTTGACCGTGACCGACAGTCATTTTGCCAACACCCCGGTGGATATGCCGCTGGAAGTGCTGCTCGGCAAGCCACCGCGCATGCACCGTTCGGTGACCCGCGAAGCCGAACTGGGCGACGATTTCACTGCCGCCAGTGTGGACATTGACGATGCCGTAACCCGCGTACTGCATCACCCGGCTGTGGCCAGCAAGAGCTTCCTGATCACCATCGGTGACCGCACCATTACCGGTCTGGTGGCGCGTGATCAGATGGTTGGCCCGTGGCAGGTGCCGGTGGCCGATTGCGCGGTAACCGCCACCAGCTTTGACGTTTACACCGGTGAAGCCATGGCTATGGGCGAGCGCACCCCGCTGGCGCTGCTGGATGCCGCGGCCTCCGGACGTATGGCGATTGGCGAGACGCTGACCAACCTGGCGGCCTCGCGCATCGAAAAACTCTCCGACATCAAACTGTCCGCCAACTGGATGGCCGCTGCCGGCCACCCGGGCGAAGACGCGCGCCTGTATGACACCGTGAAAGCGGTTGGCATGCAGCTGTGTCCGGAGCTGGGCATCACCATACCGGTGGGCAAGGACTCGATGTCGATGAAAACCCAATGGCGCGATGAGGGCACGGACAAGAGCGTGACCTCGCCGCTGTCGCTGGTGGTGACCGGCTTTGCGCCGGTCAGCGATATTCGCAAGACCCTGACCCCGCAACTGCGCATGGACAAGGGCGAAACCGACCTGATCCTGATCGACCTGGGCCGTGGGCAGAACCGCATGGGCGCCTCGATCCTCACCCAGGTCTACGGCAAGCTCGGCACCCAGGCACCGGATGTGGATGACGCTGAAGACCTCAAGGCCTTCTTCGCAGTGATCCAGGGCCTGAATGCTGACGGTCATATCCTCTCCTACCACGACCGTTCCGACGGTGGTTTGCTGGTGACCGCGCTGGAAATGGCCTTTGCCGGCCATTGCGGCTTGAACCTGTTCCTCGATGCTTTGGCCGACGACCGCGCTGAGCTGGCCGCCGTGCTGTTCAACGAAGAGTTGGGCGCGGTGATTCAGGTGCATCAGGACGCCACCCCGGAAGTGCTGGCACAGTTCAGCGCCGCCGGCCTGGGCGACTGCGTGGCGGTGATCGGTCAGCCGGTCAACAGCGACGACGTGGCCATCAGCTTCAATGGTCAGCCGGTGTTTGGCGGCCAGCGCCGTCTGCTGCAGCGCCAGTGGGCGCAAACCAGTTACCAGATCCAGCGTCTGCGCGACAACGTGCAGTGCGCCGAGCAGGAGTTCGACACCATCCTCGATGAGGAAAACCCGGGTTTGTCGGCCAAGCTCAGCTTCGACGTCAATCAGGACATCAGCGCGCCGTACATCCGCAAGGGTGTGCGTCCGCAGATCGCCGTGCTGCGTGAGCAGGGCGTCAACGGCCAGGTGGAAATGGCAGCGGCCTTCGACCGCGCTGGTTTTAACGCCATCGACGTGCATATGAGCGACATCCTTAGCGGTCGCGTCAGCCTGGACGAGTTCAAGGGCCTGGTTGCCTGCGGCGGCTTCTCCTATGGTGATGTGCTGGGTGCCGGTGAGGGCTGGGCCAAGTCGATTCTGTTTAACAGCCGCGCCCGTGATGGCTTCCAGGCCTTCTTTGAGCGTAAAGACAGCTTTGCTCTCGGTGTTTGCAATGGTTGCCAGATGATGAGCAACCTGCACGAGCTGATCCCCGGTACTGAGTTCTGGCCGCATTTTGTGCGTAACCGTTCCGAGCAGTTCGAGGCGCGTGTAGCGATGGTCCAGGTGCAGGAGTCGGCATCGATCTTCCTGCAAGGCATGGCCGGTTCGCGCATGCCGATCGCCATTGCGCACGGCGAAGGTCATGCCGAGTTCGAAAACGAGGAAGCCCTGCTCGAAGCGGACCTGTCCGGCTGTGTGGCCATGCGCTTTATCGACAACCACGGCAAGGTCACCGAAACCTATCCGGCCAACCCGAATGGTTCGCCGCGCGGGATCACCGGTTTGACCAGCCGTGACGGTCGCGTGACCATCATGATGCCGCATCCGGAGCGGGTGTTCCGTGCCGTGCAGAACTCCTGGAAGCCGGATGACTGGCAGGAAGATGCTGGCTGGATGCGCATGTTCCGCAATGCCCGCGTGTGGGTGGATTGATCCGGATGGCGCCGGCTTATGTCGAGTAAGCCGGCGCCGATTCTGCCTGAGGTGCGCCAGGTCAAACCTGGCGATACCTTGCTGCTGTGCCGCTGCGGGCGTTCGTCCCAGTTTCCTGATTGTGTTTCCGCCTGCTCTGATGCGTTTGAACTGCAGCCTGAACGTGAGCAATTTCTGCTGCTTTGTCGTTGCGGGCAGTCGCAGCGTCTACCCTATTGTGATGGTAGCCATAACCAGCCGGTAAGCGGCTTCATGGCTCGTTGGCGGCGCTTCTGGTGTGGTATCTAGACGGGCTTGCTCTGCTACCTCAGGCAAAAAACATGACCTGAGTGCGCAAGTGTGATGAACCCCGCGAACGGCTGGTAAGGCCAAATGCCATTATTGCTGTCATTATTATTGTGCGGCCTTTTGTCAGTCTTGCCGGCGGAGACTTTGATGTACAAACTGTGTTTTTACGTGCCTGAAACCCATCTTGAGGCGGTGAAAACCGCCGTATTCAGTGCCGGTGGTGGGCGTGTCGGTCGTTATGATCAGTGCTGTTGGCAGGTCTTGGGGCAGGGGCAGTTCAGGGCGCAGGAGGGCAGTCAGCCTTTTCTCGGACAACTGGGGCAACTTGAGCACGTAGCGGAGTGGAAGGTCGAGATGGTGGTGGCCGACGAATTGATCCACGATGCGGTCAAGGCCATGAAGAAGCAGCACCCCTATGAGACGCCGGCTTTTGACGTGTGGCGACTGTCGGATATTCAGTTCTAATTCAAAAAAGGCGCCTCTAAGGCGCCTTTTTTGTGTCGGTCGATCAGGGCCTGATTTCGATCAGTGTGCCGTCTTTGACCAGTGACCAGACTTCACGCATGTCGATGTTCTTCATGGCGATACAGCCTTCGGTCCAGTCCAGGGTATGGAAGAACCATTCGGGGTATTCCTCATCCAGCGGCGTGCCGTGGATCATGATCATGCCGCCTGCCGGTACGCCCTTGGCGCGGGCTTGCGCCTGGTCGCGGGCGTTGGGGTAGGAGATGTGCATGGACAGGTTGTACTTGTCACTGGTCTTGCGCCAGTCGATCCAGTAGAAACCTTCTGGGGTGCGCAGATCGCCTTCACGTTGCTTGGCCCCTTCAGGTTGTTTGCCCAGCGATACGCGGTAGGACTTGAGGGTGTTACCACGGCTGATGAGGTGCAGTTTGCGTTCGGATTTGACCACCAGCACTTTGTCGATGGTCTTGCCGCTCAGGGTTGGGGTGGTGCTGGCGTGGCCAGTGAGGGCAACGGTCATGCAGAGTAGGGCGAACAACCAGCGCATTGTGATTTCCATGGATCAGAAGGTTTTCTTGTAGTGTGCGCGCAAGGCTTCGAGCGGCTCGTTGCGGACCGGGTAGTGCTGCTGCAGGCGGTCTGCGAAGTAGCATTCTAAGGTACGTCCAATGGTCGGGAAAGCGAGCTCTGACCAGGGGATGTCCTGTTCATGGAATAGCTGTACGTCAAGGCTTTCCTCGCCAGGGGCAAAGTCCAGGTCGACCAACTCGGCGCGAAACAGCATGTACACCTGATTGATATGCGGCAGATCGAACAGGGTATACAGGCTCAGGCTGCGTACCCGTGCGCAGGCTTCTTCATGGGTTTCGCGGGCGGCGGCCTGCTCCAGGGTTTCGCCGTTTTCCATAAAACCGGCAGGCAGGGTCCAGTAGCCACGTCGTGGCTCGATGGCGCGGCGACACAGCAGCACCTGCTCGCCCCACACTGGCAGGCAACCGGCAATGATGCGCGGGTTCTGGTAGTGCACGGTCTGGCACTGCGCACAGACGTGGCGCAGGCGGTTGTCGCCCTGCGGGATGATGTGGTTGATCGGGCCGCCACAGTTGCTACAGAACTTCATGCCAGGTCCTCGCTGCGTGTCGGCTATCTTGGCGTGCGCGCCGGGTACTCGGCAAGCGACCTGAACGCTTGGCTTATCGAGCATCTGAATGATGCCTGGTAGCGGTCCGGGGCTTGGGCCGTGCGCCGCTTTCGTGCCATGATCGACGGCAGAATAAAAGACCGAGAATCCCCATGCTGGACGAGTTGCTCCATCGCATGCGCGGCTATAGCCCGCTCAGTTTGCAGATTGACAAACACTACCCTGAAGCCGCAGTGCTGGTGCCCATCACCCGCAGTGACGAACCGGAAGTGGTGCTAACCCTGCGTGCCAGTGGTTTGTCCACCCACAGTGGTGAGGTGGCTTTTCCCGGTGGTCGGCGCGACCCTGAGGATGTTGATCTGGTACAGACCGCCCTGCGCGAGGCCGAGGAAGAGATCGGGCTGCCGCCGGGTCTGGTCGAGGTGATCGGGCCGCTCAGTACCCTGGTGTCGCGCCACGGCATCAAGGTCACCCCCTACGTAGGGCTGGTGCCAGATTTTGTCGAATACCGGCCCAATGACGGCGAAATTGCCGCTGTTTTTGCCGTGCCTCTGGCGTTCTTTCGCGAGGATCCGCGGGAAACCACGCACCGCATCGATTACCTCGGGCGCAGCTGGTATGTGCCGAGTTACCGCTATGGCGAATACAAGATCTGGGGGCTGACGGCGATCATGCTGGTCGAGTTGGTCAACCTGGTGTTCGATGATGTGCAGATCGACATGCACCAGCCGCCTGAGCATTTCACCAAGCTCACCTGAACCTATGAGGAAGCATCCATGAAATACCGCTTGGGTTCGTCCCACGTCGAAGCCCATGCCGACAGCTGGGTTGCACCAAATGCCACTCTGGTCGGTAAGGTCAAGCTGGAGGCCGGTGCCAGCGTGTGGTTCAACGCTGTGCTGCGTGGCGACAACGAGCTGATTCATATCGGCGAGAACAGCAACGTGCAGGACGGCACGGTGATGCACACCGACATGGGCTTTCCGCTGACCCTGGGCAAGGGTGTGACCATTGGCCATAACGCCATGTTGCACGGCTGCACGGTGGGCGATTACAGCCTGATCGGCATTAATGCCGTCATTCTCAATGGGGCGAAAATCGGTAAGAACTGCATCATTGGTGCCAACAGCCTGATCGGTGAAGGCAAGGAAATTCCCGACGGCTCGCTGGTTATGGGGTCGCCCGGAAAAGTGGTGCGCGAACTGACCGAACCCCAGAAAAAGATGCTCGAAGCCAGCGCTGCACACTACGTGCACAACGCTCAGCGCTATGCCCGTGACCTGGCCGTGCAGGACAACTGATGAGCAACGAACGTCCCGTTGTCTCGCCCTGTGTGCATGTGTGCGCGCTGGACGATGAAGATATCTGCATTGGCTGCCAGCGTACGGTTGCCGAAATTACCCGCTGGGGCCTGATGGAGAACAGTGAGCGCCGTGAGGTGCTGATGCGCTGTCATGAGCGGGCCAAAGCCAAAGGCATTCTGCTGTAAGAACCGGATCACGATCTGCTGCGCGTCGGCCCTGCGGTGTTAAAAACAGGCTCGGAATGCTCATTTACAGCTCGTAAACTCCGCTTCCTCGCCTGTTTTTGCCTTGCAGTGCTCTAGCTCGCGAGATCGTGAACAGGTTCTAACTTTCTAGATCAGTTTGAGGACTCCCCATGCCCCGTATCGGAACCCCTTTGTCGCCGAGCGCGACCCGTGTGCTGTTGTGTGGCTCTGGCGAGCTGGGCAAGGAAGTGCTGATCGAACTGCAGCGGCTCGGTGTTGAGGTTATTGCGGTGGATCGCTACGCCAATGCGCCGGCCATGCAGGTGGCGCACCGCAGCCATGTGATCAACATGCTCGATGGCGCAGCCCTGCGCGCGGTGATCGAGCTGGAGCAGCCGCATTTCATCGTCCCGGAAATTGAAGCGATTGCCACCGCGACCCTGGTTGAGTTGGAGAATGAAGGTTTCACCGTCATCCCCAGCGCCCGCGCGGCGCAGCTGACCATGAACCGTGAAGGTATTCGCCGTCTGGCTGCCGAAGAGCTGGGCCTGCCAACCTCGCCTTACCGCTTTGCCGATTCCTTTGAAGAGTGCCGCGCTGCGGTTGAAGCGATTGGTTTTCCCTGTCTGATCAAGCCGATCATGAGTTCTTCCGGCAAGGGCCAGTCGGTGTTGAAAAGCCTGGATGATCTGCACGTCGCCTGGGATTACGCCCAAGCTGGTGGGCGCGCTGGCAAGGGCCGGGTGATTGTCGAGGGGTTTATCGACTTCGACTATGAAATTGCCTTGCTGACTGTGCGTCACAGCGGTGGCACGACGTTCTGTGCGCCGGTGGGGCATCGTCAGGTCAAGGGTGATTACCAAGAGTCCTGGCAGCCGCAACCGATGAGTGCCAAAGCGCAGGCCGAAGCCGAACGTATTGCGCTGGCGGTGACCGGCTCGCTGGGCGGGCGTGGGCTATTTGGCGTTGAACTGTTCGTCAAAGGGGATCAGGTGTGGTTCTGCGAAATCTCGCCGCGCCCGCATGACACCGGCCTGGTCACCTTGATTTCTCAGGATCTGTCCGAGTTTGCCCTGCATGCGCGGGCCATTTTGGGGCTGCCTATTCCCACCATTCGACAGTTCGGCCCATCGGCTTCTGCCGTGGTGCTGGTCGAGGGTGAGTCGCAGCAGGTCAGCTTCGGTAATCTGGCAGCGGTGCTGGCTGAGCCGGATACCGCTTTGCGTCTGTTCGGCAAACCGGAAGTCAGTGGTCAGCGCCGTATGGGTGTGGCACTGGCGCGGGATGAATCATTGCAGGCGGCGCGGGCCAAGGCCACGCGTGCGGCGCAGGCGGTCAAGGTCGAACTGTGAGTGCGTTGCGCGCTTATGCCTGGTGGCTGGGATTGGCGCTGTTGGCGCCGATTGCCTTGCCGCTGGCCCTGTGCACGCGCCGTAACACGCTGCGTTTGCCGCCAGCTGCAGGGCTGTTGAGCGGCGTGGCAGGTGCGGACTTACCGGGCGAGCCATTGCATCTGCTGGTGCTGGGCGAGTCGACCGTGGTCGGCGTGGGAGTGGATGAGCTTAGCTCTGCGCTGGTCGGGCAGTTGGCAGCGGCGCTGGCTGCGCGCAGCGGTCGTCCGGTTGTCTGGCGTGCATGCGGTGAAAATGGCATTACCGCCGCACAGGCCCATGAGCGGCTGTTGCCGCAGGTGCTCGATCAGCCCTTTGATCTGGCGCTGCTGGTGTTCGGCGTCAATGACACCACTCATCTGACTTCACTGCCGCGTTGGGAGGCAGCGCTTGGCGGTATGGCTGAAGCGTTGTTAGCTCGCGGCGCCCGGGTGGCCTTTAGCAGTGTGCCGCCGTTGCAGCATTTTACGGCTCTGCCCTGGCTGCTGCGGCGTTTGCTCGGCATGCGTGCCGGCCTGCTGGATGCGCGCCTGCGTCGGCTGGCTGCGCGTCATGGGGTGGGGCATCACACGGTTGAGCTGGAGTTTTCCGCTGAGTACCTGGCGCGTGATGGTTATCATCCGTCAGCGCTGGGGTATCGCGTATGGGCCGAGGGGCTGGCCCTCAGTCTGCTGCCGGCGGCGCGGCCTTAAGTTTGGCTTTGGCCTGCCAGATGCGCACGCTTTTTACCCGGTTCTCGGCTGCTTGCAGGATTTCCAGGCGATAAGGACCGATTTTCAGGCACACCGCGCTATCGGGAATGCTTTCTAGGGCTTCAGTGATCAGGCCGTTGAGGGTCTTCGGGCCGTCGCTGGGCAGGTGCCATTCCAGCGCCTTGTTGATTTCGCGGATATAAGCAGCGCCGTCGATCACTTGGGTGCCGTCTTCCTGAGGGTGAATGTCAGGGCTGCGCAGGGTGTCCTGGTTGCTGAAGTCGCCGACGATTTCTTCGAGGATGTCTTCCAGGGTGACGATGCCGATGACATCGCCATATTCGTCCACCACGATGCCGATGCGCCGCTTCTGCTTCTGGAAATTGATCAGTTGGGTCGACAGCGGTGTGCCTTCCGGCACGAAGTAGGGCTCGTTGCAGGCAGCCAGCAGTGCTTCCTTGCTGATTTGGTTGTGCGTCAGCAGGCGAGCAATCTGGCGCATGTGCACGATGCCTTCGATCTGATTGATGTCCGTGCGGAACACCGGCAGTCGGGTGTGGGCGGTGTTGGTCAGCTGGTGAATAATGCTGTCGATGTCATCGTCCAGGTTGATCCCGGTGACTTCGTTGCGCGGGATCATGATGTCATCCACCGTCACCCGTTCCAGGTCGAGAATGCCGAGCAGCATGTTCTGGCGATTTTTCGGTAGCTCATGGCCGGACTCGCGCACCACGCTGCGCAATTCCTCGGTGGTCAGGCTGTCGCTGCTCTTGCTGGTGGGGTCGACGCCCATCAGTCGGAGCAGGCCATTGCTGATCCAGCTCAGCAGAATGACCAGTGGGTAGAACAGCTTGAGCAGTAGCAACAGCGGCAGGCTGAACGGGTAGGCCACTGCTTCCGGGCGAAGGGCGGCCAGGGTCTTGGGCGTGATTTCACCGAACACCAGCAGAATCAGGGTCAGGCCAATGATGGCAATCGCGATCCCGGCTTCGCCCCAGAACTGCAGGGCCAGAACCGTGGCGATGGACGAGGCAAGGATGTTGACGAAGTTGTTGCCGATCAGGATGGTGCCCAGCAGGCGATCCGGATGGCTGAGCATGGTGCTGACGCGCTTGGCGCCGCGGTGACCTTCTTTCGCCAAGTGCTTGAGGCGGTAGCGGTTGAGGCTGAGGATGCCAGTCTCCGAGCTGGAGAAAAATGCTGAGCAGAGCAGCAGGAAGATCAGCAGGCCGAAGAGAAAACTGGGGGGTATGTTGTCCACGCAGTGAACCTGGGCGTCAGATGTGCAGGATGAATTCGCGAACCAGCTTGCTGCCGAAATAGGCCAACATCAGCAGACAAAAGCCCGCCAAGGTCCAGCGAATCGCTTTATGACCGCGCCAGCCGAGTTGGTGGCGGCCCCACAGCAGCACGGCAAATACCACCCAGGCGAAAAATGACAGGAAGGTCTTGTGCGCCAGGTGCTGGGCAAACAGGTCATTGATAAACAGCGCGCCGGACAGCAACGACAGCGATAGCAATGCCCAGCCCGCCCACAGGAAGCCGAACAGCAGGCTTTCCATGGTCTGTAGGGGTGGGAAGTTCTTGATCAGCCCGGAGGGGTGTTTGTGCTTGAGCTGATGGTCCTGCAACAGCAGGAGCAGCGACTGGAATACGGCAATGGTCAGCATGCCGTAAGCCGTTACGGAGAGCAGGATGTGCGCCAGGATACCGGGCGCTTCATCAATCGGCCGGCTTGTGCCGCTGGGCATGAACTGCGCCAGCAGGACGGTCAGAAAGCCCAGTGGAAACAGCAGAATCAGCAGGTTTTCCACGGGGATGCGCGCGCAGGCCAGCAGGGTCAGCAGAATGACCGAGGCGGCAATCAGGCTGGCGGCGTTGAAAAAGTCCAGCGACAGCCCCGTCGGACTGTACATCTGCATGAACAGACTGCTGGTATGAAAGAGCAGGGCGAAGACACCGAGCACAACCAGCAGGCGCTTATTGGTAGTGCTGCGCTGTTGCAGGCGCAGGCCCTGGTAGGAAGCGGCTGCCGCGTAGAGGCAGGCGGCAGCAAGGCTGGGTAGCAGAGGGTGCATAAATCCTTGTCAGGCAAACCCGGAAGACGCGCAGTGTGGCATACAACCGCTGCGCCACGAAAGCGTCTGGGTCAGGCTCGGTTGCGATGAAACGCCAACAGAGCCGATTAGTCTTCGCTATAATCCGCCGCCTGTTACAAGCCTACCCTCGGCTCAGTTGAGCCTGAAAGGAACGAGCATGTTTGAAAATCTGACTGACCGCCTCTCGCAGACCCTGCGCAATGTCACTGGCAAAGCCAAGCTGAGCGAAGACAACATCAAGGACACCCTGCGTGAAGTGCGCATGGCCTTGTTGGAAGCCGACGTGGCCCTGCCTGTGGTCAAGGACT
Organism: Pseudomonas sp. SL4(2022); assembly: GCF_026625725.1. Lineage (NCBI taxonomy): Bacteria > Pseudomonadati > Pseudomonadota > Gammaproteobacteria > Pseudomonadales > Pseudomonadaceae > Pseudomonas > Pseudomonas sp. SL4(2022). The sequence goes on from NZ_CP113060.1 coordinate 2,892,126, forward strand.
TCGTTAATAAGGTCAAGGATCGTGCGGTCGGCACTGAAGTCTCGAAGAGCCTGACTCCAGGCCAGGCCTTTGTGAAGATCGTGCGTGCCGAGTTGGAAGAGCTGATGGGCGCGGCCAACGAAGACCTCGCGCTGAATGCGGTGCCGCCAGCCGTGGTGCTGATGGCAGGTCTGCAGGGGGCGGGCAAGACCACTACCGTTGGCAAGTTGGCGCGCTTCCTTAAAGAACGCAAAAAGAAAACCGTGATGGTGGTGTCGGCTGACGTTTACCGTCCGGCCGCGATTAAACAACTGGAAACCCTGGCCAATGACATTGGCGTGACCTTCTTTCCTTCCGACATCAGCCAGAAGCCGGTAGCGATTGCCGAGGCAGCGATCAAGGAAGCTAGGCTCAAATTCATTGATGTCGTGCTGGTGGATACCGCCGGTCGTCTGGCCATCGATGCCGAGATGATGGCGGAGATCCAGGCGCTGCATGCGGCGATCAGGCCGGTCGAGACTCTGTTCGTGGTCGACGCCATGACCGGCCAAGATGCCGCCAATACTGCCAAAGCCTTTAATGATGCGCTGCCGCTGACTGGTGTGGTGCTGACCAAGGTCGACGGTGATGCGCGCGGCGGTGCGGCGTTGTCGGTGCGGCACATTACCGGTAAGCCGATCAAGTTTATCGGTATGGGGGAAAAGACCGAGGCGCTGGAGCCGTTCCACCCGGACCGTATTGCCTCGCGCATTCTCGGTATGGGTGATGTGCTCAGTCTGATTGAGCAGGCCGAGCAGACTCTGGATCGCGAGAAGGCCGAGAAACTTACCAAGAAGCTGAAGAAGGGCAAAGGCTTCGATCTTGAAGACTTCCGTGATCAGTTGCAGCAGATGAAGAATATGGGTGGCCTCGGCGGCCTGATGGACAAGCTGCCGCAGATGGGTGGTGTCAATCTGGCGCAGATGGGCAATGCTCAGGGTGCTGCCGAGAAACAGTTCAAACAGATGGAAGCCATCATTAATTCGATGACGCCGGCCGAGCGTCGCGACCCCGAGATCATCAGCGGTTCGCGTAAGCGTCGTATTGCCATGGGTTCCGGTACTCAGGTGCAGGACATTGGGCGCTTGATCAAGCAGCACAAGCAGATGCAGAAAATGATGAAGAAATTCACTGCGAAAGGCGGTATGGCCAAGATGATGCGTGGCATGGGTGGGATGATGCCGGGCGGTCTGCCGAAGTTGTAATAGCAGTAATAACGGCTGCAATTGGGCTGGCAATACCGTTTGCCAGCCTGGCTCGCAGCCAGTACCGACCGGCGGCTTGAAAAAGAGATTTGCAAAAAGCCGGATAATCCTTAGAATATGCGGCCTTTCGGGCCTAGTGCCCTATGCTTGCATTTCAGTTTTGCAGCACCGACTACAGGAAAGAAGTTCAATGGTAACCATCCGTCTTGCCCGTGGCGGCTCCAAAAAGCGCCCGTTCTACCACCTGACCGTGACCAATAGCCGCAATGCGCGCGATGGTCGCTTCGTTGAGCGTATTGGTTTCTTCAACCCGGTTGCATCGGGCGCTGAAATCAAACTGTCTGTTGACCAAGAACGTGCCGCTTACTGGCTCGGTCAAGGTGCACAGCCGTCTGAGCGTGTCGCTCAGCTGCTCAAGGAAGCTGCTAAGGCTGCAGCCTAAGCATTATGAGCATGACGCCAGCTCCCGCTGAGGATCTTATAGTCCTCGGCAAGATTGTCTCGGTGCATGGCGTAAAAGGTGATGTGAAGGTCTATTCCTTTACTGAACCTTTGACCAACGTGCTCAATTACCCTCACTGGACGCTCAAGCGTGACGGCGAGGTTAAGCAAGTTGAAGTGGCCGGTGGACGTTTGCAAGGCAAAGTCCTGGTAGCCAAGTTGAAAGGGCTGGATGATCGCGAAGTGGCTCGTACCTTCGCGGGTTTTGACATCTGTGTACCCCGCAACTTGCTCCCGGAACTAAGCGACGGCGACTACTACTGGTACGAGTTGGAAGGCCTCAAGGTTATTGATCAGGCAGGGCAATTGCTCGGCAAGGTTGATCATCTGTTTGAGACCGGTGCCAACGATGTGATGGTGGTTAAACCCTGTACCGACAGCCTGGATGGTCGCGAACGTCTTTTGCCGTATACCGAGCAATGCGTGTTGTCGATTGATCTGAGTGCTGGCGAAATGCGGGTCGACTGGGATGCGGACTTTTTAAGCCTGATGCCAAATCTGCGCGTTGAAGTCATTACGCTGTTCCCTGAAATGTTTGCCGCCATCAGTGAATATGGCATCACCAGCCGAGCGGTGAAGCAGGGCATGTTGCAATTGACCTGCTGGAATCCGCGTAGCTACACCACGGATCGTCATCACACGGTTGATGATCGGCCTTTCGGTGGTGGCCCTGGCATGGTGATGAAGATCAAGCCGCTTGAAGATGCTTTGGTTGATGCCAAGCATGCTGCAGGTGGCGCGGCCAAGGTGATTTACCTGTCGCCGCAAGGTCGCCAGCTGACGCAGTCAGCAGTTCGCGAACTGGCTAATGAGGGTGCCTTAATCCTAATTGCCGGGCGCTATGAAGGCATTGATGAGCGCTTTATTGAAGCGCATGTCGATGAAGAATGGTCGATTGGGGATTACGTCCTGTCTGGCGGTGAGCTGCCGGCCATGGTGCTGATCGACGCGGTAACGCGCCTATTGCCTGGTGCATTGGGTCATGCAAATTCGGCCGAAGAAGACTCCTTTACGGATGGCTTGCTCGACTGCCCGCACTACACCCGTCCGGAGGTGTATGCGGATAAACGTGTTCCCGACGTGTTGCTGAGTGGCAACCACGAACACATCCGGCGCTGGCGTTTGCAGCAGTCCCTTGGTCGGACCTACGAACGACGCGCCGATCTTCTGGAAAGCCGCTCGCTTTCTGGAGAAGAGAAAAAGCTGCTGGAGGAATACGTCCGCCAGCGGGACGATAGTTAATGTATCGATGACCGGCCGAGGCCTGTCTTAGGAGCGCAGCATGACCAACAAGATTATTCAGCAGCTTGAAGCTGAGCAAATGGGCAAAGAAATCCCAACTTTCGCACCGGGTGACACCGTAGTCGTCCAGGTTAAAGTGAAAGAAGGTGACCGTCAGCGTCTGCAGGCGTTCGAAGGCGTTGTCATTGCCAAGCGTAACCGTGGTCTGAACAGTGCTTTCACTGTTCGTAAGATCTCCAACGGTGTGGGCGTTGAGCGTACTTTCCAGACCTACAGCCCGCTGGTTGACAGCCTGGCTGTTAAGCGTCGCGGTGACGTGCGTAAAGCCAAGCTGTACTACCTCCGTGACCTGTCTGGTAAGGCAGCTCGCATCAAGGAAAAACTGGGCTAAGTCTCGGTCTTTCCATAAAAAAGCAGCCTTCGGGCTGCTTTTTTCGTTTCTGGGCCGGTGACTGGTGAGTTTTCCGGCTTCAGTTCTACCCGCGTGGTTGCGTGCCAATAATCATAAGAATCGCCCGCAGCACTGTGGCAACCACATCCGATTGAATCTGGCAGTAATGGCATGACGTCGAGAGAGCAGGAAATTCAGCGGCGCACCGAGTTATCGGAAACCCGTGTGACCAAGGCGGTGTTTCCGCCAACCACCAATCACCACAACACCTTGTTTGGTGGCACCGCACTGGCCTGGATGGACGAGGTGTCGTTTATCGCAGCTACGCGATTCTGTCGATTGCCGCTGGTGACGGTTTCGTCGGATCGCATCGATTTCAAGCACGCCATACCTGCCGGCTCAATTGTGGAGTTGGTCGGACGGGTGATCAAGGTGGGCACCACCAGCCTCAAGGTTGAGGTCGAAGTGTTTGTGGAAAGCATGAGCAGTGATGCCCGCGTGCGGGCAATCAGTGGTGTGTTCAGCTTTGTTGCAATCGATGAGCAACAGAAGCCAGTGCCCGTGCTGTCAGGCTGAGCTGGCAGGCCAGGGTATCTACTGATGCAGGCTGATCTTCAGGGAGGCCTGCGACAAGTCGATGTCGTGCAGGCTCAGGCTGCCCATGCTCTGGCCTTGGGGGGCGCCGGCGACGCGAATATTATCGAAGCGCAGTTCACCGATCGAACTGGGTAGGCGCACATTGACGGAGCCGTCAGCGTTGATCACCGAGGTTAGTTTGCTGGTGTCGTACAGGACGTCCTTCATCGAGGTTTCTGCCTCAAGGCTGTTCAGCACCGGCATGACGAGTTTACTTAATTGCCCTACAGTGCCCAAACCATCGCCGCTACCGGCCTGGAGAAACAACCCCTGCAGTACATCGTCGAGGCCTTGGGCGCTGACATTGCTCATCTCCAGGTCGCTCAAGGGACGCAGGCCGCGTGGCGTCTGTTCCTGGCTGACGGCGCTGACTTGCGAGCGCGGTGCGTCGGCGCTGGCGATTTGGAAAGGGCTGAGCAGGGCGGCGACCAGGGTGGCAGCGAGGCGTAGGTTGCTCTGTTTGTTCAGGGCCTTTTTAAGCTGGCGCTCACTCAGCCAGCCCTGTTCAATAAGGATTTCACCCAGGCGTTTTTGGCTGGTGAGTTGCAGTTTGATGGCAGCATCCAGCTGACCGCGATTAATCAGTCCCTTGTTGATCAGAATCTGACCAAGACGTGAGTGCTGTTGGCTGGACATCGCGTGGGCCCATTGTGCTGTAGTGGCGTGATGCAATCATGGCCTGCAAATTGCTGTCTGTCACCCACCCAAAGATAGGGTGACGCCGGCTTTTAAGGCTGGCGTCACCGATCGTTGGTCGCCTGCCTCTCTGTGAGTTGATGCGGTGCATGAGACCGGTCGAGGGTGTCATGCTCGCGAACATTACTCACACTGTTCAACGAGGTTATTTGATGCCCGCTATTGATCACCCTTTGATTGATCGTTTTCTTGAGTCGTTATGGTTGGAGAAGGGGCTGTCCGCACACACCCAGGCCGCCTATCGCAGTGATCTTGCGTTGTTCAATGGCTGGCTGCAGGTACGTGATGTGCAGTTGCCGGATGCTGGCCGCGAGCTGATTCTCGATCACTTGGCCTGGCGCTTGAGTGAGGGTTACAAGGCGCGTTCCACGGCGCGTTTGCTCTCGGGGTTGCGGGGTTTTTATCGCTTTTTAGTGCGTGAACAGCTGATCAGTCGAGATCCGACGCTGCAGGTTGAGTTGCCACAGTTAGGTCGTCCTTTACCTAAGTCGTTGTCCGAGGCCGATGTTGAGGCGTTGCTGAGTGCGCCTGATCTGGATGACCCGATTGGCTTGCGCGACCGGGCAATGCTTGAGGTGCTGTATGCCTGTGGTCTGCGCGTCAGTGAGTTGATTGGCTTGACGCTGGAGCAGGTCAATCTGCGCCAAGGTGTACTGCGCGTCTTCGGCAAGGGCAGCAAGGAGCGCCTGGTGCCGCTGGGCGAGGAGGCGATCTCCTGGATTGAGCGTTACAGCAAGGACGCGCGGCCGTTTCTGCTGGATGGCAAGCCCAGCGATGTGCTGTTTCCTAGCTTGCGTGGCGAACAGATGACCCGGCAGGCCTTCTGGTACCGGATCAAGCACCAGGCCAAGGTGGCGGGGATCGCCAAGAGTCTGTCGCCGCACACCCTGCGCCACGCCTTCGCCACCCATTTGCTCAATCATGGTGCCGATCTGCGCGTGGTACAGATGCTTCTTGGGCACAGCGACCTGTCGACCACGCAAATCTATACGCACATTGCCCGCGCGCGCCTGCAGGAGCTGCATGCGCAGCACCATCCGCGAGGCTGAGAACGCCGTCTGGCCTGCCGTGATCGGTCTGTTCGGGCTTCTATGGTAGGCTGTGTCGACTTTATTCAGAGCGTCTATCGGCAGGAGTTTGTATGCGTTTCAACCGCATTGTTGTCGCGTTGGCCTTGAGCCTGACCAGCACTATTGGCGTTGCTGCCGATCCTGATCAGGCCATCCGTAATACCCTAAAAGTGATTGACCCTGAGCTGCCGATCGAGGCCATTGCCGAGAGCCCGATGACCGGCTTGTACCAGGTGCAACTGCAAGGCGGTCGCCAGCTGTATGCCAGTGAAGATGGCCAGTTCCTGCTGCAGGGCTACCTGTTCCAGGTCAAGGATGGCAAGCCTGTCAACCTGACCGAAGCCGCCGAAAGCAAGGGCGTGGTCAAGCTGCTGGATGCCATTCCGGCCTCGGAAATGGTGGTGTTTGCGCCCAAGCAGCCGAAAACCCATATCACCGTATTTACCGACACCGATTGCGGCTATTGTCAGAAGCTGCACAGCGAAGTGCCTGAGCTCAATCGTCTGGGCGTCGAGGTGCGTTACCTGGCCTTCCCGCGCCAGGGCCTGGAAAGTCCGGCAGCCCAGGAACTGTCGAATGTCTGGTGCGCCAAGGATCGTCAGGATGCGATGAACCGTGCGAAAACTCGTCAGAGCGTTGCAGATGCGCAGTGCGACAGCCCGGTTGCCAAGCAGTACGCCCTCGGTCAGATGATCGGCGTCAGCGGCACGCCGGCCATCGTGCTGGCCAATGGCAAAATCATTCCCGGCTATCAGCCAGCGCCTCAGCTGGCGAAAATAGCCCTGGAATCCAAGTGACCTGAGGCTTGCACCTGATTGACTATTAAACAGCCGCTTCGTATGGTGCGGCTCTTTTTCCACGGCCGGGGCTTGCTCCGGCCGTTTTACGCAGTGCAGATGGGGAGTTCAGTGTGAAACCGGTGAAAGTAGGCATCTGTGGGCTGGGAACCGTCGGTGGCGGTACGTTGAATGTGCTCAAGCGAAATGCCGAGGAAATTACCCGGCGTGCAGGGCGTGGTATTGAAGTTGCCCAAATTGCCATTCGCTCGCCCAAGCCGCAGTACGACACAACCGGTATTAGCCTGACCAGCGATGTCTTCGAGCTGGTGAACAACCCTGAGATCGACATTGTTATCGAGCTGATCGGCGGTTACACCCTGGCCAAAGACCTGGTGCTGACAGCCATCGAAAACGGCAAGCATGTGGTCACCGCGAACAAGGCGCTGATTGCCGTGCACGGCAATGAAATCTTCGCCAAAGCGCGCGAGAAGGGTGTGATCGTCGCCTTCGAAGCCGCCGTAGCCGGTGGCATTCCAGTGATCAAGGCGATTCGTGAAGGTCTGGCGGCCAACCGCATCAACTGGCTGGCTGGCATCATCAATGGCACCGGTAACTTCATCCTCAGCGAAATGCGCGAGAAGGGTCGGACCTTCGAAGACGTGCTGGCCGAGGCGCAGGCGCTGGGGTATGCCGAAGCCGATCCGACCTTCGATGTCGAAGGCATCGATGCTGCGCATAAGCTGACCATCTTGGCGTCCATCGCCTTTGGTATTCCGCTGCAGTTCGACAAGGCCTACACCGAAGGCATCACCAAACTGACCACCGCTGACGTGAACTATGCAGAAGCCTTGGGCTATCGCATCAAGCACCTCGGTGTTGCCCGTCGCACTGAAGCCGGTATCGAGCTGCGTGTACACCCGACGCTGATTCCAGCCGACCGTCTGATCGCCAACGTGAACGGTGTGATGAATGCGGTGATGGTTAACGGTGACGCTGCCGGCAGTACGCTGTTCTACGGCGCTGGCGCAGGCATGGAGCCAACCGCCTCTTCAGTCATCGCCGACGTGGTTGACGTGGTGCGTGCCTTGACCGCTGATCCGACCAATCGTGTGCCGCATTTGGCCTTCCAGCCAGATTCACTCTCTGATCATCCGATTCTGCCGATCGAGGCTTGCGAGAGCGCTTATTACCTGCGTATTCAGGCTAAGGATCATCCGGGCGTGCTGGCTCAGGTGGCGAGCATCCTGTCGGCGCGTGGCATCAACATCGAGTCGATCATGCAGAAGGAAGCCGAGGAGCAAGACGGCTTGGTGCCGATGATCCTGGTTACCCATCGTGTGCGTGAGGCGCAAATCAACGAGGCCATCAGCGCCCTTGAAGCCTTGACCGATGTGGTCGGCAGCGTTGTGCGTATCCGCGTCGAGCAGCTGAACTAATCCGCTTTTGGCCGCCGCAGCCAGGCTGCGGCGGCTCTTGAAGATTCAACCGAAGGTTTGCCCCTATGCGCTATATCAGTACCCGTGGCCAGGCACCGGCCCTGAATTTCGAAGACGTGCTGCTCGCCGGCCTGGCCAGCGATGGCGGCCTGTATGTCCCGGAAAACCTGCCGCGCTTTACTCAGGAAGAAATCGCCTCCTGGGCCGGTTTGCCGTATCACGAACTGGCCTTCCGCGTGATGCGCCCGTTCGTCACCGGCAGCATTCCGGATGCGGATTTCAAAAAGATTCTTGAAGACACTTACGGTGTGTTTGCCCATAGCGCCGTCGCGCCACTGCGTCAGCTGAATGGCAATGAGTGGGTGTTGGAGCTGTTCCATGGCCCGACCCTGGCCTTCAAAGACTTCGCCCTGCAGCTGCTCGGCCGTTTGCTCGATTACGTGCTGGCCAAACGCAATGAGCGCGTGGTGATCATGGGTGCGACCTCCGGTGATACCGGTTCGGCCGCCATTGAGGGCTGTAAGGCCTGCGAGAACGTCGACATTTTCATCATGCACCCACACAACCGTGTGTCCGAGGTGCAGCGCCGGCAGATGACCACCATCCTCGGCGACAACATCCATAACATCGCCATTGAAGGCAACTTCGATGACTGCCAGGAGATGGTCAAGGACAGCTTCGCTGACCAGGGCTTCCTCAAGGGCACGCGTCTGGTGGCAGTCAACTCGATCAACTGGGCGCGGATCATGGCTCAGATCGTGTACTACTTCCATGCCGCCCTGCAGCTGGGCGGCCCGGCGCGTTCTATCGCGTTCTCGGTGCCGACTGGTAACTTCGGTGACATCTTCGCCGGCTACCTGGCGCGCAACATGGGCCTGCCGATCAGCCAGCTGATCGTCGCCACCAACCGCAACGACATCCTGCACCGCTTTATGAGCGGTAATCAGTACGTCAAAGAAACCCTGCACCCGACGTTGTCGCCGTCCATGGACATCATGGTGTCGTCGAACTTCGAGCGCCTGCTGTTTGACCTGCACGGCCGTAACGGTGCGGCGATTGCCGAGTTGATGGTCAACTTCAAGCAGGGCGGCGGCTTCAGCGTTGAGGAAGACCGCTGGACCGAAGCGCGCAAGCTGTTTGATTCGCTGGCGGTGGATGATGAACAGACATGCGCCACCATCACTGAGGTGTTCAACGCCTGTGGTGAGTTGCTCGACCCGCACACGGCGATTGGCGTGCGCGCCGCCCGCGAGTGCCGCCGCAGCCTGGCAACACCGATGGTCATCCTCGGCACGGCGCACCCGGTCAAGTTCCCGGAAGCCGTCGAGAAAGCGGATGTGGGTCAGGCACCGGCGCTGCCGGCGCATTTGGCCGATCTGTTTGAGCGTGAAGAGCGTTGCACCGTACTGGCCAATGACCTGAAAACCGTTCAGGCCTTTGTGGCGCAGCACGGTAACCGCGGCAAGCCGTTGTAACGGTCACTGTGCTCGGAAAAACGGCACCTGCGAGGTGCCGTTTTTTATGGGCGCAGCTTAGGTGCCGAGGCTGAAAGACTGGCGCACGCACAAGGGGCTGAACAACTGGCGTGCCCGGTAGTGAGCATATTGCAGGCTGTTGACCGGCAGCCTGCGTGGGTGCTCTTCTGCCAATTCGATCAGCCGTGCGCGAATCAGGGGGGCGTCTACACGCTGGCGATACAGGCCGAGGGTGATGTGTGCGTGATAGGGGCTTTGCCGCGCCTCTTGGCTGTGTTCGTTCAGTAAGGTGCGCCAGTGCTGCAACTGGCCCGAGGGGTCGCTGACCGGCAAGAAGGCGGCGCTGGCAAAACTGTCAGGCTGGCCGATTTCGAGTGTCAGTGGTTGCCGAGACGCGCGTCCGATCGCCTTGAATTGCTGCTGACGTTGCTGCTTGCTGAAATCATCATTGTGCCGCGCCTGGCCGCTGATAAAGCCGCAGACAAAGACCGTGATGTGCGCCTGACGGCGTCCGGGCGGGTGCAGCCAGTCGCTAAGCGCATGTTGCAGGCGGGCGATATGCGCCAGCAGGTGCGGGCATTGCACCGGCAGTGCCCAGACGGCATAACGGCTTCGCCCCAGGTGCCACTCCGGGTAATCGCGTTGCTCCGTGATCAGACTGTGTGAAGGGCTGGTGAGTGGGTTGGAGATCAGCACGGCTCAAATCGCGCCTTGGCGTTTCAGCTCGGCGATTTGCGCCTCGCTGTAGCCCAGCGCGAGCAGCACGGTTTGGTTGTGTTCGCCGAGGGTGGGGCCGACCCATTCCACCGCGCCGGGTGTGTCGCTGAGTTTGGGTACGATGCCGGGCATCTTGAAGGCTTTACCGTCCGGTAGATTGGCCGCGAGCAGCATTTCGCGGGCGAGAAACTGCGGGTCGTGGAACATGTCTTCGGCACTGAAAATGCGGCTGGCCGGCACGTCGGCCTGATTCAGGGAGGCCAGCACCTGCGCCAGCGGCAGTGAGCCAACCCAGCGGTCGATCACGCCATACAGTTCATCGCGCCGCGCATCGCGGCCGTCATTGCTGGCCAAGGTCGCGTCGTCGGCCAGGTCCGGGCGGTCGATGGCCTGCATAAAGCGTTTGAAGATCGCATCACCGTTGGCGCCGATCTGGACATGTTTGCCGTCGGCGCTGGTGTGGATGGAGGAGGGCGTGATGCCGGGCATGATGTTGCCAGTGCGCTCGCGAATAAACCCGAACACATCGAACTCCGGCACCATGGACTCCATCATGGCGAAGATCGCTTCATACAGCGCCACGTCCACCACCTGGCCGCTGCCGCCGTTCACTTCGCGGTGACGCAGTGCCATCAGCGCGCCGATCACGCCCCACAGCGCGGCAATTGAATCGCCAATGCTGATGCCGGTGCGCACCGGCGGGCGATCCTCGAAGCCGGTGATGTAACGCAGCCCGCCCATGGATTCGCCCACTGCACCGAAACCGGGTTGATCCTTCATCGGCCCGGTTTGGCCAAAGCCAGACAGGCGCACCATCACTAATTTGGGGTTGAGTGCATGCAGCACGTCCCAGCCCAGGCCGAGTTTCTCCAGCACGCCGGGGCGGAAGTTCTCAATAAGGATGTCCGCCTCGCTGAGCAGCTTTTTCAACACCTCGCGCCCGGCCTCATGTTTGAGGTTAAGGGTGATCGACTGTTTGTTGCGTGCCTGCACAAACCACCACAGCGACGTGCCCTCATAGAGCTTGCGCCACTTGCGCAGCGGGTCGCCGCCATCCGGTGATTCGACCTTGATTACCTCGGCACCGAATTCGGCGCAAATACGTGAGGCAAAAGGCCCGGCGATCAGGGTGCCGAGTTCGATCACTGTCAGGCCGGCGAGGGGTTTGCTGGGCAGCTGCATCGGGTTTCCATCCATCTGACTGAGTGCACGACTCTAACGTGAGCGGGCGGCATCGGGTAGACTTGCCGGCTTATTCGACCAGTCAAGAAGCCCCGTCCATGGCCCTGCCGTCTACCACCTACAAAATCGAGCTGAACCTCACCGACATGGACCGCAGCGTCTATGAAAACCTGCGTTTTACCGTGGCCAAGCACCCGTCGGAAACCGAAGAGCGACTGGCCGCACGGCTGGTGGCCTATGCCTTGTTCTATCACGAGCACCTGGCGTTCGGTCGTGGCCTGTCGGACGTGGATGAGCCGGCGTTGTGGGAAAAGAGCCTGGATGACCGTGTGCTGCACTGGATTGAAGTCGGCCAGCCGGACAGTGAGCGCATCACCTGGTGCTCGCGGCGCACCGAGAAGTTCAGCCTGGTCGCCTATGGCAACCTGCGTGTGTGGCAGACCAAAGCGCTCGATCCCGTGCGCAGCCTGAAGAACATCAACGTCGTTGCCCTCGACCAAGAGGCCCTGGCCAAGCTGGCGCTGGACCTGCCGCGTTCGTTGAACTGGAGTGTGATGATCAGCGACGGCGAACTGTTTATCACCGATGAGCGCGGCCAGCATGAGCTGCCCATTGAGTGGTTGGCTGGCGAGCGCTAAGAACCTATTTACGATCTGCTGCGCGTCGGCCCTGCTGCGTTAAAAACAGGCTCGGCAAGCCGCTTGCGGCTAACGCGCTTTAGCGCAGCCCGAAGGGCGAGCGAAGCGAGTAGTGCTCATTTACAGCTAGTCGTAGTGCGGGCAGCACCCGCCCCGTTTTGATTTCGGCGGGTTGCCCCCGCCCTACAAGATAAAACCACCATGCGTATCGAATCCCGCCCGCTGCCTGAAACCCTTCCTGACCTGGGCGCTCTGCCGCCGTTGCTGACCCGTCTTTATGCTGCCCGCGGCGTACAATCCGCTGCTGAATTGGATAAAGGCCTGGCGCGGCTGATTCCGTATCAGCAGCTCAAGGGTATGGACGCGGCGGTCGATTTGCTGGTGCAGGGGCTTCAGCAAGGTCAGCGCATGTTGATCGTCGGCGACTTCGATGCCGATGGCGCCACTGCCAGTACGGTGGGTGTGCTGGGGCTGCGCATGTTGGGAGCCGCGCACGTCGATTACCTGGTGCCCAATCGCTTCGAATATGGCTACGGCCTGACCCCGGAGATTGTTGCCGTGGCACTTGAGCGTGCGCCGCAGTTGTTGATCACCGTGGATAACGGCATTTCCAGCGTTGAGGGCGTGGCGGCTGCCAAGGCCGCAGGGTTGACCGTACTGGTCACCGATCACCACTTGCCCGGTGTTGAGTTGCCGGCGGCGGATGCCATCGTCAATCCCAATCAGCCGGGCTGCGCGTTCCCCAGCAAGGCGCTGGCCGGGGTTGGGGTGATGTTCTATGTGTTGCTGGCGTTGCGTGCGCGCTTGCGTGACATGGGCTGGTTTACCGCGCAGCGCCCCGAGCCGAATCTCGGCGAGTTGCTGGATTTGGTCGCGCTCGGCAGCGTGGCGGATGTTGTGCCGTTGGATGCCAACAACCGCATTCTGGTGCACCAGGGTTTGGCGCGCATTCGTGCCGGGCGTGCGCGGCCGGGTTTGCGCGCGATTCTGGAAGTGGCCGGGCGTGATCATCGGCGTATCACCTCCACCGACCTCGGTTTTATCCTCGGTCCACGCTTGAATGCTGCGGGGCGACTGGACGACATGGCGCTGGGCATTGAATGCCTGCTCTGTGAAGACGAAGCGCTGGCCCGTGACATGGCCGTGCAGTTGGATCAGCTCAATCAGGACCGCAAGGCCATTGAACAGGGCATGCAGCGCGAGGCGCTGGCCCAGCTCAAGGACCTGCCCCTGGAGGACATGCCCTTTGGTCTGTGCCTGTTCGAGCCGGACTGGCATCAGGGCGTCATCGGCATTCTTGCCTCGCGGATGAAAGAGCGTTATCACCGCCCGACCATTGCCTTCGCCGATGCGGGTGATGGTGTGTTGAAGGGTTCGGCGCGTTCGGTGCCGGGGTTTCATATCCGTGATGCACTGGATGCGGTGGCTGCTAAACATCCTGCGCTGATCAGCAAGTTCGGTGGGCACGCCATGGCCGCTGGGTTGTCGCTGCCGCAGGCGAATTTTGCGGCCTTTGCGGCGGCCTTCGACGCCGAGGTACGTCGTCAGCTGTGTGAGGACGACCTGACCGGTCGTTTGCTGTCTGACGGCACCTTGTCCATCGAAGAGTTCCACCTGCCGCTGGCCAAGGAGTTGCGCAATGCCGGGCCGTGGGGGCAGCACTTCCCGGAGCCGCTGTTTCATGGCGTGTTTCAGTTGATGCAGCAGCGCGTGGTCGGCGAACGCCACCTTAAAGTGGTGCTGAAAAGTGAGTGCGGCAGCGTGCAACTCGATGGCATTGCGTTTGGCGTGGATCGTGAAATCTGGCCGAACCCGACCGTGCGTTGGGTCGAGCTGGCCTACAAGTTGGACGTCAATGAATACCGCGGGCAGGAAAGCGTGCAGTTGCTGATCGCTCATATCCGCCCGCGCTGATTGGTTTAGCTCTTTGCTGCGGGGGTGGCCGAGCCATCGGCCAGTGCCCGCTCGCTCAGCTCATTCCAGCGTGCGAGAAATTCCGGCGGCTGGCTAACGCGCTGCGGGTTTTTCGCCAGGAACACGCCGTGATTATTAAAGGAATACACCGGCAATAGATCGTTGCGCTCACTGGCCGGGCGGATGCGCGGGTCGAGGTTGTCGAGAATCAGTGGTTCTGCGCTGGCCGATGGGTAATAGGCCAGCACCATATGCGCCTGGTTCTGCTGGATGGCCTTGACGAAGGTCAGGCGCAGCTTCTCGCTTGGCACACCCATACGCACCAGGCTGAAGTATTTGGCGATGGCGAAATCTTCGCAATCGCCTTTGCCCAGGCTTAGCGTCTGCGCCGGCGTGGCCCAGTAATCGTCGGCTCCCCAGGCTTGCTGGTCACTGACAAAACTCACTGAGCGGTTGATGAAGTGGTTGACCCGCTCCAGCTGTGCGCGGTCATTATCGCTGGCTGAGTTGTCGAGAAGGTTGAGCCAGCTGGCCAGGCGCGTGTCGCTGAGCGCTGTTGCCAAGGCGCTGTGTGGGGGCGCACTTGCGTCGGCAATCAGAAACGGGCTGTACAGCCAGCAACAAGCGAGCAGGCTGAGCAGCAGGCGATGCGCGGGCTGAGATGTGGCATGCGCCATGGGCGAAGTCTCTGGCGTAGGCTCTTGATAGCCTTTTGCCGTAGCGTTTTTCTGAAGTGCCATCCTATCGGCGTCAAATATAGAACGACTACGGTGAAAGTGTGATCACGACCACTCTTTGACAGGTTTGTGACGGCTAACCGACGAACAGTCGCTTTTGTCAGCGTTTGGCAATCTTTCGAAGCAATCTGGCGTTAGGTGGGCGGAAACCTTGCTCTTTAGAATCGGTCTGTCTTGCCACACCATGTTGATGGAGAGCGCGTGATGAATACCCGTGGATTGCTTGACCAGTTGCTGAAATCGGGCCAGGACCTGCTGCAGCAGAAGTCCGGTGGTGCCTCCCCTGGCGGCCTGGGCGGTCTGTTGGGTGGGGTGGCCAAAGGCGGGCAAGGCGGCGATCTCGGCACCTTGCTCAAAGGAGCAGGTGGTGGTGCGTTGGCGGCAGGTGCATTGGGACTGCTGCTGGGTAACAAGAGTGCGCGCAAGATGGGCGGTAAAGCCCTCACCTATGGTGGGTTGGCGGCGCTTGGCGTGGTGGCCTACAAGGCCTATAGCAACTGGCAGGCGCAGCAGGCCAGCGCGCCTCAGGCCGAGCCGCAAACCCTGGATCGTCTGCCAGCACCGCAGGTCGAGTTGCACAGTCAGGCCATTCTCAAGGCGCTGGTCGGCGCAGCCAAGGCTGACGGCCATGTGGATGCCCGTGAGCGCGAGTTAATCGAAGGTGAGCTCATCAAACTTACCCATGATGTTGATGTGCAGCATTGGTTGCAGGCTGAGTTGAACAAGCCGCTGGACCCGGCTGACATTGCCCGGGCGGCGAGTACGCCGGAAATGGCTGCGGAAATGTATGTGGCCAGCGTGCTGATGGTGGATGAAGAGCACTTTATGGAGCGTGCCTACCTGGAAGAGCTGGCTCGTCAGCTCAAGCTGGATCCAGCGCTCAAGAGCGAACTCGAGGCACAGGTGCGCCAGGAACTGGTACAAGGCTGAGTCTGTGAAGCCTGTACACCTGGGTTAAGGGTTCTGGCCGCTGCCCTGCGGCCCCCCTATAATCGGCGTTTTCCCCGCAATGGATGGATGCCCGATGCGCTGCACCTACACAAATTGTCTGCTGAGCCTGGCGATGGTTCTCTTCAGTTCGATGTTGCAGGCTTCGCCCGGCGTGGCGTTGGTCCAGGTGCAGCAGGCCCAGGTGCAGGTATTCCGCACCAGTACGGACCTGTTCATTCATCGCGGTGAGGGTGGGCATGCCGAACTGGCGGCCAAGGTGCAGGCTGATCTGGGCAAGCTGCGCGAAAGCCTGGCTACCCTGCAGGCGCAGGCCCAGTCCGATTCGGCTCGGTTGGCTATGGAGCAGCTGCAGGCACCTCTGGCGGCCTTTACCGCTCTGGTCGAGCAGACCTTGGCCTACAAGCCCGGCGAACCGGACCTGCCGTGGGAATTCAACTTCCAGTACAGCAAGGCTCAGCGTGAACTGATTGCGGCTCTGGAATCAATCGAGCAGCAATTGCTCAAAGGTCTGGCGCAGCCACTATCGGCTGCCGACCAGCGCTTGCAGAGTCTGCCGGCCAAGGTGCAATACCTGGCTGCGCGCTACACCGCTCGTGCCTATGTCGGTGATATAGAAACTCTGCCGGAGCAACAGCAGCACTACCTGAATCAGGATATTGACGTGCTGGCCAAGCAAGTCGAAGCCGAGTTGCTCAGCTTGAATGGTGAACTGGCCGATGAGCCAGCGCGTCAGCGGCTGCAACGTGCTTCGACACGTTGGAAATTCATCTACCCACGTCTGCTGGATTACAGTGAAAACCTGGTGCCGCTGGTTATCGAGCGGCACGCGGCTGAATTGGCTGGCCAACTACAGCGCTTGCACGCGCAATAACCTTAGGCACCATGCAAAACTGCGCAGTTCTTGCGGGCGTGTTGGGTACGGTAAAGGGCTTGATCTACCTGTTCCAGAGCTTCAGCCAGATTGCTGCTGTCCGGCGGCCACGGGGCGCCACCGTTGCTGGAGGCAATCACTGCACCCTGTGGGGCCTTGAATCCGCTCCAGGCGATGCTGGGCAACTCGCTCTTCAAACGCTCCAGAAATGGACGCCATCGGACACATTGTAGGGCTGCCTGAGAACGCGCAGGTGGCCAATGACCTGCAGCATGGCCGCTCGGCTTTGTACATCATGATCCAGGCGCGCAATCACCATGTAGGAGATTTCGGCCAGGTGCAGTCCCACTTCCTGGCGGATGCGTTGGCTGGTGTCATACCTGATCAAGGTGCCCTGCAGCCAGCTCAGCCCTGCGACCAACAGTGCAATCAGAATGGCAAATCGGCTGCGCATGCTCTGCGATGAGCGCATGCGACACGACGACTCCTGCGGCAAAAGGCTTAGCTGTGGTTGGTGTTGTGTATAGAGCGCCGTTGGTCTGTGCCGCGGTGTGAGGCAGGCGATTGCGGGCTGCCAGGTGACTAGTGACTGCGTTATACTCACCGGCTTTTCCGAAAGTTTGACCTACGAGTGCTGCCAGTCATGGAAATCAACCCGATCCTTAATAGCATCAAGGACCTGTCCGAGCGCACCCAGACTATTCGGGGGTATCTTTGACTACGATCACAAGCATGATCGTCTGGTCGAAGTAAACCGCGAACTCGAAGACCCGAACGTCTGGAACAAGCCCGAATACGCCCAGAGCCTGGGCCGTGAGCGCGCCACGCTGGCGCAGATCGTCGAAACCATCGACGATCTGACCAGCAGCCTGGCCGATTCCCGTGACCTGCTCGACATGGCTGTCGAAGAGGATGATGAAGCGGCTGTAAGCGATATCGTCAGTGAACTCGAGCGCCTGCGCGGCATCCTCGAGAAGCTGGAATTCCGCCGCATGTTCAGCCACGAGATGGACCCGAACAACTGCTACCTGGATATCCAGGCCGGTTCCGGCGGCACCGAGGCGCAAGACTGGGCCAACATCCTGCTGCGTATGTACCTGCGCTGGGCTGATAAGCGCGGCTTCAGCGCCGAGATCGTCGAGCTTTCTGAAGGCGAAGTGGCCGGTATCAAAGGTGCCACCGTGCACATCAAGGGCGAGTACGCCTTCGGCTGGCTGCGCACCGAGATTGGCGTGCATCGGCTGGTGCGCAAGAGCCCCTTCGACTCTGGCGCGCGTCGCCACACCTCGTTCTCGGCGGTGTTCGTGTCGCCTGAGATCGACGACAAGGTTGAGATCGAGATCAACCCGTCTGACCTGCGCATCGACACCTACCGCTCCTCCGGCGCGGGTGGTCAGCACGTCAACACCACCGACTCGGCGGTACGTATCACCCACGTACCGACCAATACCGTGGTGGCGTGCCAGAACGAGCGCTCGCAGCACGCCAACAAGGACACCGCCATGAAGATGCTGCGGGCCAAGTTGTACGAGCTGGAAATGATGAAACGCAACGCGGCGTCCCAGGCGCTGGAAGACTCCAAGTCGGATATCGGCTGGGGCCATCAGATTCGATCCTACGTGCTTGATGACTCGCGCATCAAGGATCTGCGTACCGGCGTTGAACGCAGCGACTGCCAGAAGGTTCTCGATGGCGACCTCGACCAGTACCTTGAGGCCAGCCTCAAACAAGGCCTGTAATACCTTTCGATTCCGCCCTCCAGCAGAGGGCGGCAACGACCCTGTGACGGAAACCGATGACCATGAGCGACCAACAACTTGACCCGCACGCCTCTTCCCACGAAGACGGGCAGCACGAAGAAAACAAGCTGATTGCCCAGCGCAAGGAAAAGCTTGCCGCTATCCGTGAGCAGGGCAACGCCTTCCCGAACGATTTCCGTCGTGAGCACTACTGTGCTGATCTGCAAAAGCAGTACGCCGAGAAAACCAAGGAAGAGCTGGCTGAGGCGGCCATTCCCGTCAAGGTGGCGGGGCGCATCATGCTCAACCGTGGCTCGTTCATGGTGATTCAGGACATGACTGGGCGTATCCAGGTCTACGTTAACCGCAAGGCTCTGCCGGCCGAAACCCTGGAAGCGATCAAGCACTGGGACCTGGGCGACATTATCTCTGCAGTTGGCACCCTGGCTCGTTCCGGCAAGGGTGACCTGTACGTGGAAATGACCGACGTGCGCCTGCTGACCAAGTCACTGCGCCCACTGCCGGACAAACACCACGGCTTGACCGACACCGAACAGCGCTATCGCCAGCGTTACGTCGACCTGATGGTCAACGAGGAAACACGCCACACCTTCCGCGTGCGTTCGCAAGTGATTGCGCACATCCGCAGCTTCCTGATGAAACGCGATTTCCTTGAAGTGGAAACGCCGATGCTGCAAACCATCCCCGGTGGTGCAGCCGCCAAACCGTTCGAGACACACCACAACGCGCTGGACATGCAGATGTTCCTGCGCATCGCCCCGGAGCTGTACCTCAAGCGGTTGGTGGTCGGTGGTTTTGAGAAGGTCTTCGAGATCAACCGCAACTTCCGTAACGAAGGTGTTTCGACCCGGCACAACCCCGAGTTCACCATGCTCGAGTTCTACCAGGCCTACGCCGATTACGAAGACAACATGGACCTGACCGAAGAACTGTTCCGTGAGTTGGCCATGCTGGTGCTGGGCACCACCGACGTGCCATACGGCGACAAGGTGTTCCACTTCGGCGAGCCGTTTGTGCGCTTGTCGGTGTTCGACTCGATCCTCAAGTACAACCCGGACATCAGCGCGGCCGACCTCAACGACCTCGACACCGCTCGCGCCATCGCCAAAAAAGCCGGTGCCAAGGTGCTCGGCTTTGAAGGCCTGGGCAAACTGCAGGTGATGATTTTCGAAGAGCTGGTCGAGCACAAGCTGGAGCAGCCACACTTCATCACCCGTTACCCGTTCGAAGTCTCGCCACTGGCGCGTCGCAGTGACGATGATCCGAGCGTGACCGACCGTTTCGAGTTGTTTATCGGTGGCCGTGAAATCGCCAACGCCTACTCCGAGCTGAACGATGCGGAAGACCAGGCCGAGCGCTTTATGCAGCAGGTGGCTGACAAGGACGCTGGTGACGATGAAGCCATGCACTACGACGCCGACTTCGTCCGTGCCCTGGAGTACGGCATGCCGCCGACAGCGGGTGAGGGCATCGGGATCGACCGTTTGGTGATGCTGCTGACCAATTCACCATCGATTCGTGATGTGATCTTGTTCCCGCACATGCGCCCGCAGGCCTGATACCTACAAGCCGCCTCCGGGCGGCTTTTTATTGCCTGGTTTTTTATGATCAGCCAGTGGATTATTTTCCCCGCTGACTGACTAAGTGATAAGTAACGTGATGAATCGACAGAGGATTGTCTTGTTGTGACAGCCAAACCCGCGCCAGAGAGTGCCACCCTGATTGCCAATGCTGTAGTCGAGAGCGTGCAGTATCAGGGGCGCAAAGCCAGCCGTCAGGGCAGTGAGCAACGGCGCCAGGCCATTCTCGATGCTGCCATGCGTATTATTGTGCGTGACGGTGTGCGTGCCGTTCGTCACCGTGCAGTGGCGGCGGAGGCCGATGTGCCCTTGTCGGCGACGACCTACTACTTCAAAGACATCAACGACCTGATCACTGACACCTTTGCCCAGTTTGTCGAGCGCAGTGCTGCGCACATGGGGCAGTTCTGGAGTGGTACCGAAGGCTTGCTGCGCGAGCAGGTAAGCCGTCTGGATGGTAGCGCCGAGGCGCGTCGTCGCCTGGCCAATGAAATCGCCCGCTTGGCCGTGGAATATGTGCGCCAACAATTACTTACGCGACGCGAGTATCTGCTGGCCGAACAGGCCTTCCAGCAGGAAGCACTGCTCAACCCGCGATTGCATGGTTTGCTGCGGGCTCATCGGCAGATTCTGCTGCAAGGCGTGACGCACTTCTTCGAGGTGCTGGGCTCGCAGCAGGCCGAACAGGATGCCAAGCTATTGACGGCGATTATTGTGCGCATGGAGTATCAGGGGCTGCTCGATGGTATCGACCATCTGGACAGTGAAGATATGTTGGCCATGCTTAAACGTTATATGCATCTGGTACTGGGCCTCTGACAGACTTGTCGGCCCGCTCAATCCGTTCACAAGGAGAGCTGAATGAACGCCTGGCGCGCGCTGCTTGCCGTGTCCTTTCTGTTACTGGGTGGCTGTCTGGTGACCTTCAAGGACCCGATACCGGCCAATGAAGCAGCCCCAATCCCCCTGCTTGGCGAGTGGTCGCGTAAGAACGAGTGGGGTGAGCAGCTTTACCTGCAGATCACCCGCGCCGGTTCCAACGTGTACAAGGCGCGGGCCTATGTCGACAGCCTGGATAACCTCGACAGCGTTGAGGAATATGGTTTTACCGTGGCTCATCATGGTCGCCGCTGGTATCTGTCAGCCGGTCTGCCGAAACGTATGGGGGCCAACTTTGCTATCGCCGGCTTTGAGCTGACCACCGGTAATGAACTGGTTATTTACAACCTGGATGTCGACCGGATTCTCCAGGAGTTGGAGCTGGGCACGCTTGAGGGCGAAGTGATTGCGGCCGCGGAAGGCGATGGTGTGTTGATCAGCAGCCCGCTGGAGCAGGTGTTCGGTTACCTCGATGATCAGGCCAACTCGGATGTTTTTATCGAAGTGGCGCGTTATCAGCGCGCGGGTGATTAATGATGAACAGCCATACCGGTTTGGACGGCTATCAACTAATCGTACGTGCTCTGTCTGACCGGATTGTTGAGGCGCAGACGCCCATCCGTGTCCTTGATGCGGTGAAGTGGGACGACTCGATCCGCAGTGAGTTTCTCAAGCACAAGGGCAAGCAGCTGCCCAAAGTAGAGCGTGGTTATTACGCCAGTCGGCCCCTGGCGTTCGATGCTGCCGCAAAGAAACTGGAGTTCCAGAACATCGAGCGGGATATCACTCGCCAGCTCGGTCAGTTCAATCCGGTCGGGCAGATCATGCGGCGTATGTGTCGCGAGTACCGCATGGTTATCCGCATGCTCGAGGCACGCGGCACCGAGGATTTCGGCATGATCAGCCAGGAACTGTATGGCGCGGCTTCCGATGCCTTCCATGCCGGTGACCCGACACTGGCCGACCTGGGCATGATGTTTTCCGACTTTCTCAACAACATCGACAAACGTGGCGACCTCAAGGACGAGGCCAAGAACCTCAGTGCCAAAGATGCGGTCAACCTGCTGCAGCAGCGCCTGAACAAGGTGTTTGGTGAGGCGGAGAGCACCATTCGCGTGTTCGAGTCCGACGGTATCCTCGCTGACGCTGCCGCCGGTGCTGACTACATCAAGATTCGCAGCGACGCGATGTTTAACGAGCGCGATGTGCGCGCCCTGGAAGTGCATGAGGGCCTGGTGCATGTGGCCACCACCCTAAATGGGCTGAATCAGCCGATCTGCACCTTTCTGGCTAAGGGCCCGCCCTCATCCACCGTGACCCAGGAGGGGCTGGCGATTTTGATGGAAGTGATCACCTTCGCCTCTTATCCAACCCGTTTGCGCAAACTGACCAACCGCACCCGTGCCATCCATATGGCCGAGGAGGGCGCAGATTTCCTGCAGGTCTTCGATTTCTACCGCGAGCAGGGTTTTACCCAGGAAGACAGCTACAGCAACGCCAACCGGGTGTTTCGCGGTTCGACCCCCAATGGCTTGCCTTTCACCAAGGACCTGTCCTACCTGAAAGGCTTTATCATGATTTACAACTACATCCAGTTGGCCGTGCGCAAAGGCAAACTGGAACAGATCCCGCTGCTGTTCTGTGGCAAGACCACCCTGGAAGACATGCGCACCCTGCGCAAACTGGTGGATGAAGGGCTGGTTGTTGCGCCCAAGTACCTGCCACCGCAGTTCAGCGACCTCAACTCGCTGTCGGCCTGGATGTGCTTCTCCAACTTCCTCAATCACCTGAGTCTTGATCGGATCGAAGCCGACTACGCCAACATCCTCTAGGCGCTACTGCGCTCGGGTATGCAGCGTTGCGCACGACCTTCGCTCGTGACGCGCCTAACCCTTTAATAGACGATTCGTAGCCCGGATGAAGCCCGGGGAGCCTTCACCGAGTCGTCGCCTAATTGCCAGGAGCCAATATGCCCAGCCATCAACTCGATTACGAAATCCTCGGCGCCAGCGCGCAGAGCGTGGAGGTCATTCTCGATCCGGGCGAAACGGTGATCGCCGAAGCCGGAGTGATGAACTACATGACTGACGGCATCCGCTTTGAAACGCGCATGGGTGATGGTGCCGCCAGCGGCGTGCTGGGCAAACTGTGGAGTGCCGGAAAACGCATGCTCACTGGGGAGTCGCTGTTTATGACGCACTTCTCCAATGCCGGTAAAACCCAGGCGCGGGTGGCGTTTGCCGCGCCTTATCCCGGCACCGTGGTGCCGATTCAGTTGGCTGAGCATGGCGGTACGCTGATTTGCCAGAAAGACGCCTTTCTCTGCGCCGCCTACGGCACGGCGGTGGGCATCAGTTTCAACAAGCGTCTGGGGGCCGGTTTCTTTGGCGGCGAAGGCTTTATCCTGCAAAAGCTCGAAGGCGACGGCCTGGCCTTTGTGCATGCCGGCGGCACGGTGATTCGCAAGCAACTGAACAACGAAACTTTGCGTCTGGACACTGGCTGCCTGGTGGCCTTTACCCAGGGCATTGAATATGACATTGCCCTGGCCGGTGGCCTGAAAAGCATGCTGTTCGGTGGCGAAGGCATCCTGCTGGCCACGCTCAAGGGCACGGGCACCGTATGGGTGCAGAGCCTGCCGTTCTCGCGGCTGGCCGAGCGCATCTATGAGGCCACGTTCAAGGCCCGCGAAGAAGTCCGCGCCGGCGGCAAGTGATGCGGCAATCTGGGGCTTTGCAGGCGCATGGGTTTGTAGCAAGCTGCGCCGCCTGTTGCTCAGCCCGCCAACCGATAACTCCGAGAGCCCGTCATGAGTGAAGTAAATCCTATCCCGCTGATCCTCACCGCTATTGGCAGCATCTGCGCCACGGTGGCTGTGCTCGGTTACTACGGCTACCTGCATGTGGCCAAGCCGGAAGATGCCCTGCTGCTGGCCGAGTTCACCATGCTCAAGACCGTACCGGGCGAGGACTACAAGGTCTCGGTCAAACCCGCTAGCCAGGTCGCCCAGTGCATCGATGGCGTGCTGGTGCTGTTTGATCTGGAGCAGAAGGGCCTTAGTGGTGTACTGGTCGATCAGCGCAAACAGGCTGTGCGCTGCAACCCGGCTCAGTAACGCTTAGCTCGCGCGGCTCTGCTGTTCGTTGAGGCGCTGCAGATGCCGGCGCGACAGCGCGAGGAAGCGTGGTGTCAGGCCGATGTCTTCATACAACGGATCACCGTGTTCATCGGTGGCCACCACTTTACTGCCCCTGACGTAGGGCAGGCTGGCTTCCAGCTCGTCCAGTGCGGCACCCAGTAACTCTCCGAGCAGTTCCTCCACGTGATGTTTGGGGTACATCTCCTGCAATGCTGCCAGGCGTGCAGCGGTTTCCAGGTCGAGTCGTATTTGATAGGGCGTGACGCTCAGGCGCCCGCGGGCGTTTTCCTGCCAGTGCTGAACAAGCTCGCGAATCTTCATGATGACCTCATCTCTGTTCCGTATTCGCCCAGTAAGTCTGGGCCAGGCTTGCTTAACTGAGACTAGTGCCTGCTCCGGTCCGTGCGGCAAAAGCGTCGCGCACTTGTAAGAAGTTGGCGCGCTGGGCACTCTGAATGCAGGATCAGTGGAGGCAATAGTCATGGCAGAAATCGACGCGCGCCTGCGCGAGGACGTTCACCAACTCGGCGAGCTCCTGGGTAACACCATCAGCCTGCAACACGGTGCAGCTTTTCTCGACAAGATTGAGCGTATTCGCAAGGGCGCCAAGGCCTCGCGCCGCGGCTCCTCACAGGGCGCTGAGCAACTCAGTGCAACCCTGAACCAGCTGGATGATGACGAACTGCTGCCAGTGGCGCGGGCATTCAACCAGTTCCTTAATCTGGCCAATATTGCCGAGCAGTACCATCGCGTGCGGCGCCGCGCGCCGGGTGAGCCGGAGCCGTTTGAGGACAATATCCTCGCAGAACTGCTGCAGCGGCTATCCAGCAACGGCCACAAGGGCGAGGCGCTGGCTCGCCAGTTTGGTCGCCTGGATATTGAGCTGGTGCTGACCGCGCACCCCACCGAAGTGGCGCGGCGCACGCTGATCCAGAAATACGATGCGATGGCCGAACAGCTGGCCGCCGGCGACCACAGCGACCTCTCGGCAGGCGAGCGTGAGCAGGTCAAACAGCGCCTGCAACGGCTGATTGCCGAAGCCTGGCATACCGAGGAAATCCGCCGCAGCCGGCCGAGTCCGGTGGATGAAGCCAAATGGGGCTTTGCGGTGATTGAGCATTCGCTCTGGCATGCCATCCCTAATGTGCTGCGCAAGGCCGATCAGGTGCTGCACAGCGCCACTGGGTTGCACCTGCCGCTGGATGCTGCGCCGATTCGTTTTGCCTCCTGGATGGGCGGTGACCGTGACGGCAACCCGAATGTCACGTCCGCTGTCACCCGCGAAGTGCTGCTGCTGGCGCGCTGGATGGCGGCGGATTTGTATTTGCGCGATGTCGATAATCTGGCTGCCGAGTTGTCCATGCAACAGGCCAGCCCGGCATTATTGGCGCGGGTAGGCGAGAGCGCCGAGCCCTATCGCAGCCTGCTCAAGCAACTGCGTGAGCGCCTGCGCACCACCCGCAGCTGGGCTCAGGCGGCTCTGCATGAGCAGATCCCAGCACCTGCAGCCGTGTTGCAGGACAACCGTGAGCTGCTGGAGCCACTGACCCTGTGCTACCAGTCGCTGCATGAATGCGGCATGGGCGTGATTGCTGATGGCCCGCTGCTCGATTGCTTGCGCCGCGCGGCGACCTTTGGCCTGTTCCTGGCGCGTCTGGATGTGCGGCAGGACTCCAGCCGCCACGCCGCCGCCATGAGCGAAATCACCGATTACCTCGGTCTGGGGCGCTACGCCGAGTGGGATGAAGAGGCGCGCCTGGTGTTTTTGCTGAAAGAGCTGGAGAACCGCCGGCCGCTGCTGCCGGGGCACTTCAAACCTAGCGGGGAAACTGAGGAGGTGCTGGCCACCTGTCGTGAAGTAGCGCGGGCGCCGGCGGCATCACTGGGTTCCTACGTGATTTCCATGGCCGGTGCGGCTTCCGATGTGCTGGCGGTGCAGCTGTTGCTCAAGGAAGCCGGGTTGCAACGGCCGATGCGCGTGGTGCCATTGTTCGAAACCCTGGCCGATCTGGACAACGCCGGCCCGGTGATCAGCCGGTTGCTGGCGCTGCATGGCTATCGTGCGCGCTTGCATGGGCCGCAGGAGGTGATGATCGGTTACTCCGACTCGGCCAAGGACGCCGGCACCACCGCAGCAGCCTGGGCGCAGTACCGTGCCCAGGAGACCCTGGTGCAGGCGTGCCGCGAGCAGGATGTCGAGTTACTGTTGTTCCACGGCCGCGGCGGCACGGTGGGGCGCGGCGGTGGCCCGGCCCATGCGGCGATTCTGTCGCAGCCGCCGGGCTCGGTGATGGGGCGTTTCCGCACCACTGAGCAGGGTGAAATGATTCGTTTCAAATTCGGCCTGCCGGATATCGCCGAACAGAACCTCAATCTTTATCTAGCGGCGGTGCTGGAAGCCACCTTGTTGCCGCCGCCCAGTCCGGAGCCGGCCTGGCGCGAGCTGATGGACAAACTGGCCAGCGATGGCGTCAGTGCCTACCGCGCGGTGGTGCGCGAGCATCCGCAGTTTGTTGCCTATTTCCGCCAGGCAACGCCGGAGCAGGAGCTGGGTCGATTGCCGCTGGGTAGCCGCCCGGCCAAGCGCCGTGAGGGCGGTGTCGAGAGCCTACGGGCGATTCCATGGATTTTCGCCTGGACGCAAACGCGCCTGATGCTGCCTGCCTGGCTGGGTTGGGAGGCGGCGCTGGGCAACGCTTTTCAGCGCGGCGAAGGCGAGTTGCTCGGGCAAATGCGTGAGCACTGGCCGTTCTTCCGCACCCGTATCGACATGCTCGAGATGGTGCTGGCCAAGGCCGACGAGTCCATCGCCTTGCTGTATGACCAGCGCCTGGTCGAGTCGGCCCTGCAGCCGCTGGGGGCGCATCTGCGCGGCCTATTGTCGCAGGCATTGGTCGCGGTGCTGGGGCTGACCGGTCAGTCGCAGCTGCTGGCGCACAGTCCGGAAACCCTGGAGTCGATCAGTGTGCGCAACACCTACCTGGATCCGTTGCACCTGCTCCAGGCCGAACTGCTGGCACGTTCACGGTCACGTGACAATCAGGCTGACAGCCCTCTGGAACAGGCTCTGCTGGTCAGTGTGGCGGGTATCGCGGCTGGGTTGCGCAACACGGGTTGAGGCGCATAGCCGGGCATGCCAGCGTGTGGCGCAGCAGGCCCGGCAAGTCACTGGCAGCGCTGCCTGGGGCTTACCTTGCTCATGGGCGTATCCGACTTTCGGTGGCTTGTGCGCTATGGGTGTGCTGTGTATCTTGAGCGGCCTTTCGGCACTCTGGCCCATGCTGGCAGCGTTGCCCGGACAATTCTGAGATTGGCCCCACGAGGCGAGTCCGACGATTTTTACTTAAATCTTGAGGAGCACATCGATGCGCGTGATTCTGCTGGGGGCGCCCGGTGCCGGCAAAGGTACCCAGGCTGGTTTCATCACCAAGAAATTTGGTATTCCGCAAATCTCCACCGGCGACATGCTGCGTGCTGCGGTCAAAGCGGGCACCGAACTCGGTCTGAAAGCCAAGAGCGTGATGGACAGCGGTGGTTTGGTCTCTGATGACCTGATCATCAATCTGGTCAAGGAGCGCATTGCCCAGGCCGATTGTGCCAATGGCTTCCTCTTCGATGGTTTCCCGCGCACCATTCCTCAGGCTGAAGCCCTGAAAGAAGCGGGCGTGGTCATCGACAATGTGGTTGAGATCGCTGTTGACGACGAAGAAATTGTCGGTCGCATTGCTGGTCGCCGTGTGCACGAGGCCAGCGGTCGCGTCTACCACATCGTCTACAACCCGCCGAAAGTCGAAGGCAAGGACGATGCGACCGGCGAAGATCTGGTGCAGCGCAAGGACGACACCGAAGAAACCGTGCGTCATCGCCTGTCTGTCTACCATTCGCAGACCAAGCCGCTGGTAGATTTCTACCAGAAACTCGCCGCCGCTGAAGGCACGCCGAAGTACAGTGCCATCGCTGGCGTTGGCTCGGTCGACGAGATCACTGCTAAGGTGCTCGCTGCGCTCAGTTAAGCCTTGCTGCAGTCAGTCAACGGCCCGCTTATGCGGGCCGTTGTCGTTTCTGCGCTTGGCGCGCTGGACTCGCTGAGCGTCGTTCATAGAACAGTAACCTCGCTCGCCTGAGTTAGCATTCGATTGGTCTATACCAGGCTGAAGGGGTAGACATCAAGCCTTGACTCAAACTAAGGAAGAGAGCGCGTCCAATGACCGAGAAAACAGCAAAGAGTGCCATCTGGTTGGGCCTTGCATTAGTGCTGGTGGGGAGTCCTGCAGCTTTTGCCGACTCTGCAGTGAAGCCCAAGACCGATTGCAGTGTTGCCGAGTTCACCATGGGCCTGCGTTTCCAGCAGCAATCGGCGGAAGTTCAGGCCCTGCAGTTACAGGCCTACAACATCGCTACCCTGAAATTGGATGCGGCGGTGGCTGCGGCGAAAGATCCGTCCAAGCTGGCCATCGTCACCGACTTGGATGAAACCGTCATTGATAACAGCGCGCTGCTGGCGCGTGATCTGGCCAACTGTCACACCTATGACGCCTGGGACACCTGGCTGCCTTGGGAGCGTGACGGTACCCCCGCGCTGATTCCGGGGGCGAAGCAATTTCTTGAGCATGCCGACAAGCTTGGGGTGACCATTCGCTACATCTCCGATCGCGCCGATAAGCAGAAGAAGTACACCCTGGCCACGCTGAGCAAGCTGGGGTTGCCGCAGATTTCCGAAGACAGCGTGCTACTGCTGGGTCCACCCAAGGTGGAGCGTCGCGCTATCGTCAGTGCTGATCATCAGATCGTGCTGCTGCTGGGCGACACCCTGCATGACTTCGATGCGCGTTTCCGCAAGACGCCACTGGCCGATCAGCGTGCCACTGTCGCTGCTGAAGCCGGCAAGTGGGGCACCGAGTGGATCGTCTTCCCTAATGCCAGCTACGGTACCTGGTCCAAGGCGCCGCTACAGGGTTGGGACGCCAAGACCGTGATCGAGGCCTGGTAAGTCCGTCTGTTCAGGCTGCAGCGGGCCGGATCCGGCTCGCTGCAGCCGCTTGGCGCAAACATTTTGACGGTATTACAGGCGCGAGCGGCAGTGATTGCGCTGGAAAAAAATGCCTCAAGCCGGTCTAATGCCCGTCCATTTTGTCACCTGTCCGAATGCAATGACCACTCTCCTGGCCCTGGATACCGCCACCGAAGCCTGCTCTGTTGCGCTGCTGCATAACGGCCAGGTGCTCAGTCATTACGAAGTCATTCCGCGCCTGCATGCTCAGCGTCTACTGCCGATGATCAAGCAGCTGCTGGCGGATGCTGAGGTATCGCTTTCAGCGCTCGATGCGATTGCCTTTGGCCGTGGTCCGGGCGCCTTTACCGGTGTGCGGATTGCCATTGGTGTGGTGCAGGGCCTGGCCTTTGCGTTGGAGCGCCCGGTGCTGCCGGTGTCCAACCTGGCCGTGCTGGCGCAGCGCAGCCTGCGTGAACACGGCGTCCAGCAGGTGGCTGCAGCCATCGATGCGCGCATGGATGAAGTCTATTGGGGTTGCTACCGCGCGGAGCAGGGCGAAATGCGCCTGGCCGGTATCGAAGCCGTAGTGGCACCCGAGCGGGCCGGACTGCCGCGTGATGCGGCGGGCGACTGGTTCGGTGCGGGTACGGGCTGGGGAACCTTTGCTGCACGCCTCCCGGTTGCAGTCAGTGGGCAGGATGCAGCCATGTTGCCACACGCCGAAGACCTGCTCAGTCTGGCGCGCTTTGCCTGGGCCCGTGGTGAAGCAGTGGGCGCAGATCAGGCACAGCCTGTTTACCTGCGTGATCAGGTGGCCACGCCGAAAACGGCGGTCTGAGGCTGGCCTCGGCGGCGCCTTCTGTCGTGCCTATTGCCGCGTGGCGGTTGCTTGATTGCCAAGCTGCCCGGCTGGGGCTAAATTGCCATCACCTGTGTCCATCATTGGCCAAGTAGCCGAGCAGTAATTGATGCGTATCGACGGTTTTACTTCCTCCTATTCGCCAGACCGCAGTGCCCGCCCGGGCTCTGCGGTTACGCCATTTCGCGAAGCGCAGCGCGAAGTTGAGGAGCGTCGTGAGCAGCCAACGGCACCCGCCAGCACCCAGGGCCTAGAAACCATTGCTCAACCGCGCCGGGTTGAGGCCAGCAATGCCAGCAGCGACAACCTGCCATCGCGCTTGCAAGACCAGCTGTACCAGCCGCCGCTGAACAACCGCGCCGCCCAGGCCTTGGCCAGCTACAGCACCACCGCCAGTTTCGCCAGCGAGACGGATGCCCAGCAGGTTATGGGCCTCGACCTCTACGCCTAAGAAGCCCCTTGCGAAACTACTGCACTTGGCCACGCCGCGTTGATATCAGTCTCGTCGTGCTCATGTACCACTCGTACACTGCGCTCCCTCAGCCGATCTCGCCTTGCCTGGTCTTCGTTCGCTACCTTTGCCAACGGTCTGCAAATTAATGTTGCCTTACTACCTCGGTTGCCCGTCATGGAGCGAGCCCGCCTGGCGCGGCTCCTTGTATCCAGAGGGCAGTCGCAATACCGATTTTCTGCCGTTGTATGCGCAGGTGTTCAATGCTGTTGAGGGCAACACCACCTTCTACGCCGCGCCTTCTGTTGAGACTGTGGCGCGTTGGGCCGAGCGCATGCCAGCGCATCTGCGTTTTTGCGCCAAGCTGCCGCGAGAGATCAGCCATAACGGCGATCTGCGAGACCAGCTGAGCGCCGCCGAGGATTTCCGCCGCTTGCTGGCTCCGCTGGGTAAGCGGGTTGCGCCGTTCTGGCTGCAGCTGCCGGCAAGCTTCGGTCCGCAGCGGTTGGCTGAACTGCGTGCTTTTATCGAGCCCTGGCAGGGCGCGGAATTGGCTGTCGAGGTCCGTCATTCAGCGTTCTTTGCCAAGGGCGAGGAGGAGCGTAGCCTCAATCGTCTGCTACATGGGAGTGGTATCGAGCGCATCTGCCTGGATTCGCGGGCGCTGTTCAGCTGTGTGTCCATGGCACCGGCGGTGTTGCATGCGCAGGCCAAGAAGCCGCGCCTGCCGCTGCGGCCAACGGCCTTTAGCCAGGCCCCGCAGCTGCGCTTTATTGGCCATCCCGAGCTGCTGGCCAATGATCCGTTTATGGCACCCTGGTTGGACAAGGTGGCGAGCTGGATTGAAGAGGGGCGTACACCCTACGTCTTTCTGCACACCTCGGACAACCGCCTAGCGCCCCAGCTGGCGCAGCGTTTTCATCAGCAGCTGATGCGGCGTTTGCCAAGCTTGCCTGCATTGTCGGCAGTGCAGGCAGAAGAGTCGGTCGAGCAGCTGGGTCTGCTCTGAACCGGTTTAAACACATCGCTGCGGGTCGCTGATCAGCGTTGCGCGAGCAGCAGGTCTGCAGCCTGACCGCTGCGGCCGTCGGCGAATTCGAAGCGCCCGAGTTGGGCGATTTCGTCGTAGGCACCCAGGGCTATCTTCACGTCGCGTGCGTGCAGGTCGATGGCGCTGACGCCGGCCTGACTTAGCGACTGGCTCGACTGCCGGCCCTGAGCATCGAAACGCAGCAAGCTCAGGCGCTCGAAGATCGCATCCTGGCTGTCGATGCGGCCATCACCGTTGTCATCGTATTTGCGCAGTTCGGCAAAGCCGTTGGCAGCCCCATTCTGGTCGCCGAACAACTCACGACCATTATCAATGCGGCTGTTGCCGTTGCGGTCATAGGCGAGTAGGGCGTCGTCACCGGTGGGCACGCTGATCTGGTCGAGCGTGCTGTCGGCATCCAGGTCGAAACGCACCGAGCGGTTGATGCCGCTGGTGCTGAAGCCGTTGCCGGCCAGATCAAGCACCAGTGGGTCGGTTTTCTGCGGTTCTGCGTTGATACTGACGTTCAGCTCCAGTTCGCGTTGGGCAGCCAGTGCCTGAAAATCGCTGGCCTGGGCGGTGATGGCGGGCGGTTCGCTGGGCGTTTCCGGTCGGCTGGCAGGCGCTTCGGCCTCCACCTCATCGGGCATCAGGGTGCGCCGCAGAATCTGGTAATCCAGCGAGGCGCGCTTGCCTTCATCCAGCGTCTCGCTGATCGAGCTGGTGTTGGCGGCCGATGGCGTGGCGCTGCGTGGGGCGGAAATTACATCGAACATGACGAACTCGGTGCGGCTGGATGCTGCCGGGTCTGGCAAAATGCCGCTCAAGCAGGTTGTCGGCCGCTGCAACGGTCAATTGAGTAATTTTTGAGCACATTTTCTGATGAGTGATGAGCGGCTAATAGCCAGAATTCGTATGCAGGCCCTGGCTCCCCATCTGCAGGCGGCGGCTGAAGCCTGGGCCGCGCGTCTGGGTTTACCGCTGGACGGCGACAGCGAGTTCGCCATGCAGCTGGGCGAGGGCGGCTTGCAGCTGGTGGCGCTGGGCCCGCAGGCGCCGGGGCCGGTCAAAGTGGATTTTGTTGAAGGTGCGGTGGCGCATCGCCGGTTATTCGGTGGTGGCAGCGGGCAGATGATCGCCAAGGCGGTGGGGGTGCAGGCCGGGGTGCGCCCGACGGTGCTGGATGCCACGGCTGGCCTGGGGCGAGATGCCTTTGTGCTGGCCAGTCTGGGTTGCCGCATGACCTTGATCGAGCGTCAACCGCTGATTGCTGCGCTGCTGGAAGATGGCCTGGCGCGTGCTGCACTGGACCGCGATGTGGCGCCGATTGCCGCGCAGATGCAGCTGTTCAATGGCAATGCCATCGAACTGATGCGCGCCTGGCAGGGCGAGTCACCGCAGGTGATTTACCTCGATCCGATGTTCCCGCACCGCGACAAGAGTGCGCTGGTAAAGAAAGAGATGCGCTTGTTCCGGCCGTTTGTCGGCGATGATCTGGATGCCCCGGCGCTGCTGGACGCAGCGTTGGCGCTGGCCAGCCATCGCGTGGTGGTCAAGCGCCCGCGTAAGGCGCCGCTGATTGAGGGCGCCAAGCCGGGCTATGTCCTGGAAGGTAAATCCAGCCGCTACGACATCTACCCGAAGAAGAAGCTGCAAGTCGCCAGCGAGTAACGCTGGCGCCGCCTTGCGTTAGTCGGCGCGGAAGGCACGCAGGAATACCTCGACCGCATCGCGCACATGCGCTTCGGCCTCGGCGCCTTGCAGCGCCTCACCGCAGCCGATCAGCAGGCGGAAGTTGGCGCCGCCCTTGATCAGGCAGAAGAACTGGTCCGCCGCGCTCAGTGGGTCGGGTACGCGCAATTTGCCGCTCTGGTCGGCCTGACGCAGCAGTTCTTCCATGCCATGCAGCACGCGCTGTGGGCCGGCGTCATAGAACACCCGCGAGAGCTTGGAATCCTGCGCGGCCAGGCTCACCATCACCCGATGCAGCTCCACCGACTCGCGGCTGTTGATCAGCAGGTTGAAGCCACGGCCGATGTTCAGCAACGCCTGCGCCAACGGCACCTCGTCGTCCAGCTCGAACAGCAGTTCGGGCAATTGCTCCTCACACTTGGATTTCACCGCTTCGGCAAACAGCTTCTCCTTGTCGGTGAAGTGGCTATAAACCGTGAGCTTGGAAACCCCGGCTTCTGCGGCAATCGCATCCATACTGCTACCGTCATAGCCATTGCTGAGAAACAGGGTTTTCGCCGCTTCCAGAATGGCTTTGCGCTTGGCCAGATCTTTCGGGCGACCGGGGCCGTTGGTTGGCAACACTTTGTTTGGCATTGGTCGTTTTAATACTGGACTAGTGAGTTTGCTATTTTTACTATACCCGGCAGTATAAATATTCAAAAGCCTCCGCAAAGGTTAGTCATCATGTTTCGTCATGCCCTGTCTGTTGCTGTGCCTGCCAGTCTTATTCTGCTGCTCGCTGCCTGCGGCAATAGCGAGCCCGCTGCGGTTGCCGTGCGGCCGGCCATGGTGGTGCAGCCACAACTGGCTGGCGACCTGATGGATGCCTACCCCGGTGAGGTGCGTGCGCGCCTGGAGCCGGAGCTGGCGTTCCGCATTGGTGGCAAGGTGGCCAAGCGCCTGGTCGATGTCGGCTCGCGGGTGAAGAAGGATCAGCCCCTGGCCGAGCTGGACCCGCAAGACGTGCGTCTGCAGCTGGAAGCCATCCGTGCTCAGGTGGCAGCTGCCGAAGCCAATTTGCAACTGGTGCGCGCCGAGCGTGACCGCTACAAAACCCTGCTGGCGCGCAACTTGGTCAGCCGCTCGCAGTATGACAATTCCGAAAATACCTACCGCTCCGGGGAGGCGCGCCTGAAACAGGTGAAGGCCGAATTCAATGTGGCCAACAACCAAGCCGGTTATGCCGTGCTGCGCGCCTCCCAGGATGGCGTGGTGGCGCGGCGCATGGTCGAGGTCGGCCAGGTGGTCGCCGCTGGGCAGACTGTGTTCACCCTGGCCGCGGATGGCGAGCGTGAAGTGTTGATCAACCTGCCGGAGCAGGCCTTTGAACGCTTCAAGGTCGGTCAGGAAGTGGCGGTTGAGCTGTGGTCGCAGCCGGATCAGCGTTTCCCGGGGCGCATCCGTGAGATGTCGCCATCGGCCGACCCGCAATCGCGCACCTTCGCTGCTCGAGTGGCCTTTGTCGAAGGCAAGGTGCCGGCGGAGCTGGGCCAGAGCGCCCGTGTGTTTATTGCCCACAACGGTGATGTGCCGCTGGCCGTGCCGCTGTCGGCACTGACGGCGGAGAAGGGCCAGCCCTACGTCTGGGTAGTCGATCCGAAGGATTCAACCCTCAAACGCACCGATGTTCGCATCGGCGCTTATGGCGAAAAGACCGTGCCGGTACTCGAAGGCCTGCAGGCCACTGATTGGGTGGTGGCGGCCGGAGGACAGGTGCTGCGCGAAGGTCAGCAGGTGCGTCCGGTTGACCGCGATAACCGGGTTGTCCAGCTGACGGCCAAGGCCAACCTGGCGGTCGAGGAGTAAGCCTGATGGATTTCAACCTGTCCGCCTGGGCGTTGCGAAACCGCCAGATCGTCCTGTATCTCATGCTGTTGCTGGCTGTGGTGGGGGCTATTTCCTACACCAAGCTGGGCCAGAGCGAAGACCCGCCCTTCACTTTCAAGGCCATGGTGGTGCGCACCAACTGGCCGGGGGCGAGCGCCGAGGAAGTCTCGCGCCAGGTGACTGAGCGCATCGAAAAGAAGCTGATGGAAACCGGCGACTACGACAAGATCGTTTCGTTCTCGCGTCCCGGCGAGTCCCAGGTGACCTTTATCGCCCGTGACTCGATGCACTCCAAGGACATCCCCGAGCTGTTCTACCAGGTGCGCAAGAAGGTCAGCGACATTCGCCATACTTTGCCCCAGGGCATTCAGGGACCGTTCTACAACGATGAGTTCGGCACGACCTTCGGCAATATCTACGCACTGACCGGTGAGGGTTTCGATTACGCCGTGCTCAAGGACTATGCCGACCGCATCCAGCTGCAGCTGCAGCGGGTCAAGGACGTCGGCAAGGTCGACCTGCTCGGGCTGCAGGACGAGAAGGTGTGGATCGAACTGTCCAACACCAAGCTGGCCACCCTCGGCCTGCCGCTGGCCGCGGTGCAACAGGCGCTGGAAGAGCAGAACGCGGTAGCGGCGGCGGGCTTCTTTGAAACGACCTCTGATCGCGTACAACTGCGCGTCACCGGGCGTTTTGAAACGGTCGAAGAAATCCGCAATTTCCCGATTCGCGTGGCCGACCGTACCTTCCGTATCGCCGATGTGGCCGAGGTTAAACGCGGTTTTAATGATCCCCCCGCACCGCGCATGCGCTACATGGGCGAAGACGCCATTGGCCTGGCTGTATCGATGAAAGCCGGTGGCGACATTCTGGTGCTGGGTGAGGCGCTGGAAGGCGAGTTCGCGCGCCTGCAGGAAACCCTGCCGGCCGGCATGCAGCTGAGCAAGGTCTCCGACCAGCCCGCAGCGGTGAAAACCGGGGTCGGCGAGTTCGTTCGCGTGCTCACCGAAGCGGTGATCATCGTGCTGCTGGTGAGCTTCTTCTCTCTTGGCCTGCGCACCGGTCTGGTGGTGGCGCTGTCGATTCCGCTGGTGTTGGCGATGACCTTTGCCGCCATGTACTACCTCGGCATTGGCCTACACAAGATTTCCCTTGGCGCACTGGTGCTGGCGCTGGGCCTGATGGTGGATGACGCGATCATTGCTGTGGAAATGATGGCGATCAAGATGGAGCAGGGCTACGACCGCATCAAGGCGGCCAGTTATGCTTGGAGCAGCACCGCCTTCCCCATGCTCACCGGCACCCTGATTACCGCCGCCGGCTTCCTGCCGATTGCCACCGCGCAGTCTGGCACCGGCGAATACACCCGCTCGATTTTCCAGGTGGTGGCGATTGCCTTGCTGGTCTCGTGGATCGCTGCCGTGGTGTTTGTGCCGTACCTCGGGGCCAAGCTGCTGCCCGATCTGGCCAAGCTGCATGCGGCCAAGCATGGCGGCAGCGCCGACGGGCACGATCCCTATGGCACGCCGTTCTATCGCCGCGTGCGCACGGCGGTAGAGTGGTGCGTACGCCGCCGTAAAACCGTGATCGTGCTGACTATCGCGCTGTTTGTCGGCTCCATTGTGCTGTTCCGCTTTGTGCCGCAGCAGTTCTTCCCGGCCTCCGGCCGCCTGGAACTGATGGTCGACCTCAAGCTCAGCGAGGGCGCCTCCCTAGCCGCCACCGAAGAGCAGGCCAAGCGTTTGGAGAAGTTGCTCAGTGGCCATGAAGGCATCGACAACTTCGTTGCCTACGTTGGTACCGGCTCGCCGCGCTTCTACCTGCCGCTGGACCAGCAACTGCCGGCCGCCAGCTTTGCCCAGTTTGTGGTATTGGCGAAAAGCATCGACGACCGCGAGAAGATCCGCACCTGGCTGATTGACGTGCTGCGAGAAGAGTTCCCGACCCTGCGCACCCGTATCTCGCGTCTGGAGAACGGCCCGCCCGTGGGCTATCCGGTGCAGTTCCGCGTTTCTGGTGAGCATATCGATGAGGTGCGTCAGCTGGCTCGTCAGGTGGCCGACAAAGTGCGTGAAAACAGCCACGTGACCAACGTGCACCTGGACTGGGAAGAACCCAGCAAGGTGGTGCGCCTGAACATCGATCAGGAACGTGCCCGCGCCCTTGGTGTGAGTACCGCGGATCTGTCGCGCTTCCTGCAAAGCTCACTGACCGGCTCGCCGGTCAGTCAGTACCGCGAAGGCAACGAGCTGATCGAAATCCTCCTGCGTGGCACTGTGAGCGAACGTCAGGAGCTCAGCCTGCTGCCAAGTCTGGCGGTGCCGACCGACAATGGCCGCAGCGTGCCGCTGTCGCAGATCGCCACCCTGGAGTACGGCTTCGAGGAAGGCATCATCTGGCACCGCAACCGCCTGCCAACGGTCACCGTACGCGCCGACGTTTACGGCCAGGAACAGCCGGCCAGCCTGGTCAAACAGATTCTGCCAACCCTTGAGCCGGTGCGTGCACAATTGCCGGACGGCTACCAGTTGGACGTCGGTGGCACCGTGGAGGATTCCAGCCGCGGGCAGAAGTCAGTCAACGCAGGTGTCCCGCTGTTTATCGTGGTGGTGCTGACCCTGTTGATGCTGCAGCTGAAGAGCTTCTCACGTTCGGCCATGGTGTTTCTCACCGCGCCGCTGGGGCTGATCGGCGTGACCCTGTTCCTGCTGATCTTCCGTCAGCCGTTCGGCTTCGTCGCCATGCTCGGTACTATCGCCCTGTCGGGGATGATCATGCGTAACTCGGTGATTCTGGTTGATCAGATCGAGCAGGACATCGCTGCCGGCATGGATCGTTGGCACGCGATCATCGAAGCCACCGTGCGGCGCTTCCGGCCTATCGTGCTGACCGCTCTGGCGGCGGTACTGGCAATGATTCCGCTGTCGCGCAGTGTGTTCTTTGGGCCGATGGCCGTCGCCATCATGGGTGGGCTGATCGTTGCTACCGCGCTGACCCTGCTGTTCCTGCCGGCATTGTATGCGGCATGGTTCCGAGTCAAGGAAGTGGAAGCGAAACCAGCCTGATTCGGCGGCAGACGATGTGAAAAGCCAGGCCCAGTGCCTGGCTTTTTTATGTCGTTCGGATCAGTCGTTTGCCGGTCTGCTGTCAAAAATATACAACTGCCAATGGTGTGGTGAGGCTGGTTTTTACTTCGATTACAGTCTGTTGCAGAGGTGTGTAGAGCGTTTCGTCGAATTATCTGCTTACGTTTCGTCGTTTTTGTTTGACATATTTTACGTATTTGCCAGACTGCGCGACCTTGATGGGCGCGTGCGCTACCCGTCATGAATGGTCATAACAAAAACCTGTAGCCCATCGTTCCGTCCTGCGCAGTCTGTGCGGGCCATGCATGCGGTGGGCTGACGTCTTTGGAACGGGAAAGCATGCTGATCTGGTTCGTTGCGCTCTACCTGCTGGTGACTGTCGCCATCGGTTTCTATGCCTCCACCCGGGTGCACAACACCCGCGATTTCGCCTCCGGTGGCCGTAGCATGGGCTTCCCCATCGTCGCTGCCATGGTTTTCGCCACCTGGTTCGGCTCCGAGGCGGTGCTGGGCATTCCTGCCACCTTTCTTGAAGAAGGCTTTGCCGGCATTGTCGAAGATCCGTTCGGCTCCTTCGGCTGCCTGTTCCTGGTCGGCCTGATCATCGCTCGCCCGCTGTACCGGATGAACCTGCTGACCATCGGCGACTACTTCAAGAAGCGCTACGGCTCGCAGGTTGAACTGATCATCAGCCTGGTCATCGTCATGTCCTATCTGGGTTGGATCGCCGCGCAGCTGATTGCGCTGGGCCTGGTGTTCAACGTCATCTCCGACGGCAGCATCAGTACCACCCAGGGCATGTTCCTCGGCACCTTTATCGTGCTGCTGTACACCCTGTTCGGGGGCATGTGGTCGATTGCTCTGACCGACTTTTTCCAGATGATCATCATCGTGGTCGGCTTGATCTACCTGGTCTGGCTGTTCAGCGACATGGCCGGTGGCGCCGATCTGGTGATCAGCAAGGCCGCCAGCGATGGCAAATTCACCTTTATGCATGCCTTCGAGCCCAAGGACATCGTTGCCTTTATCGGTGCGGCGGTGACCATGATGCTCGGCTCCATCCCGCAGCAGGACGTGTACCAGCGCGTGATGTCGGCCAAGAGCGAGAACATTGCGGCGCGTGCCTCGATGGCCGGCGCAGTGTTCTATCTGGGCTTCTGCATGCTGCCGATCTTCTTGGTGTACGCCGCCTCGATGATCGACCCGGCGCTGGTCGAGAAGTGGCTGACCGAAGACTCGCAGATGATTCTTCCGCTGCTGATCCTCGACAAGACGCCGCTGTTCGCCCAGATCATGTTCTTCGGTGCGCTGCTTTCGGCGATCATGTCCACCGCATCCGGCACTTTGCTTGCACCGTCGGTGACCTTGACCGAGAACGTGCTCAAGCGCTTTTTGCCGGTGCTTAACGACAAGCAGTTCCTGCTGCTGATGCGTGTCACCATCGTGTTCTGTGCGGCGTCGACCCTGAGCTTTGCCCTGTATTCGGATGCGAGCATCTACGAGATGGTCGGCAATGCCTACAAGGTGACCCTGGTGGCGGCTGTAGTGCCGTTGTTTGCCGGGTTGTTCTGGAAGCGTGCGACCACCCAGGGTGCGCTGGTTGCCATCGCCTTTGGCCTGGTGTCGTGGATCTACCTGGAATACACCTGGACTGAAGCCGCCTTCTGGCCGCCGCAACTGGCAGGCCTGCTGTTCAGCATGGCCGGTATGCTGATTGGTACGCTGCTGCCACAGTGGAGCCGTAATCACAACGGCACGCTGGTGGCGCAGGCGGAATAAGCCTGGCATTTTGCTGACAAAACCCCGCTGATTGGCGGGGTTTTGTTTTCCGGGTCTGACGAGGGCTGTCAGTCCGTTGTAGTGGTGTTGGCGCGAGCTTTGCTGTTTTTGGGCTGGGCTTTGTTTGCATCGCTTAATTGTTGATTGGGCGAACGGTTGGCACGCATCGCTCGCCCTGCAGGCCAGCCTGCTAGCTGTAGTTCGGACTCCTGATGGGCGTTTGGTGTCGTCTGCGAGATTGTGGGTAAGTGGCAAAAAGGCCAAGCAAGGACCTTGTAGGGCGGGTGAAGCAGAGCGATACCCATGCGGTCGTTTGATTGTTTCATTGGCCGAATGATGAGACGGCTCAGCACCATTTCCAGACCAAGCTACCGACCAAGTTCATTCTGGCTGTGCTGGTTATCGCCGATGCTGTCTCCATGGTCTACCGCGCCTACGAACGCTACGAAACTGGCAAACAGACCGAGCAAGCTGCCGCGAACGCCCAGGCTGAAACCAGCCCCCGACCGGCGTAGTCGATCAAGTGAAAACCTCTGTCGGCTTCCTCATCAACCCGGTCAACAACAAACTGTTGTGGCTCAATGATTCTGGACACCCCGATAGGGCGTTAAGCTTCGCCCAGCAATGAGGTGCTTACGTGACCAGAAAATCATTCAGTACAGATTTCAAACTCGAAGCAGCCGGCCTGGTTCTGGATCAAGGCTATTCAATTCCCGAAGCTTGCAAGTCGATGGGTGGAGCAACTGCGCAGTGAGCGTGGTGGCACAACCCCGCCGCGCAGCAAGGCCATGACTCCCGAGCAGAAACGCATACAAGACCTTGAGGCCCAGGTTCGGCGTTTGGAGCGGGAGAAAGAGATCCTAAAAAAGGCTACCGCTCTCTTGATGTCGGACTCCCTCGATCAATAAGCCTGATCGAGGCATTGGGCGAGCGGTATCCACGAGCCGAGCTGTGCCGCGTATTTGGCATACACCGCAGCAGTGTCTATGACGCCTGCAAGCGACGCCGCCGGATAGATCATCGGCGGATTGCATTGCGTCAGCTGGCCACTGAGCTTCATCTACAAAGTCGAGGCTCAGCTGGAGCAAGAACATTGTCAGCGGCGCTGCGGATACAGGGTGTCGCTGTGGGTCGTTTCCTTGCCGGACGCCTGATGAAAGAGGCTCGGCTGTTCAGTTCGCAATCGCGCAAGCATCGTTATCGCCGAGCTGATGGTGAAAATGCTATCGCGGCGAATGAGCTAGATCGGCAGTTCACAGTGAGCGGCCCCAACCAAGTGTGGTGCGGCGACGTGACCTACATCTGGGCGGGTAATCGCTGGATCTACCTGGCGGCGGTGATGGATCTGTATGCGCGCCGCATCGTGGGCTGGGCGCTATCCAATCGACCAGACTCGCAACTTACGACGCGCGCTTTGCGCGTGGCGTTTGAGTCCCGTGGTTGCCCGCAGCAACTGATGTTTCACTCAGACCAAGGCAGCCCTGGCTGCCACGGTCACTGTGATGAATCAGGCCACCCGTGCGATGCGGCTGACGGGCATACAGGGCTTGCTCCAGGGCATCCAGTACGAAGTCCGTCCTCATGCTGCTACTGACTCGCCAGCCGACGATCTGCCGCGCAAACACGTCAATCACAAACGCCACGTACAGCCAGCCCTGCCAGGTCGACACATACGTGAAGTCCGACACCCACAGCTGGTTGGGGCGGTCGGCATGGAACTGGCGTTGCACACGATCCAGCGGGCACAGCACCTTGTCCCCGGCCATCGTTGTCCGCACGACCTGACCGCGCCTGATACCCTGCAATCCGGCTCGACGCATCAGTCGCTCCACCGTGCATCTGGCTGCCTTGATGCCTTCTCGCTGGAGCTGCTTCCAGACCTTCACTGCGCCATAGCACTGCATATTCGCGTCCCATACGCGCTGGATTTCCTTGATCAGCGTGTCATCGCGTCGAGCACGGCAACAGCGCAGTGTCGGGTTGCGCTGCTGCGCCGCGTGTCTGCGGTAACCGGACGGGGCGACCTGCAAGACACGGCAGATCGACTCGACCCCGAGGCGGTCACGATACTGGTCGACAAATGCCCTTAGGGCTTGGTGCGGCGGTCGAGCTGCGCCTGGGCAAAATACGCACTGGCCAGGCGCAAAATCTCGTTGGCTTTGCGCAACTCGCGGTTCTCACGCTCCAGAGCCTTGAGGCGCTCGCGCTCCTCGGTGGTCGGCCCGGGACGCTGACCGGCATTGGTCTGGTGACGGCGAATCCAGGCATGCAGGGTTTGCGCGGCACAGCCGATTTTCGGCGCTATGGCCTCGATGGCCGCCCACTCAGAGGGGTAATCGTTCAGATGCTCCAGAACCATGCGCACGGCACGTTCACGGACTTCAGGGGAGTAGGTCGTGGTCTTTTTCATAGCCTCATCTTCTCAAGAGTTGAGGCGTCCACGAAACCCGGGGCGATTCACACAGTCAGAAGCTACCGGTAACTAGCAGCCTTTACCTGGCCTTTTCTATCTCTCGCTGCCATGATATCAATGATTGCATTGATTTCATTTGGAGGGGTTATGGCCAGCATCACTATTCGAAACCTAGATGACGACCTCAAGGCTCAACTGCGTGTGGTTGCTGCAAGCCATGGCCGCTCTATGGAAGAAGAGGCGAGAGTAATCATTCGTCAGGCGTTGTTTAAGTCAGAAAAGACCGGTGGCTTGGGTAGTCGAATTAATGCCCGATTCGCTGCTGTTGGTGGTGCTGATATTCAGGTTCCTACTCGTACAGATAAGGCTCGGGCTGTGAGCTTCGACGAATGATCCTGCTCGATACCAATGTGCTTTCAGAGCTGATGCGGGCCAAGCCGGCACCAGAGGTTCTTGCCTGGATCGATGCCCAGCCGACAAGTCAGCTTTTTATCAGCTCTATTACTGTTGCTGAGATCCTCTACGGCATCGCGCGCATGGCAGACGGCAAGCGTAAGCAAGGTTTGTTGGATCTGGCCACGCTGATGTTTGATGAGGACTTTGCCGGCCGCATTCTTTCGTTTGATTCAGATGCGGCAGTTCACTACGCAGCGTTGGCGGCTGAGAGTGAGGCGAAAGGTAAGGTCGTGGATATGGCGGATGGTCAGATTGCTGCCATCGCTGCCCTGCATGATGCGCGAGTTGCCACACGCAATGTTCGGCACTTCGACCACCTAGGCGTTCCCGTTATCAATCCTTGGGAAGCCTGAGTCCAGGGCGATTCCATCCCCGTTGGTTCAGAGCGCTCATAGAGTTCTATGAGCTTCTCCCGCCTATAGGCTGCCGAACTTATAACCGCTCCACAGAATTATGGGGTTCTGTCCTGGGGTATCTTCTGCTGCGGCAGTTATTAGGCCGTCCTTGACTCGCCATACGACTAGCTTCTTCCCGAAAGGATCGGTGCCGAATTTGGCTCCTGGCATTTGATCGAGGCGTGGATAGTCAGCAAGCTTTCTCGATAGGTAATCGTCTAGAAGGTCAAAGCTTCCGGCCGCAAATTCGATGCGCACGTTGGTGAGCTTATTTTTGGAGAAGAAGAAAGTTACCAGGCGTGCCGGAATGTTGTCATAGGCATTACTGATATTCGTGGAGCACAGATAGTCATTTTGCTCGGTAATGCGTTCTGCAGGGCCCAGATTACCATAGCATTTTAGTTTGTGACCGCGCGCCTCATTCTCTCTGATGACTGCGGCTTGATCTCGCACTGAATAATAATCTGGCGATTCTGAATAGGTGGGCGTGCCAAGGCGTGCATACCAGTCGGAAATTGCGTGCTGGTAATGCAGCGGTAGTAAGGGGAATAGGAGATTTGCGACCCCGTACAACACAGCCACTAATAAGATAGTTTTTAGGAGTTTCATAGATTTCCTTGTCAAAGATAAGGCCACCGATCTCACCTAGGTGGCAGCAATCATCAGAAGCGTGTGAGTAAAAGCAGGCCCGGAACAATAACGATTAAAAAAGCTAAGCGCTGCTTTCTCCAGGGGAGCCATAGATATGTGATGGCTACTAGC
Organism: Pseudomonas sp. SL4(2022); assembly: GCF_026625725.1. Taxonomy (NCBI): domain Bacteria; kingdom Pseudomonadati; phylum Pseudomonadota; class Gammaproteobacteria; order Pseudomonadales; family Pseudomonadaceae; genus Pseudomonas; species Pseudomonas sp. SL4(2022). Next base: position 2,935,728 of record NZ_CP113060.1, read on the forward strand.
GCTGCTGCAATAAAGAACAGCAATTTGCTCACCGTAATCGCGACCGCATAGCAGTACATGACGCTGTTTTGCGTGGCAGGAGGGGAGAAGTAGCAATCAGCCGAGAACCCAGCGAGGGCAAGCCATCCAATAGCTCCAAACGATAGGCTTACCCAGAAGGTGAATATAGCGATCGTTTTCATTGGCATCCTGCCGCTTCTAAATGTGTGGGCACGCCGTAGTCACTTTGTAGTCACTAACGCGCACAAAAAAGGGCTTACCTTTCGGTAAGCCCTTGTTTTGTTTGGTGGCTACGCAGGGACTTGAACCCCGGACCCCAGCATTATGAAATTTCGGCACTACATGTCGTCAAAGCTGGAAGCCAGCAACTACGGGCTTTCCAGTCGTATTATTACCCCGTTCGATGTGGCTGCTGTGTGTTGCAGACTCCTTTCGGGACACCTCTCGTTGTTGCGTGTTGCGCAACATGCTAGGCTTTGGCGATGATCAAATCTTTCCAGCACAAAGGGCTTCGTAAGCTCTTCGAAACGGGTAGCACGGCTGGCGTGCAGGCTGCTCATGCTAAGCGGTTGAGGTTGCAGCTTGCTGCTTTGGATACAGCCCTGTCTGTCGATGATATGGATATCCCAGGCTTCCGCCTGCATCCGCTCAAGGGTGAGCAGCGAGGGCGCTGGTCGATCATGGTGAACGGCAACTGGCGGCTGACGTTCGAATTTCGCGACGGAAACGCTTACGTCCTGGACTATGAGGATTACCACTAATGAATATGCATAACCCCCCACACCCTGGTGAGTTCATCAACGATATCTATCTGGAGCCTAACGGCATCAGCGGCCGCGAGCTGGCGGTAAATCTTGGTGTAGCACCATCGACTTTGAGTCGTGTCCTGAAAGGCACAAGCCGCGTAACTCCTGAAATGGCCCTGCGCCTGTCGGTAGCCCTTGGTCGTTCGCCTGAAAGCTGGCTGTCTATGCAGGATGCTTACGACTTATGGAATGCCCGCCAGCATGTGGACTTGCAGCATGTTGGCAAGCTGGCTTTTGCTTGAATAAGCGAACGTGCCATTTTTAGTGTTGAGTCAGTCCCTGACACAGTTCGAACACAAAGTAGGCTCCACAGCCGAGACATAAACACCACACACCAAAGGTCGTCGGATGAAAATCTCGCTCATTGAAAACGGACTTGACTCATTAAAGAAAGGTTACAACTTTCTAGGAGCTTATGAGCGTTATCTAGCCGACGGCGCGGACGACGCCCAGCGCTTTTCCGCACTAAAAGATTCGGTGCTTTCAATACAGCACGGTATTGAAATACTATTCAAATACGCACTAAAAGAGCATAACGAGTTACTATTATTTACCGATTTATCCAAACTTAAGCAAGCGTTCAAAAGCCGCAGAAATGGAGAAATTGTTGAGCTTTATGAAGCGGAAGGAGTGCACACCGTAACTTTCAAGGAGTCAATCGAGCGGTTGATAGATATTTGCGGGCTTCCTATAACGGAAAAATTCAAGAAAAAACTACTAAAAGTAGAAGGCTGGAGAAACAATATCACTCACAGCGGTGTGCTCTTGCTGGAAAATGAAGTGTCTAGCGTTTTGATCAATCTGCTTGAAGAGCTAGATAACTTCTTCGGTCCGATCATTGGCGCGCCATATCTAGAGGGCCAAGGCCGCACTGAACTTAATAGAGCCTACAGGTTAACCAAAGCGGTATATGGCGAATTAGAAAATAAGGTGAAAGCGCTAATAGTAGAGCGCCTAATCCATGCTTTACAGGTGCACGATGTAAAAAATATAACTGCGCCAGATGTTTTTTACATTGATAATGCAGATACTGCTTTTTCAATCCTGAGAAAGATACAGGGGGAAAACATAAATTATGGCTGCGATCTGATTAACGGCCACTGCTCCGGTAATGCAAAAGTTATTAATCTCAGTGATAGCAAGATAATCACTATCTCCACGGTTGATAATAATGCAAACTATCAGTTTTCTCTTGATTCCATAGTGGTCTATATACCTGAAATCCAGAGTGATATTTCACCGCTGATATTTATGTATGCTAAAAGTATTGAGCCTTCAGATAGGGCATATATCAGAGGTGCGGATGATTATACCGTTCAGCATGGAATTGTTTTTAACGAAGACGGTATCGAGCGGTGGGAGAAAAGTTATTATGAGCAGTCGATTGAAGATTACGATTCCGATTATCCTAAGCTTCCGGCGCACAAAGAGCTTATTCGATTTTTATCAGATGGTCCGATATGCTTTCTGAACGTTCAGAAATTAGAATACGGTAACGCAAATCGGCTAATGAATCGCAGGGCATTTCCTTCTGGAAGATCATTTTTTGAAGCTTTCAAAGCGGATCTTGAAGCCAAATAAGCACGTTGATTCTTCGCTACTTGCTTAGAGCATTCATTCCTGGCTTGCGATCGTAGACTTATGAGAAAGTGCCATTTCCCTTGGTATCTGCACCAGCTCCTAAATTCGGGTCTTCTAGCCTGCTTAGACTGTCATTTCCACTCATTAGCCTTAGGCTGCGGCTCGGAGTGGCAGACTCCTAATTCGCTTCACCCTATCACCGCACGTAAATTTACTCAGAAGGTTATTTCTTTTCACGTGTGAGCTCTAGTCCGCCCAGTTTATCGATCTAAGCTTTAATATTTCGGAGTGAACCGTGCCGCTATAGTCCATGACCATCTTGAACATGGTTCTACTAACGGCTTGATCAAATTCCTCTTCTTCGGTCAGAAGAGTTCCCCCGAGAGAACGGTAAAGCTCATCCACCTTCTGTAGCGACGGCCCTTTAGGCTCTAAGATCGTTTTATCCTTCCTGGCTCTGGTTGCAAGTGTGTCCATGTCTCTTATCATGTCTTCGCGCATATCAATAAGCTTTGACTTTAGATCATCAATGGATCTGCTTAAGTATTTGTAATCTTTTTCTTGCAGGTGCTTTTGTGCCTTAGTTCGATTGAATGATTCATTTATGCAGCGGGAATAAACTCGATCAATAACGACGCTGTATGGGTCAAATTTTTCCAGCGCAAATAGTTGAGGCTCTGTGCATTCAAGCAAATCTCCTGAGACCATATTTCTCAGATAGTCATTTCTTTTTATTACGTATAATTCAACGTTGGCAGCCTCAATCGCGGTCTTTGCGGTCGTAAGCTCAAGGTTCTTGCTTTTTAGCTCAATTTCACGTTGTGCTATTGTCTCTTCAAGAGTCGCGATTTTATATAAAGGAATAACGGTATAGTACAAAGCCCATGCGCTAAAAACACAAAGCAATATTTGCGAAATATGGCTAAGGCGCCCAAGCCATGCGTCCCATAACGCTTTAGTCATTTCTGTTCCTCGTGCGGCGAGTCGCTCAGTTTTTCAAAAGGGACTATTTGTCCTAATTCATTGAATGCCGCGACATACTCGAACTCCATCTCCGCTCTCATCGGCTCGAAGTATTCGTTTTTACTGCTGCGATAGATGATATGGCCATTTTTCTTTGGGGCTCCTTCTCTACGTAGCAAGATAAAGACTCCTTGCTCGTCCTTAAACCCAGCTACATGCCCCGTCTCTATGCCCAAGTGACCGCAGGCGTGCCTGAAGCCTTGTGCTTTGTCTTTGTTAGCGAAGTAAATTACGTCGAGATAGATTTCATCTTCGGCATCAAGCGTGCTGATTTTGGTGGCAGTGAGCGGGGGTAGGCCTGGAAGTTGCTCTAGGCTCGATGGCTCTTTGAGCCTGTACTCGGTGCTGTAGGTGCCGAGGAATACCAGCGCTTCGTTCACCAGATCGCACTCTGGCACCAGCACTTTGTAGATGTGGGGGAATGTTACGTTTGTCTTCGGGCACGTGTAGCGGTCATCGGTGTTTGACCTGCGCAGGTGCTCGAAGCTCGCCATGTCGATGATGTTTCCCACGTCCGTCTCCCTGGAGTCATGTCTTTCGGCTAAACCACCGCCGGGCTACTTCCGCTATTACCTGCTGCTCGCCTCTTGTTCTTGGTTGGCCTCTTCATGCGCTGGAGAGACTTGCCCGCATTCTGGAGCAACCTTGCCGGTTACGAGCCACAAGGCGTACTGCGGAAAAACTTCGACTACAGCTTCGATCTCTGCATCGCTTAACCGAGCTTTGCCAGTCCGGATATTTCCCCAGCGGTAACGATCGATCCCCGTCTGCTTTTCAAACCAGACGCTAGTCCGACGCTTATCGAAAAGGCTTATAAGGCGGTCTTTTATCATGCCTAAAAATTCTACTCAGTAGATTGTACTCAGTATTAAGTACACAGTATTCTGTCGTCACTAAGTAAATGTTACTTAGTTGTTTGTAGGGGCGATTCTGGGCTTCCGGCTTGCAAGTCCCTTTTAACCACAGTTTATGAGCATTTCAGAGGCAGGGATAGGCAATGACTACACAGCATGTAAACGAACCACCTTTCGATGTGAGCTTTGATCTGGATGGCAAGCGAGTGATCTATCTCGACTGTCGCAACGCCCTCATGTGTAGCAAAGAGGTGTACGCGGCAATGTTGGGTGTCAGCGTCGATACCGTTATTGCCTGGATGCAAAACGGCACTGTTCCCAGCGTAAAGATGGGCCGGCCGCGCGTCGTCAACCTTGCTCAGATTCGTACCGATCTGGCCAAAGGTAAAACCATCTTCTCTCAAGGGGACTACGTCGATGAGTAATCGAAACGACGCGTCGCCATTCAAGGTAGATGGTGATGTTGTGCCGCTGGGTACAGGCATTGGCGATGTGTGCAGCATCGTCACCTTTGCCACGGCCTGCGGCATCCCTGTTGATGACGTGGTTGAGCTGCTTGAGAACGGCACCTTTCCAAGCATCGTCACGGCTGACACTCGTAAGGTCAATGTTGCTCTGCTACGTGCTGACCTTATCGGCGGTAAGGAGAGCTTCAACGAGGGGGATTACAGCCATGATTAGCCAGTGCCCTGAACTCGGCCTCGACAACGCTCTGGCCTACCTGGGCAAAACCGTATTGGTGGAGCTGGTTTGGGGGGATGAACCGGAGTCCTTCTGGCAGTGCATGCACATCGTCGGTGCTGTGCTGCCGATGGAAGGCGTTTACAAAAACGCTTACTTCCTGACCTTCGAAGTTAGCGGCAAAAGCCAGTTTCCTAACGAGGTTTTCCTTTCGGACATCCGCACCATCAGGGCAGTACGGCACCGCGACCGGCATGGTTCCGGCAACGTACTGGACCGTATTGCCCTCCCAAATATGGCTGGGTCAAGGGCCGCGCTCCCGGCTCGTCGGAACAGCTCCACCGTTCCGTCGAACGGAAGCACGGGCGCAGCGCACCCTTGACGCTGCGTGACTATGAGCAGCCTATCAGCGGGAGTATGGGGTAGCTTCTCCGCCCCATGCTCCCGAGCCCTCGGCGGCAAGAGCGGGATGACAAGGGCCGCGCCCTTGGTGTGCTTTGCCTTGTGTCATCAGCGCCGCCCGCACCAAGCCTCTCTGCTCAACCATGAGCATTCCCTCATGCACCGACCACCTCGCGCGCCGGACTTCCGGCCGGCTCTCCTTGCGTTGGTTCTGCTGCTGATCCTGGCGGCGCCCTGGAGTACCCGAGTAGCGACCGTGCCGCCGGCTAATCAAATGAAAAGCATATGGATGGATTTAGAGAGCGGATGCGAGCGCGCTGGCACGGGTGCACGCGAGGCACGAGCGCGCAGGTGCGCCGCGCGCTCGCTGACGTCCCTGTAACACGTCAGATAACTAACTGTTGAAACAGTGGCAACCAGTCAATAAAGGGGTATCGAATGTCAGTTAAAGATCTAATCCGAGTCGATAGACAAACCGGTCTTGAGTCAGACAAAGGTCTGCTCTTTCTCGACATTGGTCAGACGGGTTTCGCTGACCTGTCAGGCGTTCGTCTGCTGCGCTGCGGCGTCGATACCGTGCGCCAGCTTTACCGGGGGATGATCCGCCCGGAAATCATGGCGCTGTTTGAGACTCCGGGCGTCATGGTTGATTTTGCTGGCCAGCGTTGGCATTCGGGCCGGGTAGGGCGTGACTCCGGCTACCAGTACAAGCTGCAGAATGCAGACCTGGGCATCATCCTGTTGGTGAAGAACTTCAACGCCAAGCTGGACTGTATCGGCCCCCATCTGAAAATCGAAGTGTCACCGCACACCATCGATAGCCTGTCGCCCGAGCGCCTGCAGTCCCGGTTAGATTTCTATGCTGCCCAGGTGCTGACCCACTTGGAAATCAACCAGTGTGCCGTCCACCTTGCATTAGACCTGCAGGGCTGGACGCCTCCCGCCGATCTGGTGGCCCGCATGCACTGTAAGGCCCGGACGCACCGTGATATTTCCGGCATCAGTGAAATCAGCTGGGCGACCAAATCCAGCACCTATGGCCGCGGTGAAACCTCGATGTTTGGTTCTGCCGGTGGCGTGCAACTGTGTATCTACAACAAAACCGAGCAGGCCAGGGCCAGCGACAAGCTCGACTACTGGGAAAGCGTTTGGCGTCGTCGTGACAGCTTCGATTCAGCAGACCCGGAGAACTACGACCCCGAACAACCGGTATGGCGTGTAGAGCTGCGTTATCACCACTCCATCATTCAGCAGTTCGCTAGCGGCTCCCTGGATGTGAAAACCGGTGAAATCATCGACACCCGTTCGTTTGCAGCCTTTGCCGGGCATCTGGACGGGCTGTGGCGCTATGGCCTGCGTCAATTCAAGCTGCTTGCGCGCCCTGGTTACTACGCGCCGATCTGGACGCTGATTCGCGATGATGTGCGCGTGGATCTACCGGTTGATTCCCTGCTCGATGACACCGAGTACAAGCGCTACTACAAAACCTCTCGGGGCTTCTCCGGCAAGAACGTGGAACTCTTCCTGGGAAACTTCGTAAGCCTGCTGGCACGGGAGCGAGTGGGCGCTAGAAAAGCATTTCACACGCTCAAGGATTGGGCATGCTGGCCCGTTATTCGCGATCACTATGCCGCTAAGGGCATGGATGAAGACAGGCTGTATAAGCACATCAAGGGCATTCTTGAAGAGCGCCATATCCGGTGGGGTAGGGCCGTATGATCACCAAAGGCGAGAACGGCTGGGATGTCGATTTCTGGCTGGATCGTTCGGCCGGTATCCGTAAGCGCAAGAAGGCATTTCGCACCAAGTCCGAGGCTGAGCGCTGGATGATCGACCTCAAGCGCCAATACTCGTTACGCGGACGTGATCCAGGCGAGCGCTTATCTGATCTGGTTAACGTGTGGCATGAGTTGCACGGCTGCACCCTGAAAGACAAATACCGACTGCCGCGCACCCTGGCTGTGGTTGAGCTGCTGGGTAACCCGATAGCCTCCAGCCTGACTGCCCTGGATTTCAGTCGCTTTCGTATGGAGCGCTTGAAGACCTGCACCGCCTCGACGGTCAACCATGAGCATCGCTACATCAAATCCGTGTTCAATGAGCTAATCCGCCTGGGTGTCTGGAATGAAGCCAACCCCGTAGCCAACCTGCGGCAATTGAAAGTGGATGAGGTAGAGCTGACGTTCTTGAGCCTGGACGATTGCCGTCTCGTCCTCGATGAATGCGCCGCGTCGAACAACAGCCATACGCTGCCTGTCGCCAAGCTGTGCCTTGCGACGGGTGCTCGATGGGATGAAGCCGAAAGCATCACACGGGCGGAAGTTGCAAACGGTCTAGTCAGGTTTGCCAGGACGAAAAACGGCAAGGGTCGATCAGTGCCTATACCGGCTGACCTGCAAGCGCTGATATTGGAGCGGGGTTATCCAGGGGGAGGGCGCTTGTTCAGTTCGTGCCGGTCGGCATTCCGCAAAGCCTATGAGCGAACAGGGCTACACACGCCCGGCCAGCTAACTCACATCCTGCGCCACACCTTCGCCAGCCACTACATGATGCAGGGCGGGAACATCCTGGCGTTACAGAAAATCCTTGGGCATGGCGATATCAAGATGACGATGCGCTATTCGCATCTTGCCCCTGATCACTTCGCCACGGCATTGACCTTCTCGCCGCTGGCTTTGCTTGATAAGGCTTGAATATCTCTTATAGGCTGTCTGTGGGGACAGGTTTTGAGCCAGACCCTAGAGATTCCTTTGGTGTCTCTTGTTCGGTACTAATTGGACAGGATGTAGGAAGCATATGGCAGGGAAAACGTGTTTCGTAGTTATGGCAATCGGTAATCAGACCTTCAATGGCGAGCAAGTCTCTTCTTCTGACCTTAAGGCGAAGTATGACAGTCTGATCAAAGAGGCAATTCTGAAAGCTCGACCCAGGCTGGAGGTGGTACGAGCTGATGAAGTTTCGGTCCCAGGCACAATTACTACCGATATCATCACGCGTCTGATGCACTCGGACTACGTAGTAGCTGACGTCACTTATCCGAACCCTAACGTTTTTTACGAACTTGGCCTACGCCACGCTTGTAAGGTAGGCACCATCATTATCAGGGACAAAGCTGTAGACAGCGTTCCCTTCGACATCGCACACCTCCGGTACATTGAGTACACGAACACGACTCTAGGCTTGAAGGAGCTAGCTACACAGCTCGGCACTTATTTCGATCATTTTGATAAGCAGCCAGAGCGTCCAGATAATCATTTTTTGGAGCTTGCTAAGCTTACTGGGTATGCCTTTCCGGATTATAAAAAGGAAGAAGACGTGCCCCTTGAGATGCAGGCATTTATGGGGCTTTTGGACTCCCCTGAGCTCTTATCTGCTCTTATTCAGCAGGGGCAGGGTGGGCCAGTGGATGAAATGGAGACGATTCGATTGCTTATGTCGAATCCCAAGGTTGCCCAGCCATTTATCCAGGGGATGGTTAAGTCGGGTCAAATTTCCTTTGCTCCGAAAAGTAAAAAACCTTCAGCGCGCAAGAAATAGTCTTTGAGTCTCCCCTGCCTCTTCAGTGAGGCGGGGTGAGTCAATATTGGGACACCTTTGGGACACCCAGAAAACAAAAAAGGGCTTAGCTTTCGCTAAACCCTTGTTTTGTTTGGTGGCTACGCAGGGACTTGAACCCCGGACCCCAGCATTATGAATGCTATGCTCTAACCAACTGAGCTACGTAGCCGATGTGGCGCGCATTATTCGCGTCTTGGGGGTGGGTGTCAACCCTTCTTTTCGAAAATTTCTGCGCGCGATCAAGCGCTTACACGTTAAAACGGAAATGCATGACGTCGCCATCCTTGACGATGTATTCCTTGCCTTCCAGTCGCCATTTACCCGCTTCTTTAGCCCCGGCTTCGCCTTTGTATTGGATGAAGTCGTTGTAGGCGATGACCTCGGCGCGGATAAAGCCTTTTTCGAAGTCGGTGTGGATGACAGCGGCCGCTTGCGGTGCCGTGGCGCCGACTTTGACGGTCCAGGCGCGTACTTCTTTCACGCCTGCAGTAAAGTAGGTTTGCAGGTTAAGCAACTCGTAGCCGGCGCGGATAACGCGATTGAGGCCAGGTTCTTCCAGGCCTAGAGCATCGAGGAACATGTCCTTCTCTTCACCGTCATCGAGTTCGGCGATTTCGGCTTCGATTTTATTACACACGGGCACCACCGGAGCGCCTTCGGCGTCAGCGATGGCTTGCACCACGTCGAGCAGCGGGTTGTTCTCGAAGCCGTCTTCGGCGACGTTGGCGATGTACATCACGGGCTTGCTGGTGAGCAGGTGGAAGCCGCGTACCAGAGCCTTTTCATCATCGCTCAGGGTTTTCATGAGGGTGCGTGCAGGCTTGCCCTCGGTAAAGTGGGGGATGAGCTTTTCCAGCAGGCCTTTCTGGGTGACCGCTTCTTTGTCACCACCCTTGGCGTTGCGAGTGACTTTCTGCAGTTGCTTTTCGCAGCTGTCGAGGTCGGCGAAGATCAGTTCAAGGTCAATGATCTCAATATCGCGCTTGGGGTCGACGCTGTTGGCAACGTGAATCACGTTGTCGTCCTGGAAGCAGCGCACCACATGGGCAATGGCGTCGGTTTCGCGGATGTTGGCGAGGAATTTGTTGCCCAGGCCTTCGCCTTTGGAGGCGCCTTCTACCAGGCCGGCGATGTCGACGAATTCCATGGTGGTGGGAATCACGCGCTCGGGTTTAACGATTTCTGCCAGGGCGTCGAGGCGTGGGTCGGGCATAGGGACGATGCCGCTGTTGGGTTCGATGGTGCAGAACGGAAAGTTCTCGGCCGCGATCCCGGATTTGGTGAGGGCGTTGAACAGGGTGGACTTGCCGACATTGGGCAGGCCGACGATGCCGCAGTTAAATCCCATGATGGTTCCCTCGCGCGCTGGCGATAAAAGTTAGGAGGTGGCTTTCTGGCTGTGCAGTTTACGCATGGCGACGGTCCAGTCGCCGGCGAGTATTTCCGGCATTACATCCAGTGCGAAGCCAATGCTGGTATCCAATAAATCTTGTTCGCTGCGAGGCGCGCGGCCCAAAACGAAACTGGAGACCAGGCTGCTGTGCCCAGGATGGCCAATGCCAAGCCGTAGGCGGTGGAAATTATTTTGATTGCCGAGTTGGGCGATGATGTCGCGCAGCCCGTTATGTCCGCCGTGCCCGCCACCCTGTTTGAGTTTGGCGACGCCTGGCGGCATGTCGAGTTCGTCGTGAGCGACCAGTATGGCGTCTGGCGGGATGCGGAAGAAATTCGCCAATGCGGCAACGGCCTGGCCGCTGCGGTTCATAAAGGTCGTCGGGATCAGCAAGCGAACATCGCGGCCTTGATGGCTGAACTTACCCACCAGGCCAAAATATTTTTTATCAAGGCTCAGGTTGATGCGCTGACTGTCTGCCAGCCGTTCAACGAAAAGGGCCCCTGCATTGTGCCGGGTCTGGTCGTATTCAGGGCCGGGGTTACCCAGGCCAACGATCAGTTGTACGGCAGTCATGTCAGGAGCCCTTATGTGGAAATAGCCTGGCAGAATCGCATGCCAGGCTGGTTTCCGACACTGCGAGGTTTACTCGGCAGCGCCTTCGTCTTTAACAACGCGGGAGGCGTGGATGTTGGCCACTGCCAGGTCGTTGCCATGAGCCAGTGCGACCAACTCAACGCCTTGCGGCAGTTTCAGGTCGGCCAGGTGAACGATCTGACCGACTTCAACGGCAGCCATGTCGACTTCGATGAACTCAGGCAGGTCTTTCGGCAGGCAGGAAACCTCTACTTCTACCAGTACGTGAGACACTTCGCCGCCTTGCTGCTTCACGCCAACCGAGGTTTCCTGGTTGATGAAGTGCAGGGGGACGTGAGCGGTCAGTTTCTGGCCGGCGACAACGCGAACGAAGTCAGCATGCAGTACGTAGCCTTTGGCTGGGTGGCGCTGCAGGGCTTTGATCAGCACGCTTTCGGTGCTACCTGCAACGTTCAGGCTCAGTACGTGGCTGAACGCGGCTTCGTTTTCCAGCAGTTTGGCCAGTTCTTTGGCCAGCAGGCTGATCGATTGTGGGGCTTTTTCGCCGCCGTAGATTACCGCAGGTACCATGGCAACGTTACGACGCAGGCGGCGGCTCGCACCTTTCCCCAGGTCGGAACGCACTTCGGCATTCAGGCTAAATTCAACAGTCATTTCACTTCTCCAAAATAACCAAACCGTCCGTTACGCTTGCGACCAGCGACGGGACGGTTGGTTGAAAGGCCTTGCCATCAGGGCAGGGCGTTTGCGTTCAGGGCGGGGTCCGGGTTAGCGGAACATCGCGCTGATCGATTCTTCATTGCTGATGCGGCGTACCGCTTCAGCGACTACCGGAGCAATATCCAGCTGGCGAATGCGCGAGCAGGATTGAGCGGCAGCGGACAGCGGGATGGTGTTGGTCACCACCAGCTCGTCGAGTACGGATTTTTCAATGTTTTCGATTGCGCGGCCAGACAGTACTGCGTGTGTGGCGTAAGCAAAGACTTTCGAGGCGCCGTGTTCTTTCAGCGCTTTAGCGGCGTGGCACAGGGTGCCTGCGGTATCCACCATGTCGTCGACCAGGATGCAGGTGCGGCCTTCAACATCACCGATGATGTGCATCACTTCGGAGTGGTTGGCTTTCTCGCGGCGCTTATCGATGATCGCCAGGTCAACACCCAAGGATTTGGCCACGGCACGAGCGCGCACCACGCCGCCGATATCCGGGGAGACAATCATCAGGTTTTCAAAGCGCTGGTCTTCGATATCGTCCACCAGTACTGGGGAACCGTAGATGTTATCTACCGGGATATCGAAAAAGCCCTGGATCTGATCCGCGTGCAGGTCGACGGTCAAAACCCGGTCGATGCCTACCACGGTGAGCATGTCAGCCACGACTTTGGCGCTGATGGCCACGCGCGCGGAGCGTGGGCGGCGATCTTGGCGGGCATAGCCAAAATAGGGGATAACAGCAGTAATTCGGGTCGCTGAGGAGCGGCGGAAGGCGTCTGCCATCACCACCAGTTCCATCAGGTTGTCATTGGTTGGCGCACACGTCGGTTGAATCAGGAAGACGTCTTTACCGCGGACGTTTTCGTTGATTTCAATCATGATTTCGCCGTCGGAGAATTTACCGACAGAAGCATCACCGAGGGGAATGTGCAGCTGACGTACGATACGTCGCGCCAGATCGGGGTTAGCGTTCCCCGTAAAGACCATCATCTTGGACACGCGCAGTACCTGCCGGCTGAGGGTATACCTGGATGAGTACAGAAAATGGCAGGGGCGGCTGGATTCGAACCAACGCATGGCAGGATCAAAACCTGCTGCCTTACCGCTTGGCGACGCCCCTGTATCCTGTGTAACCAAATGCTTTGAGTTGAGTATCCGCTCCAGGACGGAATGGCAGGGGCGGCTGGATTCGAACCAACGCATGGCAGGATCAAAACCTGCTGCCTTACCGCTTGGCGACGCCCCTACATGTACAACCCGTTGCTCTATTTAACTGCAGAGCATGCATCTACTTCCTGACCAGTGTTTCCAGCTTGCGGTGCAGCATCGAAATGTTACGACCTTGGGCAATGAAACTTGGCAAAGTGCCTGGAAGTTGGCGGGCGACTTTATCAGCATCGTCCCAGTTTGGGAAGCTCCCAAACACACAAGCTCCAGTGCCGGTTAATCGAGTTGGAACAAATTTGTTCAACAAGATCAAAGCGTTACGAACTTCAGGGTAACGCTTCTGAACCACCGGCTGGCAGTCATTATGACCACCCCCCTCAAGAAGGCTGCGAACTTTAATGGGCGGCGTATCGCGTGTCAACTCAGGGTCGGAGAAAATTTCCGCAGTGCTGACAAGCACTTGCGGAATTGCCACGAGAAACCAGGGTTCGTTCAGCGTTACTGGCTGTAGCTTTTCACCAACGCCTTCGGCAAAGGCGGCGTGGCCACGCACGAATACAGGGACATCTGCCCCCAAGCTGAGTCCTAGCGCTGCCAGTTGGTCTTCGCTGCTGTGCAGTTGCCACAGGTGGTTTAGGCCGAGCAGGGTGGTGGCCGCATCCGAGCTGCCGCCACCAATGCCGCCGCCCATGGGCAGGCGTTTGTCGAGCCAGATGTCGGCGCCCAGTGTGCAGCCAGTTTGCTGCTGCAGCAGTCGGGCAGCACGAACGATCAGGTTGCTGTCATGGGGCACGCCGTCGATAGGGGTGTGCAGGCGGATTTCGCCGTCGTGGCGCAGGGTAAACCCCAGTTCGTCGCCAAACTCGAGAAACTGAAACAGCGTTTGCAGTTCGTGGTAACCATCAGGGCGCCGACCGAGGATATGCAGCATCAGGTTGAGCTTGGCCGGTGCCGGCAGAGTCAATTCGGCAGAGGTGGGTATGGCCAGGTTGCTCATTGACCGAGCTGGCGTGGTTGCCAGTCCTTGATCACCAGGGTGACCTGCAGGTCAACGCCGCTGAGCTTGATGCGTTCCGGCAGCCAAAAGCCATTTTGCTCGGTATAGCTGAGGTATTCGACGTACCAGCCATCCTGGCTCAGTTGTGCCAGGTGGCTCTGCTCGTCGAGGTTCAGGCGGCTTTTACTGTCCGGTGAGGGCAGGCCGCGAATCCACCAGAGCAAATGGGAGACTGGCAGGTTGAGGCCGAGCTGATCTTGCAGCAACTGTTCCGGTGAGGCGGCTTGATAGCGGCCCTGATTTGCCACTTCCAGGATGATTTCGCCTGGTCGGCCGGTGAGGCGAGCGGCGCCGCGACCGAGTGGCCCGGAGAGACGAATGTCGTAGTAATCTTGGCGTTGCAGCCAGAACAGCGTGCCGCTGCCGGAGTCCTTCGGTGCGCGGATGCCGACTTTGCCATTGATTTGCCAGGCATCCAGGCTGCTGATGCGCTGTTTGTGGGCCTGCCAGCTTTGTGCATTGCCCTGGCCTTGCAGCGCTTCTTTCGAGGTCAGGCCGGCGCAGCCTGCAAGTAAAGTGATCAGGCTGAAAACCAGCAGGTGGCGGACAAGCTTCACAGCGTCTCTGCTCCGGTCAGGCGCAGCAGGGTGCTGCGCAGAATGTCACTGTCGGGTTGCTGCCTCAGGGCTTCGCGCCAAAGTTTGCGCGCTTCCTTCTGCTTGCCCTGGGCCCATAGCACTTCGCCCAGGTGGGCGGCGACTTCGTGGTCGGGGAATTCCTGCATGGCCTTGCGCAGCAGGCGTTCGGCTTCATCTAAGTTGCCCAGGCGGTAGTTGACCCAGCCGAGGCTGTCGAGAATGGCTGGGTCGCCGGGGTTGAGCTGATGGGCCTGCTCGATCAGCTGTTTGGCCTCGGCATAGCGTGTGGTGCGGTCGGCCAGGGTGTAGCCCAGGGCGTTGAGGGCCATGGCGTTGTCGGGTTCGCGTTCCAGAATAAAGCGCAGATCCTCCTCCAAAAGGGTTAGGTCGCCGCGTTTTTCCGCCAGCATGGCGCGGGTGTAGAGCAGGTTGAGGTCTTCCGGGAACTGTTCCAGGGCCTGCTCGATGACTTGCCAGGCACGCTCACTGTTGCGTTGCTTGGACCAGGCCTCGGCCTCGATCAGGTGCAGCTGGATGGCGTAGTCGGGCTGGCTTTCGCGGGCGCGGCTAAGGCGTTCAGCGGCTTCGTCGCCACGCTGCTGTTTGAACAACAACTCGCTCTGGCGGGCCTGGGCTGGCAGGTAGTCGTTGCCCGGGCCGACCAGTGCGTACTCGATCAGCGCGCTAGGGATGTCGTCCAGTTCTTCGTAGGCGCGGGCCAGGTTGTAATGCGCGGCATCGCTGTGGCTGCCACGCTCGACGAGTTCTTCCAGGTAGACGATGGCTTCTTCCCAGGATTCGGCCTCCAGGCAGACCAGGGCCAGGGAGAAACGCAGGTCATCATCATTGGGGTATTGCTGCAGCAGTGAGGCGAATTCGCCCTTGGCATCGTTCAAGCGGTCTTGTGCAACCAGCTGGCGTGCATAGGTCAGGCGCAGGCGTTTGTCGTTAGGGTACTGTTCAAGGCCTTTTTCCAGCAGCGGCAGGGCGTCTTCATTGCGATCGAGGCTTTGCAGCAGGCGGGCATGCAGGAGGATTGATGCAATTGGGCGATTCTTGCTGGGTTGCTCTTCGAGCAGCTCCAAGGCTTCCTGTGGGCGGCCATCTTGTTGCAGCAGCAGGGCTTTGCCGAATTGCAGCTGGCTGTTGTCCGGATATTTCGCCTGCAGACGGTTGAAGCTTTGTAGCAGACCAGCGCGCGTATCCGGGTCGGTTTCGGCGGCAGACAGGGCAAGGAAGTCGAAGTGCGTATCGCCCTGACGCTGTAGCACCTGCTCCATGAATGTCATGGATTCGTCGTAACGGCCAGCGCGGGCCAGTTGTACGGCGGCGGCGCGCTGCGCGTCGATATTCTCGGGTGCAGTTTTGGCCCACAGCAGGCTGGTTTCCAGTGCAGGCTGCTCGGCTCCCAGGTACTCGGCAATGCGGAAGCCGCGTTCGGCGACACCGGCATCCTGGGTGGCCTTGGCCTGTTGGAGGTAGTTTTCCAGGGCGATATCAAAACGGTTGCGCTGGCCTGCCAGCTCTGCGGTCAACAGCGCCAGCAGGGCTTCCTGGCTGAATGCGCGATACACCTGCGGCTGCGTAGGCGTGGCAACAGTGGCTGGATCTTCCACGGGTGGCTTGCCATCCGGGGCAGAAGGGGCAAAGGTCTGGCAGCCACTTAAGAAGGCAGCGGCAGTCAGCAAGGCAAAGGATCTATTCATAAGAAGAGTATGTGGCCAACCTGCGGTCTGGGCATCATGACACAAGCGCTGGGGCAAGCCCATGGGCTGCCACGATCCTGGTGAGAGAGACAAAGCTGCCTATAGGGACAATAAGCCGCAGTGGTTGTTCTCGCATTGCCGAAGTAGGACAATTGCCGGCTTCCACTCCCTGTCAGCGATCGTGCATGGCCTTTATTGCCCTCGGTATCAACCACAAGACCGCCTCGGTGGATGTCCGCGAACGCGTGGCTTTCACTCCCGAGCAGTTGGTTGAGGCATTGCAGCAGCTCTGTCAGCGCACCAGCAGCCGTGAAGCGGCGATTCTGTCGACCTGCAATCGCAGCGAGTTGTATCTTGAACAGGATGACCTGGGCGCCGATGAGGTGCTGGCATGGCTGGCCAATTATCATCAGCTGAGCCTCGACGAGTTACGTGCCTGCGCCTATATCCATGCCGATGATCAAGCCGTGCGGCATATGATGCGCGTCGCGTCGGGGCTGGATTCCATGGTGCTGGGTGAGCCGCAGATTCTCGGGCAGATGAAGTCGGCGTTCGCTGTGGCCCGCGAGGCCGGCACCCTCGGCCCGCTGCTCGGGCGCTTGTTCCAGGCCACCTTCAGTACCGCCAAGACCGTGCGTACCGATACCGCGATTGGCGAAAACCCGGTTTCCGTGGCCTTCGCTGCCGTCAGCCTGGCCAAGCAGATCTTCGCCGACCTGCACCGCAGTCAGGCGTTGCTGATCGGCGCCGGCGAGACCATCAGCCTGGTTGCCCGCCATCTGCACGATCAGGGCATCAAGCGCATCGTGGTGGCCAACCGCACCCTGGAGCGCGCCAGCAGCCTGGCCGAACAGTTCGGCGCGCACGCCGTGCTGCTTTCGGAAATCCCCGATGAGTTGGTCAACAGCGATATCGTTATCAGCTCCACCGCCAGCCAGCTGCCAATTCTTGGCAAGGGCGCTGTCGAACGGGCGCTCAAGCAGCGCAAGCACAAGCCAATCTTCATGGTCGATATCGCCGTGCCGCGTGATATCGAGCCGGAAGTTGGTGAACTGGACGACGTCTATCTGTATACCGTCGATGACCTGCATGAGGTCATCGCAGAAAACCTCAAGAGCCGTCAGGGCGCGGCCCAGGCCGCCGAAGAGCTGGTCAGCGTTGGCGCTCAGGACTTTATGCAGCGCCTGCGTGAACTGGCGGCAGTGGATGTGCTCAAGGCCTATCGCCAGCAGGCCGAGCGCTTGCGTGACGAGGAATTGGGCAAGGCGCTGCGCCTGCTGAGCAATGGCAGCTCCGCCGAGGACGTGCTGGCGCAACTGGCCCGTGGTCTGACCAACAAACTGTTGCATGCGCCCAGCGTGCAGCTGAAGAAATTCTCTGCTGACGGCCGCGTCGATGCGCTGGGCGTGGCTCAAGAACTGTTTGCCCTCGACGAGGGCGTGCCGCCTGCCGCTACCCCTAACAGCTCGGCCCATCAATAAAGGTCTGCAATGAAAGCGTCACTGATCAACAAACTCGACCTGTTGCAGGATCGTTTCGAAGAGCTGACTGCCTTGCTCGGTGATGCTGACGTGATCAGCAATCAGCCGCAGTTTCGCGCCTATTCCAAGGAATACGCTGAGATTGAGCCGGTCTACCAGGCGTTCAGCGCCTTCCGTAAGGTGCAGGCAGATCTGGAAGGCGCCCAGGCGCTGCTCAAGGACAGCGACCCGGACATGCGTGAAATGGCCGAGGAAGAAGTCGCCGAAGCCAAGGCGCAATTGATCGAACTGGAAGCCACCTTGCAGCGCATGCTGCTGCCCAAAGACCCGAATGACGGCCGTAACGTGTTCCTCGAAGTGCGTGCCGGCACTGGTGGTGACGAGGCGGCGATCTTCTCCGGCGACCTGTTTCGCATGTATTCACGCTATGCCGAGAAGCAGGGCTGGCGCGTGGAAGTGCTGTCGGCCAGCGAAGGGGAGCATGGCGGCTATAAAGAAGTGATTGCCCGGGTTGAGGGCGACAACGTTTACGGCAAGCTCAAGTTCGAATCAGGCGCGCACCGCGTGCAACGTGTGCCGGAAACCGAATCTCAGGGCCGTATTCACACTTCGGCCTGTACCGTTGCGGTGTTGCCCGAGCCGGATGAGCAGATGGCTATCGACATCAACCCGGCGGACCTGCGTGTCGACACGTACCGCAGCTCCGGCGCGGGCGGTCAACACGTCAACACCACCGACTCGGCGATCCGCATCACCCACATTCCCACCGGTACCGTGGTGGAATGTCAGGAAGAGCGCTCGCAGCACAAGAACCGCGCCAAGGCTATGGCCTGGCTGGCGGCGAAACTCAAGGATCAGCAGGAAGCTGCCGCGCACAAGGAAATTTCCGACTCGCGCAAACTGCTGGTGGGCTCTGGTGACCGTTCCGAGCGCATTCGCACCTACAACTTCCCGCAGGGGAGGGTGACCGATCACCGCATCAACCTGACCCTGTATTCGCTGAACGAAGTGATTGCCGGCGGCGTCGAAGCGATTATCGAGCCACTGCTGGTCGAATATCAGGCTGATCAGTTGGCCGCGCTGGGCGATTGAGTGCTGTGGTGCGCACGGCGCACCCTACGCCGTACGCCACATAGGGTGGATGAGGATTTTTATCCAGCAGAAGCTTGCGGTGGATCGATAAAGCGCGAGCCGCCCCACGAGAACACTATGGTCACCATCGAATCCCTGCTCAATCACGCCGACCTGCCCGACTCGCCCACCCCACGGCTGGACGCCGAGTTGTTGCTCGCCCACGTCCTGGGAAAATCGCGCAGTTACCTGCATACCTGGCCGGAGCGCGCACTTGAGGCCGAGCAGATTGAGCGTTATCAGGCCGCGCTCGTTCGGCGTCAGGCCGGCGAGCCGGTGGCCTATATCCTTGGCCAGCAAGGCTTCTGGAGCCTGGAGTTGGAGGTTGCCCCGCATACCCTGATCCCAAGGCCGGATACCGAGTTGTTGGTGGAGACCGTGCTCGCGCTGCTGCCGGCCACACCGGCTGCGCTGCTTGATCTGGGCACCGGCACCGGTGCGATTGCCCTGGCGTTGGCCAGTGAGCGCCCGGCTTGGCGATTGACCGGTGTGGACCGTGTGCTTGAGGTGGTCGCCCTGGCTGAACGCAACCGCGCACGCCTTAAACTGGCCAATGCCAATTTTGTGCAGAGCCACTGGTTTAGTGCCCTGTCAGGCCAGCGCTATCAGTTGATTGTCAGCAATCCGCCCTATATCGCCGCCGATGACCGTCACCTGGCCGAAGGCGATGTGCGCTTCGAACCAAGCAGCGCACTGGTCGCCGGTGTGGATGGGTTGGACGATATTCGCCTGATCATCCAGCAGGCTCCGGGCTCTCTTGAACCCGGTGGTTGGTTGCTGTTGGAGCATGGCTTCGATCAGGCTGCGGCGGTACGTGAGCTGCTTAGCGCGCGTGGGTTTAGCGCTGTGGAAAGCCGGCGTGACTTGGGCGGCCATGAGCGTATCAGTCTGGGACGTTTCGAGAATGAGTGATGCCATGAGCCCGCATGACATGCTGAATGACGAGGAACTGCTGCGCTACAGCCGGCAGATCTTGTTGCAACAGATCGATATCGCCGGCCAGCTGCGCCTGAAAAACAGCCGCGTGCTGATCATCGGTCTCGGTGGTCTGGGTTCGCCGGTGGCACTGTATCTGGCGGCTGCGGGTGTCGGAGAGTTGCATCTGGCGGACTTCGATACGGTCGACCTGACCAATCTGCAACGGCAGATCGCCCACGACACCGCGAGCATCGGTCTGAGCAAGGTCGATTCGGCGAGCCAGCGTCTGTTGGCGATCAACCCACAGCTGCGCTTGCACACCCATCGCCAGGGTTTGGACTGCGATTCTCTGGCGGCTGCGGTTGCAGCGGTGCACCTGGTGCTGGATTGCTCGGACAACTTCAACACCCGCGAGGCGGTCAACGCCGCCTGTGTTGCGGCCAAGGTGCCGCTGGTCAGCGGTGCGGCGATCCGCCTGGAGGGCCAGCTGTCGGTGTTTGATCCGCGTTGTGACGACAGCCCGTGCTACCACTGCATTTACGGCCACGGCAGCGAAGCGGAGCTGACCTGCAGCGAAGCCGGTGTGGTCGGCCCGCTGGTCGGTGTGGTCGGCAGCCTGCAGGCGCTGGAGGCGCTGAAGCTGCTGGCGCAGTTCGGTGAGCCGCTGGTGGGGCGTTTGCTGCTGATTGATGCCCTTGGCAGCCGTTTCCGCGAGCTGCGGGTCAAACGTGATCCGGGCTGTAGCGTGTGTGGAGTGACCAGCGGTGAGTAACGCGCCGATTGGTGTGTTCGATTCCGGCGTCGGCGGTTTGTCGGTGTTGCGCGAAATTCGCGCGCTGTTGCCTCATGAGTCGTTGCTGTATGTGGCCGACAGCGGCCATGTGCCCTATGGCGAGAAAAGTCCGGAATTTATCCGCGAACGCTGCCGGGTGCTGGCCGAGTTTCTTTTGGCTCAGGGCGCCAAGGCGCTGGTGCTGGCCTGCAACACCGCCACGGTGGCAGGGGTGGCCGAGTTGCGTGAGTTGTATCCGCAGTTGCCCTTGGTGGGCATGGAGCCTGCAGTCAAGCCAGCGGCGGCTGCGACGCAATCCGGCGTGGTCGGCGTACTGGCCACCACCGGCACACTGAAGAGCGCCAAGTTCGCCGCCTTGCTCGACCGTTTTGCCAGCGATGTGCGGGTGATCACCCAGCCTTGCCCGGGGCTGGTCGAGCGGATTGAGGCCGGCGAGTTGGACACTCCTGCCACTCGCGAGCTGCTACAGGGTTTTGTTGCACCGCTGCTGGCCGAAGGCTGTGACACGCTGATTCTCGGTTGCACCCATTACCCCTTTATCAAACCGCTGCTGCGCAGCCTGGTGCCGGAGTCAATCAGCCTGGTCGACACCGGTGCGGCGGTGGCGCGCCAGGTTCAGCGCCTGCTGGCGGCGCGTGAGCTGCTGGCCACTGGACCGGCACAGCCCACGGCATTCTGGTCCAGTGCCGAGCCGGCAACCATGCAGCGGGTGCTGCCGCTGCTTTGGCACGAAGCCAGCCAGGTGCACTGTCTGCCCTGATGTGGCGGTACGCTGAATACTCTCTAAGCGGCTAAAGATTTCTATACTCTCAGGCGGCGTCTACAGACACCTCCGCTATTGGGCTGAACAAGGAAATTGCCATGAGAAAAGTCGTGACCTTGGCTGCGTTGCTGGCCTTGGCTTGGGGGCATGTGAGTGCAGTGCAGGCGATGGATGTAAGTGCGGCAGTTGGCCAGACGGGCGACTCGACCATGACTTACCGCCTGGGCACGCAGTTCGATTTCAACCAGAGCTGGTTTGCCAGTGATGTCGGTCGTCTAACGGGTTACTGGGATGCTGCGTATACCTACTGGGACGGGGATGAAACCTCCAGCAACCACAGCCTTTCGCTGAGTCCGGTGTTTGTTTACGAGTTTGCCGGCGGACGCTTCATACCCTATATCGAAGCCGGTATCGGCATTGCCGCGTTCAGCAGTACCGAGTTGGAAGACAACGACCTGGGCTCGTCTTTCCAGTTTGAAGACCGCATCGGTTTCGGTGTGCGTTTCGCCGGGCAGGAAGTCGGCGTGCGCGCCCTGCATTACTCCAACGCAGGGCTTAAACAGCCTAACGACGGGGTTGAGACTTATAGCCTGCATTACCGCATGAGTTTCTAGCGGTTTGAGCTGTTAAAAAGCCGGATTGTTATCCGGCTTTTTATGGCCTGCCATCCACAGCGCCAGCCCTTCGGAGCCATTGCTGCGCGACGTTAAAAATCGTTTCTGACGATTTTTTGTGCGTGCTTAGCGGTAGATGCTGTTCATGCCCTTGCGCTCATCCAGGCATTCCGGCGAGGCGGTTTCGAATTCGCGGCAGATCAGTGGGCGCACTTCGTAGATGGTGCAGCGCATGCTGTCGCGGTCCAGCGCGGCGCACCAGCCGTCGTCCAGGCGCAACATCACTTCGCCACCCCAGTCATCGGTGTCGATATAGCGCAGCGGCACGCCGGTGTCGGTGATCAGCATGACTTCCAGCTGACAGCAGCAGGCGGCGCAGTTGCTGCAGCTTACTGCGGGTTCATCCGCAAGTTGGGTATGGGGGATGTTCTGACTCATGCCGCGCAGTGTACGCCATCGGTGTTACTGCGGCGTCTGCTGTCGACGTAGGGTGGCTGGCGTTTTAGCCATCGAGCCCTGCGCTGAGCCTGTTTGTTACGCCGACTGGCGTGTCCGCAGGCTCTGTTCGTACTGGCTGCGGTAGAGCTTGGCGAAGCCGTGCAGCACGGGCATCACCAGCGCCCAGATAACGCCGATCAGCAGCAGGCTTGGCCAGGTGCCGTAGGGCAGATCGACGCCGGCAATCTGTGCGCCGCCATAATAGGACAGTGGTGCACCTATTGCGCCGAGCAGGCTGCCGCGCCACCAGGGTTGCGCGGTCCAGGCCAGGCAGTGGTTGAGCGTGGTGGCCATCAGCAGCCATAGGCTGGCCAGCCACAGCGGGATCAGCGTGCGCGGCTCGCCGAAGTCGAACACGCCGAGGTTGAGTAGGAAACTGTCCAGTGCGCTGCCGGCGAGAAACACCGTGATCAGCAGTTTGCCTTCCGCCGCCCAGCTGCTGGTCCACAGCAGATGTATCGCCAGCACCGCTGCGATAACCAGCAGCCACAGGCTGTCGCCGCCGAAGACGCAGGCAAACCAGCCAAGCTGAAACAGCAGGGTGTTGACGATCAACTTAGCCATCTAGGTTTCCTAACAGAGGAGCTGGGCGTGCGGCGGGTTTGGCCAGCAGCAATTGCGCGGTGCCGATGGTGCGCTCGATAAAGCCACCCTCGCAATAGCACAGGTAGAACTCCCACAGGCGGAAGAAGTAGTCGTCGTAACCCTGCTGTTCCAGCTTGTGCCGCGCCTGGCGCAGGTTGTCGTGCCAGATGCGCAGGGTGCGGGCGTAGTGCAGGCCGAAATCTTCCATGTGGTGCAGGTTCATATCGGTCTTGGCAGTGATGATTTCCAGCATCTTGTTTACCGAGGGCAGCGCGCCGCCGGGGAAGATATAGCGCTGGATAAAGTCCACGGCGTTTTTCGCCTGCTCATAACGCTGGTCACGGATGGTGATGGCCTGCAGCAGCATCAGGCCATCGGGTTTAAGCAGGCTGGCGCATTGCTCGAAGTAGGTGGGCAGGAAGCGATGGCCAACGGCTTCGATCATCTCGATCGACACCAGCTTGTCGTACTGCCCGGACAGATCGCGGTAGTCCTCCAGCAGCAGGGTGATCTGCCCCTGCAAACCCTGCTCGGCAATACGTTGCTGGGTGTAGGCGAATTGCTCGCGCGACAGGGTGGTGGTGGTGACCTTGCAGCCGTAGTGGGTGGCGGCGTAGATCGCCATGCTGCCCCAGCCTGTGCCGATTTCCAGCAGGTGGTCGCTGGGCTTGAGGGCAAGCTTCTGGCAGATACGTTCGAGCTTATTCAGCTGCGCCTGTTCCAGGCTGTCATCGGCGCTCTGGAACATCGCCGCCGAGTACATCATGGTCGGGTCGAGGAACTGCTCGAACAGCTCGTTGCCCAGGTCGTAATGCGCCGAGATGTTTTTGCGCGAGCCTTTACGGGTGTTGCGGTTGAGCCAGTGCAAGCCCTGGATCAACGGGCGGCCCAGCTGGGCCAGGCCGCTTTCCATGGCGTCGAGGACGTCGAGGTTGCTGACGAAGACGCGGATCACCGCGGTCAGGTCCGGGGTGGTCCAGTAGCCGTGGATATAGGCTTCGCCCGAGCCGATCGAGCCATTGCCGGCCACCAGTCCCCAGACCGCACCATCCTGCACCTGGATCTCGGCACAGAGGCTGGAGTGGACATCACCGAACTCCATGCGCTCATCGCCTTCGACGATCACCAGTTGGCCGTGGCGTAGCTGTTTCAGCTGGCGCAGCACCGCGCGGCGCAGCAGGCTGGCACCGATGCCGCTGCCGGCACGTACGGTGTGTTTTGCAGAAGCCAGGCTAGAGCTTTTCATGGGGGACTTCCTTTGATGCGGGGCGAGCGACGCGGAAATTACCTTCAGCGGCCCGGTGGGTGAACAGGGGAATGCGTTTGAGCAGTAGACGCAGGGCTTGCCAGTAAATGGCGGCCACGGTCTTACCGGTCATCCAGGGAAAGTTGATCAGGTAGCGGTGCAGGCTCGCGCGGTTGAGTGCGCTGCGCTGCAGACTGAGGCTGGCGTCGAAGAGTTTGTCCTCACCCTGCCAGTCAGCCATATGAATGCCCAGGCGTTCGCCAGCCGGGCTGAAGCTCATGCGGTATTCCAGCTCGCGCGGCAGAAAGGGCGAGACGTGAAACGCCTTTGCCACGGCAACGTGCTGATGCCCCTCGCCCTCGGCCGGCAAGACGTAGTGGTAGCGTTCGCGCCAGGGCGTGTTGCTCACTTCACAGAGAATCGCCGCCAGACGACCATCAGCCTCATGGCAGTAAAAGAAACTCGCCGGATTGAAACTCAGCCCCCAGCTGCGCGGCTGAGTCAGCAGGCAGATGGTACCCAGCGGCGTGCGCCCGAGAGCTTCTGTCACGCGCTGGCGCACGGCATCAATCAGGCGGATACCTGCACCGGTGAACTGCGGCAGGTAATCGGTTTCGCGAAAGGCAAAGGGCGCGAAGCGACCATGCCCAGCCAGGGGCGATAGCGCGAGCACGGCGTCCTGCTCGCTCAGGTCGAGGTAGAGCAGGCCCATGCGGTAGCG
Organism: Pseudomonas sp. SL4(2022); assembly: GCF_026625725.1. NCBI lineage: Bacteria > Pseudomonadati > Pseudomonadota > Gammaproteobacteria > Pseudomonadales > Pseudomonadaceae > Pseudomonas > Pseudomonas sp. SL4(2022). Next base: position 2,960,592 of record NZ_CP113060.1, read on the forward strand.
GAAGTTGTGCAGGCGTGGGGCAAAACGCCGGTGCTGCACCCAGCCGCTGTAGAGGGCGCTGTTCAGTGCCGTTGTGCTGTTCACTACAGCGCCTCACCGAATTCACGGGCTACGCGCAGCGCGCTGACCACGCCATCTTCGTGGAAACCATTGGCCCAGTAAGCACCACAAAAGTAGCTGTGGTTGGCACCGAGCAGTTCTTCCCAGCGCGCCTGTGCGGCCATGCCGGCCAGGCTGTATTGCGGGTGGGCGTAGGTGTAGCGCGCCAGGATTTTGTTTGGGTCGATGGCGGCGGTCTGGTTCAGGCTGACGCAGAAAGTCGTGTCGCTCTGGATGCCTTGCAGGATGTTCATGTCGTAGGTGACGGCGGCTGGCTGATCTACAGGGCCACCGAGGCGGTAGTTCCAGCTGGCCCAGGCCAGTGGCCGTTTCGGCAGCAGGCGGGTGTCAGTGTGCAGCACCACATCGTTGTCGGCATAGGGCAGCGCGCCGAGGATGGCCTGTTCGGAAGGCGTCGGCGCGGCCAGCAACGCCAGGGCCTGGTCGCTGTGGCAGGCAAACACCACTTTGTCGAAGCGCTCGCTACCGGCAGCGCTGTGCACGGTCACACCGTCGCCATCGCGTTCAACCCGGGTCACCGCGCAGTTCAGGCGGATCTGTTGCTTGAACGATTCGGTTAACGGCGCCACATAGCTGCTGGAGCCGCCTTCGATCACGCACCACTGCGGGCGGTCGCTGACCGATAGCAGGCCGTGGTTTTTGAAGAAGCGTACAAAGAACTGCAGCGGGAAACCGAGCATGTCATTCAGCGACATCGACCAGATCGCCGCGCCCATGGGCACGATGTAATGCTGGATAAAGCGCTCGCTGTAGCCATTGGCCTTGAGGTAATCGCCGAGGGTCATGTCACTGGCGATGCGCTGCAGGTTGAGGTCGTTCAGCGCTTCGCGGTTGAAGCGCAGGATGCCACGCACCATGCCCCAGAACTTTGGCGACACCAGGTTGCTGCGTTGGGCGAACAGGCTGTTGAGGTTGTGCCCGTTGTATTCCACGCCGCTTAGCGGGTCGCTGACCGAGAAACTCATCTCGGTGTCCTTGAAACCAACGCCGAGCTGGCTGAGCAGGCGGATAAAGTTCGGGTAGGTCCAGTCGTTGAACACAATAAAGCCGGTGTCCACGGCGTACCGCTGCCCGCTCACCTCAACATCAACGGTGTGGGTGTGGCCGCCGATCCAGTCGCTGGCCTCAAACACCGTGATCTCGTGACGGCGGTTGAGCAGGTAAGCACTGGTGAGGCCGGCAATGCCGCTGCCGATAATGGCAATTTTCATGGGCTGTCCTTAGGTCTTGGCTTCGGTGCGGGCCATGCGGGCGCCGAGGGCGACCTGCAGGCCTTTGGGCAAGCGCCCGAGTAGTTTGAGAATGGCAATAAACGGGCCAGGGAAAGCGATTTCAAAGGGCTGCTGATCCAGGCGTTGAGCAATGTAGGCGGCGGCTTTGTCCACCGGCCAGCGCATGGGCATGGGGAAGTCGTTTTTCTGTGTCAGCGGGGTGTCGACAAAACCGGGGCTGACCAGGGTGACGGCAATTTTTTCCGCATGCAGATCGATGCGCAGTGCTTCAAGCAGGTAGCGCATGGCGGCTTTCGACGCGCCGTAGGCTTCGGCGCGCGGCAGTGGCATAAACGTCACTGAACTGCCGACCCCCACCAGATGCGGACGATTGCCCTGGCGCAGCAGGGGCAGGGCGGCTTCGATGCAGTAGCTGGCAGAGAGCAGGTTGGCGCGCATCACCCGTTCGACCATCGCCGCCTCAAAGGTACGCACTTCAACGTATTCGCAGGTGCCGGCATTGAGGATGGCGCAGTCCAGCGCGCCCCAGACCTGGGCAATGTGCTCGCCGATGCTGCGCACTTGCGCGGCATCACTGAGGTCGCCGGCCACCACCAGCACTTGCTGTGGGTAGCGCTTGGCCAAGGCTTGTAATGGTTCGAGGCTGCGGGCACTGAGGGCCAGGCGGTGGCCTTGTTCGAGCAATTGTTCGGCCAGGGCCGCGCCGATGCCACTGCTGGCGCCGGTGAGCCAGATGCGCCGTGCGTTCGCGTTCATGCCAACCTCCGTTTCAGCCAGCGAATTGCTGAGCCGAGTAAGGGCAGGTGCTCGTAGAGCAGGCTGCCGGCGTCGAAATAGTCACGGTGACGATAGACCTTGTCCTGCCACAGCAGGTGCGAACAGCCTTCCACGCGGATCAGTTGCCCGCCAGCCAGGCGTGGGTGGCGGTAGCTCATGGTCCAGCGCAGGTAGCCTTCGCCGTCGCGCACCTGGTCAAAACCGTAGAAGTCAAAGCGCAGTTCGCTGACGTTAGCGTACATCTCGCCGAAGTAGCGCTGCATATTGGCCAGGCCGCGCACCTCATGCAGCGGGTCGCAGAACAATGCGTCATCGCTGTACAGCTGGCCCAGGCGGTCGAGATTGTCCTTGTTCAGCCCGGCAAAGTCCTGGGCGAACTGTCGCAGAAAATCGCTCATAGGGCCTCCTCGCCGGCAAAGTGCGGCAGACTCTTGAATGCAGTCAGGGCACGCGTGCGGCTTTTGCTCAGGTCGACAATGGGCGTGGGGTAGTCGGCGATGCCGAACAGTCCACCCATGGCGGCCGGGTTATGAATATTGTTTTTGTTCAGACCGATCAGCTCCGGCAGCCACTGGCGGATAAAACGCCCGTCCGGATCGAATTTCTGCGACTGGCTGAGCGGGTTGAAGATGCGGAAATATGGCGCCGAATCGGTGCCGGTCGATGAGCTCCATTGCCAGCCGCCGTTGTTGGCTGCCAGGTCGCCATCGATCAGGTGGCGCATAAAGAAACGCTCACCTTCGCGCCAGTCGATCAGCAGGTTCTTGGTCAGAAACATCGCCACGATCATGCGCAGGCGGTTGTGCATCCAGCCGGTGGCCAGCAGCTGGCGCATGGCCGCATCGACAATCGGGAAACCGGTGCGGCCCTGTTGCCAGGCTTTGAGCTCCAGCGGTGCATCACGCCAGGCCACGGCCTCGGTTTCCGGGCGGAAGGCGCGGTGCATGGATACACGTGGGTAGCCCACCAGGATGTGCTTGTAAAACTCACGCCAAAGCAGCTCGTTGATCCAGGTGATGACTCCGATATGGCCGCTGTCGAACTCGCCTTGATTGACCGCCAGTGCGGCGTGCAGGCATTGGCGTGGCGAGATCACTCCGGCGGCCAGGTAAGCGGACAGCTGGCTGGTGCCGGGCTGCGCAGGGAAGTCGCGGGCGCTCTGGTAGAGGTCGATCTGTTGCGCCGCGAAATCATCCAGGCGTCGTGCGGCTTCGGTCTCACCGGCCGGCCACAATGCACGCAGGGCCGCAGGGGGTAGAGCAAACCCGTTGACGTGTTCAGGTATGGCATCACGCTGAATCGCCAGCGGCGCCTGCGCCTTGGGTGTCGCGATCAGCGCGGGCAGGGCGCTGTGCAGGCGTTGATAGCAGACCTTGCGGAACTGGCTGTAGACCTGAAAATAACTGCCGGATTTGGTCAGCACGCTGCCGGGCTTAAAGAACAGTTGATCCAGGTGGCTGTGAAAAGTCACTCCCAGACCATCAAGCGTTTGCGCCACGGTCTGGTCGCGGCGGCTTTCATGCACGCCGTATTCTTCATTGACCTGCACGCTGCCGATCTGCAGCTGCTGGCATAACTCACCGATCACCTGCGGCGCGGCGCTCCAATCGTCGGCCTCACGCACCAGCAGCGGCACGTTGAGCTTGCCCAGTTCGGCGCTCAGCGCCTGGAGGTTGCGCAGCCAGAAGTCGACCTTGCTCGGCGCGTCATCATGGGCCAACCACTGGCCGGGGCTGAGCAGGAACAGCGCCACAGTCGGGCCGCTGCGCATGGCGGCCGCCAGGGCGCTGTTGTCCTGTACCCGCAGGTCGGTGCGGAACCACATCAATTGCAGCATGTTGAATCCTGTCAGCTGTGCAGCAGGTTGAGATCACTGAGGCTGTGCAGGGCGGCCAGTGGGTCGGCGGCCAGGCTCAGTTCGGCATTCTGTGCGGTGATGCTTTGCAGCTCGTCGGCGTGGATCTGCACCACTTGCCCGACCAGCAGGCAGGGGCAGTCGTAACCGCCGAGCAGGCGTTGCAGGTGGGTGCTGTTCAGCGCCTGGCTGGAATACAGCAACACCGCACGCGGCTGGATGTGTTCAACCGCCAGTGCCAGTTCGGTGGGCGGCAGTGGCCAGTCGAAAACGTCCACCGGGCTGCCGGCGCTGCTCGCCAGCCATGCCGTGAGCCACAGGCCGGGGGCCATCGGCAGGTCGGAAACGTTGATCAGCAGCAGTGGCGCACCGTTGTACTGGCGATTGTTGTGGTACAGGCGGGCGCCGAGTTTGCTGCGCAGCCAGGAGTAGAAGAACACCCGCTCGGCCTGCGCGCCGAACTGGTTGCGCCAGCGCAGGTCAAGCTCGCTGAGCAGCGGCAGCAGCAGTTGCTGGCACAGAGTATGCGGCGGATAGAGCGCCAGCTCGCTGTTGAAACAGTCGTCCAGGCGTCGCTCGTTGAGGTTGCAGACGGCTTCCTGCAACTGCTGACGCTTGCTTTCCCATTGCGAACTGGCTTCGGCGAAGGCCGGCTGATTGGAACGCAGCAGCCCTTTGACCTGACTCACTGACACGCCACGGCCCAGCCAGGTGAGAATCGCTTGGATACGGGTGACATGTTCATCGGAATACAGGCGATGGCCCTTGGGCGTGCGGTGCGGCACGATCAGCCCATAGCGACGCTCCCAGGCGCGCAGGGTGACAGCGTTGACTCCGGTGATGCGCGCCACATCGCGAATCGGCATAAAGCCCTGGGCGATCGCGGCCTGGTAATCGTCGGCGGCCAGGCCGTCAGTGATCGGTTCAAGGCTCATAGGGCATTTCGCAGGCTGAGGTTTTCCGGGTGCGGCTGCAGGTAGACCTGCTGCGCGATGTAACGGTCCGGGTGACGACGGAAGTGGTGCTTGAGCAGGGTCATAGGCACCACCAGCGGCACCACGCCATGGCGGTACTGGCCGATCAGTTGCTGCATTTCCTGTTTCTCTTCGCTGCTCAGGGATTGTTTGAGGTAACCGCTGAGGTGCTGCAGCACGTTGCTGTGGGTGCGGCGGGTGGCACAGCTTTTCAACGCGCTCATCAGCTCGCTGAAGTAGCGCGGTGCTAGCTCGTTCAGGTCCTGCTGGCCCAGGTTCCCGAGCATGCGCCCGAGCAGTTTGTACTGCACCGGATTGGTGGCCATCAGCAGGTATTTGTAGCGTGAGTGGAAGTCGATCAGGTTTTTGCGCGTCAAACCATCACGCAGCAGCTGTTGCCATTGTGCGTAGGCAAACACGCGGGTGATGAAATTCTCGCGCAGGATCGGGTCGTTCAGGCGGCCATCTTCCTCCACCGGTAGGTTGGGGTGGCGGGCGCAGAAGGCCTGGGCAAAGACACCGCGGCCCGGCTCGCTGGGGCGACCATTGTCCTGGTAGACCTTGACCCGGTGCAGGCCGCAGGACGGCGACTGCTGCATAAAGATGTAGCCGCAGATGTCGGTCAGCTCACCGGCCATGCGTTCACCATAAGCGGTCAGCGGGGCTGTGACATCCACTGTACGATTGACCGTGCCGACGGCGCGAGGCGCTTGCGGATCGCCAACCAGCCGGATTGGCTCACGCGGCGTGCCCATGCCGATGGCCACTTCCGGGCACACCGGGGCGAAGTCGAAATGCTCGCTGAGGATGCGGCTGCACAGGCGCGATTCCTTATGCCCGCCGTTGTAGCGCACTTCATTGCCCAGCAGGCAAGCACTGATCCCCAGTTTGGGTTTGGCGGCGGCGTTGGCGGATGGGCTCATGGGCAACCTCTGACTTACGACTTGTACAGATCCTGGTGGATGTACAACTTAAGTTCATCATAGGTTTGTAATTGTACAAGTCAATGTTTTTGTACAACTACTGTATGGCTTTGTGTGTAAGGGTGTTACGTCCAGCCCATGCGCCAATGTTCGGGGTTTTCCAGTGCACGCCAGTCCAGACGCTGGCAGCGCTGATTGAGCACGGCCTGCAGTTCGATCTGCAACACCGTGCCGTCTTCGTCACAGAACAGCTCGGTGACGAGAAAGTGCTTTTCGCGATTCTGCGGCTGCGTTGCGGTCCATTTCGACAGCAACAGCTTGCGCGGGTTAAGCCGATGCTTGGCTGGTGTTTTGTGCGCATGCGCGGTCATTGCAGGTGCTCAAGCAGGCGGCGGGCTGCTTCCTGGCCGCTGAGCCAGGCGCCTTCAACCCGACCGGACAGGCACCAGTCGCCGCAGGCATAGATGCCCAGGTCGGCATCGGCCAATACGCCCCACTGGTGGGCGCTGGCGGGGCGGGCGTAGAGCCAGCGGTGCGCCAGGCTGAAGGCCGGGGCGGGTACGGCACAGCCGATCAGTTCGGCAAAGACACCGAGCAGCTGTTCGATGACGGCTTCCTTGGGCAGATCCAAGTGCTGCTTGGTCCACTGGCTGGTGGCATGCAACACCCAGGTGTCGAGTTGGGTGTCACGACCGGGTTTGTTGCGGTTACGGGCCAGCCAGTCGAGCGGACTGTCTTGCACGAAGCAACCTTCGACGCGGGTTTCCAGCGGACTGTTGAAGGCCAGGGCGACGGCCCAGGTTGGGTCCATCATCACGCTGGCGGCGGCGCCGGCGAGTTTCGGTACGCTGGACAGCAGTGCGGTGGCTTGCGGCGCCGGGGTGGCGACAATGACATGACTGAAGGGGCCGTGGCTGTTGCCTTCAGCGTCCTGTAGGTGCCAGTGCTGCTCGCCGCGAAACACTTCGGTGATGCGGCAGGAGAAGGCCACGGGTAGTGCGCCGAGCAGGGCGCGGGTGATCGCACTCATGCGCGGGCTGCCGACCCAGCGCACTTGCTCATCCGGTGAGGCGCTGAGCTGGCCGTTGCTGAAGTTGTAGAGGCTGGGGGTCCATTCAGCGACCCAGCCTCGCGTCTGCCATTGCTGCACCACCTCGACAAAGCGGCGGTCACGGGCGGTGAAATACTGCGCGCCAAGGTCCAGCGCGCCGGCATCACTGCGTTTGCTGGCCATGCGGCCGCCACTGCCGCGACTCTTATCGAACAGTTGGACGGGGTGTCCGGCGGCATGCAGTGCCTGGGCGGCAGACAGCCCGGCGATGCCGGTGCCGATGATGGCGATGGGGTGTAGAGCGGTCATGGTCTACCTCGTGTTTTCAAGCGTTAGGCTACGCTTTAGACAAAAGCTATACAATATTGTTTTTGTGTATAAGCTATGTCGGAGTTGATCCTGCCTTTCTATAGTTAAGACAACCTGCAGCCGGATTGAAGCCACACAGGCACAAATCAGTCGGCGGCGATTTATCCGGTGCATACATGAGGGCAAGCGCATGCACATTCTTCTGACCGGTGGAACCGGCTTGATCGGGCGCGCACTCTGTCGGTACTGGTTGCAACAGGGCCACCAGCTGACGGTCTGGAGCCGCAGGCCCGAGCAGGTCGGTGCCCTGTGTGGCCAAGCGGTGCGTGGTATTGCTCAGCTTGATGAGTTGGCTGAAGAACCATTGGATGCCGTGGTCAATCTGGCTGGTGCGCCGATTGCCGATCGTCCCTGGACGTGCAAGCGCAAGGCGCTGTTGTGGGCTAGCCGGATCGGCCTGACCGAAGAACTGCTGGCCTGGCTGGAAAGCCGCGCGCACAAGCCCCAGGTGTTGCTGTCCGGCTCGGCGGTAGGCTGGTACGGCGACGGTGGCGAGCGCGAGCTGCATGAAGATTCGCCGCCGGTGAGTGAGGATTTCGCTGCGCAGTTGTGTGGCGCCTGGGAAGAGACCGCCTTGCGCGCTGAGGAGCTGGGCATCCGTGTGGTGCTACTGCGCACCGGACTGGTGCTGGCCCGTGATGGCGGGCTGCTCAAGCGTCTGTTGCTGCCGTTCAAGCTCGGTTTAGGCGGCCCGCTGGGCAATGGCCGGCAGTGGATGCCGTGGATTCATCTCAGCGATCAAATCGCCCTGATTGATTTTCTCCTGCAGCAGGACTCGGCTCGCGGTCCTTATAATGCCTGTGCGCCGACGCCTGAGCGTAATCACGCCTTTAGCCAGGCCTTGGGCCGTGCGTTGCATCGGCCGGCCTTTATGCCGGCTCCGGCGTTTGCCTTGCGCACGCTGTTGGGGGAACTGTCGGTGCTGCTGCTCGGTGGTCAGCGCGCGATGCCGACACGCTTGCAGGCGGCGGGTTTCAGTTTTCGTTTTACTCATTTGGATGTAGCCCTGGCAGATTTGCTGGGTCAACCGGACTAGGAATTTGCATGACCGATCACGCCTTGCTGTTGGTAAACCTGGGCTCGCCGGCCTCCACTGACGTGGCTGATGTGCGCCGTTACCTCAACCAGTTCCTGATGGACCCCTACGTCATCGACTTGCCCTGGCCGCTGCGGCGCCTGCTGGTTTCGCTGATTCTGATCAAGCGTCCCGCGGCTTCGGCGCATGCCTACGCCTCGATCTGGTGGGAAGACGGCTCGCCGTTGGTGGTGCTGAGCAAGCGTCTGCACCAAGCGATGAAGGCGTCCTGGACCCACGGTCCGGTGGAGCTGGCCATGCGCTATGGCGAGCCGTCCCTGCAAACCGTGCTGACGCGCCTGGCCGAACAGGGTATCAAGCAGGTCACCCTGGCGCCGCTGTACCCGCAGTTTGCCGACAGCACCACCACCACGGTGATCGAAGAGGCCAGGCGGGTGGTGCGTGAGCAACAACTGCCGATCCGTTTTTCCATCCTGCCGCCGTTTTACGATCAGCCGGAATACCTGAATGCACTGGTCGACAGTGCCAAGCCCTATCTGGAGCAGGATTTCGACCACCTGCTGCTGAGTTTCCATGGCCTGCCTGAACGCCACCTGCACAAGCTCGATGCCAGCGGTCATTGCCTGAAAGGTGCTGATTGCTGCCGTACCGCTTCGCCCGAAGTGCTCGCCAGCTGTTACCGGGCGCAGTGCCTGCGCAGTGCAGAGTTGTTCGCCGAGCGCATGGGCCTCAAGCCCGAGCAGTGGTCGGTGTCGTTCCAGTCGCGTCTGGGCCGCGCCAAGTGGATCGAGCCCTACACCGAGGCGCGTCTCGATGAACTGGCCAAGCAGGGCGTGAAGAAGTTGCTGGTGATGTGCCCGGCCTTTGTCGCCGACTGCATCGAGACCTTGGAGGAAATCGGCGACCGTGGCCGCGAGCAGTTTGTTGAGGCCGGTGGCGAGAGCCTGCAACTGGTGCCGTGTCTAAATGATCATCCAAGCTGGGTGGCCGCCCTGAAAACGCTGAGTGAGCGCGCACCGCTGATGCTGTAACGGCACGTCTTGTAACAGTCATTCGTGCAAAGCGGTGTTGCGCATTCGTCTGGCTGATAACGGCTTCGCGCGGTACTCATTTGCTTCGTCCTCGGCCTAAGCTGGCAGCTCTTTCAACCGTCGTGCACCGCACCAACGGTGCCGAGGAGACTGCCAGTGCCCAACAACAATACCGGCTATCCCTCTGCTACCCGAGCCTGGGTAACTGTCGCCATCTTGATGGTGGCGTACGTGCTGTCGTTTATCGATCGGCAGATTCTCAATTTGCTGGTCGGTCCGATCCGTCGTGACCTGATGATCAGTGACACGCAGATGAGCTTGCTGATGGGGCTGTCCTTTGCGCTGTTCTACACCGTCTGCGGCATTCCCCTGGGCCGTTTGGCTGATACCAAGAGCCGTCGAGGGCTGATTGCCATCGGCGTGCTGTTCTGGAGCGCGGCGACTGCCGCCTGCGGCATGGCCAAGTTGTATTGGCAATTTCTGCTCTGCCGCATCGGCGTAGGCGTCGGTGAGGCGGCACTGTCGCCGGCGGCCTACTCGCTGATTGCCGACAGCTTTCCGGCCGAGCGGCGTGCCACGGCGATCAGCGTGTATTCCATGGGGGTTTACCTGGGGTCCGGACTGGCGTTTCTGCTTGGCGGCCTGGTGATTCAGTTTGCTTCGGCGCAGGGTGATGTGGTGCTGCCGGTGTTCGGTGAAGTACGGCCCTGGCAGCTGATCTTCCTGATTCTCGGTGCGGCCGGGGTGTTGTTCACCCTGCTGATGCTGGCGATCAAGGAGCCGGTAAGGCGCGGCGTGGGGGCCGGGGTGGCGGTGCCGCTGGCGGATGTCGGCCGGTATATCCGTGCCAACCGGCGTACCGTGCTGTGCCACAACTTCGGTTTTGCCGGCCTGGCGTTTGCTGGTTACGGCAGTGCGGCCTGGATTCCGACCTTCTTTATTCGCACTTACGGTTGGGATGCCAGTCAGGTAGGGATCGTTTACGGCAGCATCGTGGCGGTGTTCGGATGCCTGGGCATTGTCTTCGGTGGCCGTCTGGCGGACTGGATGGCCAAGCGCGGCAGCAGCGACGCCAATATGCGTGTCGGCCTGTATGCCGCCATCGGTGCGGTGCCTTGTGTGTTGGCCTTCCCCTTGATGGAAACGGCACTGTGGGCGGCGATTCTCACTGCGCCGGCGGTGTTTTTCCTGAGCATGCCGTTTGGTGTCGCACCGGCCGCTATTCAGGAAATCATGCCCAACTCGATGCGCGGTCAGGCTTCAGCGATCTACCTGTTTGTGATCACCCTGATTGGCTTGGGCATCGGCCCGACGGCGGTGGCGCTGGTGACCGACTATGTGTTTGCCGATGACATGGCGCTGCGTTACTCGCTGCTGATCGTCACCAGCATCGCCGTGTTCAGCTCGATTGTGCTGCTGAGCATGAGCCTCAAGCCTTACCGCGAGAGCGTGGTGCGGTTGCAGCAGTGGAGCGGCGGTGGGGCTGCCAAGATCGAGGTGCCCGTCGTTGGTGAGCTGAAGCCTTCGACCTGAGACTGTGTCTGGATAAAAAAGCCCCGCGATTGCGGGGCTTTTTTATCCAGCGTCAGTGCACTGCTTAGGGCGTCGGCTCGTCGTCGAGCGCCCTGTTCTTCCAGCCCTGGCCGCTGGGCAGCAGCAGGTTGAGTGCCAGGGCGCTGATGGCGCACAGCGAGATGCCGGACAGGGCGAACTCGTTGCCGCCTATGACCATGCCGCCGATGCCGAACACCAGGGTCACCGAGACGATGATCAGGTTACGGGCTTCTGACAGATCGACTTGGTGACGGATCAGGGTATTCAAACCGACCACCGCGATGGAGCCAAACAGCAGGCAGAGAATACCGCCCATCACCGGTACAGGAATGCTCTGCAGTGCGGCGCCGAACTTGCCGATAAAGGCCAGACCGATGGCGAAGACTGCCGCCCAGGTCATGATTTTTGGGTTGTAGGCCTTGGTCAGCATCACCGCGCCGGTGACTTCGGCGTAGGTGGTATTGGGGGGGCCACCAAACAGGCCGGCGGCCGAGGTGGCCAGGCCGTCACCAAGCAAGGTGCGATGCAGGCCGGGCTTGCGCACGAAGTCCTTACCGGTGACGGTGCCGACGGCGATCACCCCGCCGATATGCTCGATGGCTGGCGCCAGGGCCACTGGCAGCATGTAGAGAATGGCGCCCAGGTGGAACTCGGGGGCGACGAAGTTGGGCATCGCCAGCCAGGGTGCGGCGGCGATACCAGCGGTGTCGATCACCCCGAAGAAGGCCGCCAGCCCGCAGCCGACCACGATGCCGGCGATGATCGGCACCAGGCGCAGCAGGCCGCTGCCGAGTACGGCCACCAGCAAGGTGGTGACCAGTGCCGGCATGGAGATAAGCATTGCGGTCTGGTAGGGCACCAACTGCACGCTGGCATCCCCCGTCTTGCCCATGGCCATGTTTACCGCGACCGGCGACAAGGCCAGACCGATGGCGATGATCACCGGGCCGATCACCACCGGCGGCAGGATACGGTCGATAAAACCCGGCCCCTTGAGCCTCACCGCCAGGCCGAGAAACATATAGACGAAGCCGGCTGCGACCACCCCGCCGAGTACCGCCGGCAGGCCGAATTCGCCCTTGGCGGCGATTATCGGCGCGATAAAGGCGAAGCTGGAGGCGAGGAATACCGGCACCTGACGCCCTGTGGCCAGTTGGAACAGCAAGGTGCCGATGCCGGCGGTAAATAGTGCGACGTTAGGGTCCATGCCGGTGATCAGTGGCATCAACACCAGGGCACCGAACGCGACGAACAGCATCTGCGCTCCTGATAGCACCTGGCGCCAGAGTGGATCGTTGTATTCATCCAGCATGGCTCAGGCGTCCTTTTGTTTGGTGCCGAAGATCTTGTCGCCGGCATCACCGAGGCCGGGAATGATGTAGCCGTGTTCGTTCAAGCGCTGATCGATGGAGGCGGTGTAAATGGTCACGTCCGGATGTGCATCGTTGACCACCTTGATGCCTTCTGGTGCAGCCACCAGCACCATGGCGCGGATTTCCTTGCAACCGGCTTTTTTCAGCAGGTCGATGGTGGCGACCATTGAGCCGCCAGTGGCGAGCATCGGGTCGATGATCATCGCCAGGCGCTCGTCGATTTCGGGTACCAGTTTTTCCAGGTAAGTGTGCGCCTGCAGAGTTTCCTCGTTGCGCGCCACACCGACCGCGCTGACCTTGGCGCCCGGGATCAGGCTGAGCACGCCTTCGAGCATGCCGATGCCCGCGCGCAGGATCGGCACTACAGTGATTTTTTTGCCGGAGATTTTTTCCACCTGCACGGTGCCGCACCAGCCCTCGATCTCATAGTTTTCCAGGGGCAGATCCTTGGTTGCTTCATAGGTCAGCAGCGCACCCACTTCCTGGGCCAACTCACGGAAATTTTTCGTGCTGATATCGGCGCGGCGCATCAGGCCGAGTTTGTGGCGGATCAGCGGATGGCGGATCTCGAGAATGGGCATGGACAGGGCTCTCCGGCAGGACGGCAAAAATTCGCGATAGATTAAAGCATTGGCTGTGCCAAGTGCTGAGCCTTGATGGTCTAAAGTCGCTAAAAAGTAGCTATCGTGCTGCTGCTTGCGGGCAATTGACGCAGTTGGTCTGTCAGGGCTTGCTCTGTCTGGCGCAGATGCGTACCTTTGCCGGCTTTTATTTTGACGCTTCGATCAGCTTTCTGGTCTGACCGTCCCGCTCCCAAGAGGAAACAGCATGTCCGTCGATCTCGCGCATATCCGCCAAGTCATGGCCGAAGCCGATTGCCTGCACAGCAATGCCGAGGTTGAGGTGGCCATCGACACCATGGCGGCCGCTATCAACAGTGAGATGGCTGACAGCAACCCTGTGGTGTTCTGCGTGATGAACGGTGGACTGATCTTCTCCGGTAAGCTGCTGCCCAAGCTCAATTTTCCGTTGGAACTGTCCTACCTGCACGCCACCCGCTACCGCAATGAAACCAGCGGTGGCGAGTTGTTCTGGAAGGCCAAGCCGGAAATCTCCTTTATCGACCGCGATGTGCTGATCATCGACGACATACTCGATGAAGGGCACACCCTTGGTGCCATCATTGATTTTTGCCGGCATGCGGGTGCCAAGAACGTGCGCATCGCCGTGCTGGTAGACAAAACCCACGACCGCAAAGCGCGCCCCGACCTCAAGGCCGATTACGTCGGTATGTCTTGCGTTGATCGCTATGTGTTTGGCTACGGCATGGACTACAAGGGCTACTGGCGTAATGCGCCGGGTATTTACGCGGTTAAAGGGTTGTAAGACGTATGACTGAGCCACGCTTTCTCGATCAGACCCTGTTTGGCGCATTGGTCGAGCAAGCGGCGGCCAGCCCACGGCAACGCCAGCACCATAACTTCCACCAGATGGAAGAACCCTGCCACCGCATGGCGGTGGGGCTGCAGCCTGACACCTATATCCCGCCGCACCGCCATCTTTCGGCGGACAAGGCCGAAGCGCTGCTGGTGCTCAAGGGTCGCCTGGGCGTGCTGATCTTCGATGACGCCGGTGAGGTGTTGGATAAGCGTGTGCTGCAGGCCGGTGGCGAGTGTGTCGGCGTCGACCTGCCGCCTGGGGTGTTTCATGCTCTGGTGGTGCTGGAAGCCAACAGCATTCTCTTCGAATGCAAAGCCGGGCCCTACAAACCAGTGGGGGAGGGCGAGCAGGCCGGTTGGGCACCGCGTGAAGGCGAACCTGGCGTTGCCGACTACCGGGCCTGGATGCGCGCACAATTCACGTAGTCCGTTTATTCCCCATCGGGCTTTGGCGCTAGCCACCGCAACGCTTTCTCCCTGGCCTGCGCCAGGTCGCGTACATAAGCCAACTCACCTTCAATACGCACGATGCCGGCGCGGCGCAATTGCAGGCGCACCTGTGGCGTTGGGCCGCTGAGCACCAGGGCGACATGCTGTTCGCGGTAGTCGCGCAGTACATTGTCCAGCGCGGCAATCGCGGTCATGTCCAGTAACGGTACGGCGCTGATATCGACGATCACCACCTTCACTCCTGGGGTAAAGCGCCTGAGCACGCTTAGGGCCTTTTCTGCTGCGCCGAAGAACAGCGGCCCGCGAATGGCATAAGCCAGCACGTGTTCGGGCAGATCATTAAGCGCCTGGTGAAAGTGCTTGGGCAGCGCTTCGGTATCGGTCAGGTCGCTCATGCGCTTGATAAACAGCCCGGCGGCCAGCAGCAGGCCGACGCCCACGGCCAGTACCATGTCGAACAGCACGGTAAGAATCAGGCAGGTCAGCAGCACCAGCACATCACTGCGTGGGGCGATGCGCAGGGTGTGTCGCACATGCCGCGGCTCGCTCATATTCCACGCCACCACCAGCAGCAAGGCCGCCAGCGCCGCCATCGGCAGGTAGCTGAATAAGGGGGCGAGAAACAGGATGGCAATCAGCACCACGCCGGCATGGGTAATCGCCGCCAGTGGCGAGTAAGCCCCGGCGCGTACGTTGGCGGCACTGCGGGCAATCGCAGCAGTGGCGGTGATACCGCCGAACAGTGGCGCAACCAGATTACCGATGCCCTGGCCGATCAACTCACCATTGGGCTCGTGTTTGCTGCCGGTCATGCCATCGGCGACCACCGCGCACAGCAGCGACTCAATCGCTCCGAGCATGGCGATGGCAAACGCCGGCGCGAGCAGCTGGCGGAACAGCTCGAAGCTCACCACCAGCGGTTGGCCATCGGCGCCAGGTAGCTGCCAGGGCCAGATAAAGCTCGGCAGAAACGGTGGAATACCCGGGTGCTCAACGCCATTCAGGCTATAGCTGAAGCGCTCGCCAAGGGTCGCCACGGGAATCTGCAGGCTTTCCAGCAACAGCCCGAGCAGTGCGCCGATGGTCAGTGCCACCAGATGCCCGGGTATTTTCGGCACCCAGCGCGGCCAGATCAGCAGCGTCGCCAGGCACACAAGCGCCACCAGGCTGTCACCCAGCTGCAAGCTGGGCAGGGCGTGCAGCAGGCCGTTGAGCTGTTCGATGTAGTTGTTCGGCTGGCTGCTGAGCTGCAGGCCTAACAGGTCCTTGATCTGCAGGGTGGCGATGACGATGCCGATACCGGCGGTAAAACCCAGCGTTACTGGGTAGGGAATAAACTCGATCAGCCGCCCGGCGCGCATCAGCCCGAGGGCAATCAGAATAACGCCCGCCATCAGGGTGCAGAGCAGCAGGCCACCCAGGCCGAATTGCTGGGTGACCGGCAGCAAAATCACCACAAAGGCGGCGGTCGGCCCGGATACGTTAAAGCGCGAGCCGCCAAACAGGGCGATCAGCGTGCCGGCTACCAGCACCGTGTACAGGCCGTGCTGCGGCGCCACACCGACGGCAATTGCCAGGGCCATGGCCAGCGGAATGGCGATGATCCCCACCGTTAAACCGGCGCTCAGGTCGCTGCGCAGGTTTTTCCAGCCATAGCCGGCGCGCAGCGTCTGGCGCCAGGCGGAGAACAGTGGCGGTAAGGGCAGCGACATAATGACTCCCAGGTGGCTGGGCGCAGTATAGGGGCCATGCGCGACGGGCGGTGTTGACCTAAGTCGGCTGTGCGCCAGCCTCAACGCGTGTTAAACCCTGTGGTTGTCCGGCATCCGTTGAGCCCTTGCCCGCCCCGGAGGTACACTGCCGGCCCCGTGTGGCCTGGTTAGCTGGAGTGAACGATGCGTAAAGACAAGAAACAGGTGATTGGCGAAGCGATTGGTGACGAGCCGATCAAACTGTTCCTCAGCGTAGAACCGGCCGATGCCACGCCGCCGTCGCTGCACAAGCTGGTCAAGGCCTACCGTGGTCTGCGTATCGACGATTTCGAGCGTTTTGTCGGCTTCTTCGTTGCCGCCGGCTACGATCTGAACGCCAAGGATGCCCAGGGTAACGACTTTATCGCACTGATCCAGGATCAACGTTTTGCCGAGCCCTATATCGAAGTGATCAAAGCCGCCCGCGGCTAAGAACCTGCCCAACGTCTGCTGCGCGTCGGCCCTGCTGCGTTAAAAGCAGGTTCGGAATGCTCATTTACAGCCAGTAAACTCCGCTTCCTCACCTGCTTTTGCCTTGCATGGCTCTAGCTCGCGAGACGTTGAGCAGGTTCTGCATCTTCCTCTCCCACAAAGCCGCGACCTGTTCGCGGCTTTGTTGTTTCTGAAACCCGCGCTGCTTCTTACTGATAATCACGCAAATCAATAGTGCTGGGCGAGGCGAGACGACCGGTCATATTCTTGCCGGCATGAACGCCAGCATCCGACTCGACAAGCGTGACCTGATCCTCGCCAAAGGCGCCGAGGTGATGACCCGTCGGGGTTATCACGGTGCCGGCGTGCAGGAAATCGTCCAGGCTGCGGGGGTGCCGAAAGGCTCCTTCTACCACTACTTCGCCAGCAAGGAAGACTTTGCCCTGCAAGCCTTGCAGCAGGTCTATCAGCCGCGCCTGGCGCGTTATGCCGAAGCGCTGGCCAATCCTGCATTAAGCCCACGCGAGCGCATCCTGGGTTATTACGCCGAACTGGTGGAGCACTTCGCCCGTCAGGAACGTCTGGAATACCACTGCTTTATCGGCAGCCTGAGTTTTGAGATGGCGGAGTTGTCGCCGACGCTGGGCGCGCAGGTCGATGCGATTCTGCAAGCTTCGGCGGACATCCTCCAGGCCTGCCTCGATCAGGCGCAAGCCGTTGGCGAACTTCCCGCCGACGAAGATTGCCGCAACCTGGCGAGTTTTATCGCCAATGCCTGGCAAGGCGCATTGACCCGGCTCAAGGTGGCGAACAACACCCGTGCCCTGACTGACTTTATCCAACGCCTGCAGCTGCTGTTGCAGCCTTGATCACAAGCCCCTTTAACCAGTTGCGGCGTTCTGGCCGCCCCGAGGAATGATGATGACCGATCCCGTTAAAGCGCTGTTCCAACCCTTTACCCTGGGCAATCTGGCGCTGCCGACCCGTGTGGTCATGGCGCCCATGACCCGTTCCTTCTCCCCAGGTGGCGTGCCGAACAGCAAGGTTATCGAGTATTACCGCCGCCGCGCCGCTGCCGGTGTTGGCCTGATCGTCACTGAGGGCACCACCGTCGGCCACAAGGCTGCCAACGGTTACCCGAACGTGCCGCGTTTTTATGGTGAAGACGCCCTGGCCGGCTGGAAGAAAGTGGTAGATGCCGTGCATGCCGAAGGCGGCAAGATCGTTCCGCAACTATGGCACGTGGGCAATGTGCGCAAACTGGGTACCGAGCCGGACGCCAGCGTCCCAGGCTACGGCCCGAGCGAGAAGATCAAAGAGGGTAACGTGGTTGTGCACGGCATGACCCAGGACGACATCAACGAGGTGATCGCCGCTTTCGCCCAGGCCGCCAAGGATGCCCAAGCCATTGGCATGGACGGCGTGGAAATCCACGGTGCCCACGGCTACCTGGTTGATCAGTTCTTCTGGGAAGGCAGCAACAAGCGCACCGACGCCTACGGCGGTGACCTGGCGCAGCGCTCGCGTTTTGCCATTGAACTGATCCAGGCCGTGCGCGCTGCCGTCGGTCCGGACTTCCCGATCATCTTCCGCTTCTCGCAGTGGAAACAGCAGGATTACACCGCGCGTCTGGTGCAAACGCCGGAAGCGCTGGGGGCCTTCCTCAAGCCGCTGGCCGATGCTGGCGTGGACATCTTCCACTGCTCGACGCGCCGCTTCTGGGAGCCGGAGTTCGAAGGCTCGGACCTCAACCTGGCCGGCTGGACGCGCAAGCTCACCGGCAAACCAACCATCACCGTTGGCAGCGTCGGCCTGGATGGTGAGTTCCTGCAGTTCATGGTCAACACCGACAAGGTGGCCCAGCCGGCCAGCCTGGAAAACCTGCTGGAGCGCCTGAACAAGCAGGAGTTCGACCTGGTGGCTGTAGGCCGTGCCCTGCTGGTTGACCCGGATTGGGCGGTGAAAGTGCGTGATGGCCGCGAGCAGGACATTCTGCCGTTTAGCCGCGATGCGCTGACCAGCCTGGTGTAACTATTGGTTTTATCGTGTGCACCGCAAAACGGTGCAACACTCCTCAAGCCCCGGCACATCGGGGCTTTTTTTCGTCTGCATATCGGGTGCACGGGTAGGTTGGGTTGAGGAGCAACGCGACGAAGCCCAACGAGACATGCAGCGGCCTGTTGGGCTTTGCTGCGCTCAACACCAACCTACGGTTTATCGCCTCACAACACGCAATGGCTACATAGCTTTTTCGTCCGGTATCGGCCGCTTGTGTCGATTGATATCCGGCGCTCTGCAGGCAAGCTGCGCCTCGTTGACTAGTATTGCCAGTGCCCCGTCATCAGGTATCGACCATGAAGCGTGTTGCACCGATTGCTGTATCCGTTGTCTTGTTGGTGCTGATCAGCCTGGCCGCTGCGGTTGCCTGGAACTGGGCGCCTGATCGCCCCGTGGCGGACCTCAAGCCGCGCTGGGCTTTGCCACCGTCGCAGTTTGTGGCGGTTGACGGCATGCTGGTGCACCTGCGTGACCAAGGCCCGCGGGATGACCCCGCGCCGATTTTGCTGCTGCACGGCACCTCGGCCAGCCTGCACACCTGGGAAGGCTGGGTGGCGGCGTTGCAGACTAAGCGTCGGGTGATCAGCCTTGATCTGCCAGGCTTCGGCCTGACCGGGCCATTCCCTGATGGCGATTACCGCATGGCCCACTACAGCGCCTTTCTCGGCCATGTGCTGGATCAGTTGCAGGTGCCGCGTGCGGTGGTGGCGGGCAACAGTTTTGGCGGGCAACTGGCCTGGCAGTTTGCCCTTGACCATCCGCAGCGCGTTGAGCGGCTGGTGCTGGTGGATGCGGCCGGTTACCCGCGCAATGCCACCTCTATCCCCATCGGTTTTCGTCTGGCGCAGATTCCCGCGCTGGCGCCGGTGATGGCCAACCTGCTGCCCCGGCCGATGATCGAATCAAGCATTCGCAACGTTTATGGCGACCCGAGCAAGGTCAGCGATGCACTGATCGACCGTTACTACGAGCTGACCTTGCGCGCCGGCAACCGTGAAGCCTTGCGTCAGCGCTTTATTCAGGCCGAAGCGGGGCAGAGCTATACGCGTATTGCTGAGCTCAAGGTGCCGACGTTGATTATCTGGGGCGGCCGCGATGAATTGATTCCGCCGGACAACGCCGAGCGCTTCAACCGCGATATCCAGGGCAGTCGCCTGGTGCTGTTCGACGACCTGGGCCATGTGCCCC
Source organism: Pseudomonas sp. SL4(2022) (assembly GCF_026625725.1). Taxonomy (NCBI): domain Bacteria; kingdom Pseudomonadati; phylum Pseudomonadota; class Gammaproteobacteria; order Pseudomonadales; family Pseudomonadaceae; genus Pseudomonas; species Pseudomonas sp. SL4(2022). Next base: position 2,980,205 of record NZ_CP113060.1, read on the forward strand.
AAGAAGAGGACCCTGCGCGCACCGTGGCGGTGCTGATGGGGTTTCTAGATGGCTAGGCGGGGTTTCCGCAGTTGTGGGCCGCACACTAAGCTGCTGATACTTCGAGAGAGATTGCCCGCATAAAAGAGCTGACGTGCTTTGTGCTTACGCTCTTTGCGCTGATTGGCTTTATGCCATCTTGCTCTAGGCTCTCGGAATAACAATTATTCGGCAGGTGCGGTATGCCCAAGGCCATCAGGCTGTTTGTGCACGCAGTGTAGGCGCTCAACCGCGTTATCGGGCGCTTCGCCATGTCCCTGGTCTTCGCCATTCTCGGCGTGCTGCTGTACTCCTCAATCAGCAAGACCTTCTTTTAGTGCGGTTCCTACTTTGCCAACTCGGACAAATGGGTCGAGGTGCCCGAGCACCTGAAAACCCTGTTCAAGCTGTGCATGGACAGCTCTAACTACTACCGCCAGCACTGGTGGTGAAGCTCAGGCGCATGGTTGCGGATGCATTGGCATCGATTTTCACGGATCAGTCAGCCAACTGTCCAATCCTGTACCACACTCAACAGGCTTTTTACCGGGTGTTCTAACAGACGTTGGGTGGCAGTCTGGGCGCGTTATGCGGTGGTTGTGGGGATGCGCTTGAAACTCAGTTGTTGCCCTGGATGTCGGCCATAACGACAGTCATAACAACAAGACACAGGTGCATTTATGCTCAATCCGCGAGACGTGAAAACCGTTCAGGATGCCAAGCGTATTGTCGAAGAGCGCGGCCTTAGCCATATCAAGGTTGGGGTGTTCGATAACGATGGCGTGATGCGCGGCAAATACCTCTGCCGCAGCAAGTTCTTTTCTGCCCTCGACAGCGGCTTTGCCTTCTGCGATGTGGTACTCGGCTGGGACGTGAAGGACCAGCTCTACGACAACGCCCAGTACACCGGCTGGCACACGGGTTACCCGGATGCCCCGGTGCGGGTGTTGCCGCACACCTGCCGTGAGTTGCCCTTCGAGAACGGCATGTTGCTGTTTATCTGCGAGTTTGCCGAAGCGGCGGAAAAAGTCTGCCCGCGCGGCACGCTGCGCCGGGTGGCCGAGCGCTGCAAGGCCATGGGTTTTGATGCGTTTGCGGCGTTGGAATATGAATTCTTCATGTTCGATGAAACCCCGGAGTCGGCCCGCGAGAAGGGCTTTCGCAACCTCAAACCCTTTACCCCGGACTGGTTTGGCTACTCGATGATTCGCAACTCGGTGCATGCCGAGCTGTACCACGAGATTCTCGAAATGGCCGAGCGCATGGATTTCCCCATTGAAGGCCTGCACACCGAGACCGGTCCCGGCGTGCTGGAGGCGGCGATTGCCTATGATCGCGCCGAAGCTGCGGCTGACAAGGGTGCACTGTTCAAGACCTTTATGAAGGTACTGGCCCAGCGCAACGGTCTGATGGCCACCTTTATGGCCAAGTGGTCGGGCAAGTATCCAGGGCAGAGTGGGCATATCCATGTCTCCCTGCGCGATCTGGCCAGTGGTAAGTCGGCATTCTATGACCCGAGCCAGGCGCACAACATGAGCACGATTCAGCGCCACTTTCTGGCCGGTCAGCAGCGCCTGATGCCGGAACTTCTCTGCATGGTGGCGCCGACGCTGAACAGCTACCGCCGGCTGATCCCCGGTTTCTGGGCACCCACGGATGCCACCTGGGGCGTGGAAAACCGCACCGCTGCGCTGCGGGTCATTCCCGGCAGCGACAAATCCCAACGTCAGGAATACCGCCTGGGTGCAGCCGACGGCAATCCGTTTCTGGCCCTCTCGGTGGCGCTTGGCTCTGGTCTGTACGGGGTGATGCAGCAATGGGAGCCGACCGCGCCGGTGGTGGGCAACGCCTACGCCATGAAGCACCCCGAGGCGCTGGCCCTGCCACGCACCCTGTGGGATGCCGCGCAACGGCTGAAAGCCTCGACGGCGGCGCGGGAGCTGTTTGGTGATGAATTTGTCGAGCACTTTGCCGCCAGCCGTGAATGGGAAGAGCGCGAATACCGCCGGCATGTCAGCGACTGGGAACTGGATCGCTACTTCGAAATTATCTGATGCGCTGCCTCGCGGCAGGCACCAATAGACACAGGGGCTAGAGGCGCTGGGTTGGGTGGAGGGGGGTGTTTTCCTTTACTCGCGTATTGGTGGATGGATAAAGCGTCATCCGCCAATACGAGATCCAGGCTTGTAGAGTCACAGCAGACCTCCTGTTGTTCGCGACAGGATTCTAAGGTGCAAGCAATGAGCAAACTGCAATGCATTTCTCCCATCGACGGCTCGGTGTATGTCGAGCGCCATCTGGCCTCCAATCCGGAAATTCAGGCGGCCCTGGCCAAGGCCGAACTGGCGCAGCAGGCCTGGAAAAACACGCCACTGGCCGAGCGCATCGCCATCGGGCGCAAGGCGATTGCCGCCTTCGCCGCCAAGGAAACTCAGCTGGCTGAAGAACTGTGCTGGATGATGGGGCGGCCGATCCGCTATGCCGCCGGCGAGGTACGCGGCTTTGTCGAACGTGCCAGTTATATGGCCGATATTGCCGAGAAGGCCCTGGCGGATATCCAGGTACCGGAAAAACCCGGGTTTATTCGTTTTATCCGCCGCGAGCCGCTGGGCGTGGCGCTGGTGATCGCGCCCTGGAACTACCCCTACCTGACAGCGGTAAACGCGGTGATGCCGGCACTGCTGGCCGGCAATGCGGTGCTACTGAAACACTCGGCGCAAACTCCGCTATGCGCCGAACGTATGGTCGAAGCCTTCAGTGAGGCCGGTCTGCCAGATGGGGTGTTTCAGTACCTGCACCTGAGCCACGGCGAAACCGAGGCATTGATTCAGGCACCGAGTATCAATCACGTGGCCTTCACCGGCTCGGTGCCCGGCGGCACCATGGTCGAACGGGTGGCGGTGGGGCGCTTTCTCAGCATCGGTCTGGAGTTGGGTGGCAAGGACCCAGCCTATGTGCGCGCCGACGCCGACCTGACTCACGCGGTGGAAACCAGCATTGATGGCGCGTTCTTCAACTCCGGGCAATCCTGCTGCGGTATCGAGCGCATCTACGTGCACGAATCGCTGTATGACGCCTTCGTCGAGCAGGCGGTGGCGCTGGTCAAGCAGTACAAGCTGGGTCGCTCCGACGATCCGGACACCACGTTAGGCCCACTGGTGCGTGCCGAGGCGGCGGACTTCGTGCGTGGGCAGATCCACGATGCCATCGAGCAGGGGGCCACTGCTCATCTGGTACCGGCCGATTTTGCCCTGGACCATCCCGGCTCGCAGTACCTCGCGCCGCAAGTGCTGACCAATGTGCACCATGGCATGCGCGTGATGACCGAAGAATCCTTCGGCCCGGTGGTGGGTATTCAGAAGGTCAAGGATGATGAAGAAGCCCTGGCGCTGATGAACGACAGCGAGTTCGGCCTGACGGCCGCCATCTTCAGCCGTGATGTCGACGCCGCCATGGCCCTGGCCGAACGGGTGGAGGCGGGCACGGTGTTTCTCAATCGCTGTGACTACCTCGACCCGGCGCTGGCCTGGACCGGGGTGAAAAAATCCGGGCGCGGTTGCACCCTGTCCAGCGTCGGCTTCGAGCAGGTCACCCGGCCGAAATCCTTTCATCTGAAAACCAAGCTGTGAGGCGCGCCATGGACCTGAATCACTTCCGTATGAACTGGAACTACCCGACCTCGGTGCGCGTCGGTGTTGGTCGTGCCCGCGAGTTGCCGGCTGCCTGTCAGCAACTGGGCATGAGCGCGCCACTGCTGGTTACTGACCCCGGCCTGGCCGCTTTGCCGATGATCGAACGGGCGCTGTTGCACTGCAGTGATGATGGCCTCAAGGTCGGGTTGTTTCATGGCATCAGGGGCAACCCCACCGGGCAGAACGTGATGGATGGGGTGGCCGCATTCAAGGCCGGCAAGCATGACGGGGTGATCGCCTTTGGCGGCGGTTCGGCGCTGGATGCCGGCAAGGCGATTGCCCTGATGGTTGGCCAGGACCGGCCGCTGTGGGACTTCGAGGACATCGGCGACAACTGCAACCGCGTCAATGTTGCCGGCATGGCCCCGGTGGTGGCGGTGCCGACTACCGCCGGCACTGGCTCGGAAGTGGGGCGCGCCTCGGTGATCACTGACGATGCCGCGCATATAAAACGCATCATCTTTCACGCACGCATGCTGCCGGCGCTGGTGATCCTCGACCCGGAACTGACCCTCGGCCTGCCAACCAAGATCACCGCTGCCACCGGTATGGACGCGCTGTCGCATAACCTGGAGGCGTTCTGCTCACCGCTGTTCCATCCTATGGCCGAGGGCATCGCCCTGGAAGGCATGCGTCTGGTGCAGCACTACCTGCCACGCGCCGTGGCGCACGGAGGTGATGTGGAAGCGCGTCTGCAGATGCTGGTGGCCTCCAGCATGGGCGCCACGGCATTCCAGCGCGGCCTGGGCGCCATGCATGCCCTGGCCCACCCGCTGGGCGCGCTGTACGACGCCCACCACGGCCTGCTCAATGCGGTGCTGATGCCCTATGTGCTGGTCGCCAACCGTGAGCGCATTGAGCCGCAGATGGAGAAAATAGCGCGCTACCTGGATCTGGCCAAGCCCGGTTTCAATGGCGTGCTGGAGTGGGTGATGGCGTTGCGTGAGCAGGTCGGTATCCCGCATAGCCTGGGCGAAATTGGTATTGATGACACGCGTATCGAGCAGGTCGGGCAGATGGCTGAGGTCGATCCTTCTGCCGGCACCAACCCGATTGCTTTTACCGCTGCGCAATACAGTCAGCTTTTCGAAAAAGCCCTGCGCGGCTCTCTCTAGATCTGCGATCTAGCCCGGCGCCGGTTGCTAAGCAGCCAGCGTCGGGCGGCGCTGTAGCGAACTGATACATGACTCTCCGGTTCTTGGCTTGCGCTGGCCGCGCGTGACTCCTTATAGTCCGCCGGCATTTAAGCGCGCCCGGCTTGCGCCTGCCCGGCTGCAAGCAGGGCCTGTTACCGCAATGGTGAGAGGCCATGATCGAAATAAAAAACCTAACCAAGCGTTTTGCGCAGCACACGGCTGTTGACGACCTGTCCTTCAGTGTTAAGCCCGGTGAAGTGCTGGGCTTTCTCGGCCCTAACGGGGCCGGCAAATCCACCACCATGAAGATGCTCACCGGCTTTCTGGCGCCGACATCAGGCTCAGCCAGCATTCTCGGTTTCGATATCCAGAAAGACACCCTCAACGCCCAGCGGCAGATCGGTTATTTGCCCGAAGGCGCGCCGTGCTACGGCGATATGACGGTGCGCAGCTTCCTCGAATTTATCGCCGAGGTGCGCGGTTTCAAGGGCATCGAGAAGCGTGAACGGGTGGCCAAGGCGGTCGCTCAGGTCGAGCTGGAAGCCGTGCTGGAACAGAGCATCGAAACCCTGTCGAAAGGCTTCAAGCGCCGCGTCGGTCTGGCCCAGGCGATTCTGCATGACCCCAAGGTGCTGATTCTCGACGAGCCCACCGACGGCCTCGACCCCAACCAGAAGCACCAGGTGCGCAAGCTGATCCAGAGCCTGGCCCACGACAAGATCGTGATCATTTCCACCCACATCCTCGAAGAAGTCTCGGCCGTGTGCACCCGTGCGGTGGTCATCGCTCACGGCAAGCTGCTGGCCGATGGCGCGCCGCTGGAGCTGGAAAGCCGCTCACGTTATCACCAGGCCGTCACCCTGGTGGCCGATGAGGCGTTGGATCAAACCGCGCTGGCGGCACTGCCGGGCGTGGCCGGGGTGGAAGAAAACACCCCGGAACACAGCTTGAGCGTGCTGGCCAAACCGGGCGAGGTGATTTTCCCGCAGGTCAATGCGCTGATCGTCGAGCGCGGCTGGAAGGTGCGTGAATTGAATGTTGAACGCGGGCGGCTGGATGAAGTGTTCCGCAGCCTGACCCGTGGGGAGGTGGTATGAGTCAGTTATCGGTGGTCTTCAAGCGCGAGTTGGCGAGCTACTTCGCCACGCCGCTGGCCTACGTGTTTATCCTGATCTTTCTGGTACTGTCCGGGGTGTTCACCTTTTACCTGGGCGGTTTCTTTGAGAGCGGTCAGGCCAACCTGGCGCCGTTCTTCAATTTCCACCCCTGGCTGTATCTGTTTCTGGTGCCGGCGATTGCCATGCGCCTGTGGGCCGAGGAGCGCAAGAGCGGCACCATCGAGCTGCTGATGACCCTGCCGATCACCCGCTTTGACGCGGTGACCGGCAAGTTCCTCGCCGCCTGGGTGTTTGCCGGCCTGGCGCTGCTGCTGACCTTCCCGATGATCATCACCGTCAATTACCTCGGTGAGCCGGACAACGGCGCGATCATCACCGGCTACATCGGCAGCTGGCTACTGGCCGGGGCTTATCTGGCCATTGGTTCGTGCATGTCGGCACTGGCCAAGAATCAGGTGATCGCCTTTATCCTGGCCGTCAGCGTGTGCTTCCTGTTTATCGTCAGCGGCTTCCCCATGGTGCTCGACGGTTTCAGTGGCTGGGCACCGCAATGGTTCGTGGATGCGGTGGCTTCCCTGAGCTTCCTGACCCGTTTCGATGCGATCAGCAAGGGCGTGATCGACTTGCGCGACCTGCTGTATTTCCTCACCCTGATTGCCGCCTGGTTGGCGGCAACGGCGGTGGTTATCGATCTGAAGAAAGCTGACTGAGGCCGCCCATGAAAAAGCTGATGGTTTCCAGCGCCGGGCTTGCACTCATTGCCCTGGCGTTTCTTGCCTTCAACCTGTTCTCCAGCGTCAGCCTCAGTGGCGTACGTCTGGATCTGACCGAGCAGAAGCTCTACACCCTCTCCAGCGGCACCGAGCAGATTCTCGCCGAACTGGACGAGCCGGTGGAGCTGAACTTCTTCTACTCCGACACCGCGACCAAGGACCTGCCGGCGCTGCGCACCTATGCCAAGCGCGTCGAGGAAATGCTCAAGGCCTACCAGCGCGAGGCCGGTGACAAGCTCAAGCTGACGATCATTGATCCGGCGCCGTTTTCCGAGGACGAAGACAAGGCCGCTGAGTTCGGCCTGCAGGGTATTCCACTGCAGCAGGGCGGCGACTCGATCTACTTCGGCCTGGCCGGCAAAAATGCCGAAGGCCAGACCCAGGTGATCCCGTTCTTCGCCCTGGATCAGGAAGAGTTCCTCGAATACGAACTCAGCCGTCTGGTGCAGAGCCTGGCCAAGCCCGAGCGGCCGGTGGTCGGCGTATTGTCTGGCTTGCAGGTCAATGGTGGTTTCGACATGGCCGCGCGTCAGCCGACACCGGCCTGGATGCTGATCGAGGAAATTCGTCAGCTGTTCCAGATCGAAAGCCTCAAGCGCGATGTCGACCTGATCCCGGAAAAGGTCTCGGTGCTGCTGCTGATCCACCCCAAGCAGCTGCCCGAGCAGACCCTGTATGCGATTGACCAGTTCGTCCTGCGCGGCGGCAAGTTGCTGACCTTCGTCGATCCGTTCAGCGAGGCCGATAACCAGGCCGAAATGCCCGGCGAGATGGTGGTCGACAAAGCGTCCGACCTGCCCGCACTGTTCAAGGCTTGGGGCTTGCGCATGGTGCCGGACCAGGTGCTCGGCGACGGTTCCTACGCCATGTCGGTGAGCATGGGTGAAGGTCAGCGTCCGGTGCGTCACGCTGCCTGGCTGAGCCTGCCGAAAAACGCCCTGGACAAGGACGACATCAGCACCGCCTCGCTGGAAACCATCACGGTGGCCACCGCCGGCATGCTGGAACCGCTGGACGGCGCGAAAACCCAGTTCATCCCACTGGTGCGCAGCTCGCAGTACGCCATGCCGTTTGATGTCAAACGCTTCGGCATGCTGGCCAACCCGGAAGAGCTGATCCGCGAACTCAAACCCACCGGCGAGCGCTACACCCTGGCGGCGCGCATCAGTGGTCCGGCACAAACGGCCTTCCCTGATGGTATCGAGGGGCAGAAGGATGGCCTCAAACAGGCCGATAACATCAACGTGATCGTTGTGGCCGACACCGACATGCTCACCGACCGCATGTGGGTGCAGGTGCAGGATTTCTTCGGCCAGCGCATCCCGCAGCCGTGGGCAGACAACGCCGGCTTTGCGATCAACGCCCTGGACAACCTGGCCGGTTCCGAAGCCCTGATCAGCGTGCGTTCGCGCGGTCGCTTCACCCGGCCGTTCGAGGTGGTGGACGCCATTCAGCGTGAGGCCGAGGTCAAGTTCCGCGAGAAGGAACAGGCCCTGCAAACGCAACTGGCCGATACCGAGCAAAAACTCGCCGCCCTGCAGCAGAGCGAGGACCCGAGCAAAACCCTGGAACTGACGCCCGAGCAGCAAGCCGCGGTGCAGCAGTTTGTGCAGCAGAAACTGGCGATCCGCAAGGAGTTGCGCGATGTGCGTTACCAGCTGAATGCCGATATCGAGGCCCTGGGCAGCACGCTCAAGTTCCTCAATATCGCCCTGGTGCCGCTGGTGCTGACCCTCGGCGTGCTGGCACTGTGGCTGTGGCGTCGGCGCAAGCACGGCTGATTCCGTTAGTGCCTGCAAAGGGCCGCTTGATGCGGCCCTTTGTTTTTGTGCTTCTTTATGAACCGTGTGGGAGGGGCTTTCGGCTCTGGCATCCTGCTTCGCGATCCACAGGGATGTGGTGAATGCCGCAGACCCGCCGGGAGCGGGTGCGGCCTACCTCCTGCATCCATGCAGTCGCAGCCGCGATAAAAGCGATTAAAAGCCCGCCGCTAAAGCGCCTCCCACGCTATTGCCACTCTGTCTCTGTAGGCGCGGGCTTGCCCGCGATCAAGGCCATAAAGCATCGCGGCCAAGGCGGTAATTCAGGGTCTAAGCGCAGTGCAGCCAAAAACCGCAACTCACGCCATAATGCCCCTCGCGCCTATGCGCCAAGCGGATCGCCGTGACCGATCTAACCAGTCCTGCTTCACCTGTCTTGAGGATTAATTAGATGCCGACTCTCCTGGTCAAAATATTCGAAGGCCGCAGCGATGAGATCAAACGCGAGTACGCCAAAGCCCTGACCGACGCGTCGACCAACGTGCTTGGCTGCGATGCCAGCGCGGTGGATGTGATCTTTGAAGAGGTCAAAAAAGGCGACTGGGCCACTGGTGGTGTGATGTGGTCTGAGCGCGACTAGTCGGCTTTCACCTCGGCACATGGTGATGGGTTACGCCGCTGTGCGGCTAACCCATCCCGCGCCCGCCTTTCCACCTTATGAATATCGCTGCATAGCTTGTCCTGTATGGCCTGTAGCCTTCCTGCAAAAAGTGCTTTTCAGTCATAAACGCTGTTTTATACTCGGCTTTCGGTGATGGCCGGGCACTCGCCTGCAGGCCGCGCCAAACAATAAAAACTGCACGCTGGAGATACAGGTAATGGCTGAGCGCGAGACAGGCACCGTCAAGTGGTTCAATGATTCCAAGGGTTATGGCTTTATTCAGCGCGAGAGCGGCGCGGACGTGTTTGTGCATTTCCGTGCGATCCGTGGCGAGGGCCATCGCACCCTGCTCGAAGGGCAGAAGGTCGAGTTCGCCGTGACCCAGGGGCAGAAGGGCTTGCAGGCTGACGACGTGTCCGCCGTTTAAGCCCATTCCCTCAGTAGAAAGCCCATCGCCGATGGGCTTTTTGCTTTCTGCCCTTCGGTCGTTTTCCCCTAGGCAAAAATGCGACAATCGCCGCCTTCCTGCTCTTCCCCTTGACTCCACCCCCGCGATTACCCGATGACCGACGCCACGCCCGCTTTTGATCAACTGCTGAAAAACCTCGACCAGACCCTGCTGGGCGATCGTCCTCGTCTGCGCCGTCAGTTGCAGGAGCTGCGCAAGCAAACGCCGGTGGACGAGGCCAAGCTGGCGCAATGGCTGCAGCGCTTTGAGGCGTCCAAGGCCAAGGTCGAGGCGCGCCGTTTGAGCGTGCCGACCCTGCGCTACGACGACGCGCTGCCAATTGCCGCCAAGCGCGATGAAATCAAAGCCGCCATCGCCGGGCATCAGGTGGTGGTGATCGCCGGGGAAACCGGATCGGGCAAAACCACCCAGTTGCCGAAAATCTGCCTGGAGCTGGGCCGCGGTGTGCACGGGCTGATCGGCCACACCCAGCCGCGCCGCCTGGCTGCGCGCAGTGTGGCCACAAGGGTGGCGGAAGAAATCGGCACGCCGCTGGGCGAACTGGTCGGCTATCAGGTGCGCTTCGAGGACCAGAGCAACGAGCGCAGCCTGATCAAATTGATGACCGACGGTATCCTGCTGGCGGAAACCCAGCACGACCGCTACCTGGAAAAGTACGACACGATCATCGTCGACGAAGCCCACGAACGCAGCCTGAACATCGACTTTCTGCTGGGCTTTCTGAAAACCCTGCTGGTGCGCCGGCCTGATCTCAAGCTGATCATCACCTCGGCGACCATCGATTTGCAGCGCTTCTCCGAGCACTTTGGCGGCGCGCCGATTGTTGAAGTGTCCGGGCGTACCTTCCCGGTGGACACCTGGTACCGGCCGCTGGCCGCCGAGCAGGATGAAGACGGCAACCGCGTTGAGGAAGACCTCTCGGTCGATCAGGCGATCCTCGCCACGCTGGATGAAATCAGCGCCTTTGAAAAGGCCGAAGGCAAACGCCCCGGCGATGTGTTGGTGTTCTTGCCCGGCGAGCGCGAGATTCGCGACGCTGCCGAGGTGCTGCGCAAAGCCAACCTGCGCCTGACCGAAGTGTTGCCGCTGTATGCGCGCCTGACCCCGGCCGAGCAGCAGAAGATTTTTGCGCCCATGGGCGCGCGCAAAATAGTGCTCGCCACCAACGTCGCGGAAACCTCGCTGACCGTGCCGGGCATCCGCTATGTGATCGACAGCGGCACGGCACGCATCAGCCGCTACAGTTACCGCGCCAAAGTCCAGCGCTTGCCGATTGAGGCCATCAGCCAGGCCAGCGCCAACCAGCGCAAGGGCCGTTGCGGGCGGGTCGAGCCGGGCATCTGCATCCGCTTGTACAGCGAGGACGATTTCAACGGTCGCCCGGCCTTTACCGACCCGGAAATCCTGCGCACCAATCTGGCGGCGGTGATTTTGCAGATGCTTCATCTGCGCCTTGGTGAGATCGACGCCTTCCCCTTTATTGAGCCGCCGGATGGCAAGGCCATCAGCGACGGTTTCAACCTGCTGCAGGAACTCTCGGCGGTCAGCCGCGAAGGTCAGCTCACGCAGTTGGGTCGCCAGCTGGCGCGCTTGCCGGTGGACCCACGCTTGGGTCGCATGGTGCTGGAAGGGGCCAAGCAGGGCAGCCTGGAGGAAATCCTGATCATCGCCAGCGCGCTGTCGGTGCAGGATGTGCGCGAGCGCCCGTCCGACCGCCAGCAAGCCGCCGACCAAGCCCACGCGCAGTGGAAAGATGTCGATTCCGACTTCGCCGCCTTGATTAACCTGTGGCGCGGTTTTGAAGAACAGCGTCAGGCCCTCGGCTCCAGCGCCCTGCGCAGTTGGTGCCGGAAGAACTTCCTGAATTATTTGCGCCTGCGCGAATGGCGCGACGCGCACCGTCAGCTGGTGCTGATTAGCCGTGATTTGCAGCTGTCTTCAGGTGACAACGCGAAGGGTAGGAGCCAGCTTGCTGGCGATTCGGGCGCTCAGGCAACTAAGCCTTCGAGCCCAGAAAGTCATCGCCGCAATGCCACACCCCAGCTCTCCGCTGCGCAGAAAGAAAAAGAGCTGGCCGAAAAAGACCAGGCCGCGCAAAAAGCCAAAGGCTACGCCGCCGTGCACAAGGCAATTCTCGCTGGCTTGCTCAGCCAGATCGGCCAAAAGACCGAAGACGGCGATTACCTCGGTGCTCGTCAGCGGCGCTTCTGGGTGCATCCGTCCTCAGTGATCGGCCGCAAGAAACCCAGCTGGCTAATGGCTGCCGAACTGGTGGAAACCACCAAGCTGTTCGCGCGTATGGTCGCCAAAATCGAACCGGACTGGATCGAGCCGCTGGCCGGCCACCTGATCAAGAAAAACCATCTGGAACCGCACTGGGAGAAGAAGCGCGGCCAGGTTGTAGCCTTCGAGCAAATCAGCCTGTACGGCCTGATCGTGGTCGGTCGCCGTCCGGTGCACTTCGGTCCGGTTGATCCCGTGGCCTCGCGCGAGCTGTTTATCCGCGAGGGCCTGGTGGGTGGCGAGATCAACTCGCGCGCCACGTGTCTGACGGCCAACCGCCAGCTGCTGGAAAAACTCGACGAGCTGGAAGCCAAGGCGCGCCGGCGTGACATCCTCGCCGACGAGGAAACGCTGTTCGCTTACTACGAGGCGCGCTTGCCGGCGAACATCTACCAGAGCGCCACCTTCGACAGCTGGTACAAAACGCAAAGCGCCAAGAATCCGCAGCTGCTGCTGATGCGTGAAGAGGATGTGTTGGCCCGTGATGCCAAGGAAGTCACCGCCGCGCAGTACCCGGACACCCTGCGCCTGGGTGAACTGACCTTGCCGCTCACCTATCACTTTGAGCCCAATCACCCGCGTGACGGCGTGACCCTGCGCGTGCCGGCGCCGCTGTTGCCGCAACTGCCGCCCGAGCGGCTGGAGTGGTTGGTGCCAGGGCTGCTGGAAGCTAAATGCATGGCCCTGGTGCGTGGTCTGCCCAAGGCGCTGCGCAAGAACTTTGTCCCCGTGCCGGACTTTGTCGGCGCTGCTTTGGACAAGATCAGTTTTGCTGATGGCAGCCTGCCCGAGGCTCTGGGCCGCGAGTTGACGCGCATGACCGGTGCACGCGTGAGTGACGAGGCGTGGGCCGAGTCCGCCGCGCAGCTCGAAGGCCACCTGCGCATGAACATCGAAGTGGTCGACAACCAGGGCAAACCCCTGGGGGAAGGCCGCGATTTGGCCGAGCTGACCGCACGCTTTAGCGAAGCCACCCAAGCCGGTTTGGCCTTGCCGAAAACCGCCAAGAGCCAGCAACCGGTGGAAGCCAAGGCCTTTAGCGAAGTGGCGGCCAAGACTCAGCAGCAGGTCGCCGGCCTGTCCATGACCGTTTACCCGGCGCTGGTGGAAGAGGGCGGCGTGGTCAAGGAAGGGCGCTTCCCGACCCTGGCCGAAGCCGAATTCCAGCATCGCCGCGCCCTGCAGCGTTTGCTGCTGCAACAACTGGCCGATCAAGGTAAATGGCTGCGCGGCAAACTGCCGGGGCTGACCGAGCTGGCGCTGCTCTATCGCGAGCTGGGCCGCGTTGACGCGCTGGTTGAAGACATCCTGCTGGCCAGCCTCGACAGCTGCATCCTTGAAGGTGCTGAGCCGCTGCCGCGTGACGGTGCTGGCTTGGCCGCCCTGGCCGAACGCAAACGCAGCGACTGGACCACTGAGGCCGAGCGCCTGGCCAAACTGACCCTGGAAATACTCAAACTCTGGCACGGCCTGCAGAAGCGCTTCAAAGGCAAGATCGACCTGGCCCAGGCCATGGCGCTCAACGACATCAAGCAGCAGCTGAGCCATCTGGTGTATCCCGGTTTCGTCCGCGAAACCCCGGCGCAATGGCTTAAAGAAGTGCCGCGTTACCTCAAAGCCATCGAACAACGCCTGGACAAGATTGGCGGCCAGGTGCAGCGCGATCGCGTCTGGAGCGGCGAGCTGGCCGGCTACTGGGAGCAGTACCAGGCGCGCCTGGCCAAACACAACCAGGAAGGCAAACGCGACCCACAACTGACGCTCTACCGCTGGCTGCTGGAGGAATACCGCGTGTCACTGTTCGCCCAACAACTGGGCACCAAACTGCCGGTCTCCGACAAACGCCTGAGCAAACAGTGGAGCAGTGTTGAGACATAGTGGCTGAGTTGGTACGTGCGCTGGCGTTTAGCTACCGAAAGCGACACGGCTCTTCGTGGCCGCAAGCCTTAAACGTTCTGCGTCATTGCGGTCAAAGATCGCTCAGCGGGACGCCAGAGCATCGAGCGCAAGGGTGGATGTCCCTTAGGCATCCATCATTGCGTTGGTTGTCCGGGCTACTCGCTACTAGCTGGCATTTCCAAGCGAATGACTCGCCGTTGTTGAAGGTTGATGGGCGGCTCGAAGACCTCATGGTAGTGAGCCCTGGCCAGACGGCTTATCAGACCCATTCGTTCAGCCTGCGGTAGCAGCTCTTGTAACAACAGATGCAACTCCGGACGCGCTGGCGAGACGTAAAGAATGTGATCCTGCGTGTAGGTGAATGCCAGGTTCTGCTCCACCTCCAGATCGGCGTGCTGCATCCATTCGAGAGCTATTTCGTGAGCACCGCGGGGTAGATAGTCGATCCGCCGCGACTGTGAAGCCACCATGCGATAGAGCCGTTTCCAGTCACCATCAATGGTCGCCACCGGAAGGCCATTGGCCTTCCAGATGGCGCTATCCGCCCAGTCCTTGCCCATACCTGCCACATACTGCAGAGCGCGGAAGTCTTCCAGGTTCTGCACGGGGTCATACAGCGGCTGGCTACCTCTGGGAATGAACAAGATGCGCTTGTTAACAAGGTTGTCGGTCATATCCACCCGCACGGGCAGAAACCTGTGATCACGCTCGGCCGTCGGCCCAAGGAACAGTACGCTGATATCGCCACGTTGCAACATGAGTTCCAGACGCGTCGTTGGTAGATAGCCAAGCTCTCGCACATTGACAGGATGTGCCCCGAGTTCCAATGTCTGCTCGAGCACCTGACGGGTATAAACAACCGACTCAGTTATGCCGCCTAGGGTCAGTTGCACTGCGGTAGAAGCCTGCACCGGGCCAAGAAAGCAACCCAGCAGAAATAGCCCCAACGCCCGTATAGATGGCTTCGTGCGCAGGGCTGGACTTGCTCCGCGCAAATTTATTGTTTTTATTTTTATGACAGTTTTCCTTTTGCCAGCTACGTAGAGTTCTTTTCAGGTAAGTAGAGGGGTGGGTCAACCCATACCGGAGAGCGGGCCGAAGCCTTTGTTCGGTCACCGCACGTGATAGCCCTTGGCTTCATTGATGCGTGCCTGACCTAGTTGTAACGGTATATCAGGTAATGGCAGGTGGCCAGCATGGCTTCCTGAGTTGTTATGTAACCGAACTCCGCGCGTAGGGTGGATGTCGCTTTATCCATCCACCATTGCGATGGTTGTTAGGGCTACTTGCTGTTGGTATCGATAGGCAGTTAACGGCCCAGAGTGTGTAAAAACACTTTCGTAGCTTGGGTGCCGCAGCCCAGCGCTCCTGGACAGGCGATTGCCCAAGTATTTGCCACGATCACCACCGGTAACGTTCCAGAGCGTTTATAAAGCGCGTTAGCGCCTCCTAGCGCAACGAAAGCCGGGGTTTTTACGCCGCCATTGCCTCCAATAAGCCTGCGATGCCGATGATTTTCATCACACGCTTCAAGTTGTAGGCGAGCACATTCAGGCTCATCTCCGCGCTCACTCCAACCAGCTTGCGAGTCAGAAAATGCGTCGAGCCCATCCATTGTTTGAGCGTCCCGAAGGGATGCTCAACAGTCCGTTTTCGAACTTTCATCATCTCTGGTGCTTGGTTCAACCGGCGCTGCATTTCGTCCAGTACCGCCTCATGCTCCCAGCGTCGCACTCGCCGTTGCTTACTCGGCGTGCACTGCGTTTTCAGCGCGCAGCTCTGGCAATTCGAACTCCAGTAGCAGTGCATGTTTAGGCCTTTCTCTACGCTGGAAAACCGCCAAATAAGCGCCTCGCCAGCCGGGCAGGTGTATTCGTTTTTAACGGCGTCATAAATGAAGGCGTCCTTATTGAAACGCCCATCAGCCTTAGCACCTGAGGTCATCGGCTTGGGTACATAGGTGGTGATGCTGGCGTCGTGACAGGCCAAGATTTCTTCGCTTTTGAAATAGCCTCGATCAGCCACCACAGACAGCGTTTCTGAGGCCATAGCTTCCCGAGCTTGCTTCGCCATCGAGCTGAGCTGGTCACGGTCGGAACCGCTGTTGGTAACCTCGTGAGCAATGATCAAATGGTGCTGCGTGTCGACTGCCGTCTGTACGTTGTAGCCGACGATGCCGTTACCGCGCGTCATCATAGAGCGGGCATCCGGGTCGGTCAGTGAAACCTGTTTGTCTGACGATTTGTTGAGCTGAGATTCGATCCCCTGAAGCTCTTTCATCTGCGCTTTGAGCTTGGCTATTTTCTCTTCCAGGCTCGCAGCGTCTGACTCAGAAGCGCTAGGAACTTGCCGATCAGCAGCATCTAAAGTGGCCAAATAACGATTGATGCTCGACTCAATTTCTTCCATGCGCCGCTTCAGTTTGGCGCTAGTAAAATTACGGTCGCGGTTGTTCACCGCCTTGAATTTGCTGCCGTCGATGGCGACCAGGCTTTCACCGAACAACCCCAACTGCTGGCATAGCAAAACGAACTGGCGGCAAACGCCGCGAATGGCTTTGCTGTTGTCTTTCCGAAAGTTGGCGATGGTCTTGAAATCGGGCATCAAGCGCCCGGTCAGCCACATCAGTTCAACGTTGCGCTGAGCTTCTCGCTCAAGACGGCGACTCGATTGGATGCGGTTCAGGTAACCGTAGATATAGATCTTTAGCAGGACAGCGGGATGGTAAGCAGGTCTGCCGGTTTCGGCTGGAATGACGCCATCAAAACCCAGCGTGGCTAAGTCAAGCTCGTCGACGAAGACATCGACCACGCGCACCGGATTGGTATCGCTGACGTAATCGTCGAGGCTTTCGGGAAGTAAGGTGCTTTGACCTCGGTGTTCACCCTGGATAAACCGTTTCATGGGCGTCCCTTGCGCTGAGATTCTCGGAAATCATAGCAAGAGTTTACCGGTGCGTTTTTACACACTCTGGGCCAAAAGCGGACATTCAAGAGTGGCTACGAATCCAGGGGTGATCTAGGCACCAGAAAATTTACGCAGAGCCCGCTACCCGTGTTTACAAACTCAAGCTCGCAACCGCAACGCTCGGCAATCGCCTTGACGATGGAAAGTCCCAGTCCGCTACCTTCGCCGGTGGAGTTGCGCCAGAAGCGCTCGGTCAGCTGGGCGAGCTTGTCCGAAGCTACGCCTGGCCCCGAATCGCGCACGCTGAAACAAACTTTATCCCCACGCATTTGCACGATCAGGCTGACGGCAGTATCGGTAGGGGTATGGCGCTGGGCGTTATCAAGTAGGTTGCGCAAGGCGGCAATCGCCAAGGTTGGTGGCATCGCTAAAAGACGCTGCGCACTGGAGTCGAGTAACTGCAGTTCGATAGCTGGCTGACCCTGCTGATGAGTATCGCTGATGGCCATCTGCGCCACTTGTTCGGCACTGTATTGCAGGTTTTCGTCAAACGGCAGTCGACCCTCAACCCGCGCCAGGAGCAGCAACTGCTCTAGGGTCTGGTGCAGACGGTCGGCACCGGCTTCAGCGTTGGCCAGTGCCTGGCGGGCAGTTTCGCCTTCGGTCATGCCGGCCACTTGCAGGTGGGTCTTGATAGCGGTCAGCGGGCTGCGTAGCTCATGGGCGGCATCCTCGGTGAGCCGGCGTTCGCGCTCGATGGCCTGGGCGATACGCTTAAACAGCTGATTCTGGGTTGCTACCAGCGGTTGTAGCTCTTGCGGCAGGCCTTCGATTTGCAGAGGTTCGATACAGTCGGCACGACGCTGGGCCAGCGCCAGGCGGATGCGCTGCAGAGACGACAGCTCGCGACTGAGGCCAAACCAGAGCACCAACAAGCTGCCGACCAGGGCCAGAAGCACCGGAGCGGCGGCAGTCAGCAGGATGGAACGTTTGAGTGTGTCGCGTTCATCCAGGCGGTCTGCTGTGGTCACCCGCATGTCGCCTTCAACCAAGGTGAAGGTGCGCCAGGTTAGATCACCAATGGTGCGCTCATGGAAACCGCTTCCCACCACACCCAACGCACTGTCCGGTGCGGCGCGGCTGCTGGCGAGGATCTCGCCACGCACCGAGCTGATCTGGCAGGCGATGCCTTCGGGAATGCCTAGCTGCTCGGTGCTGAGTGGCGTTCCTGACTCCCCCTGTTGGGGTGACGGCAGCTGTGCCAGCAATCCTGCGACCATACGCGCTGATGAGGCCAGGCGCTGATCGAGTGAAAGGGTCAACTGATTACGCAGATCGAACAGCATCCACACAGCTGCCAGCGACCAGAGCAGCACAAAGGCGGAACCGAGGATAAGGGTCAGGCGTAGACGCAAACTCATGAACTGTTGCTCTCGTCAGAAGTGGTTGCATGCCCGGCTGGCCCCAGGCGGTAGCCCAGGCCGCGTACCGTCTCGACAATACCGTTGCCCAGCTTGCGGCGCAGGTGGTGGATATGCACGTTGAGCGCGTTGCTCTCGACATCACCGTCGAGGCCGTAGACCGCATCCTTCAGCTGTTCGCCGCTGAGCACTCGGCCTGGGCTCTGCAACAGCGCCTGCAGCAGCACTTGCTCACGGCGCGAAAGGTCGACCGGTTGCTCGTGCAAAAACGCCTGGCAGGCCACTGGGTCGTAACGCAGCGGGCCGTGCTCGACCTGCGGGCTGGCGCGTCCGGCGGCGCGACGCAACAACGCATGCAGGCGTGCGGCGAGTTCACGCAGGTCGAAGGGTTTGACCAAGTAATCGTCGGCCCCGTCCTGCAGGCCAGACACGCGGTCGGCTATTGAGTCACGGGCGGTCAGCAACAACACGGGCAGCGCCATACCACGCTGACGCAGCCGGCGCAGCAGGCTCAGACCGTCTTCGTCCGGCAGGCCCAGATCCAGCACCAATGCGTCGAACTCCACCGTGCGCAGCAGCGCCTCAGCCTCGGCCGCAGTCGCGGCGCGCATCACGCGAAAGCCCTGGGCGGTGAGCCCGGCCACGACGCCACTGGCGATCAGGGCGTTGTCTTCAGTCAGCAATATGTACATGAAACCAGTCCGTGGAGGAGTTTGAAGTATCCGTTGTCAGGATTAAGCCGCCGTTATCGCGGGGCACGAAATGATAACCGGCGACTGCAATTTGCGCCGATTATCACATCGTTAATCCTGACTTAACCGCCAACTGCGATCCTGCGCACATCGACATTCACAGACGTGGTTATGCATGCGCACGCTTCTACTGTTCTCTCTGATGTGGGCCTGGCTACTGCAGCCGGTACAGGCTTCCAGCTTTCCAATCAGCTCACTGCTGACGGGTAACAGCCAGCAGGCCGAATTCCTCCCCGCCGAGCAGGCGTTTGAGCTCAGCGTTGAACCGCAGGCCAATGGTGAAACCCTGCTGCGCTGGGATATCGCTCCCGGCTACTACCTCTACCAGCACCGCCTGCAATTCAACGGTCTGCCCGCCGGGGTTAAGCCCGAGCTGCCGCCTGGGCTGCCGTATAGCGATGAGTTCTTCGGTGACTCGCAGATCTACCGCGAACGCTTGGAGCTGATCCTGCCTGCTGGCAACACCGGCAGCATCCAGATTGGCTGGCAAGGCTGCGCCGATGCAGGGCTTTGTTACCCACCGCAGACCCAACAGATAGACCTGTCTGGTAGTGGTGCGACAAGCCAACCGGACTCCACCCTTGCTGAAGACCAGGCACTGGCTGGCGGTCTACAGAACCAGACGCTGGCCCTGAGCCTGCTGGTGTTCTTCGGTCTGGGCCTGCTGCTGGCGTTTGCTCCCTGCTCGTTGCCGATGCTGCCGATTCTCGCCGGCATTGTGGTGGGCAGCGGTGCCTCGCCGCGACGTGGCTTGGCACTGGCTTCGGCCTATGTGGTGAGCATGGCGCTGGTGTATGCCGCGCTGGGCGTGGTCGCAGCACTGATGGGCGCCAACCTGCAAGGCCTGCTGCAGCAACCTTGGTTGCTGGCCAGCTTTGCCGCGCTGTTTGTACTGCTGGCCTTGCCGATGTTCGGCCTGTTCGAGTTGCAGCTGCCGGCGGCCCTGCGTGACCGTCTGGAAAACGCCGGCCGCAAGCAGCAAGGTGGCAGCCTGATGGGTGCCAGCATGCTCGGCTTGTTCTCCGGTCTGTTGGTAGGCCCGTGCATGACCGCACCGCTGGCTGCCGCCCTACTGTATATCGCGCAGAGTGGCGACGCGCTGCACGGCGGTCTGGTGTTGTTTGCCTTGGGCCTGGGTATCGGTACGCCGCTGGTGTTGCTGGTCACCCTGGGTAATCGCTTCTTGCCAAAGCCAGGCGCTTGGATGGATCGGGTCAAGGTGGTGTTTGGTTTCCTGTTCCTGGTGACCGCGTTGCTGGTGATCCGCCCGCTGCTGGACGAGTCGGTCTGGCTGGGCCTATGGGGTGCACTGTTGATTCTGCTGGCCAGTGCCCTGCTGCAACTGGCGCGTCAGGTGCAGCAGCACACCAGCCTGAGCAAGGCGGCTGGGGCACTGCTGGGCCTCTGGGGCATGGCGATGCTGTTGGGTGCAGCCGGCGGTGCCAGCGACCCTATGCAGCCGCTCAAGGTTTATGCCGGCACGGGCGTTGCTGCAGCGCCGAGCGAACAGCACTTTATCGACCTGAACGAGCCGGCCGCGCTGGAGCGCGAGCTGGCCGCCGCCAAGGCCGAGGGCCAGTGGGTACTGGTGGATTACTACGCGGACTGGTGTGTGTCGTGCAAAGTCATGGAGAAAACCGTGTTCGGTAACCCCGAGGTGCAGGCCAGCCTGCAGGGCGTTCGCGTACTGCGCCCAGACGTAACCGAGAGCAACGCGGCAAGCCGCGCCCTGCTCAGCCGCTTTGAAGTGCTGGGCCCGCCCACTCTGCTGTGGATCGGCCCGAATGGTGAGGAGCGCCGCTCGCAGCGCATCACCGGCGCGGTGGATGCCGAGCAGTTTCTGCAGATATGGACGACTACCCAGGAGCGTGGTTGATGTTAACGATCAATATCGGGCCGCTGGCACTCAGCACCGCCCATGTGCTGTTGCTGCTCAGCCTGCTGCTGGCGACGTTTACCGGCTGGTACGTCGGCCGGCGCAGCGCGGTAAACCCCGAGAAACAGCTGTTTCGCTTGCTGCTGGTGGCCATGCTGGTCGCCCGAATGGCGTTCGTGGCGGTGTATTTCGGGCACTACCGCGAGCAACCCTGGCAGGTGTTGGATATCCGTGACGGCGGCTTTATCGCCTGGCCTGGTTTGTTGGCTGCCCTGCTACTGGGCGCCTGGCAGGCCTGGCGCACGCCAACTATCAGAACCTCGCTGGCCAGCGCACTAGCTGTCGGCGTAGTGAGCTGGGGCCTGGGCAGTCTGACCCTACACGGCCTGGAGCAAGGCACGCGTTTGCCAGAGCTTTCGTTCAGGGACAGTAACGGTGCCACTTTGGCGCTTGAGGACTATGTCGGCAAACCACTGGTGGTCAACCTCTGGGCCACCTGGTGCCCGCCTTGCCGCCGCGAAATGCCGGTACTGGCAGAGGCGCAACGCGATAACCCGGAGCTGACCATCCTGTTCGTCAACCAGGGCGAAGGCCAGGGTGTAGTTAACCAGTACCTGGCGGCAGAAGCTCTGGGGTTGGACAACGTACTGCTCGACAGCGGCGGCCGCCTGGGCCAGCACGTCGGCTCCATGGCCCTGCCCAGCACGCTGTTCTATGACGCCGAAGGTCGCCAGGTTAGCAGCCATCTGGGCGAACTCTCCCGCGCCAGCCTGGCTCGTGCGCTTGAAGTATTTAACAAGGAACAGTAACCGTGAAAAAACTGATCAATCTCCCCGTAATGATTTCAGCATTAACAATGCTGACCGTGCCCTTGTTGCATGCAGAGGATTGGCCCGAGCCGATCAAAGCCGTCGAAGCACGCGGCGCCGAAATCATTGATCGCTTCGATGCTCCGAGCGGCTTGCAAGGCTATGCCGCCCGCTACAACGGCCAGGGCGTCGCTCTGTACCTGACGGAGGATGGCCAACATGTGCTGGTCGGCAGCCTGCTCAATGCTAAAGGTGAAGACCTCTCGCGCCAGCCGTTGGACAAGCTGGTGTACGAGCCGCTGGGCAAGGAAATGCTCAGCAGGCTGGAGAACAGCACCTGGATCGTCGACGGCAGCGCCAAGGCACCGCGCATCATCTATATGTTCTCCGACCCCAACTGCCCTTACTGCAACATGTTCTGGAAGCAGGCGCGGCCCTGGGTCGAAGCTGGTGATGTGCAGATCCGCCACGTGATGGTCGGCATGTTGCGCCAGGACAGCGTCGAGAAGGCCGCAGCCCTGCTCAATGCCAAAGATCAGCAGGCGGCGCTGCATGAGCATGAGTCCGCCGGCAAAGCCAGCAAGCTGAAAGGTTTGAAGAAGATTCCAGTGACGATCCAGCAGCAGCTCGATAACAACCTTGGCCTGATGGCGGAGATGGGCGTAGCGGCTACGCCGGCGATTTTCTACCCGGACGAAAGCGGCCAGCTGCGCCAGCAGCGAGGGGCGCCAAGTCCCGATGTCCTCAAACAGATCATGGGGCCGCGCTCCTGATCGCAACATCGCGCGCTGAGCGGCTTCGGTCGATAATCCGAGCCCCAGGCGCGTGGCAATAGATTGCTCACACCTTAGTCAGACCGACTGACTTAATTTTTTGTAAAGGAGATACACCATGACAACTACCCAAACGCTGCAAGGCAAAGTGGCTTTCATCCAGGGCGGTTCGCGCGGTATCGGCGCAGCCATCGTCAAGCGCCTGGCCGCTGAAGGCGCGGCAGTGGCCTTCACCTATGTGTCCTCCGCCGAGCGGGCCAATGCCCTGGCCAGCGAAGTGACTGCCGCTGGTGGCAAGGCACTCGCCCTCAAAGCTGACAGTGCCGATGCAGCTGCCGTGCAACATGCTATCCGCACTGCGGTCGAGCACTTCGGCGGCCTGAATATTCTGGTCAACAACTCCGGCGTGCTGGCCTGGGGCAGCACCGAAGAACTGACTCTGGAACAGCTGGATCACACTCTGGCGGTCAACGTGCGCAGCGTGTTCGTCGCCAGCCAGGAAGCCGCCAAACACATGACCGATGGCGGACGCATCATCAACATCGGTAGCACCAACGCCGAGCGCATCCCGGTGGCCGGCGGCGCGGTATACGCCATGAGCAAATCGGCGCTAGTCGGCCTGGCCAAAGGCATGGCCCGCGACCTGGGCCCACGCAACATCACCGTGAACAATGTGCAGCCAGGCCCGGTAGACACTGAGATGAACCCAGCCGATGGCGAGGGGGCCGAGTTCCTGAAAGGCCTGATGGCGCTGGATCGTTTCGGTAAGGCAGAAGAAATTGCCGGCTTTGTCGCCTACCTGGCCGGCCCGGAAGCGGGTTACATCACCGGGGCCAGCTTGATGATTGATGGCGGCTTCTCGGCCTAACTGGTTTCGACTTGGGGCCAGCTAGCCGCTAGCCCCTTGTTGATTCTATTTTTCTGCTGCCTGGAATGTCCGCTTTTGGCCCAGAGTGTGTAAAAACGCACCGGTAAACTCTTGCTATGATTTCCGAGAATCTCAGCGCAAGGGACGCCCATGAAACGGTTTATCCAGGGTGAACACCGAGGTCAAAGCACCTTACTTCCCGAAAGCCTCGACGATTACGTCAGCGATACCAATCCGGTGCGCGTGGTCGATGTCTTCGTCGACGAGCTTGACTTAGCCACGCTGGGTTTTGATGGCGTCATTCCAGCCGAAACCGGCAGACCTGCTTACCATCCCGCTGTCCTGCTAAAGATCTATATCTACGGTTACCTGAACCGCATCCAATCGAGTCGCCGTCTTGAGCGAGAAGCTCAGCGCAACGTTGAACTGATGTGGCTGACCGGGCGCTTGATGCCCGATTTCAAGACCATCGCCAACTTTCGGAAAGACAACAGCAAAGCCATTCGCGGCGTTTGCCGCCAGTTCGTTTTGCTATGCCAGCAGTTGGGGTTGTTCGGTGAAAGCCTGGTCGCCATCGACGGCAGCAAATTCAAGGCGGTGAACAACCGCGACCGTAATTTTACTAGCGCCAAACTGAAGCGGCGCATGGAAGAAATTGAGTCGAGCATCAATCGTTATTTGGCCACTTTAGATGCTGCTGATCGGCAAGTTCCTAGCGCTTCTGAGTCAGACGCTGCGAGCCTGGAAGAGAAAATAGCCAAGCTCAAAGCGCAGATGAAAGAGCTTCAGGGGATCGAATCTCAGCTCAACAAATCGTCAGACAAACAGGTTTCACTGACCGACCCGGATGCCCGCTCTATGATGACGCGCGGTAACGGCATCGTCGGCTACAACGTACAGACGGCAGTCGACACGCAGCACCATTTGATCATTGCTCACGAGGTTACCAACAGCGGTTCCGACCGTGACCAGCTCAGCTCGATGGCGAAGCAAGCTCGGGAAGCTATGGCCTCAGAAACGCTGTCTGTGGTGGCTGATCGAGGCTATTTCAAAAGCGAAGAAATCTTGGCCTGTCACGACGCCAGCATCACCACCTATGTACCCAAGCCGATGACCTCAGGTGCTAAGGCTGATGGGCGTTTCAATAAGGACGCCTTCATTTATGACGCCGTTAAAAACGAATACACCTGCCCGGCTGGCGAGGCGCTTATTTGGCGGTTTTCCAGCGTAGAGAAAGGCCTAAACATGCACTGCTACTGGAGTTCGAATTGCCAGAGCTGCGCGCTGAAAACGCAGTGCACGCCGAGTAAGCAACGGCGAGTGCGACGCTGGGAGCATGAGGCGGTACTGGACGAAATGCAGCGCCGGTTGAACCAAGCACCAGAGATGATGAAAGTTCGAAAACGGACTGTTGAGCATCCCTTCGGGACGCTCAAACAATGGATGGGCTCGACGCATTTTCTGACTCGCAAGCTGGTTGGAGTGAGCGCGGAGATGAGCCTGAATGTGCTCGCCTACAACTTGAAGCGGGTGATGAAAATCATCGGCATCGCAGGCTTATTGGAGGCAATGGCGGCGTAAAAACCCCGGCTTTCGTTGCGCTAGGAGGCGCTAACGCGCTTTATAAACGCTCTGGAACGTTACCGGTGGTGATCGTGGCAAATACTTGGGCAATCGCCTGTCCAGGAGCGCTGGGCTGCGGCACCCAAGCTACGAAAGTGTTTTTACACACTCTGGACCGAAACCTGGCCCTCGTCATTACGCCGTTTCTGGCTCGATACCCCTGAATATCCCCGTCCAGCTTGAACGCACTTCGCAAGTTAAATCCGCGCAACTTCGCAGATCGCGCCACCCGCACGGTGACACGCTGCAAACAAGCAGGCTGAGACTCCACGTCCCAGCCTGTCGTTAACCCAGCAATAGCCACGCAGTTGATGTTTCAACCACTTGCTAGAAATACCCCTCGATTTTCTTCTTCTCCATGGAGCCGTCCTGGTCGTGGTCGATGATTCGGCCTTGGCGTTCTGAGGTGCGGGTCATCAGCATTTCTTGAATGATTTGCGGCAGGTCGGTGGCGGTGGATTCCACGGCGCCAGTCAGTGGGTAGCAGCCCAGCGTGCGGAAGCGTACCCAGCGCGTTTCGATGCTGGCGCGCTGTTCGGCGCTCAGGTGCGGCAGGATGCGTTCGTCGTCGATGCAGATCCGCGTGCCGTGCAGTTCCGCCACCGGCCTTGGTGCGGCGCGGTAGAGGTCGACGATGTCGATGTTTTTCCGGTGGATGTACTGCCAGATGTCCAGCTCGGTCCAGTTCGACAGGGGGAGCACGCGCTGGCTTTCGCCCAGCGGTTACCGCTGACCTTGGACATGACCGAACTCAATGCCAACGAGACGTACGGCCTGCTCGCACAGGCCTTACCAACCCGCGCAGCGAGGCCCGGAGTACTCTACAACGGCGCTCTGATGGTGTATGGGGCCGATACGCTGGTGATCTTTTACCGAACGTTCAAATCGAGTTATCCCTACACCCGACGTGGGCGCGTCGATAAACCCGATACGCTCGCCGAAGCGCTGGGTCGCGACGATGTGACTGTCCATTTCTCTGCGCATTAGACGAACCCATCGTCGGTTTTGCGCGCATTAGCCTCTGGCACAGAGCGTTGGTCGCCGGGATTTGCCATGCATGGCGTTGCTCGACAGAATCGCGCTCCGCTTCGGTCAAAGGGCCGGGGGCGACGCTGAAAAGGGGCTGGAGTTGAACGAGCAGACATTGTCGATGCGCCTGGAGCGTGTGGCGGCGCATGTGCCGGCTGGGGCGCGGCTGGCTGATATTGGCTCGGATCACGCCTATCTGCCGGTAGCCTTGATGCGCCGTGGTGCCATTGAGGCTGCGGTGGCGGGGGAGGTGGCCCTGACGCCGTTTCAGGCGGCCGAGCGCAGCGTGCGCGAGCATGACCTGAGCCAACAGATCAGTGTGCGTCTGGCCGATGGTTTGGCGGCGATTGAGGCGGGCGATGCCATCACGGCAATCAGCATCTGCGGGATGGGCGGCGAGCGGATTCGCGACATTCTCGACAGCGGCAAGACACGCCTGACAGGCCAGGAGCGTTTGATTCTGCAGCCCAACGGCGGCGAACAGCCGCTGCGCCAATGGCTGATGGACAATGGCTACCGCATCCTCTGCGAGGAGGTGCTGCGGGAAAACCGCTTTGCCTACGAAATCATCGTGGCCGAACGCTCCGGCCCGGTGCTGTACAGCGCCGAGGAGCTGTACTTTGGCCCGCTGCAGATGCAGGCGCGCAGCCCCGCATTCCTGGCCAAGTGGCAACGCCTGCTGCGCTTGAAGCAGCAGACCCTGGCTGATTTTGCTCGGGCACGGCAGGGGGGGCCTGAGGCGAAAGTTCAGCAGGTTACCCAGCAGACGCAGTGGATTATCGAGTTGTTGGCCTAAGCTTGATGCTGGTGCTGTTGGGCGAGTGCGCCGGTCGTTGCAGCGCATATTGCCTCGCTTGTGGCGTTGCTCGGCCTCTGCTGACGAGGGCTTTAATCAGGTGACTCTGTGGATTTGCAACGCGTTGCCGACTAAGCCTGGCGGAGTGAATACAATGTGCTCCCGAATACCTTATGGGCCATGAAAGTGGCTGCGCCGGACAAGGAACTCAGCATCATGGCTTCCCCAGATAAACAGCAAAAACGCGCCCAACGTGCCAAAACCAAGGCCAAGCAGAACCGCATGGGCAAGCCCAAGGCCAATGTGGTGCACCCGCTGCTGGCTAATCCGTTGATCAATGAACCATTCGATGATGTTGAACTCGACCTGAGTACCTTTGACTTCAAAGACATCGAGGAAAACGGCTTCGACCCCGCGCATTTCGATGACCTGTTCCAGGCGATGAGGGTAGGTGAAGGCATCAGCCTGTTGGCGATGTGCCTGGTGTTTCTGCAATACCCGGTGTTGGAGCTGGTGGTTGCAGAAGAGGCGGAGGATGCGGCGACCGACTTTATGATGGGCCTGCTGATCGTCTATCGCGGCATGTTCCATGATGAAGACGAGGACGCAGCCGTGCTCTGGATCGGCAGTGATGCGTTCCAGAGCGCCTACAACGAAGCCTCGC
This sequence comes from Pseudomonas sp. SL4(2022), assembly GCF_026625725.1. Classification (NCBI taxonomy): domain Bacteria; kingdom Pseudomonadati; phylum Pseudomonadota; class Gammaproteobacteria; order Pseudomonadales; family Pseudomonadaceae; genus Pseudomonas; species Pseudomonas sp. SL4(2022). The sequence goes on from NZ_CP113060.1 coordinate 3,007,532, forward strand.
TGATCCTGCAGAAGAAGAACGCTCGCAGCAACGCCCGCCTGTAGCAGGCGCATTGCTGCAGGTCATATGGTTTCAGGCTAACGGCCTGTGCCGTCTGAGTCAGCCGCGTGCCGGCAGGGCCAGGCCTTTGATCACCGCTGGGCGGGCTACAAAGGCATGCAGCACCCGCTGCACATTGCTGAAGCGCTCGAATTCCACCAGTTCGCCGGCCTCGTAGAAGCCCACCAGATTACGTACCCAGGGGAACACGGCGATATCGGCGATGCTGTAGTCCTCGCCCATGATCCAGCTGCGGCCTTGCAGGCGTTGTTCGAGCACGCCGAGCAGGCGCTGGGATTCGGCGACATAGCGGTCGCGCGGGCGTTTGTCCGGGTAGTCCTTGCCGGCGAATTTATGGAAGAAACCCAGCTGGCCGAACATCGGGCCGACGCCGCCCATCTGCCACATCAGCCACTGCAGGGTTTCATAGCGTGTGGCGGGGTCCTGGGCCAATAGCAGGCCGCTTTTCTCTGCCAGGTAGATCAGAATCGCTCCGGACTCGAACAGCGCCAGCGGTTTGCCACCTGGGCCGTTGGGGTCGAGGATCGCCGGGATCTTGTTGTTGGGGTTGAGCGAGAGAAATGCTTCGCTGAGCTGATCGTTCGTGTCGAAGCTGACCAGGTGCGGCTCATAGGGCAGGCCGATTTCCTCCAGCATGATCGAGGCTTTCACGCCGTTGGGCGTGGGCAGGGAATAGAGCTGCAGGCGTTCTGGGTGCTGGGCCGGCCATTTTTGCGTAATGGGGTAAGCGGAAAGATCTGACATGGACGCTCCGGGTTAAAGTGGCGAAAGGCGCAGGATAACGGTGATTGGCCATTTGGTCAGGTTGCAGGTTTTTCCCCGCGCGCAGAAATCGGTATGGTTGGGGCTATCTCAACACCCATCCACTGGAGAACACTGATGAGCCTGCACGGCGAATACGACAGCCAGAATATCTTTGCCCAGATTATCCGCGGCGATGCCCCTTGCTACAGGCTCTACGAGGATGAGGATGTGCTGGCCTTCCTCGATGTCTTCCCGCAGTCCTACGGCCATACGCTGGTCATCCCCAAACGTGCAGCCGCGCGCAATATTCTGGAGATCGATGCCGACAGCCTGGGCAAGGTGATGGCGGTGGTTCAGCGCCTCACCGGGGTACTGGTGGCCGAGCTGGAGCCTGCCGGGGTGCAGGTGGCACAGTTCAATGGTGCGCCCGCCGGACAGACGGTGTTTCACCTGCATGTGCATATCGTGCCGCGCTATACGGGCGAAGCGCTGAGCGTGCATGCCGGTGGCAAGGCCGAGCCGCAAGCACTGGCGGCCTTGCAGGCGCGACTGCTCAAACGCATTGCCGGCTAAACACGCAGTAACGCATTACTTGAGGCCGACTACGGCTAGGGCAATACTCACGCCTGTGTTCTTTGCTGTTCCCTGCGCCCATGGAGGGCTCTCATGCGAATGATTGGTGCCGTTTTACCGTTGTTGCTGTTGGTCGGTTGCTCGTCCTGGCAAGCGGCTCCCGAGGATGTCAAACCCGTGCCGGCTGATCGATTGTTGGGCTATCAGCAGCCGCTGGGGCAGGGCGGCCAGTTGCAGGTCAAGCGCGACTTCGGTGGCATGGGCGGCGGCTGCTATGTGGCGGTGCTGGTTGACCGCAAGGTGGCTGCCCGCATCGGCGTGGGTGAGCAGGTGCGTTTTCAGGTGCCAGTCGGCACGCGAGTGCTGAGCATTGGTATCGACGAGATGGACGACACCCTGTGTGGCATGGGCCGTCTGCGTCGGGAGCTGGCGGTGAAGGTTGAGCCGGGCTCGCAGCAGAATTTCCGCATCGTCAGCGATAACCGCAAGGGTTTCGACATCCTCCCAGTTACTCAGTAACGCGCAAGAAACCGGTGCCTGCCCGTCAGGTGCCGGTGTGCTCGGCCAGCAACGCTTCCAGCCACTGCATAAATACCCGCACCCGCTGCGACTGGTGACGGCGCTGGGCGAAGAGCAGGCTGATCGGCATGGGCGGCGGCAGATAATCCGGCAACACACTGTGCAGATGCCCACTGGCCAGCAGCTCGCTGACGCCAAGCAGTGGCGCCTGAATAATCCCCAGGCCGCCCAGGCACGCGCCTTCATAGGCATCGACGTTATTCACCGTGACATTCCCCGCCATCGGCAGCTGCTGCAGTACGCCGCCGGCCAGGTATTCGAATCCGCATGAGCGGCTGCCGAGCACCGGCACGTAATGGATCAGCCGATGCTCAGCCAGGTCATCAAGGCTCTGCGGCGTGCCGTGGCGCGCCAGGTAGGCGCCACTGGCGCAGTTGACCATAGGCAATTGGCCGAGCGGTCGTACGATCAGGCTGGGCTCGTTGACCACGCCGATGCGTAGCACGCAGTCGAAGCCTTCGCGTACCAAATCGACGCGCCGATCACTGCTGCTGATCTCCAGTTCGATGCCAGGGTGCTGCGCGATAAATTCCCCCAGCCGTGGTGCTACCAAGCGCCGCGCCAGGCCAGTGGGCATATCGATGCGCAGACGACCGCTGAGCTGCGTGCCGTTCTGACGGAACAGACCTTCCAGCTCATCCATATTGGCCAGCATGTCTTTGCTGCGCTCATACAGCACCAGGCCGTCCTGAGTCGGTTGCACCTTGCGTGTGGTGCGGTGCAGCAGACGGGTGCCGAGCAAGGCTTCCAGGCTTTGCACCTGCTGCGACACGCTCGACCTGGGCATGCCAAGGCTGTCGGCGGCCTGGGTAAAGCTGGCCAGCTCGCTGACGCGGACAAAGGTGCGCAGCAGTTCCAGGGTATTCATCGGCAGCAGCTCCACTGGATTGTTCGCGATTGATGATCAGTGTTTTCAGTTTTGCTGAGTTTATCCAGTTTAAATCGAGCAATAACCTGTGCTCACGGATTTCAACCACGGCACTGCTAGTCAACCAAAGGGAGCACGCACATGACCCGTAAAATCGCACTGATCACTGGCGCAAGCCGCGGCCTGGGGCGCAACACGGCCCTGCATCTGGCGGCGCAGGGCATCGACATCCTCGGCACTTATCACAGTCAGGCGGCGGATGCGCAGAGCCTGGCGAGCGAGATCGAACAACTCGGCGCGCGTGCGCTGATGCTGCAACTGGATGTCAGTCAGAGCAGCAGCTTTGCCGGATTTGCCGGCGCAGTGGCGGCGGGGCTGCAGAGCACCTTTGGCCGCAGTGATTTCGATTTTCTGATCAATAACGCCGGTATCGGCATCCACGCCAGCTTTGCCGAAACGACTGAGGCGCAGTTCGATCAGCTGGTGAAAATCCAGCTCAAGGGACCGTTCTTCCTCACTCAGCAACTGCTGCCGCTGATCGCCGAGCAGGGCCGCATCGTCAATATCTCCACCGGTCTGGCACGTTTCAGCCTGCCGGGTTACGCCGCCTATGCGGCGATGAAAGGCGGTATCGAAGTGTGGACACGTTACCTGGCCAAGGAACTGGGGCCGCGCGGTATCAGCGTCAACGTGCTGGCACCTGGTGCGATCGAGACCGACTTCGGTGGCGGCGTGGTGCGCGACAACAGTCAGGTCAACGCCTTTATCGCCGCCAATACAGCCTTGGGCCGGGTCGGCCTGCCGGACGATATCGGCGGCGCGATTGCCATGCTACTCAGTGATGGCGGCCGCTGGATTACCGGGCAGCGGATAGAGGCCTCGGGCGGTATGTTCCTTTGACACTGTTCGTCCTGTGATAGGGCTGGCTGCGTTTATCTGGCAGAGGCGTAGAATCCGCTCGGTTTAATAACGGAGACGGGTCGTGAAGGGATTGCCGATTGCCATTGTCGGGGCCGGTACGGCGGGGTTGGCCACGGCGCTGTTCCTCGCCCGCCAGGGTTTTAGCGTGCGTCTGCTGGAGCGTGTAGCGGAGCTGCAGCCAGTGGGTGCCGGGGTGTTGTTGCAGCCCTCCGGGTTGGCGGTGTTGCAGCAACTGGGGTTGTTTGCCGAGTGCAGCGGCCTGGGCGCTGCGGTCAGCCGCTTGTACGGCACCTCGGCCAATGGCCGGGTGATTCTCGATACCCGTTACGCGCATTGGCAGCCCGGCAGTTTCGGCATGGGCATCCATCGCAGCGTATTGCTCACGGCGTTGCTTAATGCGGCGCGGCAAGCTGGCGTGCAGATTGAAACCGGCGTGCATATCAGCCGCTTCAGCCAGCATGGCCGTTATGTGCAGCTGTATCGCCAGGACGAACAGGGCGTCGAGCAGCCATTCGGCGATTTCGCCGCCCTGGTGCTGGCCGATGGCGTGCGCTCGGCCCTGCGCGGCCAGATGCAGGTCAAGCAATGGCTGCAGCCTTACCCCTGGGGCGCGTTGTGGAGCATTGTGCCGACCCCTGCTGCATCGCCAGATGCACCGGATGCCACGGACCTGCGCCAGTGGTACCGCGACTGCGCGCAGATGTTCGGTATCATGCCCACTGGGCGTACCCACCTGAATCGTGAGCAGGCGCTGAGCAGTCTGTTCTGGAGCCTGCCGGTGGCGCAGTTCGGTGCCTGGCGTGAAGCCGGTTTAGCGGCTTGGAAAGCCCAGGTGCTGCAACTAGCGGGCAACGCTGCCGAACCCTTTGTTGAACTGATCGAATGTCCCGAGCAGCTGAGCCAGGCGGTGTATGCCGATGTGCGCATGCAGCAGTGGCACGACGGGCGGGTGATCGCCATCGGCGACTGCGCTCACGCCATGAGTCCACAACTGGGCCAGGGCGCGAATATGGCGCTGGTGGATGCGGCCGCCTTGTCCGCCGCAATCACCACACAACGCCCCCCAAACGACTGCGACTGGTCAGCGGTGTTCGCCGCCTACGCCAGCAGCCGGCGTGATCACCTGCGTTATTACCGCCAAGCCAGCCGTTTGCTCACCCCGCTGTTCCAATCCCACAGCCGCAGCCTGGCCTGGCTGCGCGACAGTGTGTTGTTGCTGGCGCGGCACAACCCGCTAGGCCGCGCGCATGCGGTCAGTACCCTGGTAGGTGGGCGCAGTGGTTGGTTACTGAAGGGTGCCGAGCGGCCGTTGCAGGTCTGGAATGGCCAGCCTGAGGCATGGGGTTTAGATGAACGTGCGACCTCCCCAAATACTGCGCAGATGTCGGTGACCTGAGCCGTATGTGACCGGCCGCGAGTGCTGCACGCTTTGTTAATCTACTGGCTCATTTTAATTTGTCGCGAGGGACCGCCGTGTCGTTCCGTGTTGTGCTGAGTGGCCGGGCATTGCCCGGGGTTACGCCTGAGCAGATTGCTCAGCATCTACAGACGCAGCTGAAGTTCTCCGAGTCCCAGGTAAAGGCCCTTTTGCCGCCAGCACGGCGGGTGGTCAAAAGTGGTCTGGATAAGCCCAGTGCTGAGCGCTGGTGCAGTCGTTTGCAGCAGGCGGGCCTGGCTGTTGCGGTCGAGGAAGTTGCTGCGCCTGCGGCGGTCGACCCTCTGACGGTTTTGCAGGAACTAGCCCAGAAGGGCCTTAAGCGTGCCCGTCCCAGCCCGGCCTATGCCCTGCAGCTGTTTCTGGTCACGCTCTGCTGCCTGCTGGTGCCGACGCTTTATGCGGGGTTGGTGATTGGCTTGGGCGTGGGGCTTACCTGGTATCTGATGCATATCCACGAGTACCTGGGTGGCTTGCGTAATATCTGGGTGCTGCTTTGCGTCTATGGCATACCCGCGATCAGTGGCGGCATTCTGCTGCTCTTTATGGCGCGGCCATTCTTTCTTCCTAGTCCGCGTGGTGATGAAGCGCTGGTACTGGATCTGGCTCGCGAGCCTCGTTTGCAGTTGGTGATCAGCCAGTTGTGTCAGGCGATTGGCCTGCGCCCACCGGTGGCAGTGCAGTTGTCCAATGAAGTGAATGCCAGCGTGCATTTCGAGAATGGCTGGAGCGGATTCTTCTCTGGCCGCAAGGTGCTGACCATTGGCATGCCACTGGTTGCCGGGATGAGCGTGCAGCAGTTTGTCGGCGTACTGGGGCACGAGTTTGGCCACTTTGCTCAGCGGCTGGGCATGCGCTGTAACTTCCTGGTCAACTCGGTCAATGCCTGGCTGGAAGTTCGCAGCAATAGCCGCGACCCTTGGGATGATCGCCTGCAGGAATGGCAGGAGAACGATCCCTGGTGGATTCTGCAGCTGGCAATCTGGGTGGCGCAGCAGGGTATCGAGTTGTCGCGGCTGTTGATGCGTGGCTGTTTCTGGCTGAGCTTTCGCCTGTCCCGCTCGCTTTCGCGGCAGATGGAGTTCGACGCCGACCGCTACGAGAGTTTGCTGGCTGGTAGTGCGGCATTTCGTGGCAGTGCCTTGCAGCTGCGTGCGCTGTCCTGGGCCTGGCGTGAAGTGGATCAGCAGAATGCCCGTACCTGGCGCGAGCGTCGTCTGCTGCGTGATATGCCGCACGCCACTGCTGAGAAGACCTCCAGCATGAGCCAGGCCACTCGGCAGCAGATGGAGCAGAGCCTTGATGAGGGCAGTACCCGCTACTGGCACACGCACCCTGCCGATTTGGCGCGTATCCAGCACAGTGAAGCCCTGCAGGCACCCGGCTATTTGCTTGATGCCCGCCCGGCAGCCGTTCTGTTCGAGCACTTCGCCGAGCATTGTCAGCGTGTCACCCAGGCGTATTACGCGGAGCTGGGGCTGGACTATGACGAGCAGCAGTTGCAGGACAGCCAACAGATTTTCCAGATCAGTGCCCAGCGCGAAGACGCGCTGGACCAACTCTGGGAGTGGACCGGCCGGCAGTGGCGTAATCTACCCTGGCTGGCCTTGCACCAGCCGGTTCAGGCGGCCCATGCCGAGCTGCCTGGGCAAGCGGTGATCGATGAGTTACGTCGTCTGTCTCCCGAGATTACCCACGCCTGGACTCAGGCTGAAGCGCATGAAGAGCAACGGGTGGCGCTGGCCTGGTGTGGCGAATTGCAGCGCAACGGGGTGACCTCGCGACTCAGTGACAGCGAGGCGTTTGATCCGGCTAAGCACTTGCCGTTGTATCGGCAGATTGATGAATGCAAGACACCGGCGCAGCTGCAGTTACTCCAGGCCGCTTCGTTATACCGGCGTCGTCTGGAATTGAGCCTGGCCGGCGCAACCACGGCGCTGCGTGAAACAGCCCGCCTGGCGCTGCAATTAAGCAAACTCTATGTCGATTACGCGCGCCTGCTGGAGGCCCGTGAGCTGGCCGAGCGTTTTCTGGACGGGTATCAGCAGAACCCGGACAGCCTTACTGAACGCTTGAGCCAGGATGCCCTGGTGCGTTATCAGGATCTGGCCCTGCGCTTGCTCAAGACGGCCGATCAGATTCCCCAGACCTTGCTCGATGGCAGCTCTCTGGGCGGTTACCTGCGCCTGCGCTGCCCGCGCTTGAATGCTCAGGCCGGGGAACCGGTCGATTTTTTGCGCAATAGCGCCACGCTGATTGATAGCCTGGCGTATGCGCACCGTCGTGCCATGGCCGACCTGGCCAGCTATGCCTTGCAGCGTGAGCGCGAGCAGGGGCTGCGTGGCATTCGGCTGGTGCTCAAGGTTGGCGATCCAGGTTGAGCGAGCGGTGCTTGATAACAACTGCATTCGCTCTCGTGCGCTGTAGTTGGGTTGTTATCTGCAAGGTTTGAAGGTTGTAAGTGACGCCCTTGCTTGTGCCTCACTTACAGCGGCTGCGCCGGTTTGCGCTCAGAGGCTGGCTCTGTCGAGCGTTCTTAGCTGCTGCAACTGGCGCCGCAGCATCCAGATCACCACCAGGCTTAGGCAGACGTTGGACAGTGGCAGGGCCAGCCATACACCGTTAAGCCCCAGCAGCAGTGGCATCACCGCGAGGAAGGGCAGCTGGATCAGCATATTGCCCACCGTCACCAGGGTGGCGTTGCGGGCCTGGCCCATGGCCTGGAAGAAGCTGGCAGCCAGGACGATAAAACCTTCAAGGAACATGGCGAACAGGTGCAGGCGCAGGCCCAGCACGCTGGCGTCCAGCAGGGCTTCGTCGTTGCCGCTGAAAATTCCGGCAAACAGCCTGGGCAGGATCAACAGCGCTGCAGTCATCAACACACCGCTGCCCACTGCCGTGAGCAGCCCCAGGCGTAGCACCCTGCGCACTTTGTCCGGCTCGCGGGCACCGTAGAAGTAACTGACCAGCGGCTGCATACCGCCGCACACACCCTCGGCAAACATGTAGTAGAAGGCCATCAGGTAGCTGGCGATGGCGTAGGCGGCGACTTGCACCGGGCTGCCATAGTGCATGAACAACAGGTTGTGCAGCACCACCACCAGGCTCATGTAGAGGTACATCAGCATGCTGGAGAAACCGGTGGTGAGAATGTCCAAACTGCTGCGCAGGTTCAGTGTGCAGGCGGTCAGGGGCATTTGCAGCGGGTTGTGCCGGCTGCAGATAAAACCCAGGCAGATCAGCACCGACAGGCTTTCGCCTATGACCGTGCCCAGGGCTGCGCCGTGCAAGCCCCACTTCAGTTCAATGATAAATAGGTAGTCGAGCGCCACGTTGGCGAGCGCGCCCACCAGCATGGCCAGAGTCGCCAGGCGCGGTGCACCGAGGTTGCGGACCAGCAGGGGCAGGGCGATGGAGCCGAATACCAAGGGCGCGGCCCAGCCAATCACCCGCAGGTAGTCGTTACCCTGTTGCGCCAGGTTGTCCTCGGCGCCTTGCATGGCCATAAAAGTCGGGCCGGCAAGCACCACCAGCACGCCTGTGGGTATACCCAAGAGAACCAGCAGCCAGAGAGCCTGTGCCAGGTAGCTGCGTGCTTGTGGCCATTGCGCGGCGCCCTGGGCCAGGGAGCATTGAGCGCCGGCGCCCATGCCAATCATCATGCCGATGGCCAGCATCACTCCGGACAGCGGCCAGGCCATGTTGATCGCCGACAACCCGGTGGCGCCCATGGCGTGGCCGATAAAGATGCCATCGACGACCATGTACAGGCCGCTGATCATCAGGGCGGCGACGGCCGGGATGGTGTAGTGCCAGAAGGTACGGGTGAGGCTGTGGCTGTTCATAAAAGGGTCACGGGTAAAGGGTTACGCGGCTGTCTCAGCCGATTTCGAAGGTCTGGCAGGCTTTGGCCAGTAAATGGCTGAGCTGCTGCATTTCTTCCCGGCTGAGGTTTTGCTCAAGGCTGGCGGCGGTTTGCAGGTAGACATCACGCTCTTCCTGTTCCAGCGCGTTGGATTTGGCTGTGGCCAGCAGGCGCATGGCGCGGCCGTCTTCACTGCAGGGCAGGCGCTGCAGGTAACCACGTGCTTCCAGCTTGCTGGCCATGGCACTGGCGCTGGCCTTGCTGACGTTCATGCGCTCGGCCAGTTCGGTCAGGCGCAGGCCGTTTTCGGCGGACATCAGGGCATACAGGTAGTCCAGTTCGCTATTGCTCAGCTCCATGCTGCCGCTGTGCTGGGCGTAATGCCGCCAGTGGTGCCACATGTGCCATTGCAGGCGTTTAAGGCTGTCGGTGATCGGCATGCTTGCTCCCCTTTATGTTTTGTTAGGCTAACTAACTAAATGGGGTGTGGCAAGCTGTGGACGATCGGTGGCGGGTGAGTGGGGGTTGGTGTCAGCGGTAACGCGCGAGTAATTCGTCGAACTCGCCAGCCTGTTTCATCTGCACCATGGCGCGCAGCAGTGCCATGGTGGGAACGTCGGGGGCGTCGCGGACGATGCACGCGATCGGGTCGGAGGCTATTTCATTGATGATGTGCAGTTTACGTTCTGCGGGTTGCTGGCGGTTAAACCAGTGCAGGGATAGTTCATTGCTGATGGCATAGCGGTTTCGCCGAGCGCTGAGTTTGAGCAGCACCTGATCCTGGGTGCGGGCGTCTTCACGCTGGATCTGGCCGCTGGCGAACAGCGGCTCCAGGCGTGGGTAAGTGAAGCCGAGGACGGTGCCCAGGCGCTCATTGAGCAGTTGCTCGGGCTCCAGTTTCTCGGGCGTAACGCCTGCCAGCACATCACGCTGGGTCATAAAGGGCAGGCTCCAGATATAGCGATGGTGGCCACTATTGACCCAGTTCGGGCTCACGTAGCAGCGCACATCAATCTCGCCGGTATCCAGCGCGTGCTGCACACGCATACGCGGCATCACCACCATCTCAGCCTTGCGCCCAACCTTGGCGGCCAGACGCTGATGCAAGTCGACCAGGATGCCTTCCACTGCCTTGCCGTCTTCGATACGCACCATGGGCATGGCCCAGCTGTCGTTGATCGAGAAACGCAGCGCCCGCGCTTCGGCGTATGCGTTGTGGCTAAGGGTGAGCAACAGCAGTGCGGGCAACAGCTTGAGCACCAGGGCGGATCCTTTCTGGTCGAGGCGGTTCAGCGCGTCATCGGCAGGGCTGCGCCCATCAGCGCAAACAGCCCGCCGCAGCAACGGTTGAAGCCTTTGCCACTGCGTTGCAGCCAGGGCCGCACACGATGAGCCATACGCGCCAGCAGGTATTCGACGCTGCCTTCGACCACGGCGAAGGTCAGCGCCATGATGGCGAACTGCAGTAAGAGGTCACCGCGTGGGTCGAGAAACTGCGGCAGAAAGGCGCCGAAAAACAGGATCACCTTGGGGTTGGACAATGCCGATAGCAGGCCCTGGCGAAACAGCTTGACGCCGCTGCTCTCGCGGGCCTTCTCTGCCATCGCGAGGTGCAGGGGCGGTGCGCGCCAGAGTTGAATGCCCAGCCAGATCAGGTAGGCACCGCCGAGCCATTTGAGAAGGGTCAGGGCCTGCGCCGAGGTTTGTAGCAAGGTGCCGATACCGAGCATCGACAAAGCCATCAGCAGGGTGAAACCGAGTACGCCGCCGCTAACCGTAAACAGGGTTTTGCGATGGCCGTACAAGGCGCCATGGCTGAGCGCGAGCAGGCCGTTGGGGCCAGGCGTCAGCGCCAGGCCAAATACCGCTGTGACAAAAAGCAGCCAGGTATGCAGAGCCATAAGACAGGTATCCAGACGCAGGGAAGTGCAGGGCCTTGTACGTCCCTGCGAGTCCCTGTTTTTTCATGCTGCGTGTGGATAGTCAAGCCGGCTTAAGCCGCACGGTCGTCATGATGATAAGCCTGGGCGGTGCAAGGAGGGGCAGCGATTGGCCTGCAAAAAATCTGCTGGCGCGGAGCGCAGCGCTTTGTCGGTAAAGGTGGAAATACCGCTTGCTCGCTGCCTGGCAGCCGTCCGAAGAGACTGGGCGGGATGTGTCTTGGACCACGTTATGAGCATCTTTGCCTCAATAGCCGACAGCTTGTTGCAGTCGGCCTGACGTGCTGAGCGGACGAACGCCCCCCGGCTGTGGCAAACTCCGAGGCTCGTAACAGGACGTTTCATGGATCGAGTTTGCTGAGCCTGTCAGCCCATTTTTGCCCATGGCGCATAGCCTCGGGCGCATTGCATAACTGGCCGCTGCCTGCGGCAAAGAACAAGAGGAATGACTGTGTATAACGTCGTGATCAGTGGTACCGGCCTCTATACCCCGGCTAACAGTATTTCCAACGATGAGTTGGTCGAGTCGTTCAACACCTACGTGCAGCAGTTCAATGCCGACAACGCGGCGGCCATCGCCAGTGGTGAAATCGAAGCGCTGAGTGAGTCGAGCAGCGGTTTTATCGAAAAAGCGTCCGGCATCAAGAGCCGCTTTGTCATGGACAAGGCCGGCATCCTCGACCCTAAACGCATGGCACCACGCATCCCGGAGCGTAGCAATGAAGACTGGGGCATCCTCTGCGAAATGGCCGTAGGCGCCGCCAAGGACGCCATGGCCCGTGCCGGCAAGACCGCTGCCGATATCGACGGGGTGATCGTCGCGTGTTCCAACCTGCAGCGCGCCTATCCGGCGGTGGCGATTGAGGTGCAGGCTGCGCTGGGTATTCAGGGCTTCGGCTACGACATGAACGTGGCCTGCTCTTCGGCCACCTTCGGCATTCAGGCGGCGGCCAACAGTGTGCAACTGGGGCAGGCCCGCGCGATTCTGATGGTCAACCCGGAAATCTGCACCGGCCACCTGAACTTCCGTGATCGCGACAGCCACTTTATCTTCGGCGACGCGGCCACCGCCGTGATCATTGAACGTGCCGACCAGGCCACGTCGAACTACCAGTTCGATATCGTCGGCACCAAGCTGATCACCCAGTTCAGCAACAACATCCGCAACAACTTCGGCTTCCTCAACCGCTGTGGGGAAGAGGGCGTTGGTGCCCGCGACAAGCTGTTTGTGCAGGAAGGTCGCAAGGTGTTCAAGGATGTCTGCCCGATGGTCGCCGAGCTGATTGCCGCGCACCTGGCCGAGAACAAGCTGAACGTCGGCGATGTGAAGCGCTTCTGGCTGCACCAAGCCAACCTCAACATGAACCTGCTGATCGCGCGCAAGCTGCTCGGTCGCGATGCTGAACCAGGCGAGGCACCGGTGATTCTCGACACCTACGCCAACACCAGTTCGGCCGGTTCGGTGATCGCCCTGCACACATACCAGGAAGACCTGCCGAGCGGTGCCCTGGGCGTGCTCAGCTCGTTCGGCGCCGGTTATTCGATTGGTAGCGTGATCCTGCGTAAGCACTAATGGATTACCCGGCCGATCAGGCGCTGCTCACGCGTCTGCGTGCAGGCGAACAGAAGGCCTACCGCGAGCTGGTTGCCACCTATCAGGGGGCGATGCGCGCGGTGGCCTTTGCCATTGTTGGCCGCCGCAATGCCGATGAAGTGGTACAGGACGCCTGGCTGGCCGTGGTGCGCAGCCTCGACGGTTTTCAGGCGCGTTCCAGCCTGAAGACCTGGCTGCTGACCATCACCGCCAACACCGCGAAAACCCGCCTGAAGGGCAATCGCCGCGAAGTGCTGCTCGACGATATTCCCGCGCCTCACGGCAGTATTGGTGATGAACGTTTCAGTGCGGACGGCCATTGGCTGCTGGCGCCGCATGCCTGGCATCACGACTCGCCGGAAGCCCTGCTGACCGAGGAGGAATTGCGCGAATGCCTGGAGAAAACCCTGGCCAGCCTGTCCGAGTTGCAGGGCAGCGTGTTGCACCTGCGTGAGCGTGAAGGGTTGGAGTTGGAGGAGATCTGTAATCTTTTGCAGGTTTCGCTCTCCAATGTGCGGGTGCTGTTGCACCGCGCACGGCTCAAGGTATTCGCCACCCTGGAGCATTTTGAGGAGACCGGCCAATGTTGAGTTGCAAGCAGCTGGTGGCCCACTCCAGCGAGTTTCTCGATGGGCAGTTAGGCCTGCGTCAGCGCATGTCGGTACGTTTGCACCTGGCCATGTGTCAGCACTGTCGGCGGTTTATCAAACAGATGCGCCTGAGCCAGACGGTGCTGCGCCAGCTGCCGCCCGAGCAAAGCGCCGAGCTGGACGCGTTGGCCGCCAAGCTGGCTGAGTTACGCCGCCAGCATTCCTGATCGCCAGGCCGTTGGCCTGGCTCACTTCTCGTTTACTCGGCTTCCTGAGCGGCCTTTAGCGCCTCATAGGCCGGTGCGGCGTAGATGCCGACTTCCACTGCAAGCGCCATCACCCGCGTCAGGTCTGTGCTGTACACCAGTACGGCTTGCAGCGCGTCATCCAGCGGTTCGCTGAAGTCCAGCAAGACATACCCCTTGGTTTCCGGCGACAGGCTGGCCAGTTGCACCTGAATGCGGTTCAGCGCTTTCAGCGGCTCAACCTTCACCAGTTGTTTGGGCTTGAGCACAAAGCTCACTTCCGGGCCGAACGACTCAGTGATCTGCTGGAACAGTGCGTCATAGCTATCGGCCTGGAACAGCACGGTTTCCGGCAGGCTACCAACCACCACCCATTCACCCAGAGGGATAGGGAAGCTGTCGTCGTAGTTGATGTCCGGGTTCGCGGCGAGAAATGCCTGTGGGTCGGCGTAAGCCTGGGCGGCTTCATCGGCGATACGCGCGACGTCTTCGGCCAGCATGCAGCCCGAGCTTATCTTGCTGATCAGTTCTTCGAGCTGGGCTTTCATTGCGGTCATCCTGGGGTATAAAAAGAGGCTGGCAAGGATAGCCGGAAATGACCGGAGAAGCTGCACCTGTGGGCGTGCAGCATGGCCCGTGTGGGTTCTTGTCGCCGCAGTGCGGCGAGCCTGTCTGTACGCTAGCGTACAGATAAATAATCAGATTCGATTATGCTGGCCTGTGCAGTCCAGGCGCTGTTGTGTTTATGCATGAATAGCCAGCAGATCCTCGATTCGGAGACAGTGATGTCCGTAAACCCCAGTCCGCAGCAGAACCACCTTCTTGCCACCTTGCCTGATGAGGTTCTGGAGCGTCTGCTGCCGCACCTTGAGCTGGTGGCCATGCCGTTGGGCATGGTGCTGTATGAATCGGGCGATACCTTACGCCATGTGTACTTTCCCACCGACTCGATTGTCTCCCTGCTGTATGTGATGGAGAGCGGCGCATCGGCGGAGATTTCCGTGGTGGGTAATGACGGGGTCATCGGTGTGGCGCTGTTCATGGGCGGCGAGAGCACCACCAGCCGCGCCATTGTGCAAAGTGCCGGTAGCGCTTACCGGGTACTCGGCAAACGCTTCAAGGAAGAGTTCAACCGCCATGGCGACATGCTGCAGCTGATGCTGCGCTACAGCCAGGCGCTGATTACCCAGATGGCGCAGACGGCGGTGTGCAACCGCCATCACTCGATTGATCAGCAGCTGTGCCGTTGGTTATTGCTGTCGCTGGATCGTCTTTCCGGCAGCCAGCTGGCCATGACCCAGGAGCTGATTGCCAATATGCTTGGCGTACGCCGCGAAGGCGTTACTGAGGCCGCCGGCAAGCTGCATCGCCTGGGGGTTATCGATTACAGCCGTGGGCTAATCACCGTGCTGGATCGGGACAAGCTCGAGCGCCTGAGCTGTGAGTGCTATGCCGTGGTCAAACGCGAAACCGACCGCCTGCTGCCATATAAAGTGGCGCATCCGGCGCACTAACCGGTTACGCGCGCGGATAGCCATTTAATCGCCTGGCTTGAGTGCCGCAGCGCACAGAGCCGTGCTCAATGCTCAGGCAGACTGCAACGGCGAGAGCGTCAAGCACCGTTGTCGCGCCATTCTTTGGCAAGCCGTGCTCGGGACAAGTGAATGTCTGTTAAAGCACCGCTGCATATCCTCAGCCAGCTGATCGAGAGCCTACCGAGCAAGTCACGCAAACACCTGCTCGACGGCTGCGAGCAGGTGGACCTGGTTTTCGGCAGCGTGTTGCACGAGGCCCACCAACCGATTCACCACGTGTACTTCCCTTTGAGCGGGTTTGTTTCTCTGGTCACCACCTTAGAGGGGCATCAACCCCTGGAAATGGGGCTGATAGGTAATGAAGGCATGCTCGGTGCCACCCTCGCCCTGGGGGTGGCGCAGGCTCCGATGCGCGCCGTGGTACAGGGTGCCGGCAGTGCCTTGTGTCTCAGCAGTACGCTGTTCAAGCAGGAGCTGCTGAACAGCCCGGCCTTGCTGCGTATGCTCAAACGCTATCTGTATGTGGTGATGGCGCAGTTGTCGCAGAGTGCCGCCTGCATGCATTTTCACGAGATCGAGCCGCGCCTGGCTCGTTGGCTGCTGATGACCCACGACCGCGCGCATGCCGATCATTTTCACCTGACCCATGAATTTCTCGCCGACATGCTCGGGGTGCGCCGCAGTGGGGTGTCGATTGCCGCCGCCGCCATGCAGGAGCGCGGCCTGATCAGCTACAGCCGTGGCGAGATCAATATCCTCAACCGCCATGGCCTGGAGCAGGTGGCGTGTGAGTGCTATGCGGTGCTGCGGGCTGATTACCGTGCACAGTTCTAGGAGGTATTCGCCAGGGTATTGATTGGCGAGTGGATGCCGCTGCGCAGCAGGTGGGTGAACTGCTCCACGCTGACTGGATGGCTGAACAGATAGCCCTGGCCTTCACCGCACTGATGGTGGCGCAGAAACTCCAACTGCGCCGGTTCCTCGATGCCTTCGGCAATCACCCGCTGTTTTAGGCTGTTGCCCATGGCAATGACCGCACTGACGATGATGCCATTGCTGTTCTCGATGGCCTGGACAAAGGTGCGATCAATCTTCAGCACATCGATGGGGAACTGGGTGAGGTAACTGAGGCTGGAATAGCCTGTGCCGAAATCATCCACCGCCAGCTGTACGCCGAGGTTCTTCAGTTGCTGCAGGATCGTCGCGCTGGCCTGGGCATCACGCATCAGCACGCTTTCGGTGATTTCCAGTTGCAGTTTGTGGGCGTCCAGATCACTGCTCTGCAACGCCTCGCGCACGCTGTCGACAAAGTCCTGACGGCGAAACTCCAGGGCTGAGATGTTCACTGCCACCGAATCCAGGACATAGCCGCAGTTTTCCCAGCGCTTGGCCTGTTTGCAGGCCTGCTGCAAGACCCAGCGACCCAGCGGCACGATCAGGCCGCAGGCCTCGGCAACCGGGATGAAACGAGCCGGCAGGATTATCCCCCAACTGGGGTGCTGCCAGCGGATCAGTGCTTCGGCGCTGGTAATACGGCCGCTGTGCAGGTCGATCTTGGGCTGGTAGTGAAGGATGAACTGATCTTTTTCCAGGGCGCTGCGCAGGTGTGCTTCAACCACTTGTCGTTCTACTGCGCGTACATTCATTTCACTGCGAAAGAACTGGTAGTTGTTACGGCCTTCTTCCTTGGCCTGGTACATCGCGGTGTCGGCTGTACGGATCAGATCAGGCGCATTCTCGGCATCATTGGGGTAGGTGCTGATACCGATGCTGGCGCTGATATGCAGCTGCTGGTCTGCGATTACATAGGTACTGGCCAGGGCCTCGAGGATTTTCTCGGCTGTACGCGCGGCATCCTCGGCCGAGTGACTTTCCCCCAACAGGACGACGAACTCGTCGCCGCCCAGGCGGCTGACGGTATCGGAACCGCGCACGCAGTCACTCAGGCGCAGCGCCACGGCCTGTAGCAGCTGATCGCCAACACTGTGGCCCAACGAGTCATTGATGTGTTTGAAGTTGTCCAGGTCGAGGAACAGCAGGGCCAGTTGGCCGTTATGCCGTTCGGCCAGGGCAATCGCCTGGCCGATGCGGTCGTTGAGCAGGGCGCGATTGGGCAGGTTGGTCAGGCTGTCGTGCTGTGCCAGGTGGGTCATTTTCTCGGTCATGGCGTGGGCGGCGGTTATGTCGTGAAACACCATTACGGCACCCTTGAGGCGCCCGGCCGAGTCATGGATCGGCGCGGCGGAATCCTCAATCGTCGATTCGCTGCCGTCGCGGCGGATCAGCAGGGTGCCGGCCGCCAGTAGCTTGCAGGTGTTGTCCTGCAGTACCTTGACGACCGGGTTGGCCACTGGCTCGCGGGTCTTGCTGTGGACCAGGCACATGATGCGCTCGATCGGTTGCTTCTGTGCGTCGGCAAGTTGCCAGCCGGTCATCCGCTCGGCCGCCGCATTCAGGTAGTCGACCTGGCCGTGCAGGTCGGTGCCAATCACCGCATCGCTGATCGAGTTAAGGGTGATGGCCAGGCGTGTCTTCTCGACAAACAGCGCTTCTTCAACCGCCTTGCGCAGAATGATATTGCGCAGCGCCTGTGGCACCAGGGCGTTGTTGAAATAGTCCTTGTACAGGCAGCCCTGGGCACCCTGGCGAATCGCTTCGCTGGTTTGCTGATCGGCATCCAGTTCGCTGAGGGTCATGATCGGAATACCCGGCACCAGGGCAAACAGGGCTGTAAAAGTGGCCAGTCCCTGGCTGTCCGGTAAGTGCAGATCGACCAGGATGGCGTCGATCGTCACGGCGTTGTCTGCGCGCAGACGCTCCATGGCGATGCTCAATCGGGTTACCCACTCAATGCTGAAAGGACCGTCCTGGGCGCGTTGCAGGGCTTCTTCCAGGGTGGCCGCGTCATGGCTGTTGCTGGTGATGATCAGGATGCGATTGCCCATATGACCGAGACTTCCTTTTCGCGCTCTGCGCAAGTGATGGCGGAACGGCCGCCCGGCGTCAGAAGCGCAGACCGGGTGGCTGTGCTGGCATGTTTGGGGGCAGAGCCGGCGCTAATGGGGCAAGCCACTGATCGGCACGCCAGGCCCCGGGGGGCGGGCTGGCCTTGTCACGGTCCAGCCAAGCGGCCGGTTGCAGTTCGTGGCGGCTACGCAAAGGCTGGACTGCAGGCCGCTCGGCGTCGCGGGTGAAAGCGTCCGCTGCGAACAGTTCCTCGGCCCGTACACTGGCATTCAGCAACAACAGCCCCATCAGGCTATAACAGGCCGCTGTAGGGATAAAACCGAACCTGTGCATGCCATTTCTCCACTCTGCGGACATCGGCCTTGTGTCAGCAACTGGCCCGACTGCATCAGTAACCTGACAGGGTGAGTGCTGTGCGATCGATCGCCACTGGGTATTGATCGCGCAACGCTAGATTCGGTGATCGTAGGGGTATTGTCGGTGCGCTATCGCACCCAGATCGGCGGCCGCGAAAGGCTGTCGGGTTTCCCGGGCAGGGCTGCTAAACTGGCGACCTTTCGCTGTCCTGTCATTATCTGGAGCCCCCGTGAGCCCGCGTATTCACCCTTTGGCCGGTCAGCCGGCACCTGCGTCCCTGTTGACCGACATCACTGCGCTGCTGGCGGCCTATTACGACCTGCAGCCGGACCTGAGCGTGGCCAGCCAGCGCGTGGCATTCGGCACCTCCGGGCATCGCGGCAGCTCCCTGGCGTACAGCTTCAATCAGGCCCATGTGCTGGCGATCAGCCAGGCGATCTGCGATTACCGGGTGGCCCAGGGCATCAGTGGCCCGCTGTTTATCGGTGCCGATACCCACGCGCTGTCGCAACCGGCGCTGGACAGCGCGATTGAAGTGCTGGCGGCCAATGGTGTGCAGACCATGATCTCCGCCGGCGGCGAGTTCACCCCGACGCCGGCGATCAGCCAGGCCATCCTGGTGCACAACCAGGGCCGCAGTTCGGGCCTGGCCGATGGCATCGTCATCACCCCCTCGCATAACCCGCCGGACAGCGGCGGCTTCAAGTACAACCCCACCAACGGCGGCCCGGCCGACAGCGATATCACCACCTGGGTGCAGAACCGCGCCAATGCGTTGCTTGAAGGCGGCCTGCGCGAGGTCAAACGCATGCCCCTGGCGCAGGCGCGACAGGCGGCCAATGTGCAGGAATACGATTACCTCGGCAGCTATGTAAGTGACCTGGGCAATGTCATCGACTTCGCGCCGATCCGCGCGGCGGGCCTGCGCCTGGGTGTCGACCCGTTGGGCGGTGCCGGCGTGCATTACTGGGGCCGCATCGCCGAGCAGTACGGCCTCAATCTGGACGTGGTGAGCGAGATTATCGACCCGCAGTTCGCCTTTATGAGCCTGGACTGGGACGGACAGATCCGCATGGACCCATCCTCCAGCCATGCCATGCAGCGCCTGATCGGCCTGAAAAATGGCTACGACATCGCCTTTGCCTGCGACACCGACTATGACCGTCACGGCATCGTTGCGCCAAGCGTCGGCCTGCTGCCGGCCAACCACTTCCTCAGTGTGGCCATCGATTTCCTGTTTCAGCATCGTCCGCAGTGGAGCGCCACAGCAGCGGTGGGCAAGACCCTGGTCAGCAGCGCGATGATTGACCGCGTCAGCACACGCCTGGGCCGACCGCTGCAGGAAGTGCCGGTGGGCTTCAAATGGTTTGCCGGCGGTCTGTTCGACGGCTCGCTGGGCTTTGGCGGCGAGGAGAGCGCCGGGGCGACCTTCCTGCGCCGTGATGGTCGGGTCTGGACCACCGACAAGGACGGCATCGCGTTGGCCCTGCTGGCCGCCGAGATGACCGCTGTGACTGGGCGTGACCCTGGCGAGCTGTACCAGGGCCTGAGCGCTGAGTTCGGCGCGATCTATGCCGACCGCGTTGATGCGCCGGCTACACCGGCGCAGAAAAAAGCGCTGGGCAAACTCTCGCCGGCGCAGATCAGCAGCCGTGAACTGGCGGGCGATGCCATTACCCAGGTGCTCGACAAGGCGCCGGGCAATGGCGCGGCGATTGGTGGCATCAAGGTGATCAGCGAGGGCGGCTGGTTCGCCGCGCGGCCATCCGGTACCGAAGACATCTACAAAATCTACGCCGAGAGCTTCCGCGATGCGGCGCACCTGCAGCGCATCTTCAGCGAGGCGCAGCAGATCGTGGATGGGGCACTGGTTGCCGAATAGCAGGGCCGCCGTCGGTGCGATAGCGCACCGACACCTGCCGCTGTGGCGTACAGGATGAAGCAGCGCTTGGGTGCCATGCCGGCACCTGTTGTTCCGGCGTGCTGCAACTCATCAAGGAGAACGCCATGAGCCTGGGTAGCATTGTATTGATCGTGCTGGTGCTGTTATTGATCGGTGCCATACCGGCCTGGCCACACAGCAGAAGCTGGGGTTACGGGCCTACCGGCGGTTTGGGCGTAGTGGTGGTGGTGCTGTTGGTGCTGCTGTTAATGGGCCGAATTTAACCGCTATCTGACCTGTTCCACGGCCGCTGCGCAGCCAGTGGTTTGCCGCTTTCGCCTGAGTGATTCAGGCGTTAGTCTGCGCAACGTATCCTCCGCTGTGGTCGCCGCATGTACCGTCTTGATCTGAAAATCCGTCTGCACAACGGCGCTGATATTGCCATCGGCCCCGGCAAGGCCGAGCTGTTGGCAGCCATCGCCCAGCACGGTTCGATCAGCGCCGCCGCGCGCGCCATGGGCATGTCCTATCGGCGTGCCTGGTTGTTGGTGGAAACCATGAACCGCAGTTTCAAGCAGCCGTTGGTCAGCACCCTGGCCGGCGGCAAGCAGGGCGGT
The DNA here is from genome assembly GCF_026625725.1 of Pseudomonas sp. SL4(2022). Taxonomy (NCBI): domain Bacteria; kingdom Pseudomonadati; phylum Pseudomonadota; class Gammaproteobacteria; order Pseudomonadales; family Pseudomonadaceae; genus Pseudomonas; species Pseudomonas sp. SL4(2022). Next base: position 3,028,304 of record NZ_CP113060.1, read on the forward strand.
GGCACCCAGCTCACCGCCACCGGCGAGCTGATTCTGCAGCGCTACCGCGCCCTCTGCGCCGCCGCCCTGGCAGCGGTGCAGAGTGGTTGCGACGAGCTGGCCGAACTGCTGGCCGAGTCACCCGCCAACAGCGACCTATAACTCAATCCGCAAGCGATGGACCGCGCCATCCAGGGCGACTTTTAATGGCCCTGGCGGGCAAGTGATGGGCTGGTCGTCCAGCCAGGCTTGGCGAATGCCCTGGCTGCGTTGCGCCGGGTTGCTCAGCTCAATCTGGTAGTGGCTGCCAGCCAGGGCGATACCTGCGCTAAAGCCCGGCCAGTCGGGAGGGATGCAGGGGTTGAGCAACAGCCAGTCACCCTCGCGGCGAATGCCGAGAATTCCTTCGACACCAGCGCGGTGCATCCAGCCGGCCGCGCCGGTGTACCAGGTCCAACCGCCGCGCCCATTGTGCGGTACCACCGCGTAAACATCGGCGGCCAGCACATAAGGCTCGACCTTGTAGCGTTGGCAGGCTTCAGGGCTGTTGCCGTGGTTGATCGGGTTGACCAGATCAAACAGGTCGAACGCCTGCTTGGCCGAGCCGAGCTGGCAGTACGCCAGAATCGCCCACATCGCCGCATGGCTGTATTGCCCGCCGTTCTCCCGCAAGCCCGGCGGATAACCCTTGATATAGCCGGGCTCCAGCGGGGTTTTGTCGAACGGCGGGGTGAACAGCAGGGCGATGCCGTCGTCCTCGCGGATCAGCTGGCGCTGCATGGCAGCCATGGCCATGTTTGCCCGCCGCGGATCGGCACTGGCGGACAGCACCGCCCAGGACTGGGCAATCGAGTCGATCCGGCATTCGCTGCTTTGCACCGAGCCGAGCCAGGTGCCGTCATCGAAGGTCGCGCGGCGGTACCACTGGCCATCCCAGGCGTGTGCTTCCAGCGCCGCGCGCAGTTGTGCAGCATGCGTTCGCCAGTGTGCGGCGCGGGCGCTGTCATGGGTTTCAGCGTAGGGCGCAAACAGCGCGATGGTGCGCAGCAGCAACCAGCCGAGCCACACACTTTCGCCCTTGCCGTGCTCGCCGACGCGGTTCATGCCGTCGTTCCAGTCGCCGCCGCCAATCAGTGGCAGACCCAGTTCGCCGGTCAGTTGCAGGCACTGGTCGAGGCCGCGGGCGCAGTGCTCGAACAGCGAATCCGGCGCATCGGCCTGCATCGGCTGGAAGAACGCGTCATGTTCGCCAGCGGTCAGCAGCGGGCCTTCGAGAAAGTCCAATTGCTCATCGAGAATTGCTGCATCGCCGCTGCACTGGATGTACTGCGCAGTGGCGTAGGCCAGCCACACCCGGTCATCGGAGATGCGCGTGCGCACGCCCTGGCCGGAATGTGGCAGCCACCAGTGCTGTACATCACCCTCGACAAACTGACGGCTGGCTGCACGCAGGATATGCCCGCGGGTGATCGATGGGCTGGCAAAGGTCAGCGCCATGCCGTCCTGCAGCTGGTCGCGAAAGCCGTAGGCACCGCTGGCCTGGTAGAACGCCGAGCGCGCCCAGACGCGGCAGGCCAGGGTCTGATAGAGCAGCCAGCCGTTGAGCATGATGTCCATGGCGCGGCTTGGCGTCTGCACCTGCACCGCGCCGAGCACGCGCTGCCAGTGCGCCTGCACCTTGAGTAGCACGGCGTCCAGATCGGCCTCGCGGTACTGCGTAACCAAGCTGCTGGCCTGCTGTTCGCTGGCGCATTGGCCGAGGAACCAGAGCACTTCCACGCTTTCCCCTGGCTGCAGTTCCAGCTGACATTGCAGCGCCGTGCAGGGATCGAGCCCCGCACCCAGGCTGCCGCTCAGCGTTGCCAGGCGGGCCAGGGCGGCGGGTTGCGTGAGGCTGCCGTTACGCCCGATAAACTCGCTGCGATCCGCCGTCCAGCTGCTTTGCCGGCCGCCCAGGTCGCTGAATGCGCTGCGCCCGGTAAAGGCGATGCTCCACGGGTTGCGGACCAGAACGGCGCCGGTGGCGCTGTCCTGCTGACTGACGATAAACGGCGCGCTGGCGGCCCGCGTGCTGCCCAGCACCCATTCGGCATAGGCAGTCACGCTGAGGCGGCGTGGGCGGCCGGAGAGGTTACGCAGGGTCAGGCGGGAGATTTTGATCGGGTCGTCCAGCGGCACGAACTGCAGCAGCTCCATGGCAATGCCGCTGGCCTGATGGCTGAAGCGGCTGTAACCAAAGCCATGCCGCGCTTCATAGTGGCCGCTGTCGCGCAGCGGTTGGGCGGTGGGGCTGAACAGCGCCAGGCTGTCTTCGTCACGGATATACAGGGCTTCGCCTGGCGGGTCGCTGACGGGGTCGTTGGACCAGGGCGTGAGCTGGTTTTCCCGGCTGTTGTCGGCCCAGGTGTAGCCGCTGCCTTCGGCCGAGACCTGAAAGCCGAACTGCGGATTGGCGATCACGTTGATCCACGGTGCCGGGGTGTTGCTCCAGGCGTCCAGGCGCACCACGTACTCGCGGCCATCCAGATCGAAGCCGCCCAGGCCATTGGCACATTCCAGCGGGCTTGGCGGCGCTGCGTGGAATACCGGCAGGGGTTGCGCGCTGTGGTTGCTGGCGCTTGCCGGCACGGGGCTGGGGCAGGCCGGGATACGTGCCAGTTGTTCGGCAATGGGTCCGCGATGCGCCACCAGCAGCACCCTGGCGACGGCCTGCAGACGTTCGCGGTATTCACCGCTGAGCAGGTCAGCGCGCAGCACGAATACCGCGCCCTGCGCCAGTTCGGCGGTAAAGCGGGGGCGTGATTGGCTGCTGCGCACGGCAGTTTCAATGGCCACCTGCAGGTCCTGCAGGTAGGAGGAGGCATGCTCGTTGACGATCACCAGGTCCACGGCCAAGCGCTTCATCCGCCAGTATTCGTGGGCGCGCAGCAGTTGCCGCACCTGGGCAATGTCTTCGGCGTCACTGATGCGCAGCAGAACGATCGGCAGGTCGCCGGAAATCCCTTGGGACCACAGCCCTGACTGGCTACCGAGGCCGCGCAGCAGACTGGCTTGCGGTGCGCGAAAACGCGAGTCGGCATACAGGATCGGTGCCGCCAGGCGCTGAAAGTCGGCGGCTTCGGCGGCGAGCATGTCGAGGTGGCGCAATTGCACCTGGGCCTGGGTCCAGGCCAGGGTTTTTGCGCGCTCGAAGGCGCTGCGGTCGTGGTGCTTGTCGATCAGGTCGAGCAGTGCCTCACGGGTAGGCGCCACCACCGTCCAGAACGCCACACGGGCAATCTTGCCGGGTTCGATCAGCAGACGCTGGCGCAGCGAGAAGATCGGGTCCAGCACCGTGCCGACGGTATTCGATAGGCGCTGGCCCTGGCGGATTACCGCGGCTGCATGCAGCGCACAACTGCGTCCGAGAAACTGCGCGCGGTCGGACTCGTACTGCGGCTCGGCACTCACGTCACCTTCAATCACGGCAAAGTGCGCGGCCCACAGCGACGGTTCGCTGGCACTGCGCGGACGGCGTGTAGCAATCAACGCAGCGAAGGCGGGCAGGTACTCGGTGACCACAAACAGCTTGGAGAACGCCGGGTGGGCGTTGTCGCTGGCGGCGCTGGCCAGCACCAGTTCGGCGTAGGAGGTCAGTTCGATCTCCCGCGCCACGCGGCCGCTGTTGGTCAGCGAGACGCGGCGCACTTCACCATCGTCTTCGCCGGAGACCAGCACTTCCAGGTTGGTGCTGAGGTTGCCGTCGTGGCGGCTGTAGCTGGCGTAGTCCTCGGCGAACACCACTTCGTCATAGGGGTTGCCGCTGCTCGGCTGTGCGCCCAGTGACCAGTGCGTGCCGTTGCGAGTGTCCCAGAGAAAGATGAATGAACCGTGCGGGTCGCGGGTGCTGTCTTCTTGCCAGCGGGTGATGGCGATGTCGCGCCAGCGGCTGTAACCCGCGCCGCTGGCGGTGAGCATCACGCTGTAACGGCCGTTGCTGAGCAGGTGGGTAACCGGCGGATTGCCGTTGAAGTGGTTCAATCGGCGTTCGTTGTGCAGCGTGCAGTCGGCTTCTGCGGCGCAGGCGCTGACCTCTTCGGCACGCGGATGGGCGACTGCGACATTGCGTGGCATACGCTCCTGCAACAGCAGTTCGCAGGCCTGGATCATGGGTTCGCGGTGGAAGCGTGCACGCATCTGGCCGTCATGCAGGGTGTTGGCAATGGCGACGATGCTCATGCCCTGATGGTGGGCCATAAAATTGCGGACGATGGCAAAGGGCTGCTCATCCGGCAGGCGCGTGTGGGTGAAGTCCAGTGCTTCATAGAAACCATAGCGGCCCAATGCGCCCATCTCACTCAGGCGGCGGTAGTTGGCCAGTGCGCCTTGCGGGTCGACCATGGTCGCCAGACCGGTGGCGTAGGGGGCAATCACCCGGTTGGCGGACAAGCCGCGCTTGAGGCCCAGGCCCGGTACGCCGAAGTTGGAATACTGGTAGGTCTGCTCCATGTCGCGGGCGTTGTAGGCCGACTCGGAAATCCCCCAGGGGATGCCCAGATCATTGCCATAGGCGGCCTGGCGCGCGACCACCAGGCGGTTGGTCTGCTCCAGCAGGCTGCCGGCTGGGGCGCGCATGACCAGCGAGGGCATCAGGTATTCGAACATCGAGCCGGACCAGGAAATCAGCGCCGAGCCGCTGCCCAGTGGCGTGGCGGTGCGGCCCAGGCGGAACCAGTGGCGGGTGCTGACATCGCCCTTGGCGATGGCGAACAGGCTGGCCAGGCGCGCTTCCGAGGCGAGTAGGTCGTAGCAGCTGCTGTCCAGGCTGTTGTCAGCCAGACAAAAACCAATCGACAGCAGCTTGCGTTCCGGCTCCAGGAGGAAGGCGAAATCCATGCCCAGGGCCATGTTGCGTGCCTGCTCGGCGACGCTGCGCAGCGCGTCGTGCAAGGTTGTGCGTTGGCTCTCTGTCAGCTCCGCATCCTGCTGCAGATCGTTCAGGGCCTGGGCCAGTGCCTGCAGCCAGAACAGCAGGTCGCCGGCCTGGTTGTCCGTGTCGAGTGGGGCGATGCCGCCGGCCAGTTGTGTGGCCTTGTCACTCAGGCGCAGCAAGGTTGGCAGCAGGCTAAACAGCGGCTGCGCGCCATTCAGGCCTGCGTCGATCTGTTGCAGTAATTGGTGCAGTTGTTGGCTGCGTTCGCTGCCGGCAGCCGGCATTACCGCCAGCGCGGCGCGGGCCAGTTGCAGGTTGTCGTCGATGCCCTGACGGGCGTCCGCACTCACGGGGGCGTTCAGCCATTCCTCGCAGGCATTGGCCACCACCAGCAGATGGCCGGCCAGATTGCCGCTGTCCACTGATGACACATAGGCCGGCGCCAGCGGGCGTAAATCCTCGGTGTCGTACCAGTTGAAGAAGTGCCCGCGATGGCGCTGCAACTGCGCCATGACTGCCAGTGTGGCCTGCAGGCGGGCGAGGGTGCCCTGGGTGCCGGCCCAGCCGAAATCGCGGGCGGCAATGGCGCAGAGCAGGTACAGGCCCATGTTGGTGGGTGAGGTGCGGTGGGCGATAACCGGCTTGGGATCTTCCTGAAAGTTATCCGGTGGCAGCTGGTTGTCGGCTGGGGTGACGAAGGTTTCGAAGAAGCGCCAGGTGCGCCGGGCGATCAGGCGTAGCTCGTTGCGTTGCGTCGGGTCGATCAGCAAGCGTTTGGCCACGCGTGGCGAACGGCTGACCAGCAGGGCAATGGCCGGTGCGCTAAGCCAGAGCAAGGCGAAGGGCAGTACCAGCGGCCAGCTGGTCGGTGACCAGAACAGGGCTAGAGCGCACAGCAGCAGGCCGAGCGTGGTGCCGCCGGCCATGCCGCGGTAGAAACCCAGCAGTTTCAAGCGTGGGCTGATCGCCGCCTGCGCGGCGGTGGTCCATTCCAGCAGGTTGCGCCGGGTGATCAGCAGGCGGGTCAGGGTACGGCTGATCGCATCGAGCATGCGCCAGCTCTGGTCTGCGAGGAATGTCAGGTTCAGCGCGCTTTGCAGCAGGGCCAGCAGCAGGTCATCACGCAGCTTGCCGAGGTGGCTGCGCCAGCGAATACCGGCACGTGCCGGCAGCAGGCCGAAGCACAGTGGCAGCAAGGTTGGAATCAGCAGGCTGGCCAGCAGCAACACGCTGGCGCAGAGCGCTGCCGGCAACGGCAGCAGCCAGCTCAGGCCCAGCGCCGCCAGGGTGGCCGGGGCCAGCAGGGAGCGGCGTAGGTTGTCGAGCATCTTCCAGCGGCCGATGTTCGGCAGCGCCTGTTTGCCGCGTAGCGGCCCGAAAATCCACGGCAGCAGCTGCCAGTCGCCCCGCGTCCAGCGGTGCTGACGCTTGCCGGCGACGTCGTAGCGTGAGGGGAATTCCTCAACCACTTCCACATCCGAAGCCAGGCCTGCGCGGGCGAAAACCCCTTCGAACAGATCGTGGCTGAGCAGGCTGTTTTCCCTGACTCGGCCGGCCAGCGCGGCCTCGAAGGCGTCGATGTCGTAGATGCCCTTGCCGGTAAAGGAGCCTTCGCCGAACAGGTCCTGGTACACATCGGACACAGCCGCCGCGTAAGGGTCCATGCCGCCGGGGCTGGAGAAGACCTTCTGGTACAGCGAGCCCTCGCGCTGCAACGGCAGTGACGGGGTCACTCGTGGCTGCAGAATCGCGTAGCCGCCGACCACCCGTTGCAGCGCGCTGTTGAATCGCGGGTGGTTCAGCGGATGGGCCATTTTGCCGACCAGGCGCAGCGCGGCATCGCGCGGCAGGCGGGTGTCGGCGTCCAGGGTGATGACGTAGCGCACCGCGTCCGGCACGCGCTGGATAAGCCCTGGCACCGGGGTAAAGCTGGTGTCATCGGCACCGCGCAGCAAGCGATTGAGTTCATGCAGCTTGCCGCGTTTGCGCTCCCAGCCCATCCAGACGTTTTCACTAGGGTTGAACTGTCGCCGGCGGTGCAACAGGAGAAAGCGGCTGCCGGCGATACCTGGCCCGTAACGCTGGTTGAGCTGGTCGATGGCGGCGCTGGCCAGCTGCAGTAATGCGGCATCGCTGGCCAGGTCTTCCTGCTGAGCATCCAAGCCATCGGTGAGCAGGGCGAAGGTCAGATCGCCGCCATGCCCGGCCAGGTGATGCACTTCCAGACGCTCGATCTGCTCCAGCAGATCAGCCTCGCTGCCAAGCAGGGTCGGCACGGCAATCAGCGTGCGCAGACTGCTGGGCACCCCTTCGCTGAGCTCCAGGCCCGGCAGGCCCATGGCGCCGAAGCTGTTACTGACGGCGCGGTTGACCAGCGCGGTGGCCACTTCGCTGGCCGGCAGAAAGCCCAGCACCCCCAGCGCCAGCAGCCAGCCGGCCGTCACGCCCTGGCCGGCCAGGCTGAACAGCGCCAGGCCCAGCAGCAGACTGGCCAGGCCAATGATGGCGCCGACATAGCCGGGCATGCCGAGGCGCATATGGCCACGGCTGATGCGCAGACGCAGCGGCGGGCGAAAATTGATGCGCTGCTCCAGCGCCAGCCGGCCTTCGGCGATCAGGTGGTAGCCGGGGTCGCGGGTGCGTGGGTCGGCATGCTCGGTTGTGCCGGCCAGTTGGCTGGCCTGCAGGGCCTGTTCGGCAACCTCCAGTTCGCTGCAGGTGCTGCCACGGGCGAGTTGCTCGATGGCGCTGCGGTACTGGTTGCGGGTAGCAAAATCCATCGCGGCAAAGTCGCTGCGGGCGCCCAGGCGGGCATCCACCAGGCTGACGTTTTCGAACAGCTGTGCCCAGTCGATGGAGGAAATCAGGCGCATGCTGTTGATGATGTTGCGCACCGTGAGGTTGGACGCGCCCTGGCGCTGCTGCGCGTGCTGCACCACTTCATCGCTGCTGCTGCCCTGCGCGCCGAGGCGCTCTTCCAGCCAGCCCAGCGCCGGCGTGGTGAGCGGGTCATGGTCACGCAAGCGCTTGGCCAGTTGTGCGGCAAATGGCTCGCTCAACGCGCTGCGGGCGCGCTCGTGCAACTCCCTGTCGAGCGCCGTGTAGGGGGCGTTTTTACCCAGCAGGCGGCTGGCCAGGGCATCGGCATCTGCCCGGGCGCTGCGCCCGGCGGTCATCTGGTCGGCCAGGCGGCGCAGGTTTTCGATCAGCACGATGCGCAGGGTGATGGCCACGGCCCACAGTTCGCCGATGGTCAACGGTTGCACTTGCTGATAGGCGACGATAAAGCGCTGCAGGATGTCCGGGTCGACGTGGCTGTCGGTGTGGGCAATAAATGCCCAGGCCAGGCCCAGCACCCGTGGATACCCGGCAAAAGGACCGCTGGCGAGTTTCGGCAGCTGGCGGTAATAGCCTGGCGGCAGGTCATCGCGAATCTCGCGAATCTGCTCCTCGACCAGGTGATAGTTGTCCAGCAGCCACTCGGCCGCCGGCACCACGCCACGGCCGTTGGCCAGTTCCGCAGCACTGGCGCGGTAGGCCGCAAGCAATACCTTGGCGTTGTCGTTCAGCCGGCGATGCAAGGACAGCACGGCGGGCGGCTTACTGCTGATCGGTTGGGCAGCGGCCAGGGTGTAGGCATGTTGTTCGAGGCGTTCGATGCCGAACAGTTCTTCGCGTACCGGCGCGTGATCAAGCCATGGCGAGGGTGCAGCGGCATGGCCGAATAGAGCAGTAAAGACGGAGGTCATAGGGCGCGGTTCCAGCCATCATCGGCATGCGCGATGGGCGTCGAGGTGCGAGGCCCATCTGAGAAACCGCGACAGCGGACCTACGAAGTCACGATTGCCGTGCCCCTGTTGCTTCGCCGTGCTGATTTTGCATATTGGCCGCAGACGCTGGCGTGTCCGGTCAACACCCAAGACCCGGGTACCGCGATGGCGAGGTAAACCTGCCCCATCGGGAAGAATGCTGTCGCAGCATTGTCGTCACCCTACAGCACCGCTGCTGCCAGGGTCTGTTCGCTAGCGGACATAGCGGGCAATGGAGCGTTGTGCGGGGGTGACTCTGCGAGTGCCGGTTTCGCGAAAATCTAGCGCAGCTGCGCTTCAGCCAGGGTCAGGCTGCGCGGTATACGTGAGGCATCCCAATGCATGCTGGCCCAGCGCAGCAGTTCGGCCGGCTGGCCGTCGTGGGCGGCGTCCGGCAACGGCTGGCCCAGCGCACGCAGGGCACGGATCAGCAGTGGCGTGGCCTGATCGGCCGGCAGCGGCGGCGAGCGGTAGGATTTGCCCAGTTTGTGGCCATCCGGTTGGATGATCAGCGGCACATGCAGGTAGCGTGGCTGCGCCAGGCCGAGCAGCTCTTGCAGGTACAGCTGGCGTGGGGTGGAGTCGAGCAGGTCGGCGCCGCGCACCACATCGGTCACACCCTGCCAGGCATCGTCGAGCACCACCGCCAGCTGGTAGGCATACAGGCCATCGCGGCGGCGAATCACGAAGTCGCCGACCTCGCGGCCCAGGTGCTGGCGGTAATCACCCTGTACGCGGTCGACAAAGTGGTAGTTCAGCTCCGGCACGCGCAGACGAATCGCCGCATCGACAAAGCCGTGGCCGGCATTACGGCAGGTGCCGGGGTAGATGCCCTGAGTACCTTCCAGTTGTTTGCGTGAGCAGGTGCAGGCGTAGGCCAGGCCCTGGCTGAGCAGGCGATCGACCAGTGCGGCGTATTCGGCGTGGCGCTCACTCTGGCGTACCAGTTCGCCGTCCCACTCGAAGCCGTAGCTTTCCAGGGTGCTGAGAATGGCGGCCTGAGCGCCGACGACTTCGCGTGGCGGGTCGAGGTCTTCCATGCGCAGCAGCCAGCGGCCATTGACCGCGCGCGCGTCAAGGTAGGACGCAAGAGCTGCGACCAGTGAGCCGAAGTGCAGGTAGCCGCTTGGGGTGGGGGCGAAGCGGCCGATATAAGCAGCTGTGTTCATACGTGCGGGTCAACAGGCTTTGAAAACGACCTGCGTGGTCGATACTGCGTTAGAAATGATCTGGGACGCGGCGTCTCGAAATGCTCATTTACGTCAGTAAACTCCGCTTTCTCGGTCATTTCTGCCTTGTCTCGCCTGCCTCGCCTACGTTTCAAAACCTGTTGCGCATACATATGCAGAGACAGAAACAACAGAGGGTGCCGAAGCACCCTCTGGGTCAGATCAGGAACCGATCTGCTTTTCCTTGATTTCCGCCAGCGTCTTGCAATCGATGCACAGGGTGGCGGTAGGGCGGGCTTCCAGACGGCGGATGCCGATTTCTACGCCGCAAGAATCGCACCAGCCGTAGTCGTTGTCTTCGATCAGCTGCAGGGTTTCGTCGATCTTCTTGATCAGCTTGCGCTCGCGATCACGGGCACGCAGTTCCAGGCTGAATTCTTCTTCCTGGCTGGCACGGTCCGCTGGATCGGGGAAGTTGGCTGCTTCGTCCTGCATGTGGTGCACAGTACGATCAACTTCCTGCATCAGCTCCAGCTTCCACTTGTTAAGGATGCCGGTGAAGTGGGCGCGCATCGGCTCACCCATGTATTCCTCGCCCTTTGTTTCTTTATAGGGCTCGAAACCGCGAGTCAGTTGGCTGCTTTTTGCTTTTGCTTTGGTGGGCATGGATGACCGCCTCTCACTCTCTCTAATCCACTGCGCAGGACGGTGTCCCTTGCCGATTCCACGTCGCGTAGAACCGGCCCTGCGGCTGCAAGCGGGCGAACTTACCAGAACAACTCAGCCTGCGCCACTCCCGGTTGTCGAAGCTGCGCCGGGTATGCTTTAGAATCCGCGCCTTATCTCCCAGGCAGGCAGTCCCATGGTCCCGTCCTACAGTGCGCGCAGCCGCGCCATAGAACCTTTTCACGTGATGGCGCTGCTGGCCCGTGCCAATCAGCTGCAGGCCGACGGCCATGATGTGATCCATCTGGAAATCGGTGAGCCGGACTTCACCACCGCCGCGCCGATTGTCGCCGCCGGGCAGGCGGCGCTGGCCGATGGGCACACCCGTTACACCGCCGCGCGCGGCCTGCCGGCCCTACGCGAGGCGATTTCCAGTTTCTATGGCCAACGTTACGGTCTGGATATCGACCCGCAGCGCATTCTAATCACCCCCGGCGGCTCGGGTGCCTTGCTGCTGGCCACCAGCCTGCTGGTCGACCCCGGCAAGCACTGGCTGCTGGCTGACCCCGGTTACCCCTGCAACCGGCATTTTCTGCGCCTGGTCGAAGGTGCGGCGCAGCTGGTGCCGGTTGGCCCGGAGGTGCGTTATCAGCTGACGCCTGAGCTGATCGAGCGTCATTGGGATCAGCACAGCGTCGGCGCACTGGTGGCTTCCCCGGCCAATCCGACCGGCACTTTGCTCAGCCGCGACGAGCTGGGCGGGTTGTCTCAGGCGTTGAAGGCGCGTGGCGGGCATCTGGTGGTGGATGAGATCTACCACGGCCTGACCTACGGTGTAGACGCCGCCAGCGTGCTGGAAGTGGACGACGAAGCCTTTGTGCTCAACAGTTTTTCCAAGTATTTCGGCATGACTGGCTGGCGCCTTGGCTGGCTGGTGGCACCACCGGCCGCCGTGCCGGAACTGGAGAAATTGGCGCAGAACCTCTATATCAGCGCGCCGAGCATGGCCCAGCACGCCGCGTTGGCCTGCTTTCAGCCGCAGACCCTGGAGATCCTCGAACAGCGCCGTCACGCATTTCAGCGCCGCCGCGATTTCCTCCTGCCGGCGCTGCGTGAGCTGGGCTTCAAGATCGCTGTGGAGCCGGAGGGCGCCTTCTATTTATATGCCGACATCAGCGCCTTCGGCGGTGATGCCTTTGCCTTCTGCCAGCACTTTCTGGAAACCGAGCATGTGGCCTTTACCCCCGGCCTGGATTTTGGCCGCTACCAGGCGACGCAGCATGTGCGTTTTGCCTACACCCAGGACCTGCCGCGTCTGCAGCAGGCGGTGGATCGCATCAAACGTGGCTTGAACAGCTGGAAGCCCCATGCTGTTTGAGCCACCACTGGAAGAAGGGCGCCTGCTGCGTCGCTACAAGCGCTTTCTCGCCGATATCGAGACCGTCAGCGGCGAGCGGCTGACCATCCACTGCGCCAATACGGGCTCGATGCTCAACTGCATGAGCGAGGGCGCGCGCATCTGGTTCAGTCGCAGTCACGACCCCAAGCGCAAACTGCCGGGCACCTGGGAGATCGGTGAAACGCCGCACGGTCGTCTGGCGGTGATCAACACCGGGCGCGCTAATGCCCTGGTGGAAGAAGCGCTGCGTGCCGGGCTGATCGCCGAGCTGAACGGCTTTACCAGCCTCAAGCGCGAAGTGCCTTACGGTCAGGAACGCAGCCGTATCGACTTTCGCTTGGACTACCCGGCAGGTGCGGCGTTCGTCGAAGTTAAGAGCGTCACCCTGGGGTTCGCCGACAGCCGCGTCGCCGCCTTTCCTGATGCGCGCACCGAGCGTGGCAGCAAACACCTGCGTGAGCTGGCGGCACTGGCCCGTGAGGGCATTCGCGCGGTGCAGCTGTATTGCGTGAACCTGACGGACATTGATGCGGTGCGCCCGGCCGAGGAAATCGACCCGGCCTACGCCGCTGCTTTGCGTGAGGCGGTGAGCGCCGGTGTTGAAGTACTGGCTTACGGCGCGGCGATCAGCGCGCAGGGTGTGCAGCTGATCACGCGTCTGGATGTGCGGTTGTAGGATCGGGGCTTTCCGTTCCTCTTTTAATGTTGCGTTCTGCCGGCTGGTAACGCTTGCACAGGTTGCATGGCGCTGCGCAGCTGCTGCTCGAACAGCTCGACAATCGCCGGCCAGCCCTGGCGAGAGGCATGCAGTCGCGCATTCAGGCGCACCCGGCGCAGGCCTTCGTGGTCGGTCAGCAACCAGCTGGCGGCGTCGATAAAGCCTTGTTCGTCCTCGGCCACCGCCAACGCGCCGTTATGCCCGTGGCGGATATGCTGTGCGGCCGCCGCTTGATCAAACGCCACCACGCCAAGGCCTGAAGCCAGGGCTTCGAGCACCACATTGCCGAAGGTTTCCGAGAGGCTGGGAAACACGAACAGATCGCCCGAGGCGTAATGCGCGGCCAGCGCTTCGCCGCGCTGCAGGCCGCAGAACACCGCATCCGGCAGCAGTTGCTGCAGGTTGGCGCGTTGTGGGCCATCGCCGACCACAATCAGTTTCAGCCGCCGCTGCGGGTGCGCCTGTTGCAGCGCTTGAAAGCTCTTGCTGAGCAAGGCCAGGTTCTTTTCCACCGCCAGGCGGCCGACATGCAGGATGGCGATGTCCTGTTCTGCCAGGCCCCAGCGCTCGCGCAGGGTTGCGCAGCGTTTGGCCGGGTGGAACAGCTGGCTGTCGACGCCCCGCGAAAGCAGTTCCAGGTTGTCGAAACCACGGCGGTGCAGCTCGATTTGCTGACTGACGCTGGGCACCAGGGTCATCTGCGAGCGGTTGTGGAACCAGCGCAGGTAATTGGTCAAAAGGCGGGTTAACAGACCAAAGCCGTAATGCCCGGTGTACTGCTGGAAGTTGGTGTGAAAACCGCTGACTACCGGGATCCGCAAGCGCCGCGCTGCGCGCAAGGCGGACAGGCCCAGCGGCCCTTCGGTGGCGATATACAGCACATCCGGGCGCTGTCGTTGCCAGTTGCGCAGCAGCTTGTGCACCGACGACTGGCCCCACTGCAAACCGGGATAGCCGGGCAGCGGCCAGCCACGGGTCAGCAGCAGGTCCTGATCGGCCGCGCCGCGTGGGTCGACGTTCTGCCGCGGACGCACCAGTTGCACGCGATGGCCACGGCCACGCAAGCCGTCGACCAGGCGCCCGAGGGTGTTGGCCACGCCGTTGATTTCCGGCGGGAAGGTTTCGCTGATCAGCGCGATATGCAGGGAAGCTGTGCTCATGGCAGCAGTGTCCGCTGCCGCTATGTAATGACTGTGACGCTTTGGTTGCGTTTGTATTTCAGTCGAGCAGTTCGATCAGCTGTTGGCGCAGCCAGGCGTGCGCCGGGTCGAGGTGCTGTTGCTGATGCCAGATCAGGCTGACCTGCACCGGTGGCATATCGAAGGGCAGCGGCGCGATTTCCAGCGCATGCACCGGAGCGAAGGCTTCGGCCAGACGCGCGGGCACGGTGCCGAGCAGGTCGGTCTGGGCAACGATGGCCGGGATCGGCAGGTAGTTGGGCAAATGCAGCGCCGCCTGCCGGCGCACCCTGGCCGAGCCGAGGACGATCTCCAGCGGCGAGCCACGTCCGGCGCGCGGCGTTACCGTGATATGTCGCGCCTGCTGGTAATCCTCCAGGCTCAGCCCGCCGATAAAGGCCGGGTGGCCGGCGCGGCCGATGGCCACCAGCGGTTCTTCGCGCAGCGGCGCGTAATGCAGGTCGGGTGAGTCGAAGTGCAGGTAATCGATAGCCAGGTCCAGCGCACCGCTTTCCAGACGTTGTACCAGGCTGTCGGCATCATCGGCTTGCACCAAAAGCTCGACCTGCGCGGCGTGACGTGCCAGGTGTGCCTGCAACATGGGCAGCAGCGCAGCTTGTGCGTAGTCATTCAGGGATAGGCTGAAGGCGTGTGGCGTTTGTGGATCAAACGGCTCGGCCGGGCCCAGGCCGGTCTGCAGCAGGCGCAAAGCCTGACGTACCGGCAGATACAAAGCCTGGGCGCGGGCGGTGGGCGTCAGGCCCCGGGCGGTGCGCAGAAACAGCTCTTCGCCGAGTTGCTGGCGCAGGCGGGCGAGGGCGTTGCTCACCGTCGACTGGCTCAGGTGCAGGCGTTCGGCGGCGCGGGTCAGGTTGCCTTCCTGCATCAGGGCATCGAAAACCAGCAGCAGATTGAGGTCGAGCTGACGCAAATTCGTTATCAAGAATAATGCTCTTTCTGAATATCCATTATCGGAATGATCTGGCCGCGCCTAGACTGCTGTCAATCTGCACAGGAGTTATGCCGTGGCCTATAACAATGACAATGCCCAGGCTTTCCGCACACGTTATCGGGATGCCATCCACCCGCTGTACAACCCCTGGCTGCATGCCGCCTTTGTGCTGGCCTACGGCCTGACCTGCATCGGCCTGCTGTGGCGCACGCTGGACGCAGTGGCGCCCTGGCAGTGGCTGCTGGTACCGCTGACTCTGGTGTTCTTCAGCTGGGGCGAGTATCAGGTGCACAAGCGCCTGGGGCACAACAAGACGCGCTTCGGCCAGCTGTTCTACAAGCGTCACACGGGTGATCACCACAGCTTTTTCGTCGAAGGCCAGATGCGCTACGAGACACCGCGTGATTGGCGGGTGATCCTCTTTCCGGCCTGGCTGATCGTGCTCTACAGCCTGCCGCTGCTGGGTATCTGGTGGGTGCTGGCGCACCTCGACGGCAACCTGGCGGCGCTGTTCGCCGGCAGCATGCTGCTGGGGTATATGAGCTATGAAGTGGTGCACGCCTGCGAGCATCTACCGGCCGAGCACCCCGTCGCGCGGTTGCCGTGGATTCGCCAGATGCGCCGCCTGCATGCGCTGCACCATCGCCGTGAGCTGATGCATGCGCGCAACTTTGGCATCGTCCATCCATTGATGGACTGGTTGTACGGCACCCTGCACTGGGAACCAGAGCCGACGTACCAGCAGAACCGCCAGCAGCATCGCATTCGCCTCACCCGCCCGGCGGATGACGTGCTGAGTTATGCCGCTGCGCCGGTGCATTGGCCCGAATGGCATCCATCCTCACTGCGCATCTATGGTCGAGAGGGTGCATTGCTCGCCGGTGAGGTATTTGAGGAAGACATTCACGCCGGTGGCCGCGCCGGGCATCTGCGCTGGGATGTACTCGACTACCAGCCGGCGCGTCGCTGGCAGGCCAGCGCTCGTGGTGATCACGGTCTGGCGCTGCTGCTGACTTATGAATGTGTGGAGGTAGAGGGCGGTTGCGAGTTTGTCCGCACTCTGGAATACGGCTTCGACGGTGTGCTGATGCGTTTGGCCAATCGTCTGCTGCTAAGCCGGCGCATTGAGCGCGAATCCCAGGCCTCAATGCAGGCGCTGCGCGTGGTGCTGGAGCGCAGCTAACCTGCGGGGTGATGACTCAGGGGGCGGGCGTCAGCGCCTGTTCCTGACGCTCACGCACCCAGAACACCGTGGCGCCGGCCACGGCTGCCGGCATCATCAGGATATTCAGCCCCGGCACCAGCAGGGCGGCGTAGGTGATGCCGCCAAAGCCCAGGCTCTGCCAGCGCTTCTCCCGCAGCCAGGCGAGCATGTCGTCCCAGCTCATCTTGTTGTTGTCCGCCGGGTAGTCGATGTACTGAATCGCCATCATCCACACGCCAAACAGCAGCCACAGTGGCGCGGCGATCAGGTTGACCACCGGGATAAAACTCAGGATTAGCAGGCCAATGGCGCGCGGCAGAAAGTAGCCCAGCTTGCGCATCTCGCGGCTCAGGGTGCGCGGCACCATGGCGGTCAGTTCAGCCAGGCTGAAGGGCGGAAAATCATCCTGGCCGCGCACTACGACTTCGACCTTCTCAGCGAGAAAACCGTTAAACGGCGCGGCAATGATATTGGCCAGCAGGGTGAAGGTGAAAAACACCATCAGCAGTACCAGCACCACAAACAATGGCCACAGCACGTATTCAAGAAAGCTCAGCCAACTCGGCAGGCTGGGCATAAAGGTCTCGACCCAGCCACTGAACTGCTGCATGGAAACCACAATCAGCGCAGTAAACAGGATCAGGTTGATCGTCAGCGGCAGCAGCACAAACAGCCGCAGGCCGGGGCTAAGGACCAGTTTCAGGCCTTCGCTGAGGTATTGCGGGCCGGTCAGCACGGGCGCGTGCATGGGAGGCGTCTCCAGGAGGTTGAAGTCGCGCCGACCTTACCGGCTTTGTGTGGCAGGTGAAAGCCTCTGCAACGGGCGCTAACGATTGTCTGTCGGTGTCATAGCGCTTGCCTATACAAGGTATTGGCAAAGCATATTTCCGCCGTGCGTCGGGCAGGCATAGGCTGCGCGGCATCCCTTTGTGGGGCTTTCGACCTTACTGCCTTCCCCTAGGTCCTCGCGAAAGTCCCTTTTTATTGCTGCCGGCATTGCCGGGAGGAGCTGTTGATGTCTGCTGATCGTCATGCCCGCGTAATCATTCTGGGCTCCGGCCCTGCCGGCTACAGTGCGGCGGTTTATGCCGCGCGTGCGAATCTCAAGCCCTTGCTGATTACCGGCCTGCAGGCCGGCGGCCAACTGACCACGACCACCGAGGTGGATAACTGGCCCGGTGATGTGCATGGCCTGACCGGGCCTGCGCTGATGCAACGTATGCAGGAGCATGCCGAGCGTTTCGAGACGGAGATCGTCTATGACCATATCAATGCTGTGGACCTGGCCGGCAAGCCGTTCACCCTGGTCGGCGACAGCGGCACCTACAGCTGTGATGCGTTGATCATCGCTACCGGTGCCAGCGCCCGTTACCTGGGCTTGCCCTGCGAAGAAAGTTTTATGGGCAAGGGTGTCTCCGCATGCGCCACGTGCGATGGTTTCTTCTACCGCAACCGTGAAGTCGCGGTGGTCGGTGGCGGCAATACGGCGGTGGAGGAGGCGCTGTACCTGGCCAATATCGCCAGCAAGGTAACCCTGGTGCACCGCCGCGAAACCTTCCGCGCCGAGAAGATCTTGCAGGACAAGCTGCTGGCGCGGGTCGCCGAAGGCAAGATCGTGCTCAAGCTCAACGCCGAGGTGGATGAAGTGCTCGGCAACAGCATGGGCGTGACGGGGGTGCGGGTGAAGAACAACGATGGCAGCTTCGATGAGCTGAGCGTCGATGGTCTGTTCGTCGCCATTGGCCACACGCCGAACACCTCGTTGTTCGAGGGGCAGCTGGCGCTCAAGGATGGCTATCTGGTGGTCAACGGCGGTCGCGAAGGCAATGCCACTGCTACCAGCATTCCCGGCGTGTTTGCTGCCGGTGATGTGGCTGACCACGTTTACCGCCAGGCCATCACCTCGGCCGGTGCCGGCTGCATGGCGGCGCTGGATGTGGAGCGTTATCTCGACGGTCAGTAAATGACGAGTAAGGCAACAGATTGTGACCGGATACAATTAATGCACGAGAACGCCATTCTGCTGCTGGCCCCGACGGGGCCAGTCATGGAAAATCGCGCAGGTTCGTGACCGCCGTGCACGCCTGCGTGTTGTGACGATGATTTTTTAGAAAAGAAGTTAATTTTCTTATACTGTCCCCCAACCTGATCAGCGAGAAGCTCACGTACCAATGGATATTCAGTTGATGCGCTCGGCAGCCACTGAGGCTGCAAGTACTTTGCGCTCTCTGAGCCATCCGGACCGATTAATGCTGCTCTGTCAGTTGAGTCAAGGCGAGCGCTCAGTTGGTGAGTTGGAAGAGCTGCTCGGGATTCAGCAGCCTAATCTCTCCCAGCAACTGGGGGTGTTGCGTTCCGAAGGGTTGGTTGATACCCGTCGCGAGGGCAAGCGGATCTTCTACTCCGTCAAAGACATGAAAGTTATGCAGCTACTGGGCACCCTTTACGAGCTTTACTGCCCAAAACCCTGATCCACGCTTTTCACGCAACGCCCAGGCTGCAGATTGACTGCGTCTAGGTTGTTATTCCTTGTTCGTATAAATATATTGGTTTTTATTATTATTAAACAATATGTATTTTGTTTAATAGTTGCTTCCTGGCAGGCCAGCCCGGCCTTGGCATTGGGAGCAGGAATAATGAAAAACAAGGTTTTACTCGCCTCACTGGTTGCGTTGGGTGGCGCAGTCAGCACTCAGGCAGGCGCGACCAACGGTTACTTTGTGCACGGTTATGGCATCAAGGCGCAGGGGCAGGCGGGCGTTAGTATTGCACAGCCGCAGGATGCGCTGGCGGCGGCCAACAACCCGGCTGGCACAGTTTGGGTGGGGGATCGACTGGATTTTGGTGCAACGTTGTTTTCGCCAGACCGCAGTGCCGAGATTGAAGGCAACGGCTTTGGTGCCAACGGCAAATATGACGGTAACGAGAAGAAGTATTTCCTCTTGCCGGAGGCTGGCTATAGCAAACAGCTGAATGACCGATTGGGTGTTGGCGTTGCGGTATACGGCAATGGCGGGATGAACACCGATTACAAGAAGAACCCTTATGGTGCATTTGGCAGCACTGGCAGTGCCGGGGTCGATCTTGCGCAGTTGTTCATCACGCCATCGCTGGCTTACAAGTTCACCGAGCATCAATCCATCGGTGTGGGTGTCAACTTTGTGTATCAGCGCTTTGCCGCCAAGGGCCTGAGTGCATTTGCCAATCCGTTTTTCTCCAGTGATGCCGGGAACCTCAATGAACGTGATCATGAAACGTCCACGGGCTGGGGGTTGCGCCTGGGATGGCAAGGGCAACTGAGCGACGACCTGACACTGGGCTTGGCCTGGTCATCGAAGATCAAGGCCCAGGCGTTCGACCGCTATGCCGGGCTGTTTGCCGATGGCGGCAGTTTTGATATTCCGGAAAACTACGGTGTTGGGTTGGCATACAAGGTCACGCCGGCATTGACGCTTGCCGCTGACGTGCAGGAAATCAAATACGGTAGCGTGCGCTCCGTGACCAGCGAGTTTGATATCCAGTCGGTATTTGTCGGTAACAACTTCGGCGCGAAGAATGGTCCGGGTTTTGGCTGGCAGGACGTCACCGTGTACAAACTGGCAGCCAGTTATGCCCTGAGTCCCGAGTTGACCCTGCGCGGCGGTATCAGTCATGCCAGTCAGCCAGTGCAGAAAGATCAGACGTTCCTCAACATTCTTGCTCCGGGCGTCATTCAGGATCACCTAAGTGTCGGCCTGACCTGGGCGCCGTCTGCGGACGGAGAACTGAGCCTGGCCTACACCCACGGTTTCGAGGAAGCGGTCAACGGCAATGGCTCCATTCCGGCAGCCTTTGGCGGCGGTGAAGCCAACCTGAAAATGAGTCAGAACATTCTGGGTGTCGCTTACGCCTGGAAGCTCTGATCACCATTCACTCCCCCGTGCCCAGCGTGCCAACGCACGTACGGGTGGTGCATCTGACCCGTTGAATTACGCCACCTGGAAAGCCTACGACGACCACTCGTTGCTGCATACCATTGTCCAGGATCTGGGTGATGCGCATTGCTGCGTCTTGGTGTTGCTGTATGCGTCAGCGCCGACAGTGCGGGTTGAGCCCTAGGAACGCATGATGAGCGGGATTTACCGAGCAGTCGGGAGCCATACGCGGGGTCTCATGCAGGTCGCGTCCGAGGGGGCGACGTGCCAGAACAGGGCAGAGGGTCTTTTTGATCAGTCAGCGTGAGTGTTGGACGCCAGCCTGGATTGGAGTCTGGCGGGAGCCAGGACCCTTGGCGCGCTGACGTGAGGGTCTGAGTGCTTGGGTATGGTGTTTTCAGTGTATGGATAGTGATTGTCCACGATCCAAAGCCTCGATGGGTTCGAGGCTTTTCCATTCTGCGTTCGGCTTATACCCAGGTGTTCAGCTTCAAGTCCCGCGAACTCAGCCGCAAAAACTGATCGCTGGCTTTGACCAATAGCGCGTGCTCGTCAACGGTCAGCTCCTGGCTCTTGCTGCCCTGTGCTTCGCAACGATACAGGGTTCTTCCGCCTTCTTCGCGCAGGCGCTGGTAGCGCTGGCTGCGGGCTTCCACCTTGAGGGTCAGCAAGTCGATATAGGCCACCTGTAACGATTCACTCTGGCCGGTTTCCAGCGCGCAGCGTTGCAGGGCTGGGGTGTGGGTAAAGGGCGAGTCGGACAGCATGATTTGCTGACATTCACTGAGATCGGGGCGAGGTTCGCCGTTGTGAAACCAGTTGCCTCGAATATCACGCCTCAGATTGAGGCTGCGTTGACCATGGTTGTCCACTTTCAGCCACAGGTGACGAAAGCGCCAGCGCGGGTCGCAGTTGATGACATAGGTAGCGGCGATGCTATTGCCGCGCAGGCTTTGCATCAGATGGCTGGTGGCGTTGATGCCATGCTCATCAATGTTCAGGCGCAGATTCTCCACGCCAGGGTTGTACCAGGGTTTCCATACCAGGGTCTGCTGCATAAAAGCGACTCCAAGCCAGGTAAGGGGCGTGAACCTGGGAAGAGCGGCCATAACACTATACGGACCACCTTCCCTGGTGTTCTCGTTCGTCTCATGGCGCGCAGCTTAGAGTGATTCACGTGTGGTGTCTGTCAGCCTTTGCCGACAATTGCACGTTTTATGACCCGGCAATGGCTTGCAGATGCTGTATGACGGCAGAAGATGGCTTCTGGCTACTATGGGGCAGATATTTATACTGCCTTGTGGCGCAGAGAGGCGTGTTCGAAACGCACGCCTGGCAGGCCTGTGCTCATCAGTGCGCGGATATTGCCATGGTCGTTGCCGCTTGGCGTGGCCAGCACGCTGCGGTAATGCTCGCCGAAGCACAGCAGGGCTTCTTCCAGGCTCAGGTTTTCAAGGATCGCCAGCCCCAGTGTCTTGCATGACCCTTCGTTTTGTCCGGCTGCGTTGTGTACATCACCGTTGCTGAATGCGCTTGGTTGGTACTGGTAGTGCTCGGCAATAAATGCCAGGGTTTCAGCGAAGGTAAAGTGTTCATTGCGCAGCTTGGCGCGAAACTCGATCAGACGGCTCATGCGGGTTTTTCCTTTATCGAAGGCGGCTTGCTGCTCGGCGCTGGCTTCCTTCTGGTATTTGGCTTTCCACTCGGCATAGGGCATGCCATAAACCTCTTCACGGGCTTCATCCGGGGTGATGGCAACGCCGATGTCGTCGGCTGCGGCTTTGAACCACTTGGACAGGCAGTTACGGCAGAAGCCGGCAAGGTTCATCATGTCGATGTTCTGTACATCGGGGCGGGAACGCAGGTGTTGCACCAGGCTGCGAAAGGCGGCGGCTTCAAGTTCGAGACGTTCTTGCTCGGTCATGGCGATGCTCTCTGATTGCAGGCGAGGAGACGTTGGCGGCGATGATAGAAGCATGCCCGTCTGGCGGCAACGGCCCCGGCGCAGGACGCGCCGGGAATCGGCTAGCGGTGGCCGGCGAGGGTGATCGACACCGATTCGGCAAAGCGCAGGGCGTGCAGTTTGTCCACTTCCACCTCGGCGTAGCGCACGTCGGGATTGGTCATGACCAGGTCGAGAATTTCCTGGGTCATACGCTCCAGCAGGGCGAAACGGTTTTCTTCAACGTGGCGAATCACCGCCTTGGTGATGGTGCGATAGTTCAGCGCGTGGTCGATATCGTTGTCACGCACGGCGTCAGCGGCAGGGTAGAGGATGGTGAGGTTGATCAACACGTCCTGCTTGTTGTTGATTTCCTCTTCCTTGATGCCGATGTAGGTGCGCAGGCGCAGATCCTTGACGCGGATGCGCGCCATCCCAGGTTCCAGTCTCGGCATTACTTGCTCCGTCCGATCAGTTGCAGGAATTCGTGGCGAGTGTTGCAGGATTCGCGGAAGGCTCCAAGCATCACCGAGGAGGTCATCACCGAGTTCTGCTTTTCCACGCCGCGCATCATCATGCACATGTGCTTGGCTTCTACCACCACGGCTACGCCAGCAGCGTTGGTCACCTGCTGGATCGCGTCGGCGATCTGCTTGGTGAGGTTTTCCTGAATCTGCAGGCGCCGCGCGTACATGTCGACAATGCGCGCTACTTTGGACAGGCCGAGCACCTTGCCGGTAGGAATGTAGGCGACGTGAGCCTTACCGATAAACGGCAGCATATGGTGCTCGCACAATGAGTACAGCTCGATATCGCGAACGATCACCATCTCATCGTTATCGGACTCGAACAGTGCGCCGTTGACCACTTCGTCCAGGCTCTTGTGGTAACCGTTGCACAGGTATTGCATGGCCTTAGCGGCACGTTTCGGCGTGTCCAGCAGGCCTTCGCGTTCTGGGTTTTCACCGACGCCAAGAAGAATTTCACGGTAGTGATCGGGCAGTTCAGGGGTCATTGCAAGGTCCTCGCGGCCGGGTTCATTTGAGATGGCGGCCGCCGTTGACAGTAAGAGTTGTGCCGGTTACGTAGGGGTTATCAAGCAGGTAGCGCAAGCTTTGGTAGATCACCTGTGGCCCGGGTTCGATGCCCAATGCCGATTTGCTCAGGGTTTTACTGCGGTAGTCGGGGGTATCGTCCGGATTGAACATGATCAGTGCTGGGGCAATGCCGTTGACCTTGATCTGCGGGGCAAAACGCGCAGCAAACGATAGGGTCAAACTGTCCAGTCCGGCCTTGCTGGCGCAGTAGGCCGGCCTGTTGGCGCTGCCCTTGCGCGCCACGTCATCACTGATATGCACGATATCGGCGGGCGTCGAGTGGTGCAGCAATGTTGCGCAGTGCAGGTTGATCAGGTACGGCGCAAGCATGTGCACACTGAACAGCTGCTGGAAGGCGGCTGCTTCTTCTCCCGGTGTTTCAATCAGCCAGTCGGAGGCGTTGTGCACGATGGCGCGCAGGCTGTCGGTGTGGCGCTTGAGTCGTTCGATAAATGCCAGTATGCCGGCTTCGCTGGCAAAGTCTGCCTGCAGGGTCAAGGCGCCACGCTGCCTTAGTGCTTGGAGGCTGTCGCGCTCGTTGCGGTAGGTGATGATCACTGCATGACCGTCATCCAGCAGGCGTTCGGCGCAATACAGACCAATGCGCTGGCTGGCTCCGGTTATCAGAATAGGGGCGGCGCTGGCGCTCATGATCGACTCGACGGAAATAAGGGGTGGGTCCAGCGACGCTGCGCCGGGTTACCTGACCAGTAGGGCGCGGCCTCGACTGAACCAAGAGTAAAGTTATACCAGCAATAGGCTTTGTACAACCATGTGGGGAGTGAGGGTACTGGCTGTTTATGGCTTTCCACCCTAATTCATTGGGTTGTATCGATATTTTTTTCGGGGGTAGGCTCAATAAAATTGTTTTTATCGTGTACAAGATTGGTTTTCTTGTACAGGTATGTGGGTGATGAAGTCTTGGCAACTGAGTGTGGCGCTGATCTGCGGACGCGTGCGGCATGTTGAAGTGTTGACGCTACGTTGCTGTGGCTATCAGGTGCGTGTCGTCAGTCGGGCCGGGTCTGCACGCATGCTGGATTACGCCGTTGGACGGTCGCTGTGGCCCAACCTGGCGCTACTCAAGATGCGTTTACGGCGGTGCGGGGTGCGTCAGGTATTGTTATTCCAGCCGGAAAGTCACGATGAAATCATCGGTCGCCCTGTATTGCTTGAGGCCGATCCTGGGCTTTGGTTACGCCTGCGCTAGCCCGTCAGCGCGTGGATGTGCTGTCGCACTGTTGCTTACGGCAGCGTTGGCTGCCGTCGGGGTGTGGCAGCCAGCCGAGGTGGGGGCGCAGTTGGCAGAACAGTCGATAGGCCAGTTCCAGAAGGGGGCGTAATGCTGGCCAGGTCAGGGGCGTGGCCCAGCGGCCAAGGCCGGCGGCGCGCCAACTCCATAGCGTGGCATCCAGACCTGTGACCCAGTGGCCGTCGGCGAAGCGTGCGTGCAGACGGTTTTGCAGGGCTGATCGAGTTTGCCCGATGGTTTCGGGGTGGAAATCGGCCAGGCTGATGTCGACCAGGCAAAGGCGCTCTACGCAGGCGTGTTGGCGCAGCATGTGGATTTCACGTGCGCAGAGCGGACAGTCGCCGTCGTAGTAAAGGGTCAGTGGCCACACCGGTTGCTTGTTCATTGTCTAGGCCTTTGTATAGGTTTTGTACAAAGTATGCCGTAAATAGCTGAGTTACAATGCGCGCACCCTTTTTCCTATGAAACCTCCGCCCATGTCCGATCTCGTTGGTGCGTCGTCTCTCGTTTCGAGTGCCCTCAAGCAGGAGGAGCTCTTTCCCATACGCGAAGTGGCGCGCCTTACGGGCGTCAACCCGGTGACCCTGCGGGCCTGGGAGCGGCGCTATGGTCTGATTCAGCCAACCCGCACTGACAGCGGTCATCGTCTTTATTCCCAGGCTGAAATTGAAGCCGTGCGCAATATTCTGGCGTGGATTGAGCGCGGTGTGGCGGTCAGTAAAGTTGGCAAGATTTTGGCCAAAAGCGCTCCTATCAAGGCTGCCAGTTCGCCGATCTATGAAGAAGTCAGCGCCGGCGAGTGGGGGGAGTGGCAGACCCAGTTGCGCCGAGCCATCAGTGCCTTCGATGAGCTGCGCCTGGATCGTCTGTACGGGCAGATTTTTTCCAGTTACCCGCTGCCAGTGGTGTTTCAGGACATCCTGATGCCGCTCTGGCAGGAGTTGCTGTTACGTCAGGATGAATACGGTCAGGCCAGCGAATGGCTGTTTCTCGACACATTTCTTCGGGCACGTGCACTGCAACGTTTGCAGGCACTGCGTACCCAGGTTGAAGATCGCGTATTGCTCGCGGCCTTGCCCGGACACTGTCGTGAACTGGAGTTACTGGTCGCCGGCTTGCTGCTGAGTAATGCTGATACGGCCGTCAGCGTGCTGGGTCTTGGTCAGCCGCTGGAGGAGCTGACCCTGATCTGCGAGAAAATGCAGCCCCAGGCCTTGGTGCTGTTCTCCAATCAACCGCCCAGCGATGACTTGCCCAAAGTATTGTCACGTCTGGCGCTGGCGCTGGCTTGTCCACTGGTGATGGCGGGTGACGGCGCCGATCTGGCCGAGGAAAGCCTGAGGGGTTCCCCGATTGCATGTCTGGGCAATGAAGGTCGTCTGATGCAGCGGCGCCTGCAGCAATTCCTGGCGGGTCACCTGGATACCTGAACCCTTCGTCAATGCTCTGAAACCCCAGCCGCAGCCTTTACGGTTGTGCCTCGCTGTGCGTACTGCCGGTCGCGGAAATTTTATACTTGTACATCTTGTACAAGAAAAGCTTGCTGCTTGAGATTTTTGTCTGTACAAAAGCTATACATTGTTTGTTTGTGTATAGCTTGCATCCACTTGTACAGCTTGAGGACTCAGCGACATGACCCAATACCGCGCACCCCTTCGTGACATGCGTTTCGTTTTTGACGAGGTGCTCGACGCTTATGCCACCTTGCAGTCGCTGCCTAGTCAGCGCGAGTTCGGAAACGACCTCGGTGGCGCCATTCTGGAAGAAGCCGCCAAATTGGCGGAGAACGTGCTGGCCCCATTGAATGGCTCAGGTGACAAGCAAGGCTGCGCATATGATCCGCAGAGTAAATCAGTAAAAACCCCAGAGGGTTTTCGGGCGGCCTATCAGCAGTTTGCCGAAGGTGGCTGGACCGCGCTGGCGTGTACCCCGGAGTTTGGCGGCCAGGGCTTGCCCCACGTGCTGAACATGATGGTTGAAGAGATGGTCTGCTCGGCCAATCTCTCGCTGGGCATGTACCCAGGGCTGACCCACGGTGCGATCAATGCGCTGACCGCTCACGGCGCGCGCGACCTGCAGGAGCGCTATCTGCCGAAACTGATCAGTGGCGAGTGGACCGGCACCATGTGCCTGACAGAGCCGCAGTGCGGCACCGATCTGGGCTTGATTCGTACCCGTGCTGTACCGCAGGCGGACGGCAGCTATGCCATCAGCGGCACCAAAATCTGGATTACTGGCGGTGAACATGATCTGGCCGACAACATCTTGCACTTGGTACTGGCCAAACTGCCTGATGCACCGGACAGCGTGAAAGGTATTTCGCTGTTTCTGGTGCCCAAGTTCCTTGCAGACGGCAGCCGTAATCCGGCGTTCTGTGGTGGCCTGGAACATAAGATGGGCATCAAGGGTTCGGCCACGTGTGTGATGAACTTCGAGGGCGCTCAAGGCTGGTTGATCGGCGAGCCGAACAAGGGGCTCAAATGCATGTTCACCATGATGAACTCGGCGCGTCTGATGGTTGGCATGCAGGGCCTCGGCATTGCTGAAACTGCCTATCAGGTCAGTCTCGGTTTCGCCAAGGAACGCTTGCAGAGTCGCTCACTGTCTGGCCCGAAAGCGGCGGACAAACCCGCCGATCCGATCATCGTGCACCCCGATGTGCGGCGCATGCTGCTGCGCCAGAAAGTGATGATCGAAGGTTGTCGCGCGCTGGCTTATTTCACCGGCTTGCATGAAGACGTTGGCCATGATCACGAAGACCCTGCGGTACGCCAGCAGGCGGATGATCTGGTGCAGTTGCTGACGCCGGTGGTCAAGGCCTTCCTGACTGACGAAGGCTTCAACTGCGCCAACGAAGGCCTGCAGGTGCTGGGTGGTTCCGGCTTCACTGAAGACTGGGGCATTGAGCAACTGGTGCGCGATTCACGGATTACCCGCATCTATGAAGGCACCAATGGTATTCAGGCGCTTGACCTGGTTGGCCGCAAGCTGGGGCTAGGGGGCGGCCGTGCCGTGCGTAATTACTTTGCCCTGATTGAAGGCTGGCTCAAGGCCAATGCCGAGGCAGAGCATGTGTCTGCCGTGGGTGCAGCGCTTAAACAATTGCAACAAGCCACGCTGTGGATTGCCAGCGAAGGCATGAAAGACCCCGAGCAGGCCGGTGCAGCGGCCACGCCTTATCTGCGTCTGTTTGCCCTGACCAGCCTGGCCTGGATGTGGGCGCGCATGGCTGCGGTGGCCAAGGCCAGGTTGGCGGCCGGCAGCACTGAAACCCTGTTCTACGGCGCCAAGCTTAAATCCGCTGACTTCTTTATGGCCCGCATCCTGACTGAAACCGACAGCCTGTTGGCTGAGGTCAAGGCCGGCAAAGCCACCCTGATGGCCTTCAGTGATGAGGAGTTTGCTGCCTGAATCGACTGCGCAATCCGGTAGCCATCAGTTCCGCCCATTTTCGGTTATCGGATTTTTTTATCCCTGCTGCAGGCGCTTCGCCTGCACCTTAGGCCCGCGCTGATTGCGGGTCTTTTTTTGCCTGCCATTCTGCTTTGGGCGTTTAGCCGTTCCGGGCCTGCTGGCGTTGTTCCTGCTGCAGGTGCTGCTGATAGATGAACTGGCGTAACTGCTCGTCGCTATGCCGGTCGAGGGTATGCAGCTGGTAGGCCAGCAGGCCGTCTTCGGTGGCGCGTACGAAGGTTCCGGTCACGGCAACCGGGCGGTGTTCGCCTACCGGCAGGATGCGCCGAAAACGCCTAGGTGGCTGGCCGGTGCCACGGTGTTCAACCAGCGCGCCATTCATCGACAGCTGGTGAATCCATAGATCGCTCGGTTGTGTACTTGGCGTATGCAGCGGTATCGGTTCGGGCAGGGGCGAGCGCCAGGCGCGGTTGATTTCACCTTCATCGAAAATCTGCGGGGCGCTGAGTTGCAGGCAGGGCGCGTTTTGTTCGTCCTGGCTGAGGCGCAGGTCAAAGGTCAGGTGCTGATTGGCGATATGCGCATGCAGGCTCAGCTGTTCATTGGCTGCGCAGTGCGACAGCAGTTCGCTGAGTTGTTTGCCGAGGTCTACTGGCAGGCGCGGTTGGCTGCGCTGCTCGGTGGTGCCGGGTTGATGCAGCTGGCGGATAAACGCCAGTTCTGCCTGGGTCAGGAGTGCCTGTTCTTGCATGGGGGCGGTCTGTATCAAGCTCTGAAGCTGTTGTGACCGCTGCTCTGGGGATTAGTTACTGCCGGTCGTCGCCTGCAGGCGTGCCAGTTCGGCCTTGAGGACGGCCATCTCAGCCTCCAGTTGCTTGACCCGCTCCTGCGCTTCGACCTGCTCGGTGACGTTCTTCTGGATGCCGATGTAGTAGGTCAGCTGATCAGCCTCATTGACCACCGGGGTGATCGACAGCTCGTTCCAGAACACGCTGCCGTCCTTGCGGTAGTTGCGGATGATCTGCCGGCAGGGGCGGTGGGCTTTGACCGCCTCACGGATGGCATCCAGTCCGGCCTGATCGCGGTCGCCGGCCTGCAGGAAACGGCAATCCTGATAGAGAATGTCTTCGCTGGCGTAGCCGGTGAGCTTTTCGAAGGCGGGGTTGGCATAGATCAGGATGTTGTCATCACCTTCCTGTTCGGCCACCACGATGCCGTCGTTGGAGGCGTTGATCACCAGTTGCAGCAGTTTGGCGTTGATCATGAGGCGATTTCCCAGTCTATGTCGGCTGCATTCTAAAACATCCGGGCGGGCTGTCTACTTGCGGCATAATGCCGGTCTTATCGATTTGGTTCTGACTGTTTCGGAGTTCTGCATGAAAATCGCCATTCTTTCCGGCTCGGTGTACGGCACTGCCGAGGAAGTTGCCCGCCACGCCGAGCGTCTGCTCAAGGCCGCCGGCCATGAGGCCTGGCACAACCCGCGCGCCAGTCTGGCGGATTTTCAGGCGTTTGCTCCTGAAGCCTTTCTGGCTGTGACCTCGACTACCGGCATGGGCGAATTGCCGGATAACCTGCAGCCGTTGTACTACGCCATCCGTGATCATCTGCCGGCGTGGAGCGGCCTGCCGGGTGGGGTGATTGCCCTCGGCGACTCCAGCTATGGCGATACCTTCTGCGGCGGCGGCGAGCGGGTGCGCGAGCTGTATGCCGAGCTGGGCATTCGTGAGGTGCAGCCGATGCTGCGCCTGGACAGCAGCGAAAGCGTGACCCCGGAAGCCGACGCCGAGCCTTGGCTGGCGGACTTTATCGTGGCGTTGCAAGGCTGATGCACCCGCGCGCGCAGGAACTGATCACGGCGCTGCAGCTGCAGGCGCATCCGGAGGGTGGTTATTACCGCCGCCTGTACGAGTCGTCTGCGCAGCTGGACGGCGGCCGTCTGTGCGCCACGGCGATTATCTTTCTGTTGCCCGCCGGCGCGGTTAGCCGCTGGCACCGGGTGGATGCCGACGAGCTCTGGCATTTCTATGAAGGTGCGCCGCTGGAGCTGCTGCTGGCCGCGCAGCCCGATGCCGTGCGGTGCGCGCGCCTGGGGCCGGTGGCCATTGGCCAATTGCCGCAGCGCCTGGTGCCGGCGCATGCCTGGCAGGCGGCGCGCAGCACCGGGGCGTTTACCCTGGTGGGCTGCACGGTGACGCCGGGTTTCGACTTTACCGGCTTTCAGCTGCTCAGCGATGACCCACAGGCCCGGCGCGACTGGCCCCTGCTCGCGCAGCTGCATCCCGAACTGGTTTGACCTGCAAGGCCACCACGCTGGCCGCCAGAGCGACTCACCTTTGCGGCATCCCTCGCTAGACTCCTGGGCACTTCAATAACAAAAGCCGAGGAATTCATCATGACCGTTGCCCACGCACTGCCTGTTGTCAGCCTCAAGGATCAGGTTTCCGCAGCCGAGTGGCAGACCCGCGTAGACCTGGCCGCCTGCTACCGGCTGATTGCCCTGTATGGCTGGGATGATCTGATCTTCACCCACATCTCGGCGAAGATTCCTGGCAGCGAAGATTTCCTGATCAACCCCTACGGGTTGATGTTCCATGAGATCACTGCCTCCAGCCTGGTGAAGATCGACCTGGCCGGCAACAAGCTGATGGACAGCCCGTTCGACATCAACCCCGCCGGCTACACCATCCACAGCGCCGTGCACGAGGTGCGCCACGATGTTGGTTGCGTGCTGCATATCCACACCCCGCAGGGGATTGCCGTTTCGGCGCAGAAGCAGGGTTTGCTGCCACTGTCGCAGCAGTCGCTGTTCGTTCTCGCCAGCCTGGCCTATCACGGCTATGAAGGTGTGGCACTGAACCATGACGAGAAGTCGCGGCTGCAGGCGGACCTGGGCGATAAGAACTTTATGATCCTGCCCAACCATGGCTTGCTCACCGCTTTCGGCAGCATTGCCGATGCCTTCCTCGGCATGTTCACCCTGCAGCGCGCCTGTGAGATTCAGGTGATGGCGCAGAGTGGCGGGGCGGAGCTGATCCATATCCCGCAACAGGTCCTCGACGGTGCCCGGGCGATGATTGCCGGCGTGATGAAAAGTCCGCAGGGCATGGGCGGCGCTTTGCCGTGGCCGGCGCTGCTGCGCAAGCTGGATCAACAGATGCCAGGTTACGCCGCATGAGTGCGCTGCCTGGTATCGCCCTTGAAGCCTGGCGCGCTCAGGGGCGTGACTTCAGCTTTAACGGTCAGCCTATTCGCTACTGGATGGCGGGCGACCCCGCTGCCGAGCCGTTGCTGCTGATCCATGGCTTTCCCACCGCCAGTTGGGACTGGCATTACCTGTGGGCGCCGCTGGCCGCGCGTTACCGGCTGATTGCTTGCGACATGCTCGGCTTTGGCGACTCGGCCAAACCCCGTGGACATGCCTACAGCCTGCTGGAACAGGCTGATCTGCAACAGGCGCTGCTGGTGCATCTGGGGATTGGTCAGCCAGTGCATGTGCTGGCCCACGACTACGGCGACAGTGTGGCGCAAGAACTGCTGGCACGGCATCAGGATGGGCGTATCGCGCTGGCCAGCTGTGTGTTTCTCAATGGCGGGCTGTTTCCGGAAACTCATCATCCGGTGCTGGTGCAGAAGCTGCTGCTCAGCCCCATCGGCCCGCTGATCGGCCGGCTGTTCAGTCGTCAGAAACTGGCGCAGAGTTTTGCCAAGGTATTCGGCCCGCAGACCCAGCCAAGCGCCCGCGAGCTGGATGATTTCTGGAGCCTGATTGCCGCCCATAATGGTCCTGCGGTGATGCACCGCTTGATCCGCTACATGCCCGAGCGCCGCGTCAACCGTGATCGTTGGCTAGCCGCGATGCAGGCCACGGTGGTGCCGATGCGGGTGATCGATGGCGCAGTCGACCCGATTTCCGGGGCGCATATGGTGGCGCGTTACCGTGAGCTGATTGCCAAGCCGGACACTGTGCTGCTGGAGCAGATCGGCCATTACCCGCAGACCGAAGCACCGGATCAGGTGCTGGCGCATTACCTGCAATTCCGTGAACGGCTGGAGGCCAAACGATGCAACGACGCACAGTTCTGAAAGGTGCCGCCCTCGGCGGTGTGGCGGCTCTGGGCGCAGGCTTTTGGGCATTACCCAGTGGCGAGGCACCCGCTGCCCTGAGCCTGGAAGGCGCGCAGCAGGTGTTGGCCGGGCTGGTTGATAAACCGCTGTCGAGCGTAAAAGGCTGGAGCCCGGCTGAGGTGTTCAACCATTGTGCGCAGAGCATCGAGTACTCCATCAGCGGTTATCCCGAGCTCAAGCCCGGTTGGTTCCGCAGCAGCGTCGGCCCGCTGGCCTTTAGCGTGTTTGCTGCGCGCGGAGCGATGCGCCATCCGCTGAATGAGGCCATCCCCGGTGCCACAGCGCTCAATTCGCCGGCCACATTGGCCCAGGCGCTGCAGCGTTTACAGCAAGCCTTCAGCGATTTCGCCGCATACCAAGGCGAACTGCAACCGCATTTCGCCTATGGCGCGCTCAGCCATGCCGACTACGCGCAAGCGCATGTGCTGCACCTGTACAACCACATGAGTCTGATCCGTATCGCCACTGCCTGAAACAGAAGCCCCTGAGCATTCGCCGCTGAAGCGCCGCCCACGACCTGCTGTCTGCTGACGATAAATCGTGGGAGGGGCTTTCGGCTCTGGCATCCTGCTTCGCTCTACCTCCTGCATCCATGCAGTCGTAGCCGCGACAAACAGGCCACTTTTATGCGGTTGCCTTAGCGGACTATCCCGCTGCTTTATTGCGCACCATTCAGCGCTGCTCGTGTCTATTGTGACCAGGGCACGTCTGCTGGACACTCGGCGCATTGTTAATCTGCCGAGGAATGCTGCATGAGCGACGCCATCCGTTTTCAAGATCAGGTTGTAATCGTCACCGGGGCCGGCGGCGGCCTGGGCCGTGCTCACGCGCTGCTGTTCGCCAAGCACGGTGCCAAGGTGGTGGTGAATGACTTGGGCGGCAGCACCCACGGTGAAGGCGCCAATGCCTCGGCGGCGGATAAGGTGGTTGAGGAAATCCGCGCAGCGGGCGGCACCGCTGTGGCCAACCACGACTCGGTGACCGACGGCGAGAAGATCGTGCAATGCGCCCTGGATACCTTCGGTCGCATCGATGTGGTGGTCAACAACGCCGGCATCCTGCGTGACAAGACTTTCCACAAGATGGAAGACGCCGACTGGGACCTGGTTTACAAAGTGCACGTCGAGGGGGCCTACAAGGTCACCCGCGCCGCCTGGCCGCACATGCGGGAGCAGGGTTCTGGCCGGGTGATTTTCACCGCGTCCACCTCGGGCATCTACGGCAACTTTGGCCAGTCCAACTACGGCATGGCCAAGCTCGGCCTGTACGGCCTGACCCGCACCCTGGCCCTCGAAGGGCGCAAGAACAACATCCTGGTCAACGCCATCGCGCCTACCGGCGGTACGCGCATGACTGAAGGCCTGATTCCGCCGCAGGTGTTTGAGCAGCTCAAGCCTGAACTGGTCAGCCCGCTGGTGGTGTACCTGGCGAGCAATGCCTGCGAAGAAACCTCCGGCCTGTTCGAAGTGGGTGGCGGCTGGATGGGCAAAGTGCGTTGGGAACGCAGCCTGGGTGCCGGCTTCGACCCGCGCGAAGGCTATAGCCCGGAAGATGTGGCGGCCAATTTCGCGCAGATCTGCGACTTCGAAGGCGCCGCCCATCCGAAGGACAATATCGAAGCGATGAAAGAGATGATGGCCAACCTGCAGAAGTTCGCCCTCTGATTGCGCCACTCTGACGGGGAGATCGGTCAGCAGGCTGATTTCCACCGCCCAGGGCTTTAAGGTGAAGGCCGGCTAAATGCCGGCCTTCGGCATTTTAGGGAGCAGGTCATGTGCGTCATCATCGAAAAGAACGGCCCGGTCACCATCTTGATCATCAACCGCGCCGAGGTGCGCAATGCAGTCGACCGGCCGACGGCTGAGGCACTGGCCGCGGCATTGCGGGCTTTTGAAGCGGATGAACAGGCGCGGGTGGCGGTGTTGGCTGGCGTGGGCGGCACCTTCTGCGCTGGGGCTGATCTGGGTGCGGTGGCCGCAGGCGCTGAGCGTGCCAATCGCCTGGAAACCGAGGGCGACGGGCCGATGGGACCGAGTCGCATGCAGCTGAGCAAACCGCTGATCGCCGCCATCGAAGGTCACGCGGTGGCCGGCGGCCTGGAGTTGGCGCTGTTTGCCGACCTGCGGGTGATGGCCGATAACGCGGTGCTCGGGGTGTTTTGCCGGCGCTTTGGCGTGCCGCTGATCGATGGCGGCACCGTGCGGTTGCCACGGATTATCGGCCAGGGCCGCGCGCTGGATCTGATCCTTACCGGTCGCCCGGTGTTGGCTGAAGAGGCGCTGAGCATGGGCCTGGTCAACCGGGTGGTGGCAGCCGGTAGCGCGTTGGCTGCCGCGCAGCAACTGGCGCTGGAGATTGCCGGCTTCCCGCAGCGCTGCATGCTCGCTGACCGCGCCAGTGCCTATGCGCAATGGAACCTGCCGTTCGCTCAGGCCATGGCCAACGAGTTTGCGGGCGGCATGGCGGTGATTGCCAGCGGTGAAACCCAGGCCGGTGCGCAGCGCTTCAAGGATGGCAGTGGTCGGCACGGCACCTTCTGAGCCGCGTGTTTACGGCTTGCCTGGAATCCCGTATTTGCGCAGGCGCATGGCAATCGCGCTGTGCGAGGTGTGCAGGCGGGTTGCCAGTTGCCGGGTGGAGGGGTGGCTGGGGTAGAGCTTTTCCAGCAGATTCTTTTCAAACTCGGCCACTGCCGCTTCCAGGCTGCTGACTTCGCCCTCGGCCTGTTGCGCGGCCACGGCGGTACCGGCGATATCCAGATCATCGATCTGCACCAGATTGCTTTCGCAGATCGCCGCCGCGCGGAAGATCACGTTCTGCAGCTGGCGCACATTGCCCGGCCAGCGATTACCTAGAAGCGCCGGGTAGGTGTCCGGCGTCAGGCGGCAGGGCAGGCGCTGGATCTGTGCGCAGGCCTGCTGCATAAAGTGCCGCGCCAGCAACAGGATGTCCTGGCCGCGCTCGCGCAGGGGGGGCACTTCCAGCTTGAGTACGTTAAGGCGGTAGAACAGATCCTCACGGAACGCGCCTTCGCCGACCATTTTTTCCAGATCGCGGTGGGTGGCGCTGAGGATGCGCACATTGACCTTGACCTCACGCTCGCCGCCGACCCGGCGGAAGGTGCCATCGCTTAAAAAGCGCAGCAGCTTGGCCTGCAAATAGGGCGACATTTCGCCGATTTCATCGAGGAACACCGTGCCCTGGTTGGCCAGCTCCAGCAGCCCTGGCTTGCCGCCGCGCTGGGCGCCGGTAAAGGCACCGGGGGCGTAGCCGAACAGCTCGCTTTCGGCGAGGTTCTCCGGCAATGCCGCGCAGTTCAGCGCCAGAAACGGCGCGGTGCGCCGCATGCTGATAGCGTGACAGGCGCGCGCTACCAGCTCCTTGCCGGTGCCGGTTTCGCCCTGAATCAGTAGCGGTGCATCGAGGGTAGCGACGCGCTGGGCGCGGGTTTTCAGGTTGCGAATCGGTGCGGAGTCACCCAACAGCGAGTCGAAACCCTCGGCGTGATCATGGTGCAGCGCCGCCAGGCGTTCGCCCATGCGGCTCGGCGCGTACAGGCTGAGCAGGCCGCCGGCCAGGTGCCGCGCGCTGCCGTCGACACCTTCGGTGATTGGTTGCGCATCCAGCAGCAACGCTTGGCCTTTGAGGGTGACTTCACGCATCGGCAGACGGAAGCCCTGGTCGAGCAGTTCCACTTCCAGCGGGTTGTCAGCGAACAGCTCACTGATGCCCAGCCCCTCGGGCTGTTGGCCGCACAGCTCAATCAGCGCCGGGTTGGCCAGCAGCACACGGCCCTGGCTGTCGACCGCCAGCACCGGGTCGGTCATGGCCGCGAGCAGGGCATCGAGCTGCAGGTGACGGCGCTGGCCGGGGAGGATGTCGACAATGGTCACGGCCTGCACGCCACGTACCTTGAACAACGCCTCGCGCAGTTCATCAAGCACCTCGGGGCTTAAGGTTGGGGCGTCGATATAAACGTTGGGCGGCACCATCTCCACCGCATCCAGGTTGAGGTTGCGCCCGCCGAGCAGGGCCAGCACTTCCTGGGTGATGCCAACGCGGTCGATAAAGGTGACGTGAATACGCATGGAAACGGGCGGCCGACTGGTTTACAGGTGCGCCAGTATGCCCGGTCTGCGGGGCTTAGTTAAATCTGTCGACTCGCCAGCGACCTGTTGTTGGTAGGCTTTCGGCGACAGGCCAAACCAGCCCTTGAAGGCTTTGTAGAAGGCGCTTGGCTCGCTGAAACCCAGTTCACGGCTGAGCGCCTCGACTCTACAACCGGGTTGCTGCAGACGTTGCAGTGCGTGTTGGCGGCGCACCAGGGTCAACAGGTCTGAGAAGCAGCAGTCTTCTGTGCGCAGGTGCCGGTGCAGGGTTTGCCGGCTGATGGCCAGGTGCCGTGCTATCCCGTCTGCCGATAGATCACCGCTGAGCAGGTTCTGCTCGATCAACTGCAGCACCTGCAGGCGGGTGCTGTGCTGTGTGGGTAACTGGGCCTGGATGGCACTCACGCGTTGCTGCATCAGGTCCTTGAGATAGGCATTGGCCCCCAGCACGGCCAGCTGTAGATCGCTCTCCAGCAGGTCGAGGTAATCGAAGGTCTCGGCAAAGCGTGGTGGCACCCCGAACACCTGTCGATAGATCGCTGGGGGCGCCAGTGGTGTATGACGAAAACCGACCGCTTGCGGCATCAGTCGCACTCCCGTGAGCTGACGCGCCCAGCACAGTGCGGAGCTGAGGCTGTGCTCGCTGACGACGGGGTGGCCGAGTAGCGGCGCATTGAACAGGAAGTGGATACGCACCCGCCCGGCAAGTGATTCAACGCGCAGGTTTTCGCCCTCGCTCATCACCGGGATAAAGCGGCGAAACAGCTCAATGGCCTCGCCCAGCGTGGCGCTCTGCGCGGCCAGGTGGGCAACCGGTCCGCGGGTGTGCAGGCCGCGCTGCTGGCCAACCAGCAGGCCAATCTCCGCGCGTGCCCCCCGACTGGCGGCGCGCTGCCAGAGGTGCAAGGCCCAACGCACCGGCACGCGCATTTCCAGGTTTTTCAACTGCTCCAGCTCGACGCCCAATTCGTCCAGGTCATCCGGGCCGGCCAGGTCGAACCCCTGCAGCGACAGGTACAGATCGAGCAACTGTGAAGCGGTTGCGCTAGGTGTGTGGGTCAGTGGCATGGGGCGTCCTTTTCCAACCAGGGTCAGGCGATTGTGCGTCGCCGGTGAGACAAATTGCCACAGTGATGCAACCGCTGGCTATTAAACGCACAGCAGCGAGCGGCTAGATTGGCCGGCAAACAACATCGAGTGCTTCGCACCGCCTGGAGTCCTGCGCCATGAGTCATGCTGACCTGATCACCTTGCCCCGCCTGCTGTCTCGCTTGCCCCGTCTGCTGGTCGACCTGCCCGCGATCGTCAAGGGACTGCATATTGGCAATCGCAGCCGTGGCGACTACCCCGTCAGCCTGGCCAGTTGCATTGAGGCGGCGGCCCGCGACAATCCACACGGCGTGGCGCTGATTCAGGGCGACGAGCAGCTCAGTTACGCCGAGTTCGACCGCTGGGCCAACCAGCTGGCGCACTATCTGCGTGCCCAGGGGTTACGCCAGGGCGACAGCGTGGCGCTGATGTTCGAGAACCGCTTCGAGCTGCTCGCCGGGGTGGTCGCCTGTGCCAAGCTCGGTGCGGTCAGCGCGCTGATCAACAGCAGCCAGCGCGGCCGCGTGCTGGCCCACAGCATCAGCCTGGCATCGCCGCGCATGGTGCTGGTGGGTGAGGAACTGCTGGAGGCTTTCACGGAAATCGCGGCGCAGGTGGCACTGCCTGCCGATGCCTGCCACTACTTTGCCGATCGCCCAACCTGGCGTGATCCCGGCGAGGCCCCCGCAGGCTGGCAGCACCCGGCCGCCGCGCTGCAGGGCTATCCCGTCGATGCGCCGTGGCTGGAACGCGCAGTACGCGCTGATGACCCCTGTTTCTATATCTACACCTCTGGCACCACCGGCCTGCCGAAAGCCGTGGTGTTCAACCACGGGCGCTTTATGAAGGGCTATGGTGCCTTCGGTTTCGCGGCTGTGCGCCTGGGCCGCGAGGACCGCATGTACGTCAGCCTGCCGTTCTATCACGGCACCGCCATGGTGGTGTGCTGGGGTTCGGTATTGGCCGGTCAGGCGGCGCTGATCATGGTGCGCAAGTTCAGCGCCAGCCGTTTCTGGGATGACGTGGAGCGGCATCGGGCGACCGCCTTCGGCTATGTCGGCGAGCTGTGCCGCTACCTGCTCGACCAGCCCGCGCGCGCCAGCGACGCCGCCAATCCGATCCGCGTGATGGTCGGCAACGGCCTGCGCCCGAGCATCTGGCAGGCGTTCAAACAGCGCTTTGCGGTCGAGCGGGTGGTCGAGCTGTATGCCTCCAGTGAAGGCAACATCGGTTTCACCAACCTGCTCAATCTCGACAACACCGTGGGCTTCTCGCCTTATCCCTATGCCATCGTCCGCTACGACCAGGAGCGCGAGGCGCCGCTGCGTGAGAACGGCCATCTGCAGCGTGTAGCCAAAGGCGAGGCGGGCTTGCTGTTGGGCAAGATCACCGACAAGTCGCCGTTCCATGGTTACACCAACGCGCGCGACACCGAGCGTTGCATCCTGCGTGATGTGTTCGAACCGGGTGACGCCTGGTTCAACACCGGCGACCTGATGCGCGACATGGGCTTTCGCCATGCGCAGTTTGTCGACCGCTTGGGCGATACCTTTCGCTGGAAGGGTGAGAACGTCTCCACCACTCAGGTCGAGGCGGTGCTTGATGGCGTGGCCGAGGTCAGCGAGGCCGTGGTCTATGGCGTCGAGGTGCCCAACACCAATGGCCGTGCTGGCATGGCCTGCATCCGTCTGGCCTGTGCGCCAGAGGATTTTGATTTCCAGGCCCTGCTCACGCACGTGCGCCAGGAGCTGCCGGCCTACGCCGTGCCGCTGTTCTTAAGGCTGAGCGCGGCAATGGAAACCACTGGCACCTTCAAACACAAGAAAGCGCCGCTGAAGGAGCAGGCCTACGACCTCGACCGCTGCAGCGATCCGCTGTATGCCTGGCTGCCCGGATCTGATCGCTACGTGCCACTGACCCGCGAGCTGCAAGTGGCCATCAGCGCCGGGAACTACCGTTACTGAGGCTCAATACCCTGGCACGCGCTTTCGCGTGTCAGGGTGCACTCAACCGCAGGTCAGGCGGATGATCACTTCGCTTTCATCGATATCGATATTCAGACGCTGCGGGTTGTAATCCATGGTCGCGGCGTCGCCAGGGGCGAGCACGCGCAGGGTTTTGGCGTTGGCGTGCTGCTGCACTTGCTCGATCAGTTCGGCGCTGGCGGTCTTGCCAAGTACGCCGTGCACCTGCTCGACATCGCAGTCGCCGCTGATTTCGGCGGTTGGCTGGGCGGGCGGCGGTGAGCTGCAACCGGCCAGCAGGGCGAGAAAGCTAAGGCTGGCGAGGGCGTGACGAAGAGCCATGGTCTATTTCCTTGTCTGCATAAAACTCGTGGCAGCCTAGCAGCCGTATCCGTTGTAGCTCAACGTTGGGCTGGTCAATCTGCTCAGGTTACTGCATCAGCATTTCCGCAAGCCCGGCCAACTTCCCTACAATTGCGCTTTTCCCCAGAGCAGGAGGTTCTGTGCACGCGGTGATCTCGATTCAACAGCTGAACAAAACCTACGCCAGCGGCCATCCGGCCCTGCAGGACATCAATCTGGATATTCGCCCCGGCGAAATCTTTGCCTTGCTCGGTCCCAACGGCGCGGGTAAGACCACGCTGATCAGCATCATCTGCGGCATCGTCAATCCGGGCGGTGGGCGGGTGCTGGTGGGCGGCCAGGACATCATCAAGGACTACCGCGCATCGCGCTCGCAGATCGGCCTGGTGCCACAGGAGCTGGTCAGCGATGTGTTCGAAACCGTCTGGGCGACGGTGAAGTTCAGCCGTGGTCTGTTCGGCAAGAAGCCCGATCCGGCTTATCTGGAGCAACTGCTCAAGGACCTGTCTCTGTGGGAAAAGCGCGACGCAAAGATTTTCGAGCTGTCCGGCGGCATGAAGCGCCGGGTGATGATCGCCAAGGCGCTGAGCCATGAGCCACAGATTCTGTTTCTCGATGAGCCCACCGCCGGCGTCGACGTCGAGCTGCGCCGCGATATGTGGAACATGGTGCGCCGTCTGCGTGAGCGTGGCGTGACCATCATCCTCACCACCCACTACATCGAGGAGGCCGAGGAAATGGCCGATCGCATTGGGGTGATCAGCAAGGGCCGGATCATTCTGGTGGAAGACAAGCAGGCGCTGATGCACAAGCTCGGCAAGAAGCAGCTGACTCTGCAATTGCAACAGCCTCTGGCGAGCATCCCTGCGGAGTTGGCGCGCTACCCGCTGGAACTGAACGACGAGGGCCGCGTGCTGGTGTTCACCTTCGACACTCAGAGTGAGCACACCGGCATCGCCGAACTGCTCAAGGACCTGGCCCAGCACGGCATCGACTTCAAGGATCTGCAGTCCAGCCAGAGTTCACTGGAGGAGATTTTTGTCGAATTGGTAAAAGGGGCACGTGCATGAATCTGTATGCCATCAAGGCCATCTACCTGTTCGAGCTGGCGCGCACCTGGCGCACCCTGCTGCAGAGCATCGCCACCCCGGTGATCAGCACCTCGCTGTATTTCGTGGTGTTCGGTTCGGCCATCGGTTCGAGCATGACCCAGGTGCAGGGCGTCAGTTATGGGGCGTTTATCGTGCCGGGGCTGATCATGCTGGCGCTGCTCACCGAGAGCATTTCCAACGCTTCGTTCGGCATCTACATGCCCAAGTATTCGGGGAGCATCTACGAGCTGCTCTCGGCGCCGGTGTCCTACCTGGAAATCCTGATTGGCTATGTCGGTGCGGCGGCCACCAAGTCGATCATTCTCGGTTTGGTGATCCTGGTGACCGCGCGGCTGTTTGTCGATTTCGAGATTCTTCACCCGCTGTGGATGCTGGCGTTTCTGGTGCTCACCGCGCTGACCTTCAGCCTGTTCGGTTTCATCATCGGCGTGTGGGCCGATGGCTGGGAGAAATTGCAGGTGGTGCCGGCGCTGATCGTCACGCCGCTGACCTTCCTCGGTGGCGCGTTTTACTCGATCAGCATGTTGCCGCCGGCCTGGCAGACCGTGACCTTGTTCAACCCGGTGGTGTACCTGATCAGCGCCTTTCGCTGGAGCTTCTACGGCGTTTCTGACGTGAACGTCGGCCTGAGCCTGGCGATGATTTTCGGCTTTCTGCTGCTGTGCATCCTGGTGGTGGGGCTGATCTTCAAAACGGGTTATCGCCTCAAAAGTTGAGGCATTTTGACGCGGCGGACAACTTTTGTCTGATTTGCATTCATCAGGTTACACGCCAGTAAACACGGGGCTTGGCACTGATTTTTATGTTCATCTGCGCGGTGATGTACGGCCGCGATACGTTTTTCAGCTTGCCTAATGGGGGGCTTAGTGGCGTAGGCTGAAGTCGTCGCCTTACCTGGCGACGCTACTCGCGAACAGTTGAAGAAGGAAAGCGTTATGCAAATCCAAGTTCACAGCGATAACCACATTGAAAGCAGCGCACGGCTGGTGGAGTGGGTGAGTGCCAGTGTCGCCAGCAAGCTGGAACGTTTCGACGACGAGCTGACCCGTATCGTCGTTCACCTGCATGATGACAATGGCGCCAAAGCCGGTGCACATGACAAACGCTGCCAGATCGAAGCGCGGCCAAAAGGCCTGCAACCGCTCAGCGTGACCCACAAGGCCGAATCCCTGGAGCAGGCCATCGAAGGCTCCATCGAAAAACTGCACCACGCCCTCGACCATCAGTTCGGCAAATTGCGCAGCAAACGCGCTACGCCATTGCCGGCCAACCAAGCGGTTGATGTGGGCCAGGACGCACTGCTGCGTGAGGACTTCCTCGCCGAGGAACAGCTGCGCGCGGTCTGATCAGTTACGGGCCGGCGTTTGACAGACGGCCCATCCACCTTTGCTCGCGCCCCCGCAGGTTTCTGCGGGGGCGCAGTCGTTTCAGCGGCCGGTAGCGGCAAGTCACTGCCCGAGGCGGCAAGGCACTTCCGCCTCAACGTCCGCAGCAAGGCACTCACCCCTTGCCATTGCTGGGTTTCAGAGAACTGGCCCATTTTCTGCAAAAGCCTGTTCAACTGACCGTTGCGGGGCTTTGTCATGACCAGTATTTCCAACAACTCGCCACTGGCGAGTTACTTTGCCAACAGCAGCAAACCGAGCACAGCCAGCACCGCGGGTGGGGCGGCGACTGCCAGTGATAAACCCAGCGCGCCACCGGCTGATCCACTGGCAGAGATTCGCCGTTTTGCCGATAACCTGGTGGCCAATAGTCGCGGTGGTTTGTTGCGCGCCATACAGGGCGGCGGCAATCCTGCCAGCAGCGCGCTGGCCAGCGATCGTTTGCGTCCGGCGGCCGAGCAGGACAGTGCAAAATCGAAGATCGCCCTGCCCGATGTTGCCAAGCTGGACCGTGATGACGCCGCCAAGCTGCTGGCGCAGGTCAACAAGCTGGTTGATGCCGGCCTGGACAAGCTCGACAACTTTGTGGGCTACAACGGCGAACAGCAGACCCATTCGCTGACCACCTACCGCGATTGGCTGCAGGCCAAGGGCGGCGTCAGCATCTACGTCTGAGTCGCCCGCGCTGGCCGCTTGAGGTGGTGCCGCACTGGTATCGCCACGCCAGGTGCGCCAAGATCAGCAAGCCCAGCCGTATGGGCATGGCCAGATCGAGGAATTCTATGGGTAGCAGATGCATGACTCGGGCGTTCGTCGCCCTGGTGCTGGGGCTGTTGCATGGCGGCGTGCAGGCCGCCGAAGAAACGCAACTGATTGGCTTGATCAACCATTACCGCAGCGAGGTGCAGCGCTGCGGCAGTCAGGCTTCTGCCGAGCTGCCGCCCCTGAGTGCCGACCCGCGGTTATTGCTGCCGGCCACGGGGCGCGCGGATTTACAGGCCGTTATGGCCAGCAGCGGTTACCCGATGGTCAACGTGCAGGCCATCAGCCTGTCCGGCCCGCGTGATGCCGCTTCTGCCTTGCAGGTGCTCAAGGAAAGCTTCTGCCAGATCGTGCTTGACCCGCAGTTTGTCGATATCGGTGTCAGTCGCCAGGATCGCGACTGGCGCATTCTGCTGGCGCGGCCATTGCTGGCCAGCCGTCTGGGCGATTGGCAGGCTGAAGGGCGCAAGCTGTTGGCGCAGATCAACCAGGCGCGTACGACAGCCCGCCAGTGCGGCCGTCAGAGCTTTGCGCCGGTACCGGCGTTGAGTTGGAACGATGTGCTCGGCAGCACGGCGTACAGCCACAGCCGGAGTATGGCCAACGGCAATTTCTTTGATCATCAAGACCCTGACGGTCGCACCCCCGGCGACCGTGCAGAGTTAGCCGGCTATAGCGGCCAGCGTATCGGCGAGAACATCGCCGCTGGCCTGGATAGCGCGAGCAAAGTGGTCGACGGCTGGCTGGCCAGCCCCGGCCACTGCGCCAACCTGATGAACCCGCAATTCAGTGAACTGGGCGCCGCCTATGCCAACGACCCGAAGAGCGATGCGGGGATTTACTGGACAGCGCTGTTTGGCGCGCCGTAATGGCGCTAAGGGCGATCGAGCGCCTTACTTGATCGGCGGGTAAACCCGGCTCCTGGCTGTGGTGCGCACGGCCTGGCCCCTTAGCCCAGCACCCGCGCCAGGTGTTGTTCGTAGCGGGCGATATCGGCCTCGATGGCGGGGCGTTTCATCACGTCGACGCAAAGGAAGGTCGGCAGGGCGCGCATGCCGAGAAACTGGTTGGCCTTGTGGAAGGGCAGGTAGACGGCATCCACGCCTTTGCCTGCAAAGAAGTCAGTCGGGTCGTCGAACGCTTGCTGCGGCGCGTTCCAGGTCAGCGACAGCATGTACTGCTTGCCCTGGATCAGGCCGCCACTGCCGTATTTCTGTGAGGCGTCCGAG
The DNA here is from genome assembly GCF_026625725.1 of Pseudomonas sp. SL4(2022). Taxonomy (NCBI): domain Bacteria; kingdom Pseudomonadati; phylum Pseudomonadota; class Gammaproteobacteria; order Pseudomonadales; family Pseudomonadaceae; genus Pseudomonas; species Pseudomonas sp. SL4(2022). The sequence goes on from NZ_CP113060.1 coordinate 3,072,050, forward strand.
CGGGTGCGACCGTCGCTGGCGTAGAGGCTGCCGTGGCCTGCGGTAAACACCTCGTCGAGGTACTTTTTCACCGTCCAGGGTGCCCCCATCCACCAGCCGGGCATTTGATAAATGATCACGTCGGCCCAGAGAAATTTCTGCACTTCCTCGGTGACGTCGTAGCCGCTGTCGATATGGGTGTGCTTGAGGTCGAAACCGGCGCGGTCGAGAAAGGCCAGCGCAGTGTCGTGCAGGGTGGTGTTGTAGCGGCCGGCAGAATGGGCGAACTGTTTACCGCCGTTGAGCAGCAGGATGTTTTTCATGGCATGCGCCTCGGTAAATGATGGCGGCATGCTAGGGCGCGCGGTCGTTGCGAAACAGCCGCGAGTAGGCAAAAGATTTGTGAGTGCCGCGCATGAGTGACGCCATGCGCAGCTTTGCAGACGGTGCTGCAAAAGGCCGCTGCGCAGTGCTCGCGGTGATGCCGAGCACTGCGCAAGGCAGCTGTTTAGCGAGCCAGGTCGGTTTCTGCGACGCCCTTGCGGCCTTCTGCCTCAGAGACCTGTTCCAGGTTGGCGCCTCCGACGAAGAGCCCCATCTTGATGTATTGACGGATGTAGTAGGTTTTGCCGGCCACGGCATTGAGCGTCAGGGTGTTATCGCCGAATTCCGATTCGGTCGACAGCACATGGGTGCCGGGTGCGATTTCGCGGTAGAAGTAGGTGTTGATGGCTGTTTCGCCAATCACCTGATCGTTGATCTTGACGGTTTTTTTCAAGCCCGAACCCAGCATCGAATCGCGGAAGATATACAAGCCCGCTTTATCCTGCGCCGGTGCCGGAAACGCTTTGAGCGCCTGGTTCTGCTCGGCAGATTCCATGGGAACCGATGCACAGCCTGAAAGCAGCGCCATCGCGAGCACTGCAAAACACATCATGATTTTCTTGGACATGGGTTACTCGTTCCTGAGTGGTGTCTATGGGGTGGCATTTTGCTATGCCGCCGCGCACCCTATTCGCAGAGTCGAGTAAATGCAAATGCATATCAGCGGTTAGCTACCGGTGCGAGTCGCCGCACCGGTAATGGCGGGGTGTCAGCCGCTTATTGCTGTGGCGCTGCCGTGCTATTGGCTGCCGCCGACCAGATGCGATAGCGCACCTGCACATCGGCCGGGGCATAAATCACCACAGGCAGTTTGCTGTTGTAGCGCACCAGATGCGGTTCGCCGCCCACGGGCACAAAGGCCTGCTTGCGGCTGTTGTCGGGGCAGGCCATCAGGGTGCTCATCGCCGGGCCGACCTGGCTCAGTTGGTAATAGGTGTAGCCCCAGCCTTCGACGCTGTTCTCCTGCCACTGGCCGCCCAGGCGCTGCTGGTTGCAATCCACGTCCAGGGTTTTGCCGGCAATCAGTTCGACCTTGTACTCGTCCTCATTGGCTTGCGCCGGCAGCATAATCACGTGGCGATTAAAGCCTGCGCTGGCCGCAGGGTAAGGTTTGAGCGCCTCGGGCGTAGCCGCGCAGGCGGCCAGTGGCAGGGCGAAGGCGAGAACGAGCAGGGAGCGTTTCGGCGAGGTCATACAAAATCCTTGGTCATGAGGCTTGTGGGCCGTCTGTTGAGACATGAATGGGGTGAGCAGCCAGAGTGGATGAGTACCCACTGACACCCTGTGGATAGGTGAAGTTCCTGGCCTTGGCAAGCCGAACCCCGGCGGATCGCCCCGATACCTGAGCCTTCAATGCACGGTCAGGCGCTCACGCACCAGCGCCTGCGCGTGTTGGGCCATCTGGTCGAGCAGGCGGTCGCGCTGCTTCTCGGCGTCGCTCATGGCTCGCTTGCCGTGTTGCTTGAGCAGGTAGGTGTGAATCTGCCGGACTTCGGTGGACTGGAATATCGGCGCCAGGTCCTGCACCGCCAACATACCGTTCGCGCTGTAGTTACGGGTGCTCATCAGCACCTGCGGCCCGCGCGCGGCCAGCACCTGAAAGCCCATGGCCTCGAAGGTGGCGACCTTGCCGGCCACGCAGGCCAGTTCAGCGTGCGGGTGGCGGCTGATCATCTGCTGCAGCAGGGCGCGGGCAATTCCGTGGCGACGCTGGCTGGCCTGCACGGCCATATAGGCCAGGGTGCAGGCCTCGGGAGCATCCTGAGCCGGTAAATACAGGGCAAAGCCCAGCACCTGGGACGGGTCCTGATCACTCAGGGCGAGGATCAACCGCGCGCTGCTTGGTTGCTCGCTGTGCATGGCGCGCAGGTACAGGTGCATCTCGTAGCCCATCACGTACTGGTACAGCTGATACAGCGGGTTGCTGGGCGTCAGTGACACCGGGCTGATGTCGCTGAGGTAGTCCACCACCATCTGCAGCACCTGGCTGTTCAGCGATTCGGGGGGCGGGCTATCCAGGTGTACAAGGGTGAACATCGTCAGTCTGGCTCCGGGGCGTGCGCGAGTGCGCGGTCGGTAAGGGCGGCATTGTACCGCCCTCGGCAGGGCGTGCAGGCATCGTCGTGCGGGCTGCGGTGCTCAGCGGGCAGACGCTCAACGGCACGGTCCAGGCTTGGGCTATGATGCGCGCCCGCGCAAGCCGCCCGCTGATCACCAGGTCTCCATGTCCGTTAATGCCCTCTACACCGACCTGTCTGATTACTACGACCTGATGTGCGCCGATATCGACTATCCGGCGCAAAGCCACTGCATTCACCGCGTGCAGCAGTTGTTTGGCAACGCCGGCAGCCGCCACCTCGATCTGGCCTGCGGAACAGGGCCGCATGTGCAGCACTTTATCGCGGCCGGCTACACCAGCAGCGGCCTCGACATTAACCAGCCGATGCTGGACAAGGCCGCGCTGCGTTGCCCGCAAGCGCACTTCGCCTTGCAGGACATGTGCGGTTTTACCGTCAGCGAGCCGCTGGACCTGATCACCTGCTTTCTCTATTCCATTCACTACAGCGGCGGCCTCGACCGGCTGAAAGCCTGCATCGCCAGCGCTCATGCTGCACTCGATACCGGTGGTCTGTTCTGCTTTAACGCCGTCGATAAAGAGCGGATCGACAACCGTCTGTTTGCCGCGCACAACGCCGCTTATGACGACAGCCAGTTCACGTTCAGCTCCGGTTGGCGCTATGCGGGCGAGGGCGAGCAGCAGGCGTTGTGCTTGCGCATTGAAAAGTCGACGGCTGGGCAAACCGAGGTGTGGCACGACGAACACCCGATGGTGGCGGTGAGCTTTGTGCAGTTACAGGCACTGTTGCAGCCGTATTTTGAGGTGCATGTGCTGGAGCATGACTACCAAAAGCTCATCCCGTGGGATGGCGCGTCGGGCAATGCGTTGTTTGCTTGTGTGAAGAAGGGGTAAGCATTTCAAGCCCCCCAGATCCGTCGGCTGGGTGACGCTTTATCCATCCACCGTTGAGGCGGTTGTCCGGGCGAGTTGCTACATCCAGTGCGTTTTTATCGAATTCGTGGGAGGGGCTTTAGCCGCGAGATACGACAGGTGTGCAGTTGACCGCCGCCGCAGTGTTGTTCTCGGGTAACGGTTCCGTCCTTACGGCGGGTCACTTCTGGCAGACGCCCGGAGAGCCGGCCCCGCCAAAAGTAACCAAGAGGTCTTGCCCCTTGCATCCAGCCCGACTTCGTCGGGTTGATTCGCTTCGCCGTAAGGGCGAAAAGGGTAATACGGGGCCGTTATGAATCGTGCTCTGTCCCCGATTACCCCGGGCGCTTTGGCTTTACGGGAGCGCTGGATCAGCGGTTGTTGTAGCCATCTTCATTTGCATCATAGGTGATCTGGTAGACGTTATAACTCGCCCCCATCGCGCCGACGCCGGTGTAAGTAATGCGGCCCTGACCTTTGTACAGCTCCTCCATGCGCACGGCGTCATTGCCGAAATAGAACGGGATGAACATTTTGCCGGTCATGCTGTTGTAGCTGTCGGTGGGTTGTCCAATCAAGTCGTGTACCTGTCGCATGGACATGCCCGGTTGGATCTTGGCTAGGGGGCTGCTCTGCGGGATTTGGCTGGTGATCTGTTGTTGCGGTGTGCGCGGCGAGGCGCCGCACGCAGCCAGCAGGCCCATGGCTGCGATCAGGCTTAACTTTAGAAAATGGGTACGCATTTTATTCTCCAGAGATTTGCTGTGGGTTCAGGCGTTGGCTCAGCCTTGATTGGCGAGAATCTCGTCGGTTAATTCCTCGACTGCCGTGACACATTCTTCGTGCGTGGAGCTGACGAACCGCCCAAAGTGCCAGGCGCCATCTTTCTTGATGACGAAGGCCTGCATGTCGCCGGTATCCCGGCCGTCTGCTGTCACGCTATTGACGGTCTGGCAGGCACCGAGACCATTGACTTCGGTGAATTCGCCAAACTTGTAGACGTCCCTCACCAGCAGGTTGTCGATGACGACCTTCTGGACTTCGGACTCAGCGGAGTTACAGGCGCTGATGGCGCTGGCGAGGCCTAGCACGATGGTGCAGCGAAGCAGATTGGCAGTGGTGGCGCGATATTTCCGAGCGATGAGGGCCGTCATAATGCAGTTGTCCTTGTGCATTGGGGGGGCGAGTAGCCAGGAGCGTTCAGAAACAGGCCGCTCGTGTTAAACAGACGCTGAACTCAGTTCACAACAAAAGCCACGGATGGGTGGCAGGTGTGGCGATATTCGGGAGGGTTTGCAGGTACTCGCGAGCGCATTCCGGCGTCGTTTTGTATTTGCAATCCTTTGCAACACTTTTGCAGCGAGATCGAATCTAACTAGGCCGTTAGAAATATTCAACGGCATTGCAGTGACAATCAGTGGGCCGTCACATTGCCCGACCTTGGGGGCGGTTGTTCGGGCTACTGGCTACATCCAGTGAATTTTTATCGAATTCGTGGGAGGGGCTTTAGCCGTGACGCTTTTGCTTTTTGCTCTGCCGTCCACACATCGTCCAAACAACGCGCTCCCCGAATCCAGTCAGGAGGCCGAGTGGAGGTGGTGTGGAGAGGGGCGTTTGGCATGGATGCCAAACGAGGCGTGTCGGGCCATGGATGGCCCGTCACGCCGACCCTCGGAACAGCACCGGAGCGAAACCCGGATGTCGGGCGCGCTTTCTCTTTGGTTACTTTCTGCGCGAGTAAAGAGATACGGAGCGAAGCGTAGTAACAGCCGTAGGCTGGCCCGCAGGACGAGCGCAGCGAGTCAAGTGACTCGGCGTAAAGCCGAAACCAGTAGACGAGGGCGACGTAGAAAATAAATCTGTCCCCTTTTCCGTCTTTTCCTTTTTTTCTTTTTTTCCGCTTTTTCCTGCAGCTAGGGGTATACCTGCAGCCCGCTGTCACGGTCGAGTACAAAGGATGAGACCTTGATTTCCATCTGTTCCCTCTGAGGTGGCCCCTTGATGCTGGTAGCCGCAGACCATGTCGCGAGATAGCGCTTACCTGCCTCCAGTTCAATGCCGGTAGCGCCGAGGCCACACATGCCGCCACCGGTGCCCAGCTTATTCATGGATATCCAGCACCACTCAATCGTGTGCTTACCAGGCGCTAGGCGAACGGCCTGATAGCCTGAAAAATTCAGCAAAGAGTGCCGGCCGGCATGGGGTAAACGTTTGCCGTCAACTTGAACTGCCAGCAGCAAGCGGTGAAAGGGAACCCCTAAGTCGCGGTATTGCATGGTGTCAAAATGGATCACTGGCGCATCGGCGCTACCGCCGGACAAATCGAGGATTTTGATCGCCGGATCATCGACGTTACCCATATATGTTTTGTACTGATAGTTAGAGCAGCCTGAGGCGAAAGTAAGCAGTACTGCAATGGCTAGCCAGCGAAGGTCCATCATCAAAATTTCCTCTAATCAATCCATTTCGTTAGTTTTTAAAGACTGCTTTTTTACGTGAAAAATAAATCTGTCCCCTTTTCGTGCAGAGAGGGGCGTTTGGCATGGATGCCAAACGAGGAACGATGGGCCAGGGATGGCCCTTCGTGACGACCCTCGGAACAGCACCGGAGCGAGGGGAGTTGAGCGCAGCGAAACCCGGATGCCGGGCGCGCTTTCTCTTTGGTTACTTTCTCTTTGCGCGGGCAAAGAGAAAGTGACTCGGCGTAAAGCCGAAATCAGTAGAAGAGGGCAGCATAGAAAATAAATCTGTCCCCTTTTATTTAGAAAATAAATCTGTCCCCTTTTATTTCTTTTATTTGTCCCTTTTATTTTTTGGGTATTTCCTCAATAAAACGAGGTCTGCCCTCGATTAGCTCTGATGTTATGTCAGAGCTTTACCAGCCCCAGCGGTAGCGGTCATACAATGCTGCAAGCTTTCGGAAGCTACTAGCGTACTGTGAGTTTTGATATTCAAGTTTTTCTTCATGTTCGATTAAAAATGCCAGAAGTCGATCTAGGTCTATTTTTTCCCTTGACATGAATGGGATGTATGCAGCTGCATTCTCTGGGGTGCAGTTGTTAATTATTTCATCAATTGTGCTGTGGCGGTGCTTTCGGAAATAGGCACCTGCATAAGTTTTTGATCTAAATTCCTTTGTGTCACGTACAACCCATTTATCAAGAGGTATGTCGAGTTCTACATATTCTTTTTGTGAATTTATGCCATGCTCACGCAGATACTTAAATATGGGGATGTTTTTTGAGTTTTTTCCGGCAGCCTTGATTGAGTTTATTAGAATTTGCTCTGGATTGTATCCTCTGCTGTTGTGTAGAAGATCGTTGAACAGGTCGAGAGCACCAATTGGTTGATACCCTACTTCTGCAATAGCCTGTGCCGCGTTTGCGGCTACACCGACCCCTACTAGGAATTCGATATCTTCTTTTTTATCTATTTCATCAATATCTACTACGCAGATTTTTTTCTCAGGCTCCGCTGATTTTACTAGCTCGTAAAGCTGTTCTTTGCAGTATCTAAGAACTCTGGCCGGGATTTTTCTTTTGGTGGCATCAATTGCTTCATAGATTGGTATGAAGTCGTTGGTTTTGACAAGGATTAGAGGGATTTGCACTCCGTCAATTGTTAAGTAGGTATCGGAAATATTTGGGCTTTCATCCTTTGAAAGTCTTTGGACGAATATCAGGTTTCGCCTAAGCTGTTCAATGTTTTCCTTTCCTATGCACAGCGATATTGCTCGGAGGAGGCTGCATATATTTTCATCAGATATAGAATATCCGATAAATACAATTGGGTGTTCTACGAATAGAGTTATTAATTTTGCCGCTAAATAAGCATTTTTGTCATGGAATTGCTCGTAGTCGTCACTTGTTAAAACAAGTGAGTTGGGTCGTGTGGAGCATCCGTGTATCTTGTAAATTTCGCCAATCTCTTGTGGGTTCGAGAATAGTAGCTCTTCCTGGCCGATATAGGTTTTATAATCTGGGAAAATTTGCTCAAGAAAAAGATCCCAGTTTGTGGTTATTACTCCGTCAACATTAAGCTTTGAAAGCAGTGAGACTTCTTTCGAGAACTCAGAGCTTTTTGCCTTTGACTGGTCAAGGGTAGAGAGGTAATTCGCTATTTCGATTCTAAGTGCAGATGTTTCGCTATTTATTTTTGCCTTGTTTCTTTCAGTGCTTGCGGCGTACTCAGGAGCTGACCACCAGTGCTTGTTGAAGTCCTCTGCTAGTAGTTGCGCCACTTTTGGATATGAGCCATTTGCTAGCGAAAGATAGTATTCGAATGGTTTTCCAGTCACGCAGAAGCGCTCTAAAAGACCACGCCAGTCTTCAAGCTCTAGATATCGTCTGGAAAAGCCAGAGCCTACAAATAGGAACGGGCCTGCAGGTCGCGATTTGAATATTTCTACTAGTTTTTCTTTTATTTCCATCTCTATTTCCCGCGACGTAATTTGATAGCTATAAAAAAGCCCCGCACTAGGCGGGGCTCTTAATTTAACTCGCCACCCCAAACATCCATTTCAGGTAAAGCGCTCTTAACTCTTCAGTGAGTAGCTGGCAATCAATCCCAGCTCAACGCCCCACCAGTCTGATACTCAATAACCCGCGTCTCGAAGAAGTTCTTCTCCTTCTTAAGGTCCATGATTTCCGACATCCATGGGAACGGGTTAGTGGTACCCGGGTACTCTTCCTTCAAACCAATCTGGGTCAACCGACGGTTGGCGATAAATTTGAGGTAGTCCTCCATCATCGCCGCGTTCATGCCCAGTACGCCGCGCGGCATGGTGTCGCGTGCGTATTCGATTTCCAGTTGGGTGCCCTGGAGAATCATCTGGGTGGCTTCGTCTTTGAGCTGGGCATCCCACAGGTGCGGGTTTTCGATCTTGATCTGGTTGATCACGTCGATGCCGAAGTTCAGGTGCATGGACTCGTCACGCAGGATGTACTGGAACTGCTCGGCCACGCCGGTCATTTTGTTGCGGCGACCCATGGAGAGGATCTGGGTGAAGCCGCAATAGAAGAAGATGCCTTCCAGTACGCAGTAGTAGGCGATCAGGTTGCGCAGCAGTTCTTTGTCGGTTTCAACCGTGCCGGTATTGAACTGCGGGTCAGAGATAGCGCGGGTGTACTTGAGGCCCCAGCTGGCTTTTTTCGCGACGCTTGGGATCTCGTGGTACATGTTGAAGATCTCGCCTTCATCCATGCCCAGCGATTCGATGCAGTACTGGTAGGCGTGGGTGTGGATCGCCTCTTCGAAGGCCTGACGCAGGATGTACTGGCGGCATTCGGGGTTGGTGATCAGGCGGTACACGGCCAGGGCCAGGTTGTTGGCGACCAGGCTGTCGGCGGTGGAGAAGAAGCCGAGGTTGCGCATAACGATGCGGCGCTCGTCGTCGGTCAGGCCGTCGGTGCTTTTCCACAACGCGATGTCCGCGTTCATGTTCACTTCTTGCGGCATCCAGTGGTTGGCGCAGCCGTCCAGGTACTTCTGCCAAGCCCAGTCGTACTTGAAGGGTACGAGCTGGTTGAGGTCGGCACGGGCGTTGATCATCTGCTTGTCGCCGACTTGTACGCGGGCCGCCGAACCTTCCAGTTCGTCCAGGCCTTCCTGGATGTCGAGCTGGTCGAGGGCCGCTTTGGCGCGGGCCACGGCATCGCTGTCGCTGGCCACCACGGCGCGGGCTTCGACGGCGGCGGCACCGCCGGCCTGGTCGAGTTTGTCGATGTTCATGTCTGCCAGTTGGGCAGTGGCTTTGCTTGCTACGACGGCGTCTGCACCGTCTTCCTTGTCGAATTCATCCCAGCTCAGCATGGCTTGGCTCCTGCTTGCGGGCCGGTGAGATAACCGGCCTGTATGGATATACAGATAGTTCTGATTATGTTCCGTTGCGTACTGCGCGCAAGGGTAAAACGGGTGCCGCTGGTCGGGGTGGCTCTAGTGGCTGGCCGTTGCCCCTCAGAACCGACTTACGAGCCGCTGCATGTTGGCTAAACAGCGTTGAAAGCAGCCGTTTATCTCCAGCTCGCGAGCTCGTAAGCAGGCTCTTGGCCGTCCTTCTTCACGAGAAGCACAGCAGGTAATAAGTGGGGAGGGCGGTGTTGCTTAGCCCTCTCCCGAGTGTTGCTTTAGCGCTTTTGCTTTTGCCCGACGTTCGAGCGTGTAGCTGAGCGAGTAGTCGCTAGGCACCTGCTGGAGTGGAGCCCCTGAGCGTACGCCTGTACGTGATGGGGGCCGCTCCGGCAGGTAACGCCGCGAATGCCGCTCAGATCCGCGCGCTGCCGAACACTTACTGGCAAGCCTCGCAGTCTGGTTCGTCGATGGCACAGGCCTTTGGAACTGGCGCCGGGCCTGCACTCATTTCCACCTGCGGAGCCTTGGCCGGTGCGGCGCTCAGGCCATCGTCGCCACCACTGGACACGGCATTCAGCTTGCCGGTGTTGATGGTGGACTTCTCGGTGCTGGTCGCGGCCAGGGCACGGAGGTAGTAGGTGGTTTTCAGGCCACGGTACCACGCCATGCGGTAGGTCACGTCGAGCTTCTTGCCCGAAGCGCCGGCGATGTAGAGGTTCAGCGACTGCGCCTGGTCGATCCACTTCTGGCGACGGCTGGCGGCGTCCACGATCCACTTGGTGTCGACTTCAAACGCGGTGGCGTAGAGGTCTTTCAGCTCTTGCGGGATGCGCTCGATCTGCTGCACGGAACCGTCGTAGTACTTCAGGTCGTTGATCATCACCGAGTCCCACAGGCCGCGGGCTTTGAGGTCGCGCACCAGGTACGGGTTGATCACGGTGAATTCGCCCGACAGGTTCGATTTCACGTAGAGGTTCTGGTAGGTCGGTTCGATCGACTGCGACACGCCGGTGATGTTGGCGATGGTGGCGGTCGGTGCGATGGCCATGATGTTCGAGTTACGGATGCCTTTCTGCACGCGGGCACGGATCGGCGCCCAGTCCAGCGACTCGGTCAGGTCGACGTCGATGTACTTCTGGCCGCGCTGCTCAATGAGGATCTGCTGCGAATCCAGCGGCAGGATGCCTTTGCTCCACAGCGAGCCGTCGAAGGTGGAGTACGCGCCGCGCTCGTCGGCCAGGTCACAGGAGGCCTGGATGGCGTAGTAGCTGACCGCTTCCATGGACTTGTCGGCGAACTCGATGGCAGCGTCCGAACCGTACGGGATGTGCTGCAGGTACAGCGCGTCCTGGAAGCCCATGATGCCCAGGCCCACCGGGCGGTGCTTGAAGTTGGAGTTACGCGCTTGCGGCACCGAGTAGTAGTTGATGTCGATGACGTTATCGAGCATGCGCACGGCGACCTTGATGGTCTTTTCCAGCTTGGCGGTGTCGAGCTTGCCGTTGACGATGTGGTTCGGCAGGTTCACGGAACCCAGGTTACACACGGCGATTTCGTCGGCGTTGGTGTTCAGGGTGATCTCGGTGCACAGGTTGGAGCTGTGCACCACGCCCACGTGCTGCTGCGGGCTGCGCAGGTTGCATGGGTCTTTGAAGGTCAGCCAGGGGTGGCCGGTTTCAAACAGCATGGAGAGCATTTTGCGCCACAGGTCTTTGGCCTGAATGGTCTTGTACAGCTTGATCTTGCCGTACTCGATCAGGGCTTCGTAGTACTCGTAGCGCTCTTCGAAGGCTTTGCCGGTCAGGTCGTGCAGGTCTGGCACTTCGGACGGGCTGAACAGGGTCCACTTGCCGTCGTCGAAGACGCGCTTCATGAACAGGTCCGGGATCCAGTTGGCGGTGTTCATGTCGTGCGTGCGGCGGCGGTCGTCACCGGTGTTCTTACGCAGCTCGATGAACTCTTCGATGTCCATGTGCCAGGTTTCCAGGTAGGCACACACCGCGCCTTTGCGCTTGCCGCCCTGGTTAACTGCTACTGCGGTGTCGTTGACCACTTTGAGGAACGGCACCACGCCTTGCGATTTGCCGTTGGTGCCTTTGATGTAGGCACCCAGGGCGCGCACAGGGGTCCAGTCGTTACCCAGGCCGCCGGCAAACTTGGACAGCAGGGCGTTGTCGCGGATGGCGTCGTAGATGCCGCCCAGGTCGTCCGGCACGGTGGTCAGGTAGCACGACGACAGCTGCGGGCGCAGGGTGCCGGCGTTGAACAGGGTCGGCGTCGAGGCCATGTAGTCGAAGGACGACAACAGGTTGTAGAACTCGATGGCGCGCTCTTCTTTCTGTTTCTCTTCAATCGCCAGGCCCATGGCCACGCGCATGAAGAACACCTGTGGCAGTTCAAAGCGCACGCCATCCTTGTGGATGAAGTAACGGTCGTAGAGGGTCTGCAGGCCCAGGTAGGTGAACTGCTGGTCGCGCTCGTGGTTGATGGCTTTGCCGAGTTTTTCCAGGTCGAAGCTGGCCAGCACCGGGTTGAGCAGTTCGAACTCAATACCTTTGGCGATGTAAGCCGGCAGAGCCTTGGCGTACAGCTCGCTCATCTCGTGGTGGGTGGCGCTGGTGGCGACACCGAGGAAGCCCAGGCCTTCGGCGCGGATGTTGTCCATCAGCAGGCGTGCGGTGACGTAGCTGTAGTTCGGCTCGCGCTCAACCAGGGTGCGCGCGGTCATCACCAGAGCGGTGCTGACATCGCTTTGTGCCACGCCGTCGTAAAGGTTTTTCAGGGTTTCTTTCTGGATCAGCTCGCCGTCCACTTCCGCCAGGCCTTCACAGGCTTCACGGATGATGGTGTCGAGGCGGCCCATGTCCAGCGGCGCTACGCTGCCGTCGGCGTGGGTGACGCGGATGCTCGGGTGCGGCTGGGCAACTTCACCGGCGCTGGCGTTCTTGCGCTTGGTGGCCTGGGCTTCGCGGTAGATCACGTAGTCGCGGGCGACTTTCTGCTCGCCGGCGCGCATCAGGGCCAGTTCAACCTGATCCTGAATTTCTTCGATGTGGATGGTGCCGCCGGACGGCATGCGGCGCTTGAAGGTGGCGGTGACCTGCTCGGTCAGGCGCGCGACGGTGTCATGGATGCGCGACGAGGCAGCAGCGGTGCCGCCCTCTACCGCGAGAAAGGCTTTGGTAATGGCAACGGTGATCTTGTCATCGGTGTACGGCACCACGGTGCCGTTACGCTTGATCACCCGCAGTTGACCGGGCGCGGTGGCGCTCAGGCTCTGGTTGTCATCGGTAGCCTGCGGCACATTGGCCTGCGGGTTCTCGCGAGAGGTGTCGGTATGCATGAAGGTCTCCATGTTCTGTATTTATTAGTTAGACGCTTGGTCGTCGATCACTGCGGCTACTGCATTCATTCCATTTCAACAATACCGTGGGCACAGCCAAGAGCTGGGTACACGGGGACTTGCAAATTGGGCAGGTAAGGAACGACTAAAGCGCCTTCCTGGCTCAAGAGTCACGCGTCAAGGCATTTTTACGCCTCAACTACTACATCTAGTGGTGCAACCGCGTATGCGGTTGACCGTTTATTCGTGCTCAGGCGCGCACTGCGCGACGCTGGAGCTAAACCTGCCGAGGTAGCGCAGGTGTACTGCATAAAGCGTTTCAGGCCACCGGTGACGGTCTGGGACCAGGCCGTGTGCGAGTCATTCTTCTTGTGTCCGGTTGCCAGGCTAAACCCAACATGTGGTGGGTGTCGCGCGATTGGCATACAAGATAATGCGCTGTGTGGGGTATTGCAAGGCAATCGATGGCTAACATCCTGTGGATAAGTTGTGGGTGGTTTGTGGGTTAAACTGGCCAAATGACGGCAAGCCCGCGTATTGGCTGGGGTGTACCGTTCGTCGGTGTTGAGCGGGGTTTTTCCACGGGTTGTACACACGTGGCGTGGCTCACAGACGGATACTACATCTAGTGTTTTTGCAAGTTTTTGGCATGCGCTATGCACTGTCCGGGGCATTGATACAATGCCGAGCGTTTTTGGTCTTGTCGGGGAGTCGGTAGTGGAGCAGCAGTCGTGGCACATTCTTATTGTCGAGGACGACCAGCGTCTGGCCGAGCTGACCCGTGACTACCTGCAGGGTAATGGCCTGAATGTGTCCATCGAAATGGACGGTGGGTTGGCCGCCGCGCGGATTCTGCAGGAACAGCCGGACCTGGTGATCCTCGACCTGATGCTGCCCGGCGAAGACGGTCTGTCGATCTGCCGCAAGGTTCGTGGTCAGTACGACGGACCGATTCTGATGCTCACCGCGCGTACGGATGACATGGACCAGGTGCTGGGTCTGGAGATGGGCGCCGATGACTACGTGTGCAAGCCGGTGCGTCCGCGTGTGCTGCTGGCGCGCATCCGGGCGCTGCTGCGTCGCCATGAAGGCAGTGAAACACAGGCATCAGGCGAGCGACGCCGGCTGCAATTCGGCCAACTGGTGATCGACAGTGCCATGCGCGAAGCCTGGCTGGGCGAGCAGAGCATCGAGCTGACCAGCGCCGAGTTCGATTTGCTGTGGCTACTGACGTCCAATGCCGGGCGGATTCTTTCGCGTGAAGAGATCTTCAACGCCCTGCGTGGTATCGAGTACGACGGTCAGGACCGCTCAATCGACGTGCGCATTTCGCGCATCCGCCCGAAGATCGGTGACGACCCAATGCACCCACGGCTGATCAAGACCGTGCGCAGCAAGGGCTACCTGTTTGTCGCCGAAGCGGCCGAGGCCATGGCATGAACTGCGTTGTAGTCGGCCGATGAATTCGATCTTTCTGCGCATCTATGGCGGCATGTTGGCTGTGTTGGTGCTGGTGGCGCTGCTCGGTGTCGGCGCCTTGCAGCTGCTCAACGAAGTGCGCGTGGACCAGTACAGCGAGCGCCTGGCGCAGGGCACGTTCCGCCTGATGGCCGATAACCTCGCGCCGATGTCGGCGATTGAGCGGCGGCGTGCCGTCACAGTATGGGGGCGCTTGCTCGGTATTCCATTGCGCATCGAGGTGCTGGATGAAGCCCGTCTCGACAGTGGTGTGCGCAACAGCCTGCGGCGTGGTTTGGTGTCGGTGCAGCAGACCGGGCCGCATGAAGCGCGCATTTATAGTCAGTTGGCGCAGCAGCCGCTGGTGCTGGTGGCGGATGTGCAGCAGGTCAGTGAGCAACTGGCGCGTGCCACCAGCTTTCTGTTGATCGATGAACTGGTGCGCTATCCCTGGGATGAACAGCCACGCCGGTTGGCGGCGTTGAAGCAGGACAAGCAGTTTGGTTTCGACCTGCGCCTGGGGCGTCTTGATCAGGCCGACCTTGACCCGGATCAGCGTCGCCGGGTGGATGAGGGTGACACGGTGATGGCCCTGGGGCGCGGCGGCGACAGCATCCACGTGTTCTCCGGTATCGTCGATACGCCCTGGGTGCTGGAAATCGGTCCGTTGTATCAGATGAATCCGTATCCGGTGCAGTGGCTGGTACTGATCGGCGCGCTTAGCCTGAGCCTGATCGGTCTGATGGTGTATCTGCTGGTCAGGCCGTTGGAGCAGCGCCTGAGTGACCTGGAGGGGGCGGCCACACGCATTGCCAGTGGTCGGTTGGATGCCCGCGTGCCAACCCGTGGCAGTGATTCGGTGGGGCGTCTGGCGGCAGCTTTCAATGCCATGGCCGAGCACCTGCAGCGCTCCCTGAGTATTCAGCGTGAAATGGTCCGCGCGGTGTCTCATGAATTGCGCACGCCAGTGGCGCGTTTGCGTTTCGGTCTGGAAATGATCGGCGATGCGCAAACCGAAGCGGCGCGGCGCAAATACATGGACGGCATGGACAGTGATATTCAGGATCTCGACAAGCTGGTCGACGAGATGCTGACTTACGCCCGTCTGGAACAGGGCGCGCCGGCGCTGAACTTCCAGCAAGTCGATCTGGATGAGTTGATCGATCAGGTGATTACTGAACTGGCCCCGCTGCGCGCGAGCGTACGGGTCGAACATGGTCCCTCGCGTGATGCGCTAGACGGCAGCGGCGCGTGGGTGGAAGCCGAGTTGCGTTACCTGCACCGCGCCCTGCAAAACCTGGTGAGTAACGCCATGCGCCATGCCGAATCACGGGTGCGCGTCAGCTATCAGGTCGGCCAGCAGCGTTGCCGGCTGGATGTCGAAGACGACGGCCCCGGCGTACCGGAAGAGGCTTGGGAGCATATTTTTACCCCCTTTCTGCGCCTGGACGACAGCCGCACCCGCGCCTCGGGCGGACACGGCTTGGGCTTGTCCATCGTGCGCCGCATTACCTACTGGCACGGCGGACGCGCACAAATCAGCCGCAGCGAAGCGCTGGGCGGTGCCTGCTTTAGCCTGATCTGGCCGCGTAAGCAGGGTTAAACGTTCTTCTCAATATGAGGCCTGCTTAGATGCTTTTTCGATCTTGCGAGCCAGAGCCATGCAAGGCGCTACGAAGTAACAGCCTCCGGCTGGTCAAAGCGGCGAGGAAGCGGAGTGTACTTTTGTAGATGAGCCTTCCGAGCCTGTTTTTAACGCAGCAGGGCTGACGCGCAGCAGATCGTAAGCAGACTCTTAGAACGGTGCCGGGCACTCGAAGCGCATGCGCTCGCCCGTTTGCGGGTGGCTCAGGCTGAGCATGCTGGCGTGCAGGCACAGGCGCGGGTAGGCGTTGAGGGCTTGTTCGTGGGCATACAGGCCGTCGCCGAGCAGTGGGTGGCCGATGGACAGCATGTGCACGCGCAGTTGGTGTGAGCGGCCGGTGATGGGCGTGAGTTCGACGCGGCAATGTTCAGTGTGGCGTTCCAGCATCTTCCAGTAGGTCAGGGCGTGTTTGCCCAGTTCGTGGTCAACCACGTGGCGCGGTTTGGTCGGCGGGTCGTAGCGCAGCGGCAGGTCGATGCTGCCGCTGTCCAGTTCCGGCTGGCCCCAACACAGGGCGGTGTAGGCTTTTTCGGTTTCGCGGTCATGAAACTGCCGCGACAGTTCGCGGTGACTGTCGGCATCGCGGGCCAGCACGATGATTCCCGAGGTTTCCCAGTCCAGGCGATGGACGATGCGCGCTT